>CAMDYX010000004.1 GCA_945910395.1 uncultured Agathobacter sp. | reverse complement strand
TATTATACCATATGTTTTACATTTTTACAAGAAAAGCCACCGCACACTCACGACTAAAGTCACGAGTGTGCGGTGGCGACTTATCAACTGGCAGTTATTTTTCTGATAGAATTGTCGAAAAAAACTTTCGAACTCCATCATCTACAGATGTGCTTACATCTTTCACATCCAAGTCATAATAATATTTACCAGTTTCAATATCAACAGACAAAGAATCCAGAGGAAATCCCTCTACTCTCTTTGGATGTGGCTGCGTTACTAAAATAAAAGGTTCCGTAGCAATTGACATGTCCATACTGGAATAATGATGCTCTTCATCCAAGATAAAATAAATTGCATTTCTGTATCGTCCGGTTATTCTTCCACCATGCTTTGCAGCTAATGCAGCATAATGTTCTCTCATTTCATCATCGGTTAACTCTTTTCCATTAATTCGCCTTACATGGAGACCAGGCTGTTCTTCCTCCTCCAATTCGTCAAAATACAAACCGCTGTCGCAAGAGAACACCGGTATATGAAACGCTTCGTAATATACTCTTGCTTTAATTTCTGCATTCTCTAAGAGGGTTTTTCCATCTTCATTGATACTAGGTAGTTCACTTTCTATATCTTTCAATCCAATAAGCTCTATATCAAATGTTTGTAGAGCAGTACGCATTGCTTGTAATTTCCCCTTATTTGTCGTACCATATAAAATCCTCATCCTGATGCCTCTCTTAAATAAATCCTCTATTTTTAGCTTCTTCAATCAATTTCGGTTGAATCAATGGATATGTCCACCGAATGTTTCGTCTCCAAGATTCTCATTTACTCTTGTTTTTCCTTTTACCGAATATACGCATATCGGCTTAATATCAAACACAACGGCCCCTGTTTCTTCTACCAACCTACCAACACCTCTTCTCATCTATAATTTCTTTGTAAAACATATTATTCTGTTCGCCTCTTCAAATTTAATTTCCATCATTTTTTATCCACTCCACCGATTTCTTTAATGCTTTTATCGTCTTTGTTTCTAAAACACATCTCGCGTTACATGCCTTAGCCACATTCAAACGATCTATCAAATCTATTTCTCCATCACCTAATGCCAGATGATTCTTAGGTGGGATTTCTCTTCCGTCATGAATGTGAAAATGACTTAGCTTGCTCTTATTATCAAGTATAAATGGTACATCTATTTCTCCAGTGCCTTTTGAATGCCCTATATCCCATGTCAAAGCGAAGCAAGCACTTTCTAACATCCTTTCTATTGCCTTTTTCTCATACTCACGAAATCCATCTGTATTTTCAATAGCAATATGTATGTCAGCATCGCCAATCCACTCTTCACAGGATTTTATAAAGTGCAAAAAATAATCCATATATACATCAAAATCTCTCTCATACATTTGAACCTTTTTGTCCGGCAGTGTAATATATATCCCGTGATGCATATGCATATTAATTGTTAATGGCTGTTCCTTCTTTCCATACCTATTCTTTAATTCCACAAAATATTTTGCAACTTCTATTGTACGTCGTACCGTTTCCAAATAAGCATCTCTGACCAATGGATTGAAATCTGCAACATTCAAATTCTCATCCAAATGAATTGTATAATAAACGCCCGCTTCATCCGCTTTTTTATAAAACCAATCTGCATCCTCAATTTTGTCAATTTGATATTCCGGAAAATTCATATTTAATTCAATAAAGGATAGCCCCAATTCTTTGCAAAGTGCAATATTATCCTCAAGAGTTCTATTTTCAATTAAGGTTGGCATTCCGAATTCTAACATAAAAGCGACTCCTTCTGTCTTAAACTATATCAGCTCACACTGCTCTTGACATAAGCCTCCATCGCATGTGGCTTAATAACAACACGGCGTTCCTATGCCAAAGGCATCGGTTGCCATGACAACAAGTCTACTACATGCTACTCATGTAAAGAGCATCGCATAAATAAATATTTCTCATTATACCAAAAGCGCTCCCAGGTTTCCACCTGAGAGCGCCTTCAGCTTAAAATGTAATGCAGCATTTGAAAGGATAAATCGACTGTCGTTTGTGTCCTTCACCTTTATATGGTAACAACCCTCCCATTGGTTCAAATTTAAAAGTTGATTTCTTCGAATATACTTCTCCCCAAAGTTCATGTATTTCGAATACACTTCATCATTTTATTCTTATTTCCGTCAAACCATAGCTCGCAGAAATCATTCATACACTCCGCAATATAAGCTTCAAAAGGCATAGTAGCACTTTGAAAAGACTCTCTGCCATCCCTGTAGGAGATCACATACCCTTTTTTTACCATTCTCTGCAAAAAAGTCACAATTGTTGTTCTCGCATAGTCGCATCCGAAATGCTTCTCCAGATAGGGACCGATGCTTTTTGTCGGAACATTTTTCCCTCCCATTGCATAGATTGCTTTTAAAATAAGCTCCTCATGAAAACTTAATGCAACACCGTATTTATCCTGAATTGCCAATCTTCTTTCCTCCTATTCTTAGAATATGAGAATATTATATACGAATTTTATTCGTAATTCTACAATTATAGTTATTTTTTTATAAAAAACTCCCTTTTCGGATTTGCGTTCCTGAGAATGAATTTTGCTATTCGGGAACTCATTTCTAAAAAGGGAGAAAAATTAACAAAACGGATACATGTCGTGCTCTTCCATATATTTTACGGAAGCCTCCAGGTCCTCATACCTCCGTACCTCAAGCAACACCGATGGACGCTTTTCTTTTGGAAGTGCCTCTGTATATTCCTTGTACAGGCTCCAGGGCAGCTGCATACTTCCCACCGGATGATGGGAATCCTGAAGCTTATCGTTGTCATTGATATGCCAATGCCTTGCATAGGTCGCAAGCTCAGAAATCCACTCCGGCAAGGGAGTATTGGAAATATACGCGTGGGCCAGATCAAAGCATACTCCAAACCTCGGCTCATTCTTCATTCGGATCGCAAGCTGTTTTAATAATTCCGGGTCATCGTCAAACATATTTTCCATATAAACCATAAGCTTCGGATATTCTGAAAGTAGGTTTCTCCAATACCTCTCGTTTCGATCCAGCCAGCTTCTCCGATAGCTTTCCAGCCGAAATGTCGGTATATAGTTGGTGTGAAAAATTACAGCCTTCACGCCAAGCTCCATTGCAATGTGCATGCTTTGACGGATACGATAATCAGAGGTTTTAAAAATAAGAGGATCATCTGAATTTACACAGATATCCAAAAAAGCTCCATGGAGCGTATCCTCACTTCTGTCACGGTCAAGGGCTTTATATGCTGACAGGATTTCTTTTACCTTTTCCTCATCATCCAATACCGATGGAAGGAAAAAGTCATTATATTCAAACCCTGCATTATATTTTTTTGAGAAACTCAGGAAGCTGGATATTTGATTCAACCTTGGAATACAATAAACGTACTTCATTGATGAACTCCTTTCTCGCTCTCATATTTGGCGGCTTTGGTTTATCGATTTCTTCTATGCTGTAGGCATCTACATCCTGACTTTTTCCTTTCAGGGATAATGCACCGACAAATTCCACTTTTGCCCGCTCTTCAATGGCTCTTTTTACCGTTTCACTCACTAATATCTGATTGGAAGCCGCATTGGATTCCAGTCTCGAAGCCGTATTGACCGTATCGCCAATGGCGGTGTAATCCATCCTTCTTAAACAGCCAATATTTCCGACAATTGCTTCTCCTGCATTAATACCAATTCCAACATGAATCTCTTTTCCATACAGCTTTTGATATTTTTCCGTAATCGATACAAACCCCTTTTGAATGTCATCGGCCGCACATACTGCATGAAAGATATAGTCCTCCTCATCCTTCGGCGCATTAAAGATTGCCATGGCAGCGTCTCCGATAAATTTGTCCAAGGTACCGTTCCATGCCTGAATAGAGGCGTAGACCAATGTGAAATATTCATTCAAAATGGTTACAACCTGTTCCGGTTCAAGCTGCTCCGACATGGTAGTGAAGCCTCGTATATCCACAAATAGTACTGCGATATTCTTACGTTCACTTACTGTTTTGAGTGCAAAGGGTGAAACGTCCTCAATCTGATCTACCACTTTGGAATCCACATACATCTTTAGAGTTGCTTCCATTCGCTTTCGTTCCACGTACTGCATGATCATATGCTGAATCAGAAAAATGATAACAGACACAACTGTGAATACCAGAGGAATCAACAGCATAAACCGATATCCCTGCATATTCAAAGTAAATGCAATCGCAAATACGCTAATGCCCCAGCAAAGCTGTCCCACAAAGGCCAGCAAACGCTTTCTGCTGGAAAACAGGATATAGAATACGGTTATGGTAATTCCATAAAAAAGGGCCTGAAACAATGGATTCACATCTACAACAACCTTATCCCTTATCAGAGCCTGTAAGATAGACGCATCTACCATTACCTCCTGATACAAAAAGCGTGCGTCGAAGAATTCTTTGGGATTGCTGAAGGAAATAGGGTCATACTCTCCCACAAGCACCATTTTTCCTGCGATAAGCTCAGGGTCATAGCTCCCCGAAATCAACTGGGAATACGATATCTTCTGATAACTTTCCGTATTCCAGAGCGCATTGAAACCAAACATTCCTTCTTCATCCAGCTTGGAAAGTTCAAACTCCTCTCCATTTGCCTCCTGAAAGATTTTATATACCGAAACTGCAAAGGCATCATATTCCTCTCCAATATACCTTACAGAAAGAGCCGCATTTCGAATCGTTCCGTCAACCGACTGCTGCAGCGCATTGACAACCCCCATAGAGACTACGTCGCATAAATCCGCATAAGGGTACTCTATATGCACTTCCATCTGCCCCATAATTTCATCGGGGGCAACCGGTGCCGGTGTTCTAAATTCACTGGAACCTGATTCCAAAGGAACCTCCATTCCTTCGAATTCCTCGTTCCTTTTCAATTCCTCCTGATCATCCTCTACATCAAATTGCCGGAAGGAAGCATTCATTGGAACAACAACATTTCCGGCCTTTTCGCAGGCAGTTACCAATGCATCATCCCCTGCTTTATCCTTTTCTCCGGACAGATTGACATCCAGGCCGATAACCGTTGCCCCATCCGCAGATAAAATATCCACAAGATCAGCATACTTTTCTCTGGACCATTCATTGTTATCCCCATACAAAGCCTTTGTTTCTTCATCAATTGTTATAATCGTTATTCGCTTATCTCCACGTTCAAGTGGATTATACTTGTATAGAGCATTCGTCAAAGCTTCATCTGCCCGAAAAAAAACGCGGGTATACGACAGCGATGCCGCCGATATACCCAGATAAACAGCAATAATAACTGTCGTAATCCGGCGGACTTTCGATTTGAGGAAATACCCTTCCTTTTTCTTTTCTTCCGTTCGTGCCATTTCTTTCCCACCTTATTTTGACAGTTGTTGTATGTACTCCGTATTCAATTTTTCAAGAGACGAGCTGAGATACTTAAGCAGAGTCCAGACATAATCCGGGTCCTTCTTTGCAATTGCATCAAAGGAGCGAACATCCATTTTCTGCACCGTCTGGTAAATGGGATTCTTTTTATACTGATACACAAATCGTTTATCTGTCTCGTCAATCTTATCCAGCATCGTATTTAAACGATTATTCAAACTCAGTAAAATGCGGTAGGTAATCGAAGTCGCATTCAGTAAAAGCATTGCAAAATCGGTCTCGGAAACCTCCAATACAATAACCTGTTCGGATACCGCAACAACAGATGCTGAGCGTGGCTTTGACTCCAAAAGAGACATCTCGCCAAAAAAGCTTCCTTCCTCCACCAGCCCGACCGACTGTGGATTATCCGAAAAAGAATTGATCAGTACCTCTGCACTTCCCTTTAACAAAACAAACATGGAATGTCCGGTCTCCCCTTCACGGCAGATAGACTGTCCACCCTGAAAGGTAACCACCTTGCCACAGTCCTTCAGTAAATCAACATCCATAGCAACTCTCCTTATATACAATTCTTTAGGGTTTTCTGTATGAAAAGCTTCCCCGCACTTTTTCATGATGCGCGTATATTATAGCATATATAGTTCCAAATTCCTACATAAATCGCGCTTTTTGCAGCCATAAAAATTGTATTGAAGTGTAAATTCGACTAGCGACATCCGCCATGGCAGTTGCTGCAATCCCCATTACAGGAGGATTTTCCATTTTTCTTATTCCGATATATCGTTCTTACCGCCAGTACTACGACTACGGCAACGATAAGCAGTACAACTGCTGTTCCAAAATTCATAGAATCACATCCCTTTCTGCTGCAAAATAAATTTCCTATTTCCCTATTTAACTTTTCTCCCTTTTTGGAATTGTGTTCCTAAGAATAAATTTTGCCTTTTGAATCAGAACACAAAAAAGCGTCATGCTTCTATTTTGTGCTCCGGTATGTATTTTTTGAGCATCTTTTCCAGCAGGTCCGGTTTTACCGGCTTTGAAATATAGTCTGAAAATCCTGCCTCTATGTATTCTGCCTCCACACCACTTACCGCATTTGCCGTAAGCATAATAACCGGAGTATCCTTGTTTAGCTCACTTTCCTCCCTGATCCGATAAAAGGCTTCGATGCCATCCATCTCAGGCATCATGTGATCCATCAGTATAACATCATACTGTTTCTGCTTTGAAAGCCCCAATGCTGCCTCCCCGCTTAATGCAGTCTCCACCTGTATCTGTGTTTTTTTCAAAAGTCCCTGGATTACCAGCAGATTCATCTGCATATCATCCACCACCAGCACCCGTGCCGTTGGCGCATGAAAGGCTTCTTTGTACTCCTTTGTCTTTTTTACCGCTGATTTCTGGAAGCATCCCATAGGTTCTGGATTAATCACACGTTGCGGAATGGTAACTGTAAAGGTCGTTCCCTTCCCAATCTCACTCTTTACCTCAATCTTACCATTCATTAGCTCGACTAAGTTTCTTGTGAT
This sequence comes from uncultured Agathobacter sp., assembly GCA_945910395.1. Taxonomy (GTDB): domain Bacteria; phylum Bacillota; class Clostridia; order Lachnospirales; family Lachnospiraceae; genus Roseburia. The sequence goes on along the minus strand of CAMDYX010000004.1, from coordinate 83,341 downwards.
AGCAAGTCCTAATCCGGTACCCTCGATGGTACGGTTCTTGGTAATATCCAGTCTCTGGAAGGAATCAAACATCTTCACCATATTTTCCTTCGAAATACCAACTCCCGTATCCATTACCATGATAAGGAGCTCGATATTATCGGGGGCAATTCTCTCGAAATCAATCACGAGATTGATATGCCCGTTCTCCGTATACTTTACGGAATTCGTAAGCAGGTTGGTGATAACCTGGCGGATTCTCTGCTCATCTCCATAAAGGGTTTTAGGAATATTCTGATGATTTTTAATATGAAATTCCAGTCCCTTTTCTTTTGCCCGAAGGTAAACCATATTGTAGCTGCTGCGTATCACCGACATTACATCATATTCATTGCAGACAATTTCCATGTTCCCCGACTCAATTTTGGAAAAATCCAGAATGTCATTAATCAGGGAAAGAAGTGCGCCTCCCGCTTCTTCAATATTTGCAGCGTACTTTTTAATTTCCTCAAGATTATCGGTACGCTTAATCATTTCATTCATTCCGAGAACCGCATTAATGGGGCTTCGGATCTCATGGGACATATTTGCAAGAAAAGCCTTTTGATAGCTGTTTGCACGTTCCAACTCTTTTTGATTCTCTTCGAGCTTGCGCTGTTCTTCCTTATATATATTTTTCTGTATGGCAACCGTAGTACACATCGCAATGGTCACAATAACCACACTGCCGCAGATACTGATGTAGGCCTGCCTCGGTTGTGAAAACTCTTTGATCAGATCCGGATAAAAATAGCTAATCACATAGCATCCCAGATCAATGACAGTTGCAATTCCAATGGCTATCCCTGCCATTTTTCCATGAAGTGCCAGGGTGATGAAAAACAGTTCATACACAAACCATACATTTACACCGCTATTTAAGCCTCCTGCCGTAAACCAGACCATAGGGATTGCAAAAATGATAAAAGCAACCATAATAATCCGGCCTGCCACACCCCTTTTCGTTTTTTGAGAAATAATCATAACTATAGGTGTAACAATTACAATGATTGCAACTGCAAAAAATCCGGCCATCGTAACATTTGCTCCGAAACATATCATCAGTCCCAAAAAAGCGGCTACACATCCCATGGACATAAACATGGTTCCAATTCGCTGCTCAATATCCACAGAATGGTCATATAGCCTTTCTCTTAATTTAGCCCAAAGATTCTTCATGAAATAATCCCCCTACGCTTTTTCTCATTATAGCAAACCATAAAGATTCAAACAATTTATTTTTTGGCCCTACTATTTTTTCTTATTCTGGGGATATCTTTTATAACCAGATTTGTGGTATGATAACAAAATAGCGTGAAAAAAGTATCATTACGAGGTTTTACCGGTATGAAATCAAATAACTCTCACAATCATCAGAAAAAGATAGCACTCATCAATGATTTTAGCGGATTTGGGAGATGTTCTATTGCAGTTGAGCTGCCAATCATTTCAAAGCTGAAGGTGCAGTGCTGTCCTCTTCCGACTTCCATTTTTTCCAACCACACAGGATTTCCAAGTCATTTTATGGAGGACTTCACCCCAAGTATGGAAGACTATATTGCAGAATGGAGGAAGCTTCATCTGACTTTTTCCGGTATCAGTACCGGCTTCTTAGGCTCTGCTGATCAGATTCGCATCGTCAGCAACTTTATTACCGACTTTCGGACTAAGGATACCGTCGTCATTGTAGATCCGGTTATGGGGGACTATGGAAAGCCCTATCCCACCTACACAGAGGATATGTGCAGACGCATGAAGGAGCTCGTAAAATATGCAGACATCATCACTCCAAATCTGACGGAGGCCTGTATCCTTACCGATACCCCGTATAAGGAACAGGTAAAAACCTCAGAGATTTTAGAGCTTGTAAAAAAGCTTTCCGATCTTGGTCCTTCCAAAGTCGTTATCACGGGAATTCCGCAAAAAAGCTATATCTGCAATTTCTGCTATGAGGAGGGAAAAGAACCGGCTTTCGTAAAAACCCATAAGGTCGGACAGTCCCGTTCCGGAACCGGAGATATTTTTGCGGCCATCATCTCTGCGGATGCTGTAAACGGCATACCTTTTAATGATTCCGTAAAAAAGGCATCTCTGTTTATCAAGAAATGCATTCTAAGTTCTATCGAACTGGATATTCCCCTTACAGACGGAGTATGCTTTGAAGAGGTTTTAGATAAATTGAAGTAACTATTTTGAAAAGGAGCTTTTTATTGCCATGAAAAAAGAAATGACCATTGTATATAAGGTACATAACAATCTGTATGTAAATCTGACCAACCGTTGTTCCTGTGCCTGCACCTTCTGCTTAAGACAGACCAGAGATCACATGGAGGATTCCAATTCCCTGTGGCTTTCCCACGAGCCATCCTTCGAGGAAGTAAAAGAGGCATTTGAAGCCTTTGATGTAGCTTCCTATAATGAAATCGTCTTCTGCGGATTCGGAGAACCTACCGAGCGCTTTGATCTGATTCTTGAAGTATCCAAATATGTAAAGGAAACCTATCACAAGCCAATCCGCATCAATACCAATGGTCAGGGCGATTTGATCAACAACCGCTCCATTGCTCCCGAGATGCAGAGACTTATCGACACCGTATCCATCAGCTTAAACACCCCGGATGCTGGAAAATATCACGAGCTTGTCCGCAGCGAATTTGGCGAAAAAGCCTTTGATGCAATGCTTGCCTTCGCTAAGGAGGCTAAAAAATATGTACCAAACGTGGTTCTTACCACCGTTGCAACCACTCTGACACCACAGGAGGAAGCCGCATGTCAAAAAATCTGCGATGACCTTGGTGTTACCTATAGAATACGCCCGTGGGAAGACTAATCCCACAGGCGTTTATTATCTTCTCCAGTTCTTCTTTTACCCAGGTGTTCAATGTGTAGGAGCCATTTCCCATTTCAAACCAATTGATAATATCCCAAATAATTTTTTAACGTATACCTAAAAATCCTTAAAAAGTCCTCTTAAAACACTCTTTTTCAGAGAGATTGTATGTTTTCCCCATATGAAAAACAGCCTATACCTAATAATTTGAAAATATTAGGTACAGGCTGTTTTATTATGCAGTATACTTCTTTAATGTGGCACGAATTGCTCCGACACCTGCATTTAATTCTTTAAAGTATCCGATTACCTGATCTGCCATACCGATTCCGTAAAGGTCCACACCAAAGATCTTTACATTAGAAAGGATTGGCTTTATCTTCTCCTCCACGCCTTCGTTGTCTCCAAGCTTAATGTCTGAAACGTGTGGGCAAACTGTATCAAGAAGTGGATCTGGGCTAAGCTCAAAGGAATTTCCGTTGTCATCCACTGCCATTAGGTAACGCACCCATCCGGCAAATACAAGAGGAATCAGCTTAAGCTCTGCAAGCGGTTTTCCCTCGTTCTGATAATTCTTGATTGTCTCACCGAAGCGAATGGCAAGCTTCTGTGAAGTATCTGTGGCAATACGCTGAGGAGTATCCGGCATAAATGGGTTTGGAATACGAACACCAAGCACAGTATCGATAAATTCCTTAGGATCTAATACCCCCGGATTGATGACTACCGGAAGTCCCTCTTTATATCCGATGATCTCCACCATCTTTTTAAGCTCTGCATCCTTCATCTCCTCGGAGATCTTGGTGTAGCCAAGAAGGCATCCAAATATCGCAAGGGTGGTATGAAGCGGATTTAAGCAGGTGCAGACCTTCATGCGCTCCACCTTGTCTACGGTCTCCTTTGTGGTAAAAATGAGTCCGCCTTTTTCAAGCTCCGGCCGTCCGTTCGGGAACTCATCTTCAATAACCAGATACTCTGTCTCTTCCGCATTAACAAAGGGAGCAACATAAGTATTTTTTGAGGTGATCACCGGCTCAAGCTCCTCGATTCCGTCTGCCTTTAAGATTTCTTCCACGGAAGCATCCGGTCTTGGAGTGATCTTATCAATCATGGTCCACGGGAAGGAAACCTTTGACTTGTCATTGATGTAAGAAACGAATCCCGAATCTGCAAATCCGTTTTCTACCCATTTTTCCGCAAATCCCTTCATTGCAGCATAAAGCTTGTCTCCATTGTGTGAGCAGTTGTCGGTGCTTACCATGGCAATTGGCTTCTTGCCGTTCTCATAGCGATGATATAACAGTGCTGCAACCTTTCCGATATAGCTGGCCGGCTTCTTAGGACCGTTTGCAAAATCCGCTTCTACCGCCGGAAGAACCTGTCCTTTTCCGTCTACGAGACTATAGCCCTTCTCGGTAATGGTAAAGGTTGCCAGCTGAAGGGAATCCTTTGCAAAAATCTCCTTTAAACGTCCAAATTCAACATCATTCTCAGAATCCAGAATGCAGGACTCGGCGATAGAACCCACCACCGTTTTCTCAATGCTTCCGTCTCCCTTTAAGGTGACAAGTATGGAATAGTTATCGTTAGGGCGGTATTTTTTCTCAATAATTTCGTAATCAAAGCCCTCCACAACAGTAATTCCTCTGTCAAGCACACCAGCGTTCAGCAAGTTCTGTACAACATTAGCCTGAAAAGCACGGAAGATGTTACCTGCTCCAAAGTGAACCCAGAACGGATTCTCCTTGGTTTTTTCAATCATTTCTGCTCTATCGTATGCAGGAAGCATATATCCCTTAGCTTCCCATGCTGCTTTATCCTTTAAACCATTCTCATTTAAAATCATGATTCTTCTCCTTTTCCTATACCCAAATTATCGCTTCTCAACCCCTCTGGTATGGCTCTTTTCAATAGCCTCCCAAAGTCCGTTCAAATAGGTTGCTCCAAGCGCGCGGTCGTACAATCCGTATCCCGGCATTGCCACCTCATCCCAGATCATTCGTCCATGGTCCGGTCTGATTGGTCCGTCAAATCCGATATCGTAAAGTGCCTTCATAATCTCGTACATGTCAAAGGTTCCGTCTGAGGAAAGGTGCGCTGCCTCCTCGAAATCTGTTGGGCTGTTGAACTTTAAGTTACGAACATGTGCGAAGTGAATTCTTCCCTTTAAGGAACGAATCATATCCGGAAGATCGTTCTCTAAGTTTGTTCCGTAGGAGCCTGAGCAGAAGGTAACTCCGTTGTGTGGGTTATCAACCATCTGCATCATACGAAGGATGTTTGTCTTATTGATGATGATTCTCGGAAGTCCAAATACGCTCCATGCCGGATCATCCGGATGAATTGCCATGTTGATATCGTACTGGTCACATACCGGCATGATTTTCTCAAGGAAGTATTTTAAGTTCTCAAAGAGCTTTTCATCATCCACATCCTTGTAAGCCTCAAAAAGCTCCTTCACGCGAGCCATTCTCTCCGGCTCCCAACCCGGCATAATAGTTCCGTTCATATCCCCTGCGATAGACTCAAACATTTTCTCAGGAACAAGATTGTCTACTGCTTCCTGGGTATAGGCAAGCACCGTAGATCCGTCAGGACGTACTCTTGCAAGCTCGGTTCTTGTCCAGTCAAACACCGGCATGAAGTTGTAGCATACCAGATGGATATCCTCCTCTCCAAGATTCTTTAAGGTCTCAATGTAATTTTCAATATACTGCTCTCTCTCAGGAGCTCCAATCTTAATGGCGTCGTGAATATTTACACTCTCAATTCCGGCAATGTGAAGTCCGGCAGCCTCAACCTCATCCTTAAGGGCACGGATACGCTCTCTGCTCCACACCTCTCCCGGCTCTGTATCATAAAGTGTTGTGATTACCCCATGAACTCCCGGAATCTGTCTGATCTGCTTTAATGTAACCGTATCAAAATTTGAACCATACCATCTCAGTGTCATTTCCATAGTTTTTTACCTCTCCTTAAAAAAATTACGCACATTTTTGTTTTCCATCGAAAACTTACCTACAAATTCAGTATATCTTCTTTTCCGGGAAATACCATTGAAAAGTTTGTTTCCTACATTGCAAAAATTGCTATATGCAAAAAGCACCATACTGCTCTCTGAATCAAATCTGCAGTATAGTGCTTTAATTTTAACAATATTCAAATACCGGATATCCCTTCTCATCCCATCGAATCTTCATAAGCATTGCATGACGATTAGGATTATACAGCGGATTCCCTTCTATAACAGCTTCTGTTCTTGCATGATATACCATGATATCATTTCCATCCTCGTCCTCTGTAAAGGAATTGTGCCCCGGACCATAGATTCCTTTTTCTGCACAGGTCTTAAGGACAGGATAACGCTCCTTTTTCCAGTTTCTTGGATCAAGCAGATCATCATCCTCATGGACACAAAGCATTCCAACACAATAATAGATTCCAGTCTCACTGGCAGAGTATGTCATAAAAATTCTGCCATCGCGCCTTATTATCCCCGGTCCCTCATTTACCCAGAACCCTTGACGTTCCCAGTCATAATCCGGTGTGGTAAGCAGAACCTGAACGGTTTTTAAAGTATAGGCATTTTCCATCTCGGCAATATAGAGATTTGAAATCTGTTTGCCAACCCCTACCTTTTCTGCCCAGATATAATACCACTTTCCCTTGTTTTCAAAAACGGTTCCATCCAGGGAAAATGCCTCAAAGGAGAACTCATCCTCCGATGCACGTCTCATTTTTCCTTTTTCAATCCACGGTCCCTCCATAGGATCGTCGCTCTGACATTCCAGAACATAAGGTCTTATCTTCCAAGGATCCTCCTTTTCTCCTCCGGCAAAGTAGATGTACCACTTTCCGAACAAAAAGTGCAGCTCAGGAGCCCAGATATGTTCACTCATTGGTCCGCTCTCATGCTTCACCCAAAGTGTTTTCTCCTCGGCATCTGAAAGCTGGCTTAGGCTTCTGGAGCGTCTTAATACAATCCGGTCATAGGCCGGAACAGATGCCGTAAAATAATACCATCCATCTGTATGACGATATACATAAGGATCTGCTCTCTGCATGATCCACGGCTTATTATATTCGAATTTTTTATCCATCTTTATTCTCCGTAACATTACCTAATATTTTACGCCCCACACGCTCTCATTATTACCAACAGCGCTAAAGGTCATTACATTACTTCCAGCCTCGTCCTTCATCTGGCAGAAAATACCACTATATTCCTTCTCTCCATAAGAAATATGCATATAGTAGCTTCCATCCTTTTGGGACCAGGTGCCCTCTACGTCTTCTCCGATAACCGTGCCATCCTTTTTCAGATAAAGAATAAAGGGTTCTGCCACTTTATTTCCGATTTCCATCCCTTGATTGATTACATAGTATCTTCCCACAAGGTCAGCCGTTTCATATCCTTCCATTGCAATCGTTTCCCCATCGGTTGCGTATGGAAGCAGACAGGGCCAGCCTTCCTCGTTGAAAAAGAACTGCTTTACCCTTGGTTCATGCCATTCGGTTCCGTTATCAAAACGTGTATGATACGCTACATAATATTTTCCGTCCGAGCTTATAAGAGCCGAATTATGTCCGGTCGCTTTGTATGCACATTTTAGTCCCGGCAGCATATAATTCCCCGAAAGCTTGAGTCCATAGTATGCATGAGCCTCCTTCATTCCCGGACAAGCCCCATTCATATCCTCATATGGTCCATCTACATTTTCCGACCGGAACACTCGTATCTGATATCCACCCTCTCTGGTAAGCTGCCCGTAGGACACAAACAGATAGTAAAATCCACTCATGTCATCGTACAGAATATAGGGTGCCTCAATAGAATTATGTCCTCCTCCCAAAAGACGTTTTCCGAAGTACGCATCAATCTGCTCTGATTCATCCTCCTTGGGGTGAATCACGGTTCCTGTGTTCTCGTCAATCTCAAGCAGGAAAATTCCTCCTGACCAGGAGCCATACACCATCCACATTCTACCGTCTTTATCATAAAATACGGTTGGATCAATAGCATTTGGATACTTTTCAAAGTTGTATTCATATCCTGCCTTCTTTGTGTATCGTTCCACCGCGGTATCATAGTCCACATAGTCTGTCACATCTGTGGAGCCAATTGTGTCAACCGTAAGTCCGGAGTAAATCAGGTTTCCCTTCCATTCGTATGGTCCGTCTATATTCTCTGAGGTTCCATAGCAGATGGTGGATGCACAATAGGTAGATGAGGTGCAGTAATACATGTAATACAGCCCCTGCTTCTCATTGTAGATGACATCCGGTGCCCACACATGATATTCCCCGTCATCTGTAGGGATCAGACTGGTCTTATTTCCGGTATAATCAAACTCACCGGAATCATAATATTTCATGTCGGTATAGACTTTATTGTTACAATTATATCCATTTCCGATGGCATCCCATACCCTGAGGTCCTTTGAAGCTGCCGCTGTCATGTGGGAGCCGAAGATATAAAACGATCCGTTATCCTCTATAATCGAGGGATCATGAACGGAGGTCTGCGCCTTAATTTCCCCTCGCTCTATTCCATCGTAGCTTACTGAAAAATCATATTTATCCATTCCCACACCACAGGCTGTAAGTCCTGTGAGCAGTCCTGCGGACAAAAGAATTGCCAATCCCTTTTTTCCCTGTCTCATATTTTTCCTCCAAAAATAAGAAGCCCCTGCAAAACACAGGGGCCTTCTCTTTACATCTGGCTGTACGTAATATGAACCTTTATATCCTGATTGTAGTTTCCGAAATGCTTGCCAAAAAGGGTCAGCCCTCCCACATGCTCTGCATCTTCAAAAACCTGCATTCGAAACCGGATATCACTACGATAATTCAGATTGAACTGCGTAATATTTACATCCGAAATCTTAAGTCCGTCAACGAAGGTTCCTTTTTTATTGATGGTAAGCATCTTTAAGACGCCATACTGATTCCAGTTATCCAGCCACCAGCTTGGCGTAAAAATGCCTCTTACGTCCGCAAAATCTCCGGCACTGGTCCAGGTTCCAATATTTACACCATTTAACAAAAAGCTGATATCAGAAGGCCAGTCGCTATTGCTTCCCGGAGCCTCTGAACTGATTTCAAAGGACATGGTAATTTTTTCAATCTTCGTTGCATCAGGTAAAAGGTTCGGTATCATGTACTCCACATAGCCCCGCCCGAACCATAAAATTTCCGCATTCACACGATCTGCATGCGCAAAATATCTGGAATCGTCTACTTCTCCCACAATGGATTTTTCAGTTGCGATTCCACAGGTCGGATAAATCTCATAATCAGAGTAATGACCTATACGAATTTCTGTGTCATAAATCTGATTTTTTGCGTTATCATCCTCTTCCTCAATGTCAAACAGAATCTGCGTATCCTTGATTCTGCACATTTTCCGGTTTGCATGAGCATTTCTCTCCAGAAGGACCACGATAATCCCAGCCTCTTCAAGCATACGCACATGGCTGGTCAGTGCACCGTTTGTAACTCCCAGTGCCACAGCGAGCTCATTCATGCTCATCTCCTTATTTTCACGTAAAAGTCTTATGATATTCATTCGAATATCGGATCCTAAAGCCTTAAATATTGGTAGTCCGTCTTCCAACCGTTTAATATGAATCATGCTCTTACCTACTCTGCTTCTTTGCCCAGAAGCAGACACCTTCTTTGCTTATTCCTGTTGCAGCGATTGTCTTGCAATTATTCTCGTAATCATGGCACATATAGCAGACATACTGATTGCCATTTCCCTTTAGAGCCTTATCGTCTATTATAACAGATTTCTTCGGGGTATTGTCAAGATTATCCAAATAAATTACTTCCCATTTTGTATCCTCTGCACACACAGATATTAAATCCAAGGATTCTCCGGAAAACGGCTCCGGTCCGAATACCGGCCAGTCTTCCACAAAGAACATCGGTCGAATCATCATATAATGCTTTCGGTAGCTTACCAATCCCGTCTTTTTATCCTCATACCGGTTACAAACAGCTCCATCCCGTATATGATGCACAAAAAAGTACTTTTCTCTTGTCGGATCATAAAAGGGAACTCCATGACCGGGCCCCCGGAATCCTCCAAAGCACCAATCTTTGTCGTCCGTTCCCGCGAAAGGTGCTGTTGCCCGAAACTCATAGGAATTGGCAAGCTTAAGCCCCAGTCCCTCTTCCACAAGATTTTGACCCTTCCAGTCCAAAAACGGTCCCGTAACGCTTCTGCTTCGTCCAACCCGGATATCATAATCATCTCCCAGCCATCCATAGGACTGGAACAGATAAAAATATCCGGTTTCCTTCACATACAGCATGGATGCGCCTTCCGGTCCATCAATTACTGCCGGATTTCCCTTTTTGGAAATGCAATGCCCCAGCTCCCTGGTATCCCCGGATTTTGAAAGTCCCGTATCCGGAGATAATTCCTTACAGTATATCCCACCGAAATATGATCCATAAATCAGGTAACATCGTTCCTGATCCCATTGGATATGCGGATCAATTGCATTTGGATAGGAATCATCAGTTCCCCAGGTATCGCAAACCACACCGCGATTCTCAAAGGGACCTAAGGGACTTTTAGAAACCGCCAGCCATATTCTTGATTCCGAACTTCCAAAGGCTTTGGTTGCAGAATAGTACATCCGGTATTCGCCCTTTACGTATTCCACGAAGGGTGCCCAGAAATTAAAGGTCTTAGGATATTCTCCGTTATCTCTTCCTTCTTCAATGGCCTCCCTAGAAAGCGCATAACCTTCAAATTGAAAATGGACCAGGTCCTTGGAGCTTCGAATCGGAATTCCAATAGGCTGTGTAAGCCCCAGCTCCTCTCCAAACACATCTGTTGCATAAGAATAATAGGTCCGGCTGACAGGATCCCACATCATGGAAGGATCATGGGCTCCTGCCAATCCATTCTTTTTTACGTGATAACAATTCAGTATAAATGCTCCTTTATCCATGCATTATCCCTTTACACCTGATATTGCAAGTGACTCGATAATATATCTTTGGAAAAAGAAGAATAAAAGCAATGTCGGGATTAAGGACAATACACTTGCTGCCATAATCAACGGATAATCACTGTTAACCGCATAGGTAGCATTAAACTGTCTGATAACTACCTGCAAGGTATACCATTTATCCTTGGACACAAAAATGGTGGGTGCAAGATAATCATTCCAGATTCCCATAAACCACAAAATAACCTGGGTCATAAGAGCGCCCTTCATCAAAGGCAGGAAAATGGAATAGTACATTTTAAAATAACCACATCCATCAATTTTTGCTGCCTCAACAAATTCATATGGCACGCTGGTCAAATTTTGTCTTAAGAAAAAGATAATACTAACATTTCCAAATAATCCCGGAAGAATCAAAGGAAGTAAATTGTTTGTAAGTCCAAGTCTTGTAAACAACACATACTGCGGAATCATTACAACCGCAAAGGGAATCATCATTGTTGCAAGAAATCCCAAGAAAATTGCATCTTTTCCTTTAAATCGAAGCTTACTGAAGGAAAAAGCCGCAAGGGAGGAAGTAAACGCTCCCACAACAAGCACCGGCACTTCAACCAATAACGTATTTCTTACACCTCGGATAAATTCCGGCTTTGATAATACTTCCAGATATTTTCCGTGCTTTACCGGATTTGGAATCAGAGAAAAATCCGCAGATAAAATCTGATTTCTCGTCATAAATGATGCACAAATCATATAAATCAGTGGGAATACCATCGCAACTGCACCGATAGCTAAAAGAACAAATACAACTGCATCCATTCTTCTCTCTTTTTTATAGCGTCCACCACTTGACTGGATATCTTTCTTGTTTGCCATTTTTCTACCTCCTAATCAATGGTCTTAACCCATTTGTTCTGTCCGACAAAATTAATAGCAGTAACAATAAAGATGATAATTGCAAGAACAAATGCCATTGCAGAGGCATAACCCATCTGATTGTTGGTAAATGCCTTTTCATACAGATAGAACACAACGGTTGCAGCACTATAATTTAAGCCACCGTTTGGAACCATAACAACAATTTCTACAAACACCTGGAAACCGCCGATAATGCCGGTTATCAACAGGTAAAATGTGACCGGCGAAACCAGTGGCCACGTAATATGCTTAAACAGAGTCCATCCACTTGCGCCATCAATTTTTGCTGCCTCATAGTAATCTCTTGGGATACTCTGAAGGCCAGATAAATAGAGAATGATGGCAGTTCCAAGTCCCTTCCATGTCATAAAAATAATCATGGATACCTTTACCCAGAACTCATCTCCCAACCAGTTTGGTCCGTGAACTCCACTCACTGCCTTAATTATGCTATTAAATAAACCGTAATCATAGTTGAATACCCATGCCCAAAGGATAGATACTGCAACCAAAGAAGAAATAACCGGAATGTAGTACATCGTACGAAGTACCTTAATTCCGCGAATTTTGCGATTCATTCCAAGTGCAATTACAACACCGAGAATCATACCGCAGGGAATACCGATCATATAAATAATTGTATTGAGCAATACCTTCCAGAATTTTTCATCTGTAAATAATTTTATGTAATTTCGAAGTCCAACAAAATTATCCAGCATATTGTTCATACCATTCCATTTTGTAAGACTCGCAATAAATGCAAATACAATTGGAAATGCCATAAACAAACAAAAACCGATAAATGGTGGTGTGACAAAAGCCAGACCGTACCGATTTTCTTTTCGAGCAGCCGTGCTCATTTTATATTTTTCATTTCTTTTACTCATGCCGCACACCTTTCGAAGAAAAGCATCTTCCTGTTTTTAAAATGGGAGGCCGGACCATAAGATCCGGCCTCCTATACGTATTTCCTATTTTCCTAAATTACTGAACAGATTCCCATGCATTGTCAAGAGCTTCCTGCATCTGTGGCTGCATCTGTGCAATGTAATCATCAACGGTTACGCTGCCATTCTTTACAGTATCAAGACTGTTGAAGAAGATATCGATCCACTCACCATTTGGTGTGTAGGTAGACTCCATGAATTTTCCTGCATATCCGTCAGATCCGTTTAAGTAGTTGAAGAATACTTCTGTGTTGTTCGGGAATGGAAGTGATCCATCAGCGATAGCATCCTTAAATTCACCATTTGCCATAGAGATTAAGTTTGGAAGCTGAATAGATGCTCCGGTAGTAATACCAGAAAGTGTTCTGTTTCCATCCGGATCAGCACTCATAAAGTAAGCAAGCTTTGTAGCAAGGTCTTTGTTCTTTGTAGAAGCATTTACAGCATATCCTACAGTTCCACACCAGGTAGTAGAAATACCGGTAGAAAGTGTCGGGTATCCGCAAAGATCCCACTCATATGGGAATACTTCTTTGTCCATAAATGCTGCAACATCCCATGTACCACATGCGTAGAATGCTTCCTGTCCTGCAAGCCATCTCTGATATACACCAAGGGAAGCGTCCTGCTCAACAGTAGGTGTTACACCATATTTTAAGGTAAGATCAACATATTTCTGAAGCGCATCCTTAAATTCCGGAGTATCGATTGTTACTGTCTTGTAATCATCGGATAAGAAGCTTGCGCCATTAGACCATACATACTGGTAGAACATGAATGGGTTTGCTGCTCCCATACCCCACTGATCAATTTCTCCGTCACCATCAGTATCCTTTGTAAACTTCTGGCAAATCTCAACAAACTCCTCATATGTATATGGCTTGTTTGGATCCGGGTAAGGAATTCCTTCTGCATCAAATAAATCCTTATTGTAAGCATATGCAAATACAGATGCATCATGTGGAAGTCCGTATAATTTTCCGTCAATACTGTAGCTTGCCAGAATATCCTGTGGAAGATCATCTGTTGAAAGACCGAGCTCATCAAGAACCGGTGTAATCTCCATTGCATATCCGTTTGCTACATACTGGGATACCGCCTCAGGTCCCATGTAGAATACATCCGGAAGATCCTTTGCGGTCATCATACCGGTAAGTGTTGTGTTGTAATCATCCTTGATGCACATCTGCGCCTCAACAGTACAGTTGTTTGCTTCCTCAAAAGCCTTAAACATATCTGTATAGATTGCCTGCTCCTGGTCGTTACCAAAAACAAAGATTGATACAGTCTGTTTTCCCTTTGCTCCTCCATCTGCGCCACAAGCGGTAAGACATCCGGTCATCATCGCTGCAACAAGAATTGCTGAAATTACTTTCTTTTTCATTTTCCTTCTCCTTTTCTTTTATGCATGATGCATAGTTTTTTTTCTGCATCACTTGCTATTTTGTAAGATTATACTATCACATCATTTTAGCTTTTTCAATAGTTTTTTACATTTTTCTAAAATTATTTTTAATACTACCCAATTTTCGTTGATTTTCACCGCTTTTTACCATTTTGATATTTGTATTTTAGCTTTTTCTAAAATACTTTTTGTGTAACCTTAGTACCATATTGTAACAAATTGTTCGAAAATTTCCTCTCTGTTTCCTTCTGCCCTCAGGGTGTTTGATAGCTCGACAAGATTCCCTTTTGCGATTATAATAATATTGATTAATATAAAACAGAAGTACAAGGCATGAAACGAAAGGATTTATCATGAACGTTTTTTCTCCAAACAGCTGGCTGGGACGCTTTTTTTATCTTGTTGCAGATATCGTTACACTCCACTTTCTCTGGCTGCTCTGCAGTCTTCCGATTGTTACAATCGGGGCATCAACCACCGCTCTCTATTACTGTATGATGAAGCGCATGCGGCGGGATGAGGGATATGCTACCAGCAACTTTTTTTCTTCCTTTAAAGCAAATTTTTTTCAAGCTACCATTCTATGGCTTGCTGTGCTGCTTATCGCTTTTCTTTTGTTTTTAGACGCAAAAATCGGACTTTTCCTGGGGGGCATAATGGGAAATATTTTCCTTTTTATCAGCAGCATTCTTGGATTGCTTTTTCTTTTTACGCTGCTATATCTTTTCCCGGTGCAGGCGAAATTTGAAAACCGGATTATAGACAATGTAAAAAATGCTTTTCTCATGTCCCTTTCCAATTTTGGATACACTATGCTTCTTTTGCTTTTAAATGTCTCTTTTGTATTATTTGCAGTACTTTCCACCTTTGTTGTGGGTGTTTATCTTGTGTGCGGAGCCGGCTTTTATGCGTTTCTTACAAGCGGCATTTATGTCATGGTCTTCCGCAAGTACTTACCGGATGAGCTTTCGGAAGATATTGAAGCGTCCGGAATCGATCCAAACAAGCTTATGTAAGAGGAAAACTATATGAAAAAAAATCTGCAATCTGCTTTTTCCACCAGACAATATATGCTGTCCAAGGATTTCGAGATCTACTATTACAACGATACCAAACTAAAGCCTGTAAAAAGCCACAGCCACGACTACTACGAGTTCTACTTTTTTCTCGGTGGTGATGTCAGCATTCATATTGCAGAGAAGGAATATCCTGTTTCAAACGGTGATATGATTCTTGTTCCGCCGGGAGTCCGTCACTACCCCAGCATAAAAAGTACGGACACCCCCTATCAGAGATTTGTGTTCTGGATCAGTCAGGATTACTGTAACGAGCTGATGAACCGCTCCCCGGAGTATGGATATCTTATGCAGCATACCATTACCAGCAAAAATTATATCTATCATTTTGATGTGCTGACCTTTAATGCCATTCAATCCAAGATTTTTGCACTCATTGAGGAGCTGCACTCCGATCGGTATGGAAAAGATATCAAGATTTCCCTCTGCGTAAGTGACCTGATCTTCTTTCTGAACCGGAGCGTATACGAATCGCTTCATCCAAAGACCCGGAAGGAGGAGCAGAACCTCTATCAGAGCATTCTTACCTATATCGAAGACCACATTGACGAGGATCTGACCCTTGATTCCATCGCCAGTGAATTCTATGTCAGCAAATTTCACATCTCTCATGTGTTTAAGGAAAATTTAGGTTTATCCGTGCACCAGTACATCATAAAAAAACGCCTCGCGATGTGCCGGGATGCCATATTAAGCAACACCGCCATAACCGAGGCGTATCTTCTATGTGGTTTTAAGGATTACTCCAGCTTTTTTAAAGCCTTCAAAAAAGAATATGGAGTATCTCCAAAAGAATATAAAGACATTACAAATATTTTTTGATTTCAGCAATCAGTTCCTCATATTCTTCTTCTGTGAGGAACTTTTGTTTTGGGTTCATCTCAAAGGTTCCACCCCACTCAAACTCGTCCTTATACTTTGGTACAAGATGAAAATGTAAATGGCATCCCGTATCCCCGTAAGCACCATAGTTTACCTTGTCCGGTGAAAAAGCCTTATGAAGTGCTTCCGCAACATGATTAATTTCCTCAAAATATGCAGTTCTTTCTTCCGGCATAAGCTCTGTCATCTCGCTGACATGCTTCTTATGAGCCACAATGACACGTCCCTTATGACTCTGCTCCTTAAAAAGATATACCTTTGACTGCTCTAATTCACAAATCTTGATGCCGAATGCAGCAACAAGCTCTCCCTCCATGCAATACGCACAATTCTGGTCCATGTTAGGTCTCCTCCTTATGTTTCTGATAGGAAACATTATAATCATTCTTCTTAATGATTCCAAGAAAAACCTTGTATTTTTTTGAGGCTTTCGAAACAATTTTATAGGAATATCTTAATCTCAGTTCCTTTTCCTACTTCGCTGTTCAACTCAATCTTACCGTCATGAAGCTCTACGATATGCTTTACAATTGCAAGCCCAAGCCCTGTTCCCCCGGTCTCTCTGGATCTGCTCTTATCCACCCGGTAAAACCGCTCAAATACCCGTTCCTGGTCTGCCTTTGGAATACCGATTCCGGTATCCTTGACCCCCAGCACGACCTGTCCATTCTCTTCGGAAACCCAAATCAGAACCTTTCCGTTCTCCACGTTATAGCGAATGGCATTCTGCACAAGATTATCCATCAGCTCGATTAACATTCCCCGGTTGGACATCAGTCTTACGGAATGTCCGGTCAGACTAAGCTCTATATTCTTTTCTCTCGCATTTGCCTCTAGCAGCTCCACCCGTTCCGCAGCCACCTCATACAGATCCTGCTCGGAAAAATCAGACCTTGTTTCACTCTGGTCCAGCTCGGAAAGTCGAATAATATCATTGATCAGATTAACCAGACGATCTGCATTTTTCCGGATATCCCCGGCGAACTTCCGTTGCTTTTCCTCATCCACCATCTGATTTTCAATCAATTCCGCATATCCCGATATGGCAGTAAGGGGCGTCTTTAGCTCATGGGATACATTTGCCGTAAAGTCCTGTCTTACTTTTGCGGATGCCAGAATGTTTTCATGCTGGTTTCGGATCGTGTTCACAAAGGGAACCAGCTCCTTATAGGTGGTTGTGGTGGAAGCGTTTTCTAAGTTTCTGGCCAGCTCTTCAATTGGCAGAATCAGCTGTTTCGTCAGCAGATGACTGATCAGAACGCATAAAAAAACAATGAGAATACAGACCAGACCAATCACAGGAAATGCTGTCAAAAACACACTGAACATACTTCTGGCCTCAGTGGACACACGAAGAATGGTTCCGTCCGACAGTAAAACCGCATAGTAGAAGGTCCGCATTTCCATGGTATTCGATTCCCGGACGGATTCACCCTCACCGTACATAAGGGCCTCTTCAATTTCCGGGCGGTCCGAATGATTTGCCAGCATATCTGCCTCGTTGTCATTGTCAAACAAAACCGTTCCATCCGTATCGATCCAGGTAATTCTCATATCAACGCTGGGCTGGAGACGATTCTTTTCCACAAGGTCCGAAACGGAAGCATCCTTTAGTAATTGTGCATGAAGCCGAAGGTCCTGCTTGACCTGTCTTTGAAAAATGTTATAGCATACGAAGGTGATTCCGATGGTTGTGGTAATGACCGCAAGAATCGCAATCAGAATCAACCGCAAGTTAATTTTCTGTTTCATTCCTGCTCCTCAATCACATATCCCACACTTCGAACCGTGCGTATCATCTCTCCTGCCTCCCCAAGCTTCTGGCGCAGGGTCTTAATATGCATATCCACAGTCCTTGTCTCCCCGGCAAAATCCGTTCCCCAGACATTTAACATCAGCACTTCCCTGGTAAGTACCACATTTTTATTTGCCACCAGACAGCGAAGAAGCTCATATTCCTTAAAAGTCAGCTCTACCGGCTCCCCATTCACCTTTACCACATGGCGCTCATGGTCAATCACGATATCTCCCATTTCATATATCGATTCTCCTTCCGAGGAGGTTCTACGAAGAAGCGCCTTTACTCTCGTAATCAGTTCCATGATGGAAAAGGGCTTTTTTATGTAGTCATCCGCACCGTTATCCAGGCCCTTAATCATATCCATCTCCGTGGTTTTTGCCGTCACCATAATGATTGGAATTCTCTTAGTCTCCGGATTGCTTCGAAGCTTTTTTACAATTTCATTTCCGTTTTCATCCGGAAGCATGACATCAAGTAACACCAGCTCCGGTAGCATCTCCTTGATCTTTTTATAAAAATCCGTTGCATTGGAAAAAGAGACAATCATATGACCACTGTTTTTCAGTGCGATTGTCTCTATCTCACGAATACTCTCATCATCCTCTACGATATAAATGAGTGCCATATATGAATCACCTCACATAATTGTACTGTCTTTTCTATATCATAAAGTATGATTGTAAAATTTGCTACCTGCAATTGTAAATTCTGTGTAAAATCCAAATGTAATGCCGTTATACCTGCTTTACGATATGGTCATCCAGCGAATATTTGACCCATTCTGCCAGATTTACGGAATGATCTGCGATACGCTCCAGATATTTTGCGATCATCAGCATATCGATTTCCTGTTCTCCACCCTCCGGATTGCTCCGGATTAAATCGATAAGCTCCATCTTCACCTGATCAAACAGATTATCCACCACATCATCCTGGGTAATCACACGATTCGCAATCTCCATGTCCTTCTTTACGTAGGCATCGATACTCTGGATAAGCATGATCATGGCTTCCGAAGCCATATTGATGATGGTCTCCATGCTTTTTGATTTTGGATTTTTTTCCATAAAAATGGTCATTTCACTGATATCTGCAGCATGATCCCCGATTCGTTCCATATCCGTTACCATCTTCATTGCTGCTGTAATCGCCCGAAGATCTCTTGCCACCGGCTGCTGCTGAATCAGAAGATGAAAACAGATTCCTTCGATTTCCTTTTGCTTTTCATCCACCGCAGAATCTCTGCCTATGATTTCCTTTGCCTTTTCTACATCAAACTTTACCAAAGCCTCGATGGCTTCCTGTATATTTTCCTCGATCATTGTGCCCATTTGAATCATTTCATCGTTCAATTTCTGTAACTGCTGGTCAAATTTTGATCTCATTCTACCTATTTTTCCTTTCTGTCCTTATATATACAGTATATCATTTCGAAACCATGTTCCTGAATGAATTTTGCTATTCGAATCAGAACGTTTAAAAAGCGCCGGCACTTAATGAGCAATTCATTGCGAATTTAGTACCGCTGCGCTTTTTACAAGCGAGAGCGGGTTCTGATTCAAATATGCAAATTCATCAGGAACATAAACTCGAGATAAATGACTATGAAATACATCAACCGAATCGACCTGTGATGTAGTCCTCTGTTCTTTTATCCTGCGGATAAGAAAACAGCGTCTTAGTATCGCCGTATTCCACGCACTCTCCTACTAAGAAAAATGCAGTATAGTCCGATACACGAAGTGCCTGCTGCATATTGTGGGTTACAACCACAATCGTGTATTGTTTTTTCAATTCTTCCATCAGATCTTCAATCTTGGATGTAGAAATCGGATCCAGTGCAGAGGTAGGCTCATCCATCAGAAGTACCGATGGCCGCACGGCAAGAGCTCTTGCAATGCAGATTCTCTGCTGCTGTCCGCCGGATAACCCAAGTGCGGACTTTTTCAAACGATCCTTAACCTCATCAAATATAGCAGCTCCCCGTAGGCTTTCCTCCACAATCTGATCCAGCTTGTGCTTATCGCGGATTCCATGCACACGAGGTCCGTATGCAATATTGTCATAGATGCTCATTGGGAATGGATTCGGCTGCTGGAATACCATACCCACATGCTCCCGAAGCTGTGTAACATCCACCTTCTGGGCATAGATATCCTCGCTGTCCAGGCTGACTTTTCCGGTTATGGTCACGTTTTCCACCAGGTCATTCATGCGGTTTAAGGTCTTTAAAAATGTGGATTTTCCGCAGCCGCTGGGACCGATGAATGCCGTTATTTTATTTTCGTAGATGTCCATGCTCACGTTCTTTAAGGCGTGATTATCTCCATAGTAAAGGTCCAGGTTTTCGACCTTGATTTTTACATTATTTGCCATGATTCTTCTCTCCATCTCAGTTACTATTTCTTGTAACATCAAATCTCCTTGTCAATTTCTTTGTAATCAAATTAATTGCAAATACAATTACCAAAAGCACTACTGCAATTCCAAACGCAGAATCAAAATCCCCCTCGCTGGTAGCAGACAGATACAGCTGGATGGTAAGGGTGCCTCCTGACTGGAAAATCTTGTCGAAAATTCCAAGGAAGCTTTTCGGAAGTAATTTTGCCGAACCTGCTGTAAACAGAAGTGCCGCTGACTCGCCCACAATGCGGCCGATGGCAAGGATCACACCGGTAATGATTCCGGGCATGGCAGATGGAATTAAAATAGTCCGGATCATATACCATTTTCCTGCTCCAAGGCCGATTGCACCATTGCGGTAACCGTCCGGAACGGTTTTTAGTGCCTCCTGCGTATTTCTTGTAATCAAGGGAAGAACCATGAGTATCAATGTAAGGGAGCCTGTCAGAATACTGTAGCCCAAGCCAAGAGTCTCTCCAAAGAACATCATTCCAAATAGACCGAAAATAATCGACGGAATACCGGAAAGTGTCTCCGTGGCAAATTCAATGGCCGAAACCAGTTTTCCCGGCTTTGCATATTCATTTAAATAGATTGCAGCTCCGATTCCAATGGGAGTTGCAAACAGCATGGTCACTAAGATGATCAATATGGTATTGACAATATTTCCAGCAATTCCGACAGTTCCTTTTCTCGCAGAGCTTACGGTAGTAAGGAAGGTAGGGGTTATACTTTTTAATCCCTTCTGGAGTACATAAATGATGATATATGCCAGAAGGACTATGGATACTGCTGCGCATAAATAAATTGCACCATACAAAAACAATTCACTTACTCTGCATTTTTTCTTAGTCATTTGCCTTCTCTCCTTTCTTACGAAGTCTGGTTAAGATTAGATTGATGCTCAGAATAAAGATATAGAGAACCAATCCAACGGTAAACAGCACCTGTCTGTGAAGTCCGGAAGCATAGCTCATCTCGCTGACAAGCTGCGTGGTAAGGAAGCGGACGGAATTAAACGGCAACGGAAGATTTACCGCTCCACCTGCAACCATGTTAATTGCCATTGCCTCTCCGAGGGCACGGCCGATTCCAAGCACAACGCCTGTCATAATTCCCGATCTGGCAGCCGGAATAACCACCCGAAAAATTGTCTGCAGTTTTGTTGCCCCTAAGGCCAGCGATGCAGACCGCAGGCTTTGGGATACCGCCCGGATGCTGGATGCACTGATATTGATTACCGTTGGAAGGATCATGATTGCAAGAACTATGATCGCAGAAAGCATATTCGCTCCACCGGTAAACTGATGGGTCTCGGAGCCTGTAAAAAAATGCTTTTCCAATTTGTACATCAATGGATTTAAAACCATAAGTCCGATCAAGCCGTAAATTACGGATGGAATCGCTGCTAAAAGCTCCACTGCGGAGGATAAAATCTTGCTGACCGTTCTTCCAAGGGGACTGGAGTTTGTAAGATCCGTAAGAAAAACCGCTGTCAGAAGGCCAATCGGTACTCCGATCAAAACCGAGCAGAGTGTTCCTACCACGGAAGAGAGGATAATATAGAAGATACCGTAATGCGGTTCCGCGGCGGTAGGTTTCCAAACAGTTCCAAATAATAACTGAGGTGCGCCCACTTGAAATAAAGCGGGTGCACCCTTAAGGAACATATATAAAGTAATTGCCAATACCGAAATGATTGCAACGATTCCAGCGATTAAAAAGATATACTTTGCTATTGATTCCTTAACTTTTTTCATAGATACCTCTTTTTATTCCGGAATAATAAGTCCAACAGACTTTGTAATTTCCTTGCCCTCTTCGGAGTTAATGTAATCGAACCAGGTCGAAACCAATTCGTTCTGCTCGTCAATGGTTCCCATGGTTGCCATAACAAATGGTCTCTGGAGTGCATATGTACCTGCAAGAATGTTTTCCTCAGAAGCTTCTACACCATTCAGGGCAACTGCAGTTACTGTATCGTCTACAACATCAAGGGATACATATCCGATTGCGCCCGGTGTTGCTGCAACCTTTGCTAAAACTGCACCGGTTGAATCAAGCTCCTGTGCATAGGCACATGCGTCCTTTACCTCAACAAGCTCTTCAAATGCATCTCTTGTACCGGAACCACTCTCACGTCCGATTACAACAATTGCTTCGTCTTTTCCGCCAAGCTCTGACCAGTTTTTAATTTCTCCGGTGTAAACCTTTGCGAGATCCTCGGTGCTTAAATCCGTCACATCGTTCTCCAGATCAGTAATAACAGCGATTCCGTCTAATGCAACTACATTCTCAACCGCACCGCTTTCTGCTTCGCTGTCCTTGATATGGCGAGATGCATTTCCGATGTCAACGCTTCCTGCTGCGAGAGACTCAAGACCTGCTCCGGAACCGGTGTATTCTGTTGTTACTGTCACATTTGGATAAGCCTCCATAAAGCCTTCCATAAGTGCCTCACAAAGCTTTTCCATGGAAGTACTTCCGGCAAGTGAAATAGTTCCGCTTACATCTGTATTGTCGGTGGTTGCTTCCGGTGCAGGTTCTGCGGTAGCATTGCTCTCCTGTGCAACGCTCTCATTTGTTGTAGCAGTATCTGCTGTACTGTTGGTTGCTGCAGTATCGTCCGTATTACCGCATCCGGTAAAGCCTGCAAGGCACATAGATGCTGTCAGTAAAATTCCTAATGCTTTTGTGATTTTCTTTTTCATAATCGATTTTCCTCTCTTTCCTTTTTGCCGGATTTATTCCGGCAATAAAAAATGTCTCTTATTTATTCATCACAAGAGACATTCTAAAAGGCGATTGTAAAATCTGCTATCAAGCCTTCGTAATAGAATTGTAAAGAAGTGTAAAGATTTAAAGTACCTTACTTCCGTTAGCCGTCAGCTTAAATTTTGTTCCAAGCATTTCTGCCGCCTGTCGGCACATCATCATCCGTCCAAGAAAAATTTCAAAATACTCGTACATGGTACAGATTTTTTCATCAATCTGCAAATTGAGGGAAATTGTTTTCTTTTCTACATTCACCTTTAGCTTTGCACCGGTAACCGCGTAATTTACCCGGTCATGAATATCAAAGTTGGCCTGTTCCTTGGTTCTGACACGATTCCGGCGCACATCCGTTTTGTCCGCAATAATAAGAGCCGCAGAGATGACATCTAACGCCCCTCCGGTTGACTCATCATGATTCCCGATAGCTGATACAACAGCAAGCCGGTCCTCCCGCTCCATGCCGGTCTCCTTTAAAATATCGTTGGCAAGAAGTGCTCCGTACTCCGCGTGTCTGGTACGATTGATGGCATTTCCGATATCATGCATAAATCCTGCTATTCTTGCAAGCTCAACCTCACGGGCCGAATAGCCAAGTGTTTCAAGAATATATGCGGCATGCTCCGCCACCAGCTTGCAGTGCGCCTTCGAATGGTCGGTATATCCCAGTACCCCCAGATTCTCATTTCCTTTCTTTAAAAGTGCACAGATTTCCTTATTCTTTACAATATCTTCATATTTCATCGCTTCATTTATTCTCGCTTCATTCATTCTCGTTTCCTTTATTTTCCGTATCCTCCGGAACATATTGCTCCAAGACGCTAAGCAGCAGCTCTCTCATCTCCACAATTCCGTAATTCTCCCATCAGCTGCTCGTAGGTATGAGCCTTTTTCTTCTCCAGCTCCCGGGTTCTTTTTAAGATTGCTGCAACCTGCTCTTCACTGCTCATCCCCGTCTTATTTTCATAGATTTTTTCCTTTGAATTCATCTGGCTCATCAGTGTTCCTACACGGACCATAAAAAACTCATCCAGATTTGTCTGGTAAATGGAGGCAAAGGTAAGCCGCTCTGCCAGTGGAACCTTTGGATTTCCAGCCTCATTTAAAACTCTTTCATTGAAAGAAAGCCATGACAATTCCCTATTTGTATAACAATTCATATCCTCTTTTTTCATCCTCTTATACCTCTTCAATCAGAAGCTCCATGCCTGGATTTTCCAATGCCATATCTACCAAGTTCACACAGCTGTTTCCCATCCTGTCGATGTCCTGAAGAATTCCGTTATACATCGCCGTCATCTTCACACTGCACTTATTCTGTCCCACACGCTCCATATGTGCTTTTCTCATTTTCTCCTCTAAAAGCAGTACCTCTTCCTTCTTTTTCTGGATATTCTTCTTTCCTGTTTCATCTTCATTTACCAGCACATGTAATGCATATGCATACATTTCCAGAATAAGGCGCACCGCTTTTCGGATATCCTTTTTTGCCTCCTTGGAAAGC
Source organism: uncultured Agathobacter sp. (assembly GCA_945910395.1). GTDB lineage: Bacteria > Bacillota > Clostridia > Lachnospirales > Lachnospiraceae > Roseburia. The sequence goes on along the minus strand of CAMDYX010000004.1, from coordinate 58,818 downwards.
TTACTCTTTTTCCCGCTTTTTCCCATCAAAAGCTGTGTAATGTCTTTACTCCAATTGGCAATTCGGTCAATATCACAGAGAATATTCATAAGCCTTGTGGACGCACTTACCTGTTCCTCCGTTACAACTCCCTCCGCAAATACTTTCGCAATGTAGTCATTTATTTTTTCATAGATGGCATGCTCCTGTTCCACCGATTGTATAATATCATTGGAAAGCTTTTCTTCGTTCTTGTCCGATACCTCTCTGATCTTTAACAGAATATCCTCCACCAGCTTTCCGCAGTGAATGACTTCCTTTGTAACCAGATGAAGAGCCACGGTAGGCTGGGAGGCCAGCTTGTCATCCAGATAAGCGGTAGCTGCCACAGGCACCACAGAATCGCCATCCTTTTTTGGAATGATGATCATTACAATCTTGACCAAGAGACCAATCAGCGGAAGCCAGATAAGCGTCATGACCAGATTAAATCCTGTATGTGCATTTGCGATTTGTCTGGAAATCACATCCACCTCATTTCCCTTTGGAGAAATGTATTGAATTAGAGCTGCATAAGGTTTTACGAACCATACAAACAAAAATGCTCCGGATATGTTAAAAATGCTGTGGGCAACTGCTGTCCGCTTTGCATCCTTGCTCTGTCCCACCGATGCCAAAAGTGCAGTGATTGTGGTACCGATATTATCTCCCAGCAGAATCGGAATTGCTCCGGCCAGTCCGATAATGCTCGTAACCCCATCTGCACATGGCTGTGCAGCAAAATTCTGAAGAACAGCAATTGTTGCACTACTGCTCTGCACTACCAAGGTCATCAATGTTCCCACAAAAATACCAAGAATTGGTATTCCTGCCACTTTCTCGATCAAATCCGTAAAGAAGGGGCTTCCCGCCAAGGGTTTCATCACACCCCCCATAGTCTCAATTCCTTCAAACAACAGTCCAAAGGCAAAAATCGTCTGACCAATATTTTTTATTTTTTCCTTTTTACAGACAAAAGAAATGATAAAGCCCACTGCAATAAACAGATAAATGTAATCACTGATTTTAAACGCAATGATCTGTGCGGTCATTGTGGTTCCGATGTTTGCGCCAAGAATAATGGAAATTGCCTGTGGCAAGGTCATAAGCCCTGCACTTACGAAACCGATCGCCATTACCGTTGTCGCACTACTGCTCTGCAATACTGCCGTGGTAAGAGCCCCTGCAAGAACACCCAGCAGCGGATTTTTGGTAAGGAGACCAAGAATCTTTTTCATCTTCTCTCCCGCTGCCTTTTGCAGACATTCGCTCATCATATTCATTCCAAAGATAAAAATTGCCAGTCCTCCGAAAAGGCCAAACAATATCTTTAGTGTTTCGTTCATCCTACTTTTCCTCCTTCAAATTACTCCACGCAGTATAGGTCCCATCATATATTTTCCCGATATCTTCCATCGTCATTCTCATAAAATCTCTTTCCAGATCGTTCTGCTCTCCCATATGTACAAGATAGAATGGCCGTGCTATTTTCTCATCTGTTTCCACCAGGGAAACGCCTTTTGCAGCAACGGCCTTTCCCTTGGATACGTAGCCGATTGCTCCCGGGTAGTTTTGCACATAGGCAATTACTTCATCATTTCCCTCTGCAATATAGGAAACCTGCTCCAGGCTGGCACTTTCCGAGATATTCTCTGAAAAGACATCCTTTGTTCCGGACCCTTCCTCTCTCATGCAGACCATGATTTTTCCCAGTACATTCAAATCCATACTGTTTCTGTCTTCCTTTGCATCTGCACTGCAACCGCAGAATACGCCTAAAACTGCTGCCAGCAGCAACCATATGATTGGTAGTTTCTTACTTCTTCTGTTTTGCATTCGTGTCCACCTTTCTTGACATCATCCTTTGAACCATTTTGTCCATTTTTCTGCTCCATTTTGAAAAACGAATAATGTCTTTCTTTAGTTGTTCGGAAATAGGAGTGGATTTCTTATAGATAAGAATGGAATCTAAGGATGACCACGCATCCATCAGTATGGTACGAATCTGAAGTTCCACCTTTACAGAATGAATGTTCAAAATGATGTGGTAGCTCTGATAGCCATTATCTTTCGGTCTAAAGATATAGTCTTTTACTTTCAGGATTTCAAATTCTCCGCATTCTCCGATCATCCGGGCCACTTTATAAATCTGGCTGGTATCAAAGCAGATGATACGCACCCCTGCCAGATCACTGATCAGCTCTTCAATCTGCAACCCTTCCGCTTTTTTCCCTTTGCGCTTTAGTTTGTTTGCTATGCTTTCCGGACTCTTTAAGCGTTTTTCAATGAAACGGATGAAATGATGCCCGGTTTCTTCATAATAAGAAGCATCGAACTCCTTGATTTTCGAAGTCAGAAGCTGCATCGCACCCTCATACTTTTTTGTATTTTCTTCGTTCCAGTAGTCTTTTGTTTTCTCTAGTATTTCTTCCATAAAAACAGCGTTCCTCCAACGATTCCTATAAAGAATGCCGGATAACCGATAAAGCAGAGTGCATAGTCAATTGTCTTAAGTGCGAAAAGCTGTATCACACTCCACAGCAGAAATCCGATCATTCCCCAGAACATAACGTTTGCTATAAGGAAGCAGCTAATCTTCGCATGATCACGTACCAATTTTTTATTTACATAATTCCATATAACTGTCATACTTTTCCCCTTCTTTCGTAACTCCCATTTCGGAAAAACGTGTATATGTTCTCAAGTTTTATGTTATTCTTGTCCTGTAAAATCTAATATCGTAGAAATATAAAATCTATGTAAAATTTGTGTAAGAAAAAAGCGCAGTATTACACTGCGCAATCTTTAACTACTATTTACTTCCAAATCCATTTACCAGTACGCATCCAATCAGGATGAGCCCTACGCCAAGGATTCCCGGTATTGAGATTTTTTCCTTGTACACTAAAACAGATATTAATGTGGTAATTACCAAACCGATTCCACACCAAATGGCATAACCTACACTCAAATTGACTCGTAGTAAGCATTTTGCGAAGGAATAGTGGCACACTCCATATGCCAAAATACAGATCATAGAAGGAATAAGTTTTGTAAATCCTTCTGTCTGCTTCAAATAGGCTGTTCCGACAATCTCAGAAAGAATTGCGACAGCCAGTAACACATATCCCATACTTAACAGTTCTCCAATTCTTCTATCAGCTGTGGCAGGGCATCCACCGATTCAATGATATGATCCGCAACCGGAAGCAAATCCTGCTCCTTTCCAGTTCCGCTAAGCACGCCTACTGCAATTGCACCACCATTATGGGCAAATCGCATATCATTTGGTGTGTCACCGACAACCAGGATCTCCTGTGGTTTAACCTTCCAATACTCTGCGGCCAGCCTAAGGATTGTCCCATCCGGTTTCACCGGCATCGGAACCGGCATCTGATCCATAGAAAAAAAGGAGAAATACTCCAGTATTTTTAAACCTTTCAAACACCTTATGGTTGCATTATAGGTATCTGTTGTTGCAATACCAATCCTGATTTTTTTCTCTGCCAAGGTTCTCATCAGCTTCAAAAGATCCGTAATGCTTGCCGTTGGATCGCAATTCTTACTGGTTTCTTCTTCATAACAGGTACTTAGCTGCACAATAAGCTCTTCTTTGCAAATTACGGCATGATGCACCAGTTTCTGCAAAATAGGTGTCAGATCTTCCGCAATCATCGGATAGGTTTTCCATGCCAGTGCTCCGTTTGGGTCAATCTTTCCGTCTTCTATTCCCAGTCCCGTTAAGACCGCTTTTCGGTTCTCGTGGGAGCTTTCGATTTTATATGTCTGAAAAATACGTTCTATTACCGGTTCTGTTGCAGCCTGCCAGACCTTGTAAAAATCAATCAGGGTCCCATCCTTATCAAATAAAATTCCCGCTATCTTCATATTTCCAATACAGCCTTTACATCCTCAAATGTATGCAATTTATGCATCGTTTTTCCTCTGGTAACCGGATTTGCATACATCATAAATTCTTTCCGGACGGATTCTGCTCCAAACCGAATCCAGCAATAATCCTCCTTCGGAATTTCCAATGCCCCGCTTCCAATATAGTTTTGCCCATCATTGCTCTTTAGTAATAATTCCTGCTTCCGCCCATTTATGAGCACGAATAATTTCGGAAAATGTTCTTTGCTTTTTATGGAGATCTCCCATTCAAGACTGGTTGTGCAGTCAGGCAGCTTAGCGCCAAGCGGAATTTTTTCTCCATTTGCATAAAGCACCATTTTCAATTCTTCCACATATCTGGTCACACATGCAGAACAGTTTTTCAGTTCTTTGTATACCTCGGATGCACATAGCTTTTCCATGTAAAACCAGGTTGCTGGATCTCCTGCAATGGAGTTTTCGACTGCACCCTCATAAAACTCATCCAGTCGATTGTGCGAATCGCTTCCTCCAATGGCGCAAATACGGTATCCATCTGCCCATAAAACATCCGCCATACGAATTGCAAGCATATTCGCTTCGCTTGCATGGGCCTCCTTTACCGCAGCATAGGTTGGATCATTGACGATTTCAAGGCAGGATATATACTCCAACGGAATATCCGAATATTCCCATTTCCACAAATACAAAAACGGATGATTGATACTAAACAGAACCTTCCGGTTCCTGCACCAAATTGCAATCTTATTCCATATTTCCCTTAGCAATTCTTTATCGTCATTTTCCAAAACCTCATCCAAAAAATCCGGTCGTTCCTGTAGTCCGAATAAATTTGCATGTCCAATAGATGTTGTAATTTCGACCCCCGGCAAAACCAATACATCGGTTTTCGGCCAACCGGTATGCATCACGTTATGCTCCGTTGCAGTATAAAAATCCAAATTCATAAAGTGTGCTTTTTCCATGACACGCTCCGGAGTCTCTTTTCTATCCGATAGTCTTGTATGGGTATGAAAATCCCCCTTGTACCATCTTTTCTCCTGGCTGAAATTTTTTTCCGGATTGTACCCGGAATACCGGAAGCTTTGGTCCACCCAGATTTCCTCGCCTAAATGTTCCCTAAGCGGCTTTTTTTCGTCCGTTACCGTTATGGTAAAACTTGTTTTTCCGTCGGCGAAATATTTTTGCACATACTCCAAAGCTAAAATAACTTTTACTGTCCAGGTTCCGGCTTCTATCGCTCCCGGAATTCCTCCGATAGTAGTATCCAAATAAGTTTTTCCCAATCCGATTACTCTCTCACTATATCCCAGCTGCTTTTGAAATCGGATTTTCCCACCGGGGTCTTCTACGATTATATTTACTAAAAGCGCAAGCTGATCCGGTATATCATGTAAAAAACAGATTGCCAAACAGGAAGACGGCACCTCAAAAGTTGCCGTCTGAACCTTTTTTTCGTGCTTGCTGATAGAAAAACCAAGTACGCATTCCATATTAGTTTCCTAAAGCCTCATCCAGAGCTGCCTGGGCAGCTCTCTGTGCCTCATCCAAAGCTTCCTGGGCAGAAATTCCATCAATCTCCACCTTGTCTGCAGCAATGGACAGTGCATCATAAATTGCTCCACTTGTTGGATCGAATGGGTATACAGAGCCATGGGATGCCTGATTAAATGGTACAAGGGCCTGTGGATTTTCTGCAGTATATGCCTGATAAGCAGCATCCTCCATTACATTTAAATTAACCGGTACATACCCTGTTGCCATGGACCACTTTGCCTGATTTTCTACATTCGTAAAATACTTCATAAAATCATACGCTCCGGCCTGTTCTTCCTCGGATGAGCTTGCCACAACGCTCATGGTAAGTGCTACTGCCATCGGTTTCGAAGAGGTGCTCTCATCCCATGCAGGCTGTTCGATAGCTCCTACAATCGAAAAATCCAAATCGGCCTGGTCTCCTGAAGAGCCTGTATATCCGCCGGCAACATCTAAAAGTACATCATCAATGGTATTATACCAGTATTCCCAGCCTTGTCCACCGGAATGGATTGCCATTGTCTCATCCTCATGAATCCATGTCCGGAAAGCCTCCCACACTTCAACCCATTCCTCTGAATTGATTGTTACAGTCTGTCCGTCTTCACTAAAAATCGTTCCCCCGTTCGAGAATGCAGCATCCACCAAATTGTCAGGTCCCCACATCGGTTCCCAGCCATAGGTATAAGTTCCACCTGCCTTTATTTTTGCTGCGGCCTGTGATAAGTCCTGCCAGGTTTTGATGCTCTGCGGATCAACACCCGCTTCTTTAAATGCTGCTATATTGTAGTAAAGAACCTGCGTTGTACCATAAGCAGGGATACCAAAAATTTTTCCTTTTCCATCCTTTACCTGATCAAAAAAAGCACTCACATAATCTGCCTCATCAAATTCACTATCTGCACTCATACGCTCCGCGAGATCTGCAACTAATCCTTTATCTGATAGGCTTCTTGCAGAACCTTTATCTAACAGCACTAAGTCCGGTGCAGCATTTCCTGCAATTCCTGCCTGAAGCTTCTCGTAGGTTTCGCCGTAGTCTGCCTGTGTTACCGTTGTTACAACATAAGTATCCTGTGATGCATTGTAGGAATCTACGATTTCCTGTACAACACCTACTGCGGTTTTACCGCCGGAATACCAAAACTCTACCTCTACCTTTTCAGAAGAGGTGCTATTTGTTACCCCGGTATTCTCTCCAGCCTCGGAAACAGTTTTCCCACTTGTGGAAACAGATTCTGTACTTCCACAGCCGGCAACTGTCATAGCAAGCATTGTTCCTGCCATCATTACACTCAAAAATCTTTTTTTCATCTTTCTTTTCCTCTCTTTTATCCTTTCATTCCGGTGTCTCCACCGATTCCATTGATGAACCATTTTTGCGCAAAAGCGAACAATATTAAAAGTGGCAGAACAATTACCGCACTTGCGGCCATAACAAGCGCCCATTCTGTTCCGTAGGCCCCACCCTCTATAAAGAAGCTTCTTAAGCCCTGCGATACCATATATTTTGACGAATCATTGGTAATCAAGGAAGGCCACATATAATTGTTATATGTTGATATGAAGCTCATCAATCCAAATGTAATAAATGATGACTTTGTCATTGGATAAACCACATGACCAAGTATACGAAAATGGGAAGCCCCATCAATTTTTGCGGCTTCTACCATCCCATCCGGGACCTGCATAAACGCCTGTCTTAACAAAAAAATTCCGAATATGCTTACAGTACTCGAAATAATTAGTCCTGTATATGTATTTAGCAGGCCTCTGTGGGCTAAAATGATATAGCTCGGAATGTAAGTAGCCGCTACCGGAAGCATATATGTTGCCATAATAATTCCAAACAAGAGATGCTGTCCCCGAAATTTCATAAAGACAATTGCATAAGCAAGCATTGCGCCGGTTACCAACTGAATTGCTACAATCACAAGAGAAATCCACAGACTGTTTACAATATATTTTGGAATTGGAGATTCAAATAATATAGTTGCAAAATTATCCCATTGTGGTTTCTCAGGCAAAAATGCATTTGTATTCATGATTTCTGCCTTTGTCTTTAGTGCACTTACCATCATCCAGACAAACGGAAACGCTGTAAATACACCCGCCACAAGCAAAATAAACCATTTAATCACTGCATCTATTCCATCTCGAATTGTATATTTTTTTACCATAGAACACTCCTAATAATGCACCCACTTTTTCGATGCATAAAACTGTATCAAAGAAAGCAATACCGTAATAAAAATCATAACTACCGCAACAGCTGTTGCCTGTCCCATTTTAAACTCCTGAAAGCCCAACTGATAGTACATATACAACAATGTTCTTGTACTTCCGCTCGGACCTCCCTGCGTCAGAATCTGTATCTGATCATATGCCTGCAGGGAATTTACCATCGTGATAATCATCAAAAAAAACGTGGTTGGTGAAATGCTTGGAATTGTAACAGCAAAGAACTGTCCCCACTTTCCAGCCCCATCCAGAGCACTTGCTTCGTATAATTCCTCCGGAACCTTTTCCAAAGCAGAAAGATAAAAGATCATTGCATATCCCATGCTCTTCCATACCGTTACTATAATTACGGAAAGCATCGCAGTCTGTGAGCTGCTGATCCACTTTAATGCAGGAAGTCCAAAAAAGGAAAGGACCATATTTGCCAGTCCGTCGTTTGGTTGAAAAATCCAGGTCCAGACGATGGAAATTGCTACCGTTGGCGTAATCCATGGTGAAAAAAGGATGAATTTTACAATCCCACTCCCTATAAATGGTTTCTGTAATAAAACGGCCAAGCCTAAGCCAATTACAATGGTTGGAACCAGTGTACCGATTGTAAATATCAGGGTATTCCACAACGCATTATAAAATCTGCTATCTTTGAATAGAGAAATGTAATTTTTAAAAAAGACAATATGATAAGTAGGTGTCATAAAATCCCAATCTGTAAAGCTGATCCAGACAGACCGAAAAATCGGATAAATCCAGAACACAAAAAGTGGGATTAGTGCAGGCAGGACAAACAATAATACGCTTCCTGCCCTCTTTATTTGAACTGTTTTCTTCATAAACTCCTCCGTAAAATAACAATGCTTATCTTATTAGAAAAATGTAAAACCCGCTACCGCATTTTCGCAAAGTTTATGTAAAATGGGTGTGGAGACTGCTTTTTCGCTACTCCACACCCAATTCTTCGATTCTATTCACTTATTTTGGGTGTAGCGGCTTCTTTACCAAGCCTTTACACCCATTTTCAGCTTATCTGCGACTCTTCTCGGCCTCTCGACACGAAAAAATGGGTGTAGAGACTGCTTTATTACCGCTCTACACCCAATTCTTTGACTTTATTCACTTATTTTGGGTGTATCAACCTTTTTTCTAGTCCCCACACCCAAAATCTCATATTTTACCGTAGTACAAGGCATAATATAAATCCATTTACGGAATTGTGTTCCTGAGAATGAATTTTGCTATTTGAATCAGAACGTTAAAAAAGCGTCGGCACTTAATGAGCAATTTATTGCGAATTTAGTACCGACGTTCCTTTACAGTCTGCAATTAGAATAACAAATTCATTCTTAGCAACACAATTCCAAAAAGGGACTTCAAATATGCAAATTCATTCAAGAACACTTTTCCGAAAGGGGATTAACATAGTGCACTCTCGCCTCGTCATAACGGTCTTCCTGTTCCTTTTCTTCTGCAGGATAGCCACAGGGAACAAGAGCAAAGGGTTCTAAGGAAAACGGTATCGCTAACACCTTTCTTACCGCTTTCATCCGTTTTCTATTTGGTGCAATGCCCATCCAGACTGCCCCCAGTCCAAGCTCATCCGCTTCCAAAAGAAGATTCTCCACGGAAGCGCTCATATCAATTTGAAAATATTCCGGTACTACGCCGCTCCTGCGATGGCAGGGAACAAATACCAAGGGCGCTTCTGCGGCACATGTCGCATTTGGAGAAGTTTCCGCCAATTTTCTGATGATTTCTCTATCTGTTACCACATAATATTCCCAGGGCTGTTGGTTACATGCAGAGGGAGCAGCCATGGCAGCCTTTAACATCATTTTGATCTTATCCGGCTCCACCGAGTCCTCTTTATACTTGCGGATACTCACGCGATGAAAAATGCCTCCGATTCTTCTCTCTGTCAGCTCCTTGCGAAGCTTCATCTGCCCGAACTTCAAAACAGCGTCATGTCTGCCCTGTACGACAATCCTGTTTTCCGAATAGGCATCCTTCATGGAAAGCTCTCCGGTTGCAATCTGCATAAGGGTATCCGCATCCACATAAATCAGTGCGTCACGATCATAGTATTCATATGGCTGAATATTGATTTTGCCCTCGCTGATTTCAATGTAGAAGGCTCCCTCGCCTTCACCATAGACATTAAACTGGATTGCAATATGTTCCTTAATCGTGCCGGCATCATACTGCAGAGCACACATTTTTATGTTTTCTACGATCTCATTGTACGTCATAAAAAGCTTCTCCTTTGTATGTGAAAAATTAGTGGTACCTTGTCCAGACCTGCATTTCGTTTTCCCCTCGATTTGCCCACATATGATATGGCACATAGCGAAGGGTTACGTTCTCTTTTTTTGTCTCCTGCAGCTTATGGTACAGTGCAGCATCAGAACCCTTATGCTCTCTTAAACCGGATACTTCTATCGCTTTTATCTTTTGTCCGCAGATTTCTTTGTCTCTCACAGTTATGGCAGGATTTGCTTCAATGGACAGCAAATGAAGATCTGCGCCATTGTCGGCTTCCTCCAGACAATATACGATTGGTCCTCTTGCGACTGCTGCCTTTCCGACATCTTCCCTTACTTTATCACTTGCCATAAAAAGTGCTGCTTCCATCGGGAAATCAAATTCGATGGTTTCACTTTCCTTCCACTCCTTTTTTATGTAGCAATATCCATCCTGCATAGACCAGTCATCTGCACCAATCACCGGCTGATTACTCCAATCCGGAATCCGGACAGCAAGGATAAAGTCCTTTGGTGCGTTTTTAACCTCAATACATACCTTACCATTCCACGGAAGCTCTGACGTTACCTTGATATCGACCTTCTGATTTCCAACCAGTTTTTCGATTTCACCGCCCATATAGAGATGTACAAACAAGGTATTCTCATTTTCGGTATATGCATAGCTTCCAATGGAGCTTAATAGTCTTGCAATATTCGGCGGGCAGCAGGCGCATCCAAACCATTTCTGACGAACCGGCTTTACATGGAATTTCCGTTCGTCTCTTTGACAGGCAATGGGATTTACCTCCAATGGATTTACATAGAAAAAGCTTTTTCCATCCAGCGCCATTCCACTTAATACTCCATTATAAAGTGCCCGTTCCATCACGTTTGCATATCTGCTGTCTGCTTTGATCTGAAGCATTCTTCTTGCAAAGAAAATAAGTCCGATGGATGCACAGGTTTCCGCATACGCCGTATCATTTGGAAGATCATAGGGGAATGAAAAGGCTTCCCCCAGATGTGTTGCGCCGATACCACCGGTAATGTACATTTTTTCATCAACAATGCTGTCCCACAGCCGCTCACAGGCTGCAAAAAGCTCCTCATCCTTGGTCAGTCTGGCAACATCTGCCATACCGGAATACAAATATACTGCCCGGACTGCATGACCAACCGCCTCCGACTGTTCTCTTACCGGAAGATGGGCCTGATGATACTGGTAGCGCAGATCCTGCTCTTTTCCTTTTGGAATGCCTTCCGGATGCTCTTTATCAAAATAGTAAGGTCTTTTTCCACGCTCATCCACAAAGTATTTTGCCAGCTTTAAATATTTCTCTTCCCCTGTTGCATCGTAAAGCCGTACAAGCGCCATCTCAGCAATTTCATGTCCCGGATACCCTTTACATTTTCCTTCGTCTTCTCCAAAATAATCTGCGATATAATCCGCAAAACGGCATACTGCTTTTAAAAGTTTATCTTTTCCGGTTGCTTCATAATAGGCAACTGCCCCCTCCGTCAAATGTCCAAAGCAATATAGCTCATGGTGATCCCTGAGATTGGAAAAGGTTTTGTCTCTGCCATTGATAATATAGTAGGTATCCAAATATCCATCTTCCTGCTGTGCCCCGCAGACAATATCGATGGCTCCATCCGCAAGCTCTTCCAATTTGGAATCCGGATGCTGCGTGAGGGAATATCCAACTGCCTCAATCCATTTGGAGAAATCACTATCCTGAAAAACAAATCCGTAAAATTTATCAGCCTCCGGTTTTTTCGGGTCCTCCGGTAAGGCTTCAAAGCCACGGAAGGTATAGGTCGGCTCTACATAATCTGCACCCTTCGTTCTTTTTTCGGCGTTGATTTTTCCTGCTGCTTTGAAATTATGCATGCAATAGCTTGGTGCAGCGCCCTCCACGCGATCATTTAATGCATCCCACTGATATGGGATGACTTCTGTCCGCACCAGCTCCATCTCCTGCTTCCAGAATGGATCAGTCACATGAATACTTCGAAGTCCGATTGGGCTGCTGTAATTCTTTTCATTCATAAAAAACCTCCACGTTTTTCAATTGTTATTCATCAAACGAATAACCCGTTTTTTATATTAATTTGTAAGAAATTTTTACAACTGGGAACTATATATATTATACATGATTTCAGAAATGAAAAAAAGACAGCTTTTCAATCTGCTGTCTTTTTAGGAGAAGGTATTTTTACTATGGGGTATAGCAAAAACTATATAATGTATTGGGGGGTTTTTACGTCAATTATAATATCATGTCCTTGCTTCAAAGTGTGCACAAACTTCACATATTTTCACTTCTTTTTTTGTGCACATTCGACATATTATGGCAAAAAAATAACCATCCTGCACCTCTGCAAAATGGTTATACATTATATAGTCTCCTAAAAAGTATCTTTTTTATCTATCGGTTCCCCAACCGACTTAATTAGTATATCCTATCACCCCACATTTTTCCATATACCGATTAAACAATAATCATGCGTCATTTTTGTGCATATTTGCACGGATTCCTCTCCGGATTTTTTCTGTTTATTTCAGATATTTTTTATGCTACAATAGCTCATAATTATCAGGTTTTTGTATTAGGAGCAGATGAATTGAAAAAGAAAGTTATTCCTATTATTACTATATTTTTAATCCTTTCCCTATCCATAACGATAGGAATTCTACAGAAAAATCCACGGGTCAAGCTTCTTTTATCTGTAGTGCATTTTACCGAAGAAACCCTAAGCGATCCCACTTATCTGCTATATGACATCGATATCATGGAATTTATACATGACTACCTAAACGCAGATACAAAAATTACCGGAAAGGCCCAGATGTATAACATTGAGGGACTTGGTTTTTCCGTTTCTGCTGATGTGGAAGGTCTCCGCTCTCTTCCTACCCGACAGGCTGCCCTGACCAGTGGTCTGTCTGTGATTGGAAAAAGCGTTGGTGATATGGAAGTATATGCAGAAGATCAAACCGTTTACCTTGTGGTTCCAATACTTGATAACCTGGCATATGCGTTTCCCACCGGCATCGATTTGTTTATGCGAATGCCGGATCTTACATCCGACCTTAACCAGAAGTGGTTTCGCGATCATGCAAAGGACATCATCGAATTTACCGGCGAGATTGGAATAGAAAAAACGGATAGCACCATAAAAAGTGCCAACGGTCGTATCTCCCAGGAGTACATCATCACTATTCCGGAAGGCAGCGGGGACTTTATCTGGGATTTATTTGGAATGGACTATCCGGATTATGACGTTGTTGTCTCTTTGTATTTAACCGACCAAAACCACTTTCGCAGAATCGAAATGGATCTTTCTGAGGTTCTTCCGGGGGCATATCTGATTATTGATGGCGAAAACGCCAATACCTGCATGATCGATTATGAGCTTCCGGATGATGAACAGGTGTACCTTACGGTAAGCCGTGATGGAGAGCATAAGAATAAGCTGCTTTTCGAAGCAACCTATTTTACAAATACCAGTCAAAAATACCATCTGTCCGGTGACCTTTACTGGTCGCTCCCGGAAGATGGTATTGAGATAAAATGCAAGGATGCTACTGTAAAAAGAGGAAATAAAACTCTAATCAATGCCTATTTCTCCGGCAGTATTCTTTCTCTTGAAAATGAGCCCGATGTGCTTTCCAACGCCCCGGTAGATTTGTATCAGCTGGAAAAACTGGACTGGAAGGCAATCCGCGATGATGTTGACGGATTTATGAGTGATATGAAAGAAAAGCTTGCCGAATCTCAGAGTCAATAACCTAATGTAAAAGCTGTAACTCTCCTTTTAGAGTTGCAGCTTTCTCATTTCGTAGAACTCCCCCTTTTTCTCCATCAGTTCCTCATAGGTTCCGATTTCCGTACAGCGCCCACCATCAATAACCGCTATACGGTCTGCACCTTTGATGGTAGACAGTCGGTGCGCTACAACAAAGGTGGTTCTTCCCTTGGTAAGGTTATCCAGTGCCTTTTGAATCTCCATTTCGGAAATGCTGTCAAGGGCAGAGGTTGCCTCATCTAAAATAATGACCTTCGGATCACGAATCAGCGCTCTTGCAATGGAAATGCGCTGTCTCTGACCACCGCTTAGTTTTCCCCCATGCTCCCCAACGACAGTATCTACTCCGTTTGGAAGGCTCTCCACAAATTCCTTTAAGTTTGCCGCCTCAATGACCTGCATCAGTTGTTCATCGGAAATATCCGTTGTTCCATAAGTAATGTTATCCCGAATTGTTCCGGAAAACAGAATGGAAGTCTGTGGTACCACAGCAATATGCTTACGATAGCTATGTAAATTAATCGTATTGATATCTTTTCCGTCAATCAGCAGGCGTCCTTCATTTGCCTTGTTAAAGCCAATGACAATATTTAAAATCGTGGACTTTCCGGCGCCGGATTCCCCAACCAGTGCTATTGTCTCTCCCTGCTTTACATGGAGATTCAAATGGGAAAGTACCGGCTTTTGGGCATCATAGGCAAAAGACAGATCTTCAAAATCAAATACGCCCTTTACATCTTTGATTTTTTCTTTTCCCTTATTATTTTCCACCTCATCCGAAAGCAATACTTCCCCTACAGAATTTACAGATTCCAGACCTTTGGAAATAATCGGAAGTAAATTGATAAAACTGGTTATCTGATTTACGATGGTTGAAAAATAACTCTGATATAAGGTAATATCACCAACTGTTGTAAGCCCTTTAAAGGCCAAAAATCCCGTAAAGCCCAGGCAAAGAACCTGGAAGATCTGAAATACACACCAGCCTACCGCTCCAAAATTTGCCTGTACGATATCCAGACGGTATCCGCTTTTCGCCACATTGTTCAGCTGATGTTCCATCTTGTAAATTTCCTCTTCCTCAAGAGCATGTGCTCTGGTTACCGGAATCAGTTCTACCATTTCCATAACCTGGGCTGAGGTACTTTCCATCTCTTTACGGAACGCCGAATTGGAACGTTTGATCAGATTGCGAAAGGATGCCATTGTGATTGCAGCAACCGGTCCGCACACAATAAAGAAAATCAGCACGGTTCTGCTTCGAAAGCCGGTAACAACAAACGCAACAATCAGATTCATCAGAATGGTAATCACATTTGTAAAAAGCTGTTGGGATAACGTCTCAATTGCTTCCACATCACGCATGATCTTCGACTGCAAACGTCCGGACTGCATTTCCTTGTGGTAGGTAATGGAAAGCTGCTGAAGCTTGCGCACCAAAGCTCCGCGGAGTCCTGCCTCCAGATTACGAATCGCCGAACTGCGAAAATGCGTATACAGATAATTACAGGGCATATTTATTACAACTAAAAACAGTTCAATCAGCACATAGTGCCAAATTGCTGTCATCCCCTCATTGCTTTGGCCGGATACAATATTGATAATTCCGGAGGTAGCCACCGGAAGATACCACACACAGGCATGTTTTAATGCAAAGAAAAAGGCAGACAAAAACAGCTTAAAATAATGTCCTTTATATAAATTCAAAAGAATCCAAAGAGGTTTTTGACTGTTTTTCAAATATGCCTCGACGAATTCATTCTCCATATCTGACAATGACTCTTCAATTTCATCGATGGTATGGGATTCACCAAGCATTTTTTCTCTCATTTTCTCATCCTTATCCTTGTAAAAATTCTCCCTTATACAATAAAGCACCCGATACCTGAAATCAAGTATCGGGTGGGAATAATCCTTTTATTTTTTTAATAAATGATTAGTTTTCCTTTTTCTTGGATTTTGCATAAGCAAATCCAACAAGTGCTGCTGCAAGAAGAATGAGTCCTCCAATTCCACCGGCTGCTGCAGCGGTAGCACCAAATCCAGCGTTTGCGGAGGTCGGAGCCTGCTCATCCTCGATGGAAACATTCTCCTCTGCTACAGATGCACTGTTATCTGTAAGTGGAGTCTGATTGTCCTCGATGACTGCCTCCGGAGCTTCTGCAATCTCTTCTGCTGTTGCTTCTACTGTTTCTGCCTGTTCCTCTGCTGTATTCTGTGCTGTCGTATTTGCAGCGTTCTGATTTTGGCGATTTCCTCTTCCTGTAATACGGTTCCAGAAGTCTGTAATCGCATTTGCAACGGTATTTACAACTTCAGTTACTGTATTTGTAACGTTTTCCTTTACTGTTTCAATCTTATCGGAAATAGAAGTAATCACCTTGTTAATCGGAGTGTTAAATCCAGGATCTACAGTTCCGGAAGAGCCATTTCCTGAACCACTGTTTCCGGAATCGGTGTTGCCGGAATCCGTCGGTACATACTTCACTACAACTTCTTCCTCTGATAATTCTTTTTCAAAGGTATCGTCCGCAAAGAGCTTACCACAGTTTTCGCAGGATACATAAGCAATGTTTCCGTCAGCCTCTGCTGTTGCATCTACTGCATCATGGTATACCGCCTTATGTCCAAGTGCCTTTGCAATACACTCTTCCATGGTAAGTTCTTCTGTGCCCTCTGCATCTGCAAAATACTTATCGCATTCTGCGCAGTAATAATGCTCACGAAGTACTGCATCTGCGGTACAGGTTGCCTCTGTATTTTCGGTAGTAAGGTTATGAACCTTATCATGATCGCAGATTACGGTCTTATCCGGATCTTTATCTCCTTCGTCTCCTGATGATGTAATCGTACGAACAACGATTGCACCGATACGAGCAAGTGCTGACTTATCCACGATGGTAAGCTGTCCGTCCTCAACGGTTACCGTATAATCCTTAACAGTAAATGACTTATTTGCATTAAAGCTTTGGCTGGTTCCTTCCACCTCAACAGTTGCGGAGGTAGAACCGATACCGCAGTTTGTCATTACCTGTACCAGATACTCTCCGTTTGGTACGTCTACAACAAAGGTCTGTCCGGTCATAAGTGCAAAGTCCGTTACAACGTTGGTAGGATATACGCCGGTTCCTTCTACAGACTCGGTTCTTCCCTGAATTGGTTCAACCGGATCTTTATCTATAAAACCGTATCCCTTATCCTCTGTATATGCAACTCCAAGTTCTGAATTCGTCTTGGTTCCGCCCTTAGCATTTACGGTAACTGTTGTCCATCCGTCTGCTACAACAGAGTTTGAAATACCAAAGTCAAACTTGTAAAGTGCCGGATATGTTACTGTAACATCACAAAGAATATCTGCATCCAGATTCTCTGCGGTTCCGTGAATCATCTGCTCGCTTGGCTTTGAAGTGTCAATTGCATCTACGCCCTCTGTCTTCCATGTTACCGGAACATAATCCTTCTTTCCACTTGCCATGGTAGCAAGTACGGTCTCTGGAAGTGCTTCTACAATAGAAGTTCCCACTGCGATTTCGATAAAGGTGGTAGCAACAGATACTGCGTAGTCAGCTACTACTTTAATGGTTATGGAAGCCTGATCTTCAAAGCCTTCTACGGCTCCCTTTACCTCGTACTCTCCAATGGTGTTGTAGTCCACAGCTGTGGTATCCCAGGTTACTGCTACAGTATCCTTCTTTCCATTGGTGTATTCTACATCAACTGTTGCAGGAAGTGTTGCTGTATTTCCTACAATTACAACTACTGCATCCTGTGTAGCGATTCCCTTAAGCTCATTTGCAACAATCTTAAGTTTCTTTACAATCTTTTCTGAGTATCCTGCTACTGTTCCGGTTACTGTATACTCACCAACCGTATTGATGTCAACCTCGCTGACATCCCAGGTAATAGGAGCATCCTGTTCAACATTCTCCTCATCGATAACCTTAACCGTTGCCGGGAGAAGCTCTGCAACAGATTCTTCTACTTCGGTTCCTTCTACAATATCCTCTAATTCAAAGTCTACTACTTCTGCAACACGAATCAGTGTCTTAACCTCTACTGCTCTTGACAGGAATGAGGTCTTTCCATCTACAACTGCTGCAATCTGGTAGCTGTAGGTTGTGTTAGCGGTAAGTCCGGTATCAACAAAGCTGTACTTTGTCTCCCCTGATGTCTCTTCATCCTTTGCATGCTCTGCTTCATAGGCAGCCTTTGCTTCTGCAACACGTGCTGCGTAGGATTCGTCTGTTTCTTCTATTGTGATAGCAGTGAAGTAAAGTGCTGCATAATTATTTTTACTTACTTTATTCACAAAATTAATCTGTCCGTCTGTTACTTCAATCGTTACTGTCTCTGATGTTGCCTTAATATCAGAGTTTCCACGTCTTACATCTGCAAATTCTGTTGTTTCAGCCGTTACCTTATCATATACAGCTCCGGATCCGTTTGCGATTGTGAAGGTCACATCATAGGTTCCGTTCGGTACATCTACCTTATACTCTACAGATCCATTTGCAATCCATCCAAGAACGGAGTCGTTGTAAAGTGCTGCATTCTCGTCCTCGTTCCATGCACTGTAGGACTTATTTGAAAGACCATCCAACGAAGCAAATCCATATCCTGTCTCTTCGCTGTATAATGCATCTGCCTTTACCTGTGTATATCCATCGGCAACTGCGCCTGCACCGAAGTCGAAGTAATAATTACCTCTTACTACACCATAAGAAGAATCAACATCTTCTTCGTTTGCCGAATCTTCTGCTTCCTTTTCTGCAAGTGCCTTCTCATATGCAGCAAGTGCTTCCTCGTATGCAGCCTGTCTTGCAGCAAATGCTTCTGCATTCTCTTCTACCGTAATAGCGGTAAAGTAAAGTGCTGCATAATTATTTTTACTTACTTTATTCACAAAATTAATCTGTCCGTCTGTTACTTCAATCGTTACTGTCTCTGATGTTGCCTTAATATCAGAGTTTCCACGTCTTACATCTGCAAATTCTGTTGTTTCAGCCGTTACCTTATCATATACAGCTCCGGATCCGTTTGCGATTGTGAAGGTCACATCATAGGTTCCGTTCGGTACATCTACCTTATACTCTACAGATCCATTTGCAATCCATCCAAGAACACAGTCATTGTAAAGTGCTGCATTCTCATCCTCGCTCCATGTACTGTAGGACTTATTTGAAAGACCATCCAACGAAGCAAATCCATATCCCGTCTCCTCGCTATATAGTGCATCTGCCTTTACCTGTGTATATCCATCAGCAACTACACCTGCACCAAAGTCAAACTTATAGCTTACTTTTTCCGGAGCAATCGGAGCTACCAGTTCTTCCTCTTCTGCTTCCTCTGTTCCGGAAACCTTCTTTAGATCCTTCTTATCTACTGTCGCAACAAGAGTTCCATCGCGGTAGATTTCATATGCGGTAATGTCATGTCCGTAAAGATCACCATCATTTGCCGGTGTGAATAAGATTTCTGCACTATTTGCAGTCATGGTGCCTTCACTAAGCTGTGCGGTTACAAGTCCCTTAGATACTAAGTAGCTTGTATGGGTTGGCTGGTTGTATCCTACGTTCTCCCATGCAACACCCTCACGGTACTGAAGGTCATCAAGGGCACATGGAATGACATAATCGGTTACATAGGTTGTGGTGTAGAGACGAATCTTAGAATCATCTGCTGAGCATCTTGCGATAAACTCATCTCTCCAGTCACCGGTCAGGTCTGCAATCAGTCCAAGGTTACCCTTTGTTCCGTTTGAAGTAAAGATCTCATCTGTGGATAAAATCTTTTCCTGTACATTCTTTTCATAGTTCCACTTTGCAATGAAAGTAGATACCGGATAGTAATTTCCGTTCTTGTTGTTGAAAACATGATCCTGAATCTCAGCAAGGAGATCTCCATCCCAGTAAAGGGTAGCGTTTACAGCCGGAGTCGATCCAAGTGAAAGAACATCCCATGCTGTTGTGCCTGAATGCTCGGTTCCGATTACGGAAGAGTCGATAGAATCCCACTCACCGGTACCTTCTCCGCTTGGTCCGCTGGAAGCCCAGAACTCTGCACCTAAGGATGTAGGATCAATATCCGATGCAACACCACGTCCAACGTCTGTATTCTTAACCGGATAACCAACAATAACTACTCCTGTTTCTGCGTCATGGATTTCTACCTGATAAGTCTGATTCCATTCCTCATGAACAGTCATCAGTTCCATTCCATCATTCCATGATACCCAGTCTGATAAATGCATTGCATCACCATGACCAAATCCGGTAGAGTATTTTAAGGTTCCGTCATGATCATAGCAGCTTGAGCCATATACGATCTCGTCTTTTCCATCGTTGTCTACATCACCAACTGTAAGGTTATGATGTCCCTGTCCTTCCGGACCGTCGCCGTTATCGGTATCGTATGCCCAGTAGGTATAAATCTTATCGCCGATTCCATCTTCATCGGTATCCTTTGTTCCGTATGCAGTAAGCGCTGTTCTTGTATAGTAGCCACGGCACATTACGGCAAATGGATGAACACCATCCAAGTAAGCGGTAGCAGAAAGGAATCTGTCTACACGGTTACCATATGCATCTCCCCACTTTGATACGGTTCCACGAGCCGGAATATAATCTACGGTATCAAGAATGGTTCCCTCTTCCGGATTGAACATAGTAAAGTACTCCGGTCCGGAAAGGACATATCCTGTTCCATTACGATAATCATTTTTTGAACTTACCACATCAGTTGGAAGATCTTCTGCCTGACAAGCTCCCACATAATCTACCAGTGTAAGGGTTGCATCGGTTCCATCTTCACTCTTATAAATGGTTGAACCGTCTGCAGTCTTTGCTGCAATTTCAGCCTTTCCGTCCCCATCAAAATCCCATACCTGGAACTGTGTATAATGAGCTCCGGAACGAATGTTGATTCCAAGATCGATTCGGCTTAAAAGTGCTACAGCACCGGTATTCCAGTCTACATCATAGGTATCTAAGAAGGTCTTGCCTGTGTATCCTGATCCCGAATTGTCCTTTGCATTGCTTGGATACCATTTTACAATAAGCTCTAACTGACCATCTGCATCCACATCGCCTACAGACATATCGTTTGCAGTAAAGTTGCAGGTGCTTCCATCCGGCATGGTCTCATCTGCCGGCTTGTAAAGCTGCATTTCGATGTACTGGTTATCCCAAGCCTTGGTTTCAATTACCTTAAGTCCACCATTTACAGACTTATCTGCACTTCCTTCTACAGTAAAGGTTGCAGTATCAGCAACATTTGTCAATACAACATTTGTAGCCTTTAAATTCTCTTTTACAACAGTACCATTTACCTTTATGGTAAAGGTTGTTGTCAGATTATTCTTCGCATCGAATTCCTCTTCGAAGGCTCTCCATGAAAGGTAAACACCCTCTGTGATTTCTTTTCCATCTGTTCCGATTGCCTTTACAGAATCAGAAAGCTTTACAGCGGTAAGTGCGCGATCGGTAAGAGTTTCTCTGCTTCCTGCAACAAGTTTTCCGGTTACCGGAGTCTTACATGCCTCAGAGAGTTCTCCTGCTCCACCAGCATTGGAAGCACAAACCTTATAATAGTAAGAAATGTTTGTTGCGATTCCCTCGCTATTATCCGTAAAGGTAGTGGTCGTAGTTTCGCCTACCTTTTCAAATTCCTTAAATCCCTTGTCGCTCTCTGCCTTATCAGAACGATATACGATATATTTAAGCACCGGATAAGTGCTGTCCACAACTTCGGAAGCATCCCAGGAAATTGTGATGGTATTCTGTACCCCTTCCGTATTCTCAGTCGGATATACACAAACCACATTCTGTGGTGCAGCCGGTGTTGCAACATCAAGCTGTGCAGTTACGGTTACTGTATTGGAAGGAGCAGACTCTGTTCCATCTGCGGTAAAGCAGGTTACATAATATTCGTAGTTTTCACCAAGCTTAACGGAAATTGCACCATATTCTGTTACGCCAAGTGCATATTTTTCTTTGTCAAAGGTTCTCTCCAGCTTAAAATCAGCATCTGTAGATCCCTTGATGTAATAATTGTATCCGGCTGCCTCTTCTACACCATTGAAGGAAAGTAACGCTGTGTAAGTGCTTCCTGATACAGAGGCTTCCGTTTCCACAAGATTTGTAGGTGCCTTCAAAATCTCGGTAATGGTCATACCGTTGATGTACTGGTTTGTTCCACCAACAACGATATTAAGCTGTCCATCTGTCACACGAACGGTTCCGGTTACAGATCCCAGAGACTGCTTACAGGAAATACCGCCAAAGGCTGCGCCCTCTGCAGTATAGGAAGGCTTAATTGTAGAGGTACCTGAAAGCAAATCTGCCGCATAAATAGTAATTTCATAATCTCCATTTGGAAGATTAACTGCAAATTCTCCTGCACCTAAGCAGAAATCACCTGCCATATCTGCAAGGTCTTCACCTACGGTTCCGTTATTTCCACGGGAACGTCCATTGTTTGGTGCAGTAATCCAGCCATAACCAAGCTCACTATCATATGCCTGATTCTGGTTGATGCCAATCCATCCTGCCTGTGTTGCAGAATTATTATAGTTAAAGTCAAAACGATATCCTGCTGATTTTGTTGTTACAACAACAGTATCTGAAAACTTACCCAGTCCAAGACTGTTATATCCACGGATTGCATACACATAAGTCTTTCCAGACTCACAACCGGTGTCTGTATATTTTGCATTGCGGCTTACAGAGTATTTCTTATCGCTATCTGAGAACTGATAAGAAGCTCCCTCTTCTGCGCTATCTACCTCTGCCCGGTAAATGTAATACATTTCGGATTCATCGTCCGGATTCCAGCTCATTGCAACTGAACTTGCTCCGATAGTTCCAAGAGTAAGTCCGGTAATCTGATTCGGTGCAGTTGTTGCTGCGCGAAGATCAATTAATCCTGCAAGCTGTGCAAGTGCTGCTTTATTCTCAGAGCTTGCATTATTTTCATTTGTATAAACTGTACTGTCTCCGGCTTCCACGATACCTGTTGCCACACACTGTGCAAATTTGTATGCGCCGTACCACTGCAGGTGGGTGGAGTCGGTAGAACCACCGGCATAAGCTCCTCCCGGATAATCACCGGCATTGGTGTAAAGCCACAGGGATTTTCCTCCGTCAATACCAAAGCTGTTTGCCACATCAATGGATCTTTGTGTAAGATCCACAAGGGCGATACCCTGCTCCTCTGACATCTTAATCATTTTCTGACGATATGCTTCGAAGTTACTTGCATAGGTAATCAAGTTTCCTTCTGAATCTGTAGAATAGCTGTATCGCGCTACCGGAGTTACAAGAATTGGTGTTGCTCCACGCTCAATTGCTCCGTCTACATAAATCTGCATCCATTTTTCAAAATTTTCTGCAGATACATAACGATTTGGTCGTGAGTATGTAGAATCATTATGTCCCCACTGAACAAGAACGTAATCTCCCGGTCTTACATCCTCTAAGAGGTCGTCTAATTTTCCCTCAAGCACGAAAGAGCTTGAAGAACGACCACCGATTGCTCTGTTTTCTACAACAGCATTGCTTACTTCATAGGTCTTTGACTGTGAGTAACCGGCAGTTGCACTTGTTACTTCCTGATAATTATGATCTCCGAAGAACTCTGCCAGAACCTGTCCCCATCCGGTCTGTGGATAATAGTAGGACTCGTAGCTTTGTACCGTTGAGTCTGATGCGATAAAAATGGTTGGCTTTCCATCCTCACGTGCGGCATTGGTAGCAAGTCTTGTTATCTTAACGTTGCTTACATATACTGCCTGTGTCGCAGCTGCGCTCTCCGTTGTTGCAGCTGAACTTCCAAGGAATTTCAGATTTAACTGTCCATCTACCAGGCAGGAAGTAAACTTTACTGCTTTTGTTTCTCCGGCAGCAACTTCAATACCACTTGCTTTTGTAATATCCTCTGCTTCTACATAAGCATTGTAGGAACTGCCAGTCGGGTTAACAAAAGTAACCGTCACTTCATAATCTGCATTGTATAAATCATAATCAAAGGTAGATGTATTTTCATAGGTATATACACCGTAACCGCTGCTTTCGGTTTCTGTCCAGACCTTAGAGGAAATCGCAAGAGCGCCCTCCGCATTTGATACATAGGAGGCATCTGATTTTGTGACAGATTCCACTCTAGGATAATATACATTAGATACCCAGCCTGCTGCAGCATTTGGGAATTCTACTTTAGAAAATCCATATCCCTTTGCTTCATCATATCCGGAAGAGGTTGTGATATCACTTCCGAAAGCAAAATCTGCAATCACTTCATCTTCGTTAAAATTTGCATAGGTCGGCTCTTTACTTTTACTTAAAGTAAAGAAGCTTACCACAGCAGTCTTAAAGCGATCCAGCCAGGACTCTTCTTCAAGTTCAGGATCTTCATATCTGCTGATATACATATAAGAAATATTTGCAAAATCATCCTCTGAAAGAGCATACGATTCTAACATAGCAACATATAACTCGTCCTGCTTGTCCATATCCTCTTCATAAAACCACTCGTTGATATCCTCAAAGAGGTTCTCCAGTTCTTCTTCTGAGAGATTGTACTTCTCAGCACAAGAGGCCTTCCATGCTGCCTCTTCCTCCTCTTCAGACAACTCGTCCTGATCGGAAAGCTCGACGTCGAGTTCTTCCTCTCCCTCGATATCCTCTTCCTTCTGTTCCTCGTCATCTGCGTCGATGATTTCCTCATCCTCTGCATTTGTGTCATCACCTGCATCTGCATCGTCATCTGCACCTACATTTGCGTCATCATCCGCATCTGCATCGTCATCTGCGCCTACATTTACGTCATCATCCGCATCTGCGTCCGAATCTGCATTTGCATTATCATCCACGATTCCATCTGTCAGACTCGCAGCCTGTACATGAGATAAGTCCGATGCACAGTTTCCCGCCACCATTGCAGCAGCCAACAAAAATGCAACTACACGCTTTTTCATAGTTTCCTTTCTCCTTTTCCTCTTAGCTTTAGATAACCCTAAAATACTTTACAACTTAGTCTCATTTTGCCATCTATCCTACCCATCTTTCAACCTATAATCCTTATTTTCTTTGCATTTTTGACCATTTATTTTCTGTAACTTTAGTACCATTTTATTAACTTTATATATATTTCTAGTGCTATTTTTGTATGCTTTTCACAAATATTTTCGTTTTCTTTCGCTATTTATTCTGATTTTTCTAGTACTCAGGTCACATTTTTGCTCTTTTTCGCCGTTTTCGCGCAGTTTTAATCTACTTTCTTGCAAATTCATTCAGGAACACTTTTCCAAATGGGATATAAAAAAAGACTGCCGCTTCACGAATTTTCATTCGCAAAATCGACAGCCCTGATTTAAGGAATATGTTATCTTAATTTTCTCTGTTCTCCCGCACTATTGATCAGGCCGCCCAAAAACAGCACATACATACATCCATACAGCCAGACCATAATCAGCGCTATGGTCGTCATGGTGCCATAGAAGGATACATAATTGTTATATTTATCCACATAAATGGAGAACAATGCAGAAAATCCAACCCACCCCATTGCAGCAAAGACAGCTCCCGGTATCTGTTCCTTTATACTCTTTCGTTTCTCCGCAACCTTCTTATTGGGGCAAAAAATGTAAAGCAGCCAAAAGAAAACAAAAAGAACCGGAATACAGATCCACAAACGGATATTTAACAGATCTCCCAGCCAGCTCCAGCCCGGAAAAAATTTCTCATTGATTTGTTTTCCGAATACCATAAATGCAAGCACGATCAGAAGCAGAACTGCAAATACCACACTATACAGCATGGAATATATCCTTAGAAGGACATAATTTCTTGTCTCCTTGATATCGTACATGACATTTAGCCCCTTTTGCAGGGAAACAAATGCTTTCGAGCTCAGCCAGACTGCTGTAATTACAGTAACCGAAATTCTTCCTCCTGTATTGCCGTTAAAGACTTCACTCGTAAAAGTCTCAAGGGCGCCTTGCAGGGATACCGGAATAATTGCTCCTGCCCATGCCAGAAAATCAGCCTCTGTAAAAGGAGTCAGATTTAATAAGGTAAAAAAGAACAGCATAAACGGAAGGAAGGACAATATAATAAAGAAAGCCGTCTGCCCGGAATAGATGGAAATGGAGCTTTCCTTATATTTTTTTATAAATAGCAGTACATCTGTGAGCTTCAGCTTGTTTTTCGCCATGACACCTTACCTTTACCGGATTTAGTTGCTAAGCTTTGCATCTGCTTTAGCCTGAAACTTATCAATAAAAATTATAAAGCGCTCATGCTCACCTTCACCGATAAGTCCCTTCTCATCAAAAGCCTTTACCGAAAAAGTAAGTGCTCTTCCATCCACCTTTAACAGCTCAGTCTCGCAGGTAATCTTCATTCCCACCGGAGAAGCGGATACATGCTTTACATTTACTGCGGTTCCAACCGTTGAGCATCCCTCATCCAGAAAATCCTGAATGCTTTCTCTTGCAGTGCACTCCATCAGCGCAATCATGGCAGGGGTTGCAAACACTTCTGTCGCACCGCTGCACATCGCACGCGCAGTATTATCCTTTGTAACATAGATTTCTTTTCTTCCCTTTATTCCGGCTTCTAACATTTTTCAAACTCCTCACATTTTTTTATTGATTTATGAAACCCTATTTTATTAATCCCTTTTCGGATTTGTGTTCCTAAGAATGAATTTTGCTATTTGAAGCAGAACGTTTAAAAAGCGTCGGCACTTAATGAGCAATTTATTACGAATTTAGTACCGCTACGCTTTTTACAAACGAGAGTGGGTTCTGATTCAAATATGCAAATTCATTCAGGAACACATTTCCGAAATAGGAGTTTTATTATAAAAGCGGTGCAATCAACCGAAGCAGGCACTGCCCGATCCGGATGATATGTCCCGGCTTAGTTTTATATTTTTCTGTTACATTACAGCTCTTCTCAAACATCTCCATGAAGTCCTCTTTGATTGCATTTACAGCTTCACACTGATACATGAGACATCCATTTTCAAAATGATGATACAGGCTGCGATAATCCAGATTAATGGTTCCCACCGTTGCCAATTTGTCATCACATACCATCATCTTCGCATGACAGAACCCCGGTGTATATTCGTATACCTGCACACCCTCATCTACCAGTGCTGCGTAATAGGATCTTGTCACCTGATATGTCAGCTTCTTATCCGGGATTCCCGGTGTAACAATTCTAACATCCACTCCACGTTTTGCGGCAAGCGTAAGCTCTCTGTTCATCTCATCTGTAATGATAAGATATGGTGTCACAATATAAATGTAGTGTGTTGCATTCTTGATCAGATTCAGATATACATTCTCTCCTAAGCGCTCAAAATCCAACGGATTGTCTGCATAGGGCACAACATATCCATCCTTTTTTTCCAGGGGCTTATATTCCTCAGGTTTTATCATATCCAGATATTTCTCCGGTTCAGGGTCCGTATGCTTTACAAAATTCCACATTTCAAGGAACATGACCACAAAGCTTCTTGCCGCCTCGCCGGTTACTTTTATTCCCGTATCCTTCCAATATCCATAAGGATGTGTCCGGTTAAAATACTCCTCCGCAAGATTATATCCGCCGGTAAATGCAACCTTGCCATCAATAACGGTAATCTTGCGGTGATCTCTATTGTTCAAAAACAGGAAAATTGCCGGAACCATCGGATTGAAAATCCGGCACTGTATACCATCCTTCTCTACTCTTCTAACAAAATCCGGACTAATGAACCAGGAGCTTCCGATATCGTCATACAGAATTCGAACCTCCACTCCAGCTGCTGCTTTTTCCTTTAGTACCTCGTATAATTCATCAAAAGCACTGGCCTGCTCAATGGCATGATACTCCATAAAAATATAGTGTTCTGCTTTCTTTAATTCTTCAATCTGCGCCTTTAGGCCTTCTGATGCATCCTTGTAATAATTTACTTCACAGTTATCATATACCGGAAATTTTCCGTAATCCTTGATATATCGCATCTGATTCGCAACCACAAGATTTTCATTCTCGATTCTTGCAAAGGTATCCTCCTTTTGCGAAATCAGTCCCTCCATTCTGTTTGCAATGGCTTCGAAATGTTTTCTCTTCTTTTTTGTGCCATCCGGTCTTCCAAGGAGAAGATACATCGTGATTCCCAAAATCGGGAACACCAGTATCACAACAATCCAGGACAGCTTTATGGCCCCGGTCGTTTTACGATAGAACATACGCAGTGCAAACACAAATGCAATCAGGCTTGCAAGAACAGAAATCCAGGTGGCATAAGAGCTTAATTTCATTACAAGTACCATGAACCATACGATTTGCAAAACAATGGATACTGCCACAAACAGCATTCTTCCAACACCGTTTTTTACCCGTGATTTTTGTTCTACGCGCATCTTTTTCTTTTCTCCTTCTCCGTTTTTCGTTCTCATATGTAAATATCCTCATTTTCAAAAATGGACTTCTCCAGGCTCTGAAGAAGTCCACCTTTTAGATTATAACCTTTTTTCTCATTCTATTCCACATTATTTTGCCAAAAGCATCATAATATCGTTGGAACGTTTCACAAATTTGGCCATCTGGTCTACCGTAAGCGGCTGATTTGAGATCTTGGCAAGATCGTATAACTGCTCTGCAAACATCGGTACATGCTCGGAATCCTTATTTTCTACAATGTATTTTACAAGAGCATTGTTTGCATTTAAGGTAAGTGTCTGGTCAGCTGCAAACATATCCGGGTCCATTCCACCCATGCCGCCTGCCGCATACATCTTCATCATATCCTGCATACGTCTTCCCTGCTCGGAAAGAGTAAGAACAGATGCGACCTCTGCATTCTTTAGAGCCTCCACCTTGATGGTAAGCTTATCGTTATTTAATGCCTTCTTAAATACCTCTGTAAGAGTCTCTGTTGCTGCCGAAAGATCTTCTGTACTTTCCTCCTTTAAGGACTCAGTCAAATCCGCATCAATACGCATGAACTGATAGTTCTCATTTCTCTGCTCTAACTGGCTGATAAAGGAAGTATCAATATTGTGGTCAAGAATAACCGCATTCATACCCTGTTCCTTGAACAAATTGATGTACTGTCCCTGCTGGTTGATATCCGTTACATAGTAAACGGTCTTTTTCTCAGGCTCTTTCTCTTCGGAATCCTCGGTCTTTGAAGCCTCCTCTGCTGCCTCTACAGAATCCTCTACCGTTGTCTCCTCCGTCTTTTCTGCGGAAGCATCCTCCGGTGTCTCTACCGGAGCTAAAAGTTCAGGAAGAGTCTGATACTTGTCATTGATATCCTTAAAAAGAATGTAGTCGTTCATCTTATCACAGAACTTCTCATCCTTTAAGCAGCCGAATTTAATGAATGGGCTGATATCATCCCAGTATTTCTCATAAGCTTCCTTTTCCGTCTTGCACATTCCAATGAGCTTATCGGCAACCTTCTTTGTAATGTACTCCTCAATCTTCTTGACGAATCCATCATTCTGAAGTGCAGATCTTGATACATTAAGCGGAAGATCCGGGCAGTCAATCACACCCTTTAACAGCATTAAGAATTCCGGAATCACTTCCTTGATGTTATCTGCGATAAATACCTGGTTATTATATAATTTGATGGTTCCCTCAATGGAATCATACTCTGTATTGATCTTAGGGAAATAGAGAATTCCCTTTAAGTTAAACGGATAGTCCATATTCAGGTGAATCCAGAATAATGGCTCCTTGTAATCCAAAAATACCTTGCGGTAGAACGCCTTGTACTCTTCTTCCGTGCAGTCATTCGGATTCTTAGTCCAAAGTGGATTCGTATCATTCAGCGGTACAGGACGCTTTACAATCTTTACCTTATCCTTTGCCGGAGAAACCTCAACAACCTCCTTGGTTCCGTCCTCCTTTTCCTTTTCTTCTGTCTTCGCTTCCTCGTGGATTTCCTCGATTACCGTATCAGTATCACGAACATCGGCTTTATCAATGGTCTCATACTGGACTTCTGCATTTGCCTTAGTAAGATAAATTTCCGTCGGCATAAAGGAGCAGTACTTCTCAATTACCTCTCTTGCCCGATACTCATTTGCAAACTCAAGGCAATCCTCATTTAAGAACAATGTGATTTCCGTTCCCACTTCATCCTTATCGCCGTCTACCATATCGAACTCTGTACCGCCATCACAGGACCAGTGAACAGGCTTTGCCCCCTCTTTATAGGAAAGGGTATCGATGGTAACCTCGTCTGCTACCATAAATGCAGAATAAAATCCTAAGCCGAAATGACCGATGATCTGGTCATCTGTGGATTTATCTTTATACTTCTCAATAAAATCCGTTGCACCGGAAAAAGCGATCTGATTGATATATTCTTCCACTTCCTCTGCGGTCATACCAAGTCCGTTGTCAATGAACTTTAAGGTTTTCTCCTCCGGATTTACAATAACCTCAATCTTTGCTTTGTAGTCAGCAGGAAGAGAATACTCTCCCATCATGTCCAACTTTTTCAGTTTTGTAATTGCGTCACAACCATTTGAGATCAACTCTCTGTAAAAAATGTCGTGGTCAGAATATAACCACTTCTTAATAATCGGGAATAAATTCTCGCTGTCAATAGAAAGACTTCCGTGCTTTGCTGCCATGATAAACACTCCTTTTCGTTCAAAAATCTATCCAAAACCACTTCGGGTTTCATGTGTTAATAGAAATGATAAATCCGAAAAAGAGAAAAGTCAATCAAAAATTAGCACTCTTTAAAGTTGAGTGCTAACAGATTGTCTCAAGTGCCCAATTTACAAGCCTTTCCACATTTCTAAAATTTTCATAAACGCGGAATTATACGACCTGTTTCCAGCCCTTTTTTTGAAAAAGCAGATCCACCAGCAGGGCAACGGCGGTCCCAAGAAGGATTCCAAATAGCACATCTGTGGGAAAATGCACAAAATTGTAAAGCCTTGAGAAAGCAATCACTGCTGCAAGAAGAATTGCCGGGATTCCGAATTTCCTATTGTTGCAAAACAGAGCTACGGCGGCAGTAAATCCATTCATGGAATGTCCCGATGGGAAGGAATAGTCCCTTGGAATTTCAACCAGAAGCGCAACGGTAGTATCAATCTGGCAGGGCCGCATTCTTGCTGCAAGATTCTTAAGGATCAGGTTTCCGATGATAAAGGTGATTGCTATGGACACCAGCATTTCCAAACCGATTTTTCTGGTTTTCTTAGGAATCATAAATATAATGGAAAGAAGAATCCAGAAGGCTCCTGCATTTCCCAAATTTGAAACAAATGCCATGATGACATCCAGCACCGGGTTATGAATTTCCTGGAGTGCATATAATAAACTAAATTCCCAATCCCAATAAAATACGTTCATCTATATACTCCTTTTTCATTCATTTATTCCAAATTCATTATTGTACAGTTCAAAAAAAGAATCTGTATCCACGCTCTCCGCACCTTCTAAGGTAATCCCGTTCCATAGCTCCTCATTGAGCACAAAATCCGTGCGGTCCACATATTCCTGATACAAGTCATCGAATTGTTCTTTTCTTCTTTGCAGGACAATAACCGACTTGTTGGCCTCTGTAAGCTCCGGTTCCAGCTTGCTGATACACTTTATAAAATAAAATCCGTTCTCCGTTGTAATCATCCCGGAGGCTGCACCGTTGTCTAAGGAAAAGGCCACCGCTTCCACTGCTTCGGGATATTCTCCCCTTGCAATGGTTGTCTCCATGGAATCTGCCTTGTTATAGGTTCCCGCCACGGCTTCAAATTCCTCTCCGTTTTCAAGCTTTTCAGCAACCTTTAGGGCAGTTTCCTCATCCCGGACATAAATCTGGTTTACCCGTATCACGCGGGCCTCATCATCGCTTACTTCCTCATTAATTCCCTCGGTCAGAGTCTCGTATAACTTCATAGCAACTGCATAATGCTCATAAGCAAGAGCGACATCGGATTCCTTCACACTCATAAAGGCAATTTCCTCCTCGCTAAGGGAGGCATAATATTCCGCTGCTATTTTCTCCACTCTTTCTGTCTCCTCCTCCGTCAGCCCGATCTCCTGCTCCTTTGCAAGCTCATACATGCAGATGACCCTTCCGCTCTCTGCTAACGTCACGCCCCGCACATAATCCTCCAAGGATTCCGTAAGGTCCTCTTTATCCCAGAGCTTTATACCATAGGAATTTCCATATATATTTTTATAATTGCACAAATAAATTTTTACTTCCGCAATACTGCATTTTTCACTATTAATGGAAAAAACCGTTTTGTCATCGACCTTCTGCTCATAAAACACGTACTCTGTATCACCAATCGTACAACCGGTCAGCATCGTCATGCCAAGCATCAGCGCGGCTATTTTCCCAAAAAAGCGCTTTCTCATCTGCCTTTATCCCTCAACAATCAAATATCTGCCATTCGGGAGTGCAAAGACCTCACACTCCTGCAATAGCTCCTCGTCGCTTAATCCGGAAATGTCGGTTCCCACTTCCTCAAAATACTCCCGGACTTCCTTTTTATTTTTGCATACTACGGCCATACAGTCCTCTAAGAAATACTCTGCCTCTTCCATGGTATCTGCTACTGTTTCCGGAAACAGCTGAAGCTGATTTTCCAGGAAAAATTTTAATACTTCCTCATCGTATTCGTTCATATTGGTCTCCTAATGTATCATAAGAATTCTCTAGTATTTTACCATAAGTAGATATCTATGCCAAGCTTTCGCAGCTCCTGGTATAGTTTTCCGATAGGAAGTCCCATCACATTGTAAAAATCTCCTGCGATTTCCCGGATATAAATGGCTCCTTTTCCCTGAATCCCATAGGCCCCAGCTTTATCCATAGGTTCACCGCTTGCAATATAGCCATCAATTTCTTTCTCACTCATCTCATACATGGTAACATCCGTTTTCTCATAAAACGTATATTCTCCGGTCTTTCCGGACTTATCGATAAAAACAAATGTCACCCCGGTGAATACACTGTGCAGCTTTCCGGAAAGCATCGACAGCATATGCTTTGCGTCCGCCTCATCCTTCGGTTTTCCTAAGATATTTCCTTCAAAAGCCACAACCGTGTCCGCTCCAATAACCAGAACATCCTGGGGACAACGTAAATCCTTTTTACATCCATTCTCCATCCAGGATAGAATTCCGCCGGCCACTTCCTCTGCCTTCTGCTTAGAAAGCTCCAAAACCACATCACTTGGAACCGTAGTTGTAATTACCTCTTCACCCTTTGCCGGGCACACCTCAAAAACGAGCCCCATCTGTTCCAATAGTTCTTTCCGTCTGGGCGACCCCGACGCCAAAATAATCTGACTCATAAACGAACAACCTCCTTTAAATGAAAGGAATAAAGCAAGGCTTCCTTGGTATTCCACTCTTTTTCTTTTGTTGAAAAAATTCTGGTTAGTGCATCTGCGTATAATTCCAGCTGTGTCTTATATCGAAGCACCAGCTCCCCGGCTTGTGCTACCCGGTCTGTCTTATAATCAAGGACCACCAGCGAGTTGTCTTCTTCCCAGAACACATCGATAATTCCCTGTACAAGCACTCCCTCATGCTCCATGACAAATGGCTTTTCTTTGTACAGCTTGCCAGCCGCTGCGGCCTTTGCCATCCGGGATGCTGTCTCGCTTTTTACGAACTCCTCAATCATGGAGGGATAAATGAGTTCCCGCATCTCCCGGGTAAGCTCATTGGAACTGCTCATTCTAAACAGCTCATCTCTTACAAATGCCTTTACTGCCTGCCCATCCTTTGAATCTATTCCATTCATTTTTACGAAATCCAGGCATTCCATCACCCGATGTACGGCGGTTCCCCGAAGTGCTCCCCGGCTTACTCCGTATACCGGAGAAATTCGCTCGTCCTCGTTCTCCGGTGACTTTGCAAATTTAGGAACGAAGTGTTCCCTTTCTTCCAGCAAAAAGTCCGGTCTTTCCGCCTCCTTTTCACTCTCATCATACCGCTTTGCCATGGAGGCATGCTTTAATTCGGAAACCGAGTATTTACTTTTTTTATTCCGCTCATTTTGGTATGGATATCGATAGGATAACTCTGCTGCTATGGTATCTTTTCGTGTCTGATCCGCCTTCTTGATCCGGCGGAACACTTCATTTACCTGATCCAGCTTCTGTACCTGAACTTCTATGTCCTTTTGCACCAGCTCAGCTGCTTTTACAAAGGTAATCCCATACTTATCCGGATAGGAAAGCACCGCTGGAAGAATCCAGTCGGTATAGCTTTTCGCCTTCCCCCGGCTTAAAAAAGACAGAGGCTGCTTTTCCTTGGTATTCCCCGTATAATCCGATAGTTTATCTTCCGCCGTAATCGTACCGGTAAGTATCAGCTTTTCCTTTGCCCTTGTAAGGGCAACATATAGTACGCGAAGCTCCTCCCCAATGCTTTCCCTTTTGATCTGCTCCGCGATTTGTGTCTTATACAGGCTTACTCTCTTTGTTCTTGGCTTTGCCGTCATCTCAGAGATTCCCATTCCAAGCTTTGGATGCAGAACCATAATCTCCGCAGTATCCCGCAGATTAAACTGCTTGGAAAGCCCTGACACAAATACAACCGGAAATTCCAATCCTTTACTCTTATGAATGGTCATAATGTGGACAACATCCGCATTCTCGCCAATTACATCGGCCTCCCCTTCATCAATCTCATATTTCTTAATCTGATCCACATATCTCACAAAATGAAACAGGCCCTTGTAGCTCGTTTTTTCATATGCACTGGCCTTTTCCAGAAGCATATTCAAATTTGCAGCCCGTTTTTCTCCTGCCGGAAGGGATGCCGCATATGCGCCGTATCCCGTTTCCCTTAGCACCTGATAGATCAAGTCCCTGATCGGGACATCCTTTTTACTCCGAAGCTTTTTATAAACAGTATAAAAATCCGCCAACTTCCCATCGATCTCGCTCAGCTCTTCTTCCTTCTCCCTGCTTTGGAGAAATGCCTGTTCCATTCGATGGAATGCTGCGGCTGAAAAGGGGATACTTTCATCGCTTACCCGTAGTTCGGCCAGCTCCTCGTCCGAAAGTCCCACCATCGGTGAATGAAGCACCGCTGCCATCGGTATATCCTGATAGGGGTTATCCAGAATGCGAAGCATGTTCAAGACGGTCTGCACCTCGATTGCAGAAAAATAACCGGTCTGCAATTCCACATGTGCCGGAATTCCACAGCTTGTCAGAGTTTCCGCAAAGTCTTCGCCCCAGCCCCGAAGTGAGCGAAACAGGATGACAATGTCACCAAACCTTAAATTGCGCAGTTCTTTGGTCTTACTGTCTGTAACCTTCAAATGCGCCATCATATCTTTAATTTTATCGGCAACCATACGTGCCTCTAACTGATGCTTGGACAGATCCTCATCCGAAAGTCCTTCCATCATCTCCTGGGACAGATCAAAGTATAAAACTTCCGCCTTCGCATCGGGATTTTCCGGATAATCAGCCCCCATATACAGGGCCGCATCTTCATCATATCCCACATCTCCAAGATCCGGGCTCATGAGCTTGTAAAAGATATCATTGGAAAAATCAAGAACCTCCCTGCGGCTTCGAAAATTCTTATGAAGATCAATTTTCTGCGTATTGCTCTCAAAGGAATCAAAGCTTTTATATTTCTCCATAAAAAGCTCCGGGCATGCCATACGGAAACGGTAAATGCTCTGCTTTACATCTCCTACCATAAACATATTATGTCCGCCGCTGCCATTTACTGCAACCGCCGTAAGAATTGCTTCCTGTACCTGATTGCTGTCCTGATATTCATCAATGAGGATTTCTGCAAACTGGTGCTGGAATTCAAGAGCCGTTGCTGTGCATTCCTTTGTCCTTTCATCCACTAAGATTTTAAGTGCAAAATGCTCAATATCCGAAAAATCAACAATTCTTCTCTGCCGTTTCTTTTCATCCATTGCTTCCAGATAGAGACAGGAAAGTCGGATCAACTCCTCCACCTGCGGGCGGATTCTCTCAAACTGGGCAACTGTTTCCTCCGGTTCCATGGAAAAATACTTGCCTTTCAGCTCTTCCACAATTCCCTTTAAACGTTTTCTTCCCTCAGATACCGCATTCTTCTTCGCTTCATCCCCATCAAAATTGCGGATTGCGCTGAAAGATTTATATTTAAAATTCGAAAGAAGCTCATACTGTTCCTGATAACCGGAGGTTTCAGATAGCGCCTGGTAAAACTCCAGATCACTTTTGAGAGCCTCTGCATATTTTGTCGGTCCGTCTGTTGCAAGGGCGATTTCAAGGAGATTATTGGTCTGTTCCAGACAATCTGCCGCAACTTTTTTTACATAATCAACGATTTCGCACATTACCGGAGTCCCAAAAAGCTCCTCCACGGATTGTACACGATATCCCTCTCCTAAGGACAGAATCCATTCCTTCGGCCAGGGCTGGCTCTGGGACTGGCGATAAATCTGTGCTATCATATTTTTTACTGCCGCATCGGAGTTTTTCCCGGAATAGGCATCGATCAATCGTAAAAAGGCAGATTCTTTGTTCTCGCCGCACTTTTCATATTCCGCTTCAAACACTTCCGCCATGGTATCCAGCTTTAAAAGCTCAAGCTCTCCGGAATCTGCTATACGGAAATTTGGATCAAGGGAAATTTCTCCAAAATGATTCCGCACAACAAAAAGGCAGAAGCTATCAATGGTGGTGATCTGTGCATTATGAATCAAAGAAGCCTGTCTCATCAGATTTTCGTTTTCCGGATCTTCTGCCAGATGCCCATCTATCGCAAGCCGGATTCGTTCCCTCATCTCTGCTGCAGCTGCATTGGTAAAGGTCACAACAAGAAGCCGGTCAATATCCACCGGGTGCTTTTTATCTGTTATTTTTTTAATAATCCGCTCCACAAGCACAGCGGTCTTTCCGGATCCTGCCGCAGCAGAAACCAGAATATCCCGATTGTTTAAATCAATAACCTGCTGTTGCTCCTTTGTCCAACTGACTGCCATATCTTACTCCACTAGCTGTTTTTTGCATTCTCCAACTGCATTTTTTCAATCACTTCATTCTTTTTCATTTCCGGGAGCTTACGATAGCCAAAACCCGGGATATTTTTATCAAACCCGCAGACACTTTCGTAGGGACAATAGCTGCAGCTTACGTTTTGCCCATCTTTGTAAGGATTGATTGCAACATTCCCGGAAAAAATCTGCTTTCCCTGATAAAGCATCTGATTTTTGACGTATTCTTCCAGAATTTCAAACTCTCCGCTGCTTGCAACCTTAGATGTCGCCGAAAGCTCGCCTGACTTATTGATTGCAACCGGAATCACTTCCGATCTATTTTCAAATTTTTCATCCATGCTGCGATAGACAGACTCCTGGCTGTTTACCAGACCATCCGGCTTAAGTGCCGCCAGAAGCTCATGCCTGTATTCTTCGGAATCCGTGGAAATATCACTACTTACATCAATCACGGGATCATCAATATGATAGTACAAAACAGCACCCGGAATGATGGTTTTTGAAGGATACTTCTCCCTGGCATATTCCATCCCTGCAGACAGATACACTACCAGCTGAAGAGATAGTCCCTGATAAATTCTGATTAGATCAAACTTCGTATTTCCGGATTTATAATCAATGATTTTTACATACAGTTTATCATCATCCTCCGCCGTATCAAAGCGGTCAATTCTTCCTAGAAGCTGCATACGCTCATCTGCTCCAAAGGAAAGTTTAAGCGTGTTTAAATTTTCCATCTCCGAAAATGAAATTTCAAATTCCGTCGGAATAAACCTTCCCGCACGCACCTGTTCGGTAAGCGCCCAGACTGTCTGCTCGAAAATCCCCTGCATACGCTTTGTCATATGAAGCTCCTCACAGGTGGCATAGGCAGTTAAATTCGGGTAAGCAAGAAGCGCTTCCTCCATTGCTTCCTGACAGAGCAGAATACGAGTTTCCTCCGGCACCTTAAACCAGTCATATTCGGATTCTTTCAGCTTGTCGCTGTATCGCTTCAGTGCATCATGATACAGATTTCCCATATCTGTATTTTCAAAAGTAGCAAGCTCACGTTCTTTTAGCTTAAGGCCATATTCCAAAAAGTGCTTATAGGCGCATATCGCATACTTTTCCAGTCTTGTTACGCTTCCTTTTAGACTTTTCCCATAAATCGCCTGTGCAACCGCTTTGCTGATCGGGTCCGGCGTATATTTGCTAAATGGAGCAGAGATCAAACGGTTTAACTGTTCCGCATCCTCTCCCTCCAACAACAGACCTGCCAGCGCATACCAGTTTTCGTCCTTCCTGCCATGCACCAAATAGTCTTTTGCAGCTTCCGCAGTATAAAAATTAGGAACAGAAAAGATTTCTTCCATATCCTGTTCCACCAGATCCGGAAACATTCTTTTTATCGTCTCAATCAGATAAGAGGGACGTATTGCTTTTCCTTCTCCATCCACTTTAACGTAGCTTAGATATAACAGTTGAGTGGGTTTTGTTAAATTACGATATAAGTAAAACCGTTGTATAAAGGCTTGCTCCCTTGCACCCGGAGCAAGCTCAAGCTTTGCCTCCTTTAGCATCTGGCGCTCATATTCCGAGATAATTCCGCCCTTTCCTACAGCCTTCGGTATAATACCATCATTTACGCCCACAAAGAATAATACCTTTACCCCATTCAATCTGGTACGCTCAATATCTCCCAGGGTAACACTGTCATATCCTGGCGGAATCACCGCTACGTTTGCTGCCGATAATCCAGCCTCCAGAATTTCCGTAAATTCTTCCACGGAAATCTGTTCTTTTCCAAGAAGCGTATCATACTTTTCTAACAGCTCCATCACAATGCGATAAATCTGACCGTACTCTTTGGATTTGTCCTGCTGTCCTTCCTTCAGATACTCTTCCTCTTTGATCCACAGTTTTTCCTCTGCATGCAGGGATACCAAAAGCTGGTAAAGTGCCATGATCTTATCGGAGACCGCCGTGGACTTTTTTTCAAAGGTCTCATAAAACGGAATTAACAGATCTGCAATCTGAATTCTAAGCTGATCCAGTAGCTCCAAATCACACATCCGCTCATCCTTCATTTTTCGCAGCCAACGCTTTTTCCAGGCATTTTTTCCTCGAACTCTTATTGCCACCAGATAATTGTCCAGCAGATCAATGTGTCTTTCCTCAATATCCACAAATCCGGTTCGAAGAAATCTCATCACCGATTCATAGGAAAAATTGGAGGACACAATCTCAAGAGCTGCCCTGATACATTCAATAAAAGGATGGAACAGAACCTCGGTGGTCTGGTCCATAAAATAGGGAATTTCATATTTCTCGAAGCATTCTGTCAGATTACTTTTATATCCCTCTACTGCACCGGAAACTACTGCAATATCCCTGTACCGAAAATGCTCCTCCCGCACCAGACGAGTAATTTCTCTTGATACATATGTAATTTCTTCTAAGGGATTTCGTTCACAGGATATTCGGATATTCTGTACTTCCCCAGTCTTTTTCCTGTACCATCTACGAAAAAGATTCTTTTCCATAAATGCCAGATCCGGCGCATTCTCATAACGCTTTTTCTCGCTACCGGACAGTATGACCGGGTCTGCCACTTCAACCCTTGCCACCTCTGCCATTTTAAGCAGAGACGAGATGGTCTTCTTTGACAAGTAAAAAAGCTCATGTTCGCCATTGCAATGATAGAAATCCTCCTGTGCATCAATCGTAAGCAGAACATACATCTTTTCCACAAGTGGCAGTATTGTTTGAAGTAGCCGGTTCTGAATTGGTGTAAAGCCTGTAAATTCATCAAAAACCACCACACTGTCCTTCAACAGCTCTGAATCCCCTGCCACATCAATCAGCACATTTAAGATTTCCTCTGCTGTCACATAATTTCCACGCATATACTCCGAAAAGCCTTCATATATGGTTGCAATGTCCAAAAGCTTTTGGCTAAAGGCCGGAGAAGTCCTTAAGGAAAGGGCGTGTTCTTTCAAATCGGAAGGAGAAATATTATATTGAACCATCTCAGAAATCAGAGATTTCAATTCTTCAATATATCCCATTCTTGCAATATTAGGGCGAAGAACCGTCAGCTCCTCCTCCTTTTGCTTTGCGATTTTACGAAGCACCAGATTCTTCCCCGTCTCCTCAAGAACGGACAACTCGCTCATTCCTAAATCATCAAACACACGGTATGCCAACCGCTTAAAGCTAAGAACGTCAATATTCATAATGGCATGATTTTCTGACAATTCCACCAGCTTTTTCTGGGTCTGCATAGTAAACTGTTCCGGCACCACCACCAGAAAGTTCTTCTTCGGGAGAAGAGCCGCCTCTTTTACAATTTTCTCATATATATATTCAGTTTTTCCGCTTCCCGAATTACCTAATACAAATTGAAGTGCCATTCATGCTCCTGGTTAGTCCACCTTTCTTACTGAAAAGGATGGCAAAATATCAGAGTTTCCGTACTTTTCCCAATATTTTCGGAAAATACGGTCCATAATCAGATTGACATTTGTATCCCCAGCCTCCAACAAAATAATCAAAAATTGTACACTGCTGTAGCGGGTATAGATATCAGAATTTCGAATCGTTTTCTGAATAGAAGTCTCCATGCAGGACATGGCATTCTCCAATTCCTCGATGTAAAAGCTTTCTTCATCCGGCGCATCAAGAGTTACCATGATCAAATGAAATCCGTGATGGTACCGGGCCTTCAGATTGGCTGCATATTCAAATAGTTTTGCAAATTCACGATACTCCACATCCATTGCCCCGGAATAGCTTCCGCTGTCCTTAAGGGATTTCACCAGTTGCTCCATATCCACATCCGATTTTCTCTTCAGACTATACTCTTCCTTTTGATAAAAAAAGAAACCGGCTTTTCCATTCTGCTTTACATGATATAATGCCTTATCTGCTTTATTATATACATCCGCATAATTTTCCTCTTTGTCACACATGCATAATCCTGCCGACAAAGAAGCCTGCCGAATCGATGCATCCGCCTCTTTTTCCGCGAAAAACTCCTCTATAATCCGATGGATTCTCTGCTCTGCTTCCTCACGGGATACCTCAATCATAAAGTATAAAAACTCATCTCCTCCAAGACGGCAGGCAATGCCATTCTCCTCATGCTTCTTTAGGATGTCACCCATCGTTTTTAACACTTTATCGCCAAATTTATGTCCTACTGTATCGTTAATTTTCTTTAAGTTATCTATATCTAAAAAAACAAGGCAACCGGGCTTTTCTGCCATGGCACGAATGATTTTCTGCTCCCCGCTGCTCCTCATATTAAGACCGGTCAAAAAGTCCTTTGACATTTCAGCAACCTTTTTCCGTTCCTCATCTGCTTCCTTTGTCTGCTTCTCCAGTTCCGCCAGAAGAATTTTCTGCAGACTTACAATTTCAAGAATTCTGCGAATCCTGGACACTGCGATTTCCTGCCGGAAGGGCTTTGTAATAAAGTCCATTGCGCCCTCCTTAAAGCCTCTTATCTCATTTTCACTGTCATCATCTGCAGTAATAAAAATGACAGGAATATCCCTTGTCCGCGGATTTGCCTTTAACTGCTGGATAACCAGATGTCCATCCATCCCCGGCATATGCACATCCAGAAGAATCAGATCCGGTTTACTTTCATTTACCTTCGAAAGTGCCTCCTCTCCCGAGCAGGCAACCGAAATATCAAATTCATCCCCAAACATCTTCTGTGCAATTCTTAAATTCATTGGTTCATCATCTACAACAAGAATCGTATTCTCCATCTTCTACCCCTTTATTACTGCAGAAATATCATCAATTAGCTTCTGGTATTCTTCCATAAAAGCAACCTGATTCTGTTTTATATATCCTGCATTTCCTTCCTTTGCGGCATGCTCAAGAGCCTTTGCAGCCTCAGACAATTGTACTGCACCTATGGTA
This sequence comes from uncultured Agathobacter sp., assembly GCA_945910395.1. Taxonomy (GTDB): domain Bacteria; phylum Bacillota; class Clostridia; order Lachnospirales; family Lachnospiraceae; genus Roseburia. The sequence continues at coordinate 17,164 of CAMDYX010000004.1, read as the reverse complement.
AGGGAGGTGCTCTTTACTCCATGTATTAAAATCGTATAATTCTCCCAATCTTCAGCCTTGTATGCCGCTTCAAGCTGATCTTGCTTCGCATTATCCAGATATGCCTCGATCATTTCTTTATAGAATTCTATATCATTTGCACAGTACGATAAACCGGTCTCCAAATCCAGCCACGTCATTTGATCCATAACAGGGTCATTTGTCTTTAAAGGAGTTCCCACCTGCTTTACAGACACATTTCTTTCCTCTGTCCCCGTTTTCTTTATATCCAACATCTCCCCGCGTTTCACCAATCGTTCCGGAAGATATTTAATCATGATTTTATAAAGCTGTCGTTCAAGGATTGGTTTTGACAGATAATCGGTAAATCCTGCCTTTAAATAGTCATCCTTCGCACCCACGATTGCATTTGCCGTCAGCATAATAATCGGCGTATCCGGATTCTTATTCTTATCCATCACCCGCAGCTTCTGCAAGGTCTGTATTCCATCCATCTCCGGCATCATATGATCCAGGAAAATAATATCATAGCTTTTCTCTCCAGCTTTTTCCAGACATTCTGCTCCACTCATTGCCGTCTCAACATGTATTCCTGTTTTCTTAAGAAGACCTTTTACCACCTTAAGATTTAATTCCACATCATCCACAACCAGAATTCGTGCCTCAGGAGCAGTAAACTCATATGGATTTCCATTACTTTGTTTCGTGCTTTCCGTATATCTCGGGGAAAAAGCCCCTGCTTTTTCGTATGAGACAACCTTCTGCGGAATGGCGACTGTAAAAACAGAACCTTTTTGGATCTCGCTCTCCACCAGAATATTTCCATTCATCATTTCAAGCAGCTGCTTGGTAATCTTTAGTCCGAGACCGGTTCCCTCAATATTTCGATTAATGGTTTCATCGAGTCTCTGGAAGGCTTCAAACAATAAATCAATATTTTCTTTCTCTATTCCGATTCCGGTATCTTCAACGGCAATATATAATACAATTTCATCCTCTTTGGACTTCTGATATCCTGCCTTTAAAGTCACACCACCCTTTTTGGTATATTTTACCGCATTGGTCAAAAGATTCATGATGATCTGGCGCACACGGACTTCATCTCCAAACAAGACCCCCGGCATATCCGGGTCATTTTCAAATTCCAGCGTAAGATTTTTTTCATTTGCCCGAAGATAAATCAGATTGTAGCAATCGTTTAAAAGTGCACACACCTGATACTCATTGGGAATAATCAGTATTTTTCCGGACTCGATTCTCGATAAGTCCAAAATATCGTTTACAATGGCAAGAAGACTGTTTCCTGCTGTCTGCACGTTTTGGGCATATTCAATAATCGCCGGTTCCGTAGATTCCTCCAGAATCAATGTATTCATTCCGATTATTCCGTTGATCGGTGTCCGGATTTCATGGGACATATTTGCGAGGAAATTACTTTTCGCCTGATTCGCAGCAATCGCTTCCGCTTCTGCAAATTCAATTTCCTCTTTGCTTTTCCGAAGCTCCTCCATGGTTTTCAAAAGATTCTGGTAATCCGGTGTCTCCAAAGAAAAGAACATAATCATGACTGCAAGCGTACAGGAAAAGTAGGTAAGCAAAACACTCGGAAGAAACAGGGCCTGTATCCCGCTGATAACAATAACAACAATCGCATAAATCAGATTTGCATAAAACTGCTTCCTCGTATAAGATTTCGGATGTCGAAGATTCGTTACTACTGCCGTAATCATGATAAACATAGGATATAAAAATACCACCGGATATAAAAAGCCGTGGGTATATAGCCCATCCTCACTAAATGAAAAAACACACCCCGAAAAGAAATTGATGCTTAATAATATAATATAAAAAACTCCTGCAGCGAAATACAACTTTTCCAGTCTGGTCTTTCTACGCCCTTTTACAATATATGACTCTATGTAAACAGCATACTGATATCCGCTCCCAGCCACAATAATAAAATAAATGGTATTTATAATCAAATTGAAACGAGGCTCTATCATTCTTCCATAGGATATCGTAACAGCAGTTACAACATCCAAAAGCTCACATATAAGCAGAAGCGCAACAAGTCTTTGAAATTCCCGATTACTGTTGTTTTTTCCCTCCATGATCAGAAAGGAATAAATGAATAGAACCAGCAAAAAGAAGCAGCCTGCTACTTCCAGATAAATATTATATACCAGATTCATTAAAGTCCCCCGTCAGTAACCCCTTAACTATGACATAATCATACATATTATAACAAAAAAGTCTGGGCAATAAAACCCAGACTTCCGTATATTTTTCCTAATAAAGAAAAAAATTAGTGATGGAATAAGCGAATTCCTGTAAAGCTCATAACCATTCCATATTTATTACAGGTATCAATGACATGATCATCACGAACAGATCCACCCGGCTGAGCCACATATTTTACACCACTTCTATGTGCACGCTCAATGTTATCCCCAAATGGGAAGAATGCATCTGATCCTAATGCAACATCTGTGTTTTTATCAAGCCATGCTCTCTTTTCCTCCGCAGTAAACACCTCCGGCTTTACCTTGAAGAACTTCTGCCATTCACCCTCCGCAAGAACATCCATATAATCCTCACCGATATAAAGATCAATGGTATTATCACGATCAGCGCGCTTAATATCGTCCACAAACTGAAGACCGAGTACCTGTGGAGACTGGCGAAGCCACCAGTTATCCGCCTTGCTGCCTGCAAGTCTTGTACAGTGAATACGTGACTGTTGACCTGCACCAATACCGATTGCCTGTCCACCCTTTACATAACATACAGAATTGGACTGCGTATATTTTAAGGTAATCATTGCGATGGCAAGATCAATTTTTGCCTGCTCTGTCAGATTCTTATTCTCTGTGACAATATTTGAAAAGAAATCATCATCGATCTTAAGCTCGTTTCTTCCCTGCTCAAAGGTAATACCGAACACATCCTTGCGCTCGATGGGAGCCGGAACATACTCCGGATCAATCTCGATTACACAGTAATTTCCGTTTTTCTTAGCCTTTAAAATTTCAAGAGCCTCATCTGTATATCCCGGAGCAATTACGCCATCTGAGACCTCTCTCTTAATTACAAGTGCAGTACTCTTATCACAGACATCGGAGAGGGAAATAAAATCACCAAAGGAAGACATTCTGTCTGCACCTCTGGCACGAATATATGCATTTGCCAGCGGAGTAAAATCGATATCCATATCAGCTACCCAATAAATCTGCTTCTCAACATCAGAAAGCGGCTGTCCCACAGCTGCACCTGCCGGCGATACATGCTTGAAGGAGGTTGCCGCCGGAAGTCCGGTTGCTTTTTTTAGTTCCTTTACAAGTTGCCATCCGTTAAATGCATCAAGGAAATTGATATATCCCGCTCTTCCATTTAAAACCTTGATTGGAAGCTCTCCCTCCTGCATATAGATGCGGGAAGGCTTCTGATTTGGATTACATCCATACTTCAATTCGTATTCTTTCATGATTTTTCTCCTATAAAAATAATTTCATTAATTCCTTCTCGAAAAAGTGTTCCTGAATGAATTTGCATATTTGAATCAGAACCCACTCTCGTTTGTAAAAAGCGTAACGGTACTAAATTCGTAAGTATTTGCTCATTAAGTGCCGTCGCTTTTTAAACGTTCTGATTCAAATAGCAAAATTCATTCTTGAGAACACTTTTCCGAGATGTTAATTTCTTTAAACTATTTGTTCTTATTGATAATACGGGACTCATAGGTTCCGGTTGCAATATCAATATATCTTACAAAAAGTGAAACCTTATTCTCTTCGTTCAGATTCTCCCATACCATGTTTGTAAAGGTATCAATATCACCACTGATTTCTACCCAGGTAGGCTCTCCTTCATAGCTTGGAAGCGGATTTCCGTCTCCCATATAGGTATGAATAAAATGGCCTTCCCCAGCCTGTGGATGATCATAGCTAAAGATGTTTCTGATACACTGATCGGGATTTCCATTGTTACTTTTTAAGATTGACATCATGTAACTTGCCTTATTATCATTTACGTTAATGATGCCGGAAATTCGTGGTGTAAAGTTTGGTTCATCCGGCTCAAAGGAACGTGTGCGCAGCGCCATCTCAAAGGTCTGCTGTTCATTCATTAAATTGTAAATGGTATCGGTCTGATCTCCATTGGTTACAATGGTATTGTTGCCAAGTACACGTACCGGAGCATAAATAATCAGGCTTGGATCGGAAAGCTTTGATGGATCAAATGCTTCTGTGCGGATTCCCTCACCATCCTCAACAAATATACGGTTCCGGCTGTTTGTACTTCTTCCCATGATGAAGTATGCTGTTACCATTTTGCTCCCGTCCTCAGAACGGCCAATCACGATTCCTCGTCCCGGATAGCTTGTGCTGCTAAGCTCGTTTGCAAGTGATACTTTCTTCATTTTCTCCTACCTCTCTCTTTCAATTTTTTCGTTTCTTCACGCCCACGATGTCCATTTTCCTCGTCGCCATAACAAGAAAACCGACCTCCGGGCCACACAACTACGTATAGTTTTTGCGTGTTTGCCCAGACGGTCGGCTTAAAAATCGTTATACTTCATGTGGTCAGTTCCACGTTTCCGTCAGTCATATAACTATGTTTATTTAAGCATGCTTTTCGACGAATGTCAACCGGTATCGCAAATATTCTCTTAGTTCTTAAAGCTGTGTACCGGTGCAGGAATTCTTCCGCCACGATTTACAAACGCATCACAGGAGAACTGATTCACCGGCATAATCGGAGCATATCCTAATAATCCGCCGAACTCTACGGTTTCTCCAACTCCTTTTCCTACTACCGGAATCAGTCGTACCGCGGTTGTCTTCTGATTAATCATTCCGATTGCCATTTCATCTGCGATAATTCCGGAAATCGTAGTTGCCTTTGTATCTCCCGGGATTGCAATCATATCAAGACCTACCGAGCATACGCAGGTCATTGCCTCCAGTTTTTCCAAAGTAAGAGCTCCTGCCTCTACTGCATCAATCATACCCTGGTCCTCACTGACAGGAATAAATGCTCCGGAAAGGCCTCCGACATAGGAGGATGCCATAATTCCTCCCTTCTTTACCTGATCGTTTAAAAGAGCAAGTGCTGCAGTAGTTCCCGGTGCTCCTGCATGCTCCAACCCAATCTCGCAAAGAATATCTGCCACCGAATCACCGATGGCCGGCGTAGGAGCAAGGGAAAGGTCTATGATTCCAAAGGGAACATTCAATCTCTTTGATGCTTCTTTTGCCACAAGCTGTCCTACGCGGGTAACCTTAAATGCTGTTTTCTTTATTGTCTCACAAAGAACCTCGAAATTTTCTCCCCGAACCTTTTCAAGTGCAGTCTTTACTACTCCCGGTCCGCTTACTCCCACATTAATAATTGCATCTGCCTCCGTAACACCATGGAATGCTCCCGCCATAAACGGATTATCATCCGGAGCATTACAGAAAATAACCAGCTTTGCACAGCCAAGGGAATCCTCGTCCTTGGTAAGCTCTGCCGTCTCTTTTACAATTTCACCCATAAGCTTAACTGCATCCATGTTGATTCCGGTTTTTGTTGAACCCACATTCACAGAGCTGCATACAATATCTGTGGATGCAAGTGCCTTTGGAATGGAACGAATTAAGTTCTCATCTGCCGAAGTCATTCCTTTTGAAACCAGCGCAGAATATCCACCGATAAAGTTTACTCCTACCGTCTTTGCCGCACGGTCCAGAGTCTGTGCAATGGTCACAAAATCCTCCGGACATTTACATGCTGCCCCACCAACCAGCGCAATCGGTGTTACTGAAATGCGCTTATTTACGATTGGAATACAGTAATTCTTTTCAATATCCTGTCCTGTTGCAACAAGATTCTTCGCAAGTGTCGTAATCTTATTATAGATTTTCTCATTTACTTTATTTAAATCAGAATCGATACAGTCAAGAAGGCTGATACCAAGCGTGATGGTACGTACGTCAAGGTTTTCCTTTTCGACCATTTCATTGGTTTCCTGTACTTCACCAATATTTATCATGTTCTTTCTCCTCAAATTTCAAGTTTTGTATTCTCCTTCATCCTCTGAATGGCCCGAAACCGTTCATTAGATTCTGTGCATCATCTCAAAGATTTCTTCTCTCTGGCACTTAATTGATACACCGATCTGCTCTCCAAGCTGATCCAGCTGTTCTGAAATATCTGAGAAAGATTTTGTTGCTGCGCCTAAATCGGCAATCATCATCATATTAAAATACCCGGATACAATGGTCTGGGAAATATCTAAGATATTTACTCCGCTCTCGGAAAGAAAGGTACAAACCTTTGCAATGATTCCTACGGTATCCTTTCCTACTACTGTGATAATTACCTTGTCTGCTGCTTTTTCCATTCTGTTATTCTCCTTTTATTCCACACGAAGTACCGGCGAAATTTCATCACGCTTTGCCACATATAGAGGAAAATCATCTGCGTTATACGGATTATCCCCCATTGTCACCTCAAGGCGAACCGTCTCATATGCCAGTTCTTCGTAATTATTTTCCTTGCTCAGATGTCCAAGCATTACTGTTCCAAAATTATCATGAAGGATTTCTCCCAATAACTGACCACTTCTTTCGTTGGACAAATGTCCTCTGTCACCTAGAATTCTCTGCTTAAGAGGATAAGGATAGGGACCTGTTTGAAGCATTCGGATGTCATGATTCGCCTCCAGCAGCAGAACATCCAGCCCCTGCATTTCTCTTACAATATGCTCATCATAGGTTCCAAGGTCAGTCATAACCGCAAAGCTCTGTTTGCCATTGGTAAAACGATACGCAACAGGATCTGCTGCGTCATGGGAAATCGAAATCGGTGTAAACATCATATCATGGATGATAAATTCCTGCTCCGGCTCAATGGTATGAAATAAAGCATCATCAATCTGACCTACCGATTTCATCCGTTTAATCCCTTCAATTGTACCGGCCGTTGCATAGAGAGGAATTCCGTATCTTCTTGCCAGAACACCAAGTCCTGCAATATGATCAATATGCTCATGGGTAATTAGAATTCCTTCCAACTCCTCAGCTTTGATTCCCAGCTCGTGCAGCCCATTCTCGATTCGCTTCCCACTGATACCTGCATCAATCAAAACATGCGCGCAATCCGTTCCGACACAGATACAGTTTCCACTGCTTCCACTTGCAATACTACATAATTCTAACATTCTAATTCTCTTCCCAGTATAATTCTATGGTATCGCCATCGCAGATTTCCTCATTATACTGTGCTTCTCTGCCGTTTAACATTGTGATAATTGCCCTTCCACCACCTGCATTTAAGTCAAAGGTAATACGGTCAAAGATATCTACAAAAATATATTTTTCTTTTCCGAAGAGTGCTACCTGCTCTCCATTCACCATTACGGTAATTGCATTTTGCTCTTCTTTTTCTTCGGTTTCCGATGAACCCTCTGAAGCATTTTCCTGGGAAATCTCTTCCCCAAGAGTGCTTTCTTTTGCATCATTTTCCATGGAAGAGGCATTATCTGCTGCATTTGTCAAAGCTTCCTGTACTGTTTTGACATAATCCGCATCTTCAGAACCTTGTGTAGAATTATAAGATTCCAACGTTGTCCAGTCAATGGAGAAATTTTCATACACAAGGGAATCCACATCTGCCTCTCGATTGTTGACAAGAATCTGATGATCCAAATCGATTTCTACATCCATAAATTCTGCAACCTGTCCAACGGTATAGAAGCTCCTGGTCTCGATCACATCCCCTTCTTTAATCTCATAAGATCCCGGCTCTAGACTTCCATTTACCTCCACAAATTTCGGGCAGGCAATCTTCCTATTGTTCACAATAAAGGATACGGTAGCATTGGAAAACTCTTCCAACTGACTTACCGTATATACGGCATCCTCTCCTGCGGTAGATGCTTCTATCGTAATCTCACAATTCGGTTCCAGCGGAGTACTGATATTGGCAGGCTTTCCGTTCATGGTCACAATAGCAGGCTCACCTGCTTCTCCGCGAACAATCCTTGATGCTCCGTTTACCGTAAAGTTAATCGGCATTCCTCGCTTCGGGAATAATTGTTCCTTTGGAAATCCTGCGGTAAGTGCAGCATCTACAATCGTAAGGCGATTATTGTCATACAGTTTCAAACGCTCACCATTAAAACGAACCATAATGAAATTATTCTTCTGATCATAATAATTGAGGCAGATACCGATTGGTGTAACAAGAAGCGGGTCCTTCTCAATATCCTTCTGGTTGAAGGTTACTTCACCAAGCACCTCCTCGCCTCGAAGGGCAACACGCTCCTTCGGAATATCAAGTCTCTCTGCCAGCATTTCCGTAAATCCGTGAACCTTTCCGCCGCCACCTACTACAAAGCAGGCGCTCACGGTCTTTTCTCCATTCAATTCCCTGATTTTTGCTGCTACCTCTGTGGTAATCTTATCTACAACAGGAGCTACCAGATCCCACACTTCTTTTGCGGGAATTGTATGGGAAATGCTCATAATATCCTTAAAGGTAATCTCTTCTTCCGTGGTGGAAGCCAGCTTCATTTCTTCCGCAGTCTTAAAATCAACCAGGTAATGCTGCACAATTACCTCGGTAAGCTCATCCCCCGCGTATGGAATCATTCCATAGGCAATAATGCTTCCCTCTCTGGTAATGGAAATATCGGAAGTTCCCGCTCCCACATCCACCAGCGCAATGTTTAACATTCGATAATTCTCCGGGATTGCTACATTGATAGCTGCGATAGGCTCGAGGGTCATATTTGCCACGTTAAGTCCGGCAAGCCCAACGGCAGAATACAGTCCATCCACTACGTCCTCCGGCAGGAAAGTCACAATGATATCCTCACCAATTTTGTTTGCCTTATGCCCCTCTAAGCTGATGAAAAGTTCATCATTTAAATAGTATTTTACAACCGAATATCCCACACAATAAAACTTATACTTTGTATCATTTTTTTCTTTTAAGATATCCTGTGCCTTTTCCACACCAAGAAGATGCAGGGTATGTATATCCTCATCAGTTACAACAGATTCTTCCGGATATTCATATTCGATATGTGTCGTAATGGTCTTAAGAACACGACCTGCTGCTGCAATACATACTTCCTCTAATGGTTCCTTAATCTGCTTTTCAAGCTCTGCCTTTACCACTCCGATGGTTCGGGCAACACGGCCAATATCGTGAATCTGTCCATCCAGCATGGATCTGGTTTCATGCTGACGCATATACTGTGCGATAACGACAAATTCGTCATCTGCCGTCTTGTAACCAACTGTTCCGACTACATTTCTTGTTCCGATATCAAGTCCGAATACATTGTTACTCATCCCTGGTTCTCCTTAAGTATTTTTCAATTTGTTCGTAAGATTGTTCCACAGTTCCGTTATTGTCTATTACAATCTTACACTTACTTCGATAGGTTTCTTCGGAAAGCTGGCTCATAAAAATCCCATCAATTTTCTCATTGGAATAGCCCCTCGAAGCAATTAGTCGTTCTCTTCGATTGTCCTCATTAGTATAAATATACCAAAGTTCATCACAAATTGCATCATAATGTTCTTCAATAAGAAGAGCCGCTTCCAGAAAAAGAAACTCTAAATTTCCGGCTTCTTTTTCCTTTTCGTACTGCTCAATCACATATTCTTTGACGGCCGGATGAACAATGCCGTTAAAGGCCAGACGTTTTTCTTCCTCTCCGAAAATAAAAGCCGCAACCTTTTCCCGGTCAAAGCCGCCCTCCGGTCGAAAAATATCTGCATCCTTAAACTTCTGTTCCAGTCTTTGAAAACATGCTGTTCCCGGCTCCATAAGCTTATGTGCAATTTCGTCTGCCAGCATCACACGAATGTGATCTTTTTTCCTCAGATAGTCCAATATCGCAGATTTTCCGGCACCTATACCGCCGGTAATTCCAATAAATTTCATATAATATGCCCTACATCATTTGTCTTTCTGCTTAGTGGGCATCATACCAGTTGTACCCACACGCAGTACCTACTTCCATGTTTACAGAAAGCGACACGGCGTTCTTCATCTCCGTTTCAAGAAGTTCCATAACCTGTTCCTTCTCTTCCTCCGGCGCTTCCACTAAAAGTTCGTCATGCACCTGCAGGATCAACTTTGCCTTATATCCATCCTTCATAAGCTTGTCATGAACCGCAATCATTGCAAGCTTGATGATATCTGCTGCAGCTCCCTGAATTGGTGAGTTCATGGCCACACGCTCTCCAAATTGTCTTTGCATAAAATTGCTGGATGACAGCTCCGGTATCGGGCGAATTCGTCCGTATATCGTCCGGATCATCCCATTCTCTTTTGCATCCGCTACCGTCTTATCCAAAAATTCTTTAATTTTCGGATATGTTGCAAAGTATTGATCAATATATGCCTGAGCTTCTTTTCGCTCGATATTCAGATCCTGTGATAAACCAAAAGCACTAATTCCGTACACAATTCCAAAGTTTACAGCCTTTGCGTTTCTTCTCTGAAGCTCCGTTACCTCCTCAAAGGGTACATGAAACACCTGAGAAGCTGTGGTTCGATGAATATCCTGCCCCATCTGGAAAGCATCAATCATCTGTTTGTCACCTGACACATGTGCAAGCACACGAAGCTCAATCTGGGAGTAATCCGAATCAATGAACACATTCCCCTGCTTTGGGTAAAATACCTTACGGATCAGTTTTCCCAGTTCGATTCGAATCGGTATATTCTGCAAATTCGGATCGGTACTACTTAACCGCCCCGTTGCTGTAATCGTCTGATTGAAGGTGGTATGGATTTTTCCATCCTCTTTCACGCAGCTAACCAGACCATCTGCGTAGGTAGATTTCAATTTGCTTAACTGTCTGTATTCCAAAATATCCGCCACAATGGGATATTCATTGGAAAGCTTTTCCAAAACCTCCGCCGATGTGGAATAGCCGGTCTTGGTCTTCTTTCCGTTTGGAAGCTTTAGCTTTTCAAAAAGGATAACTCCAAGCTGCTTTGGAGAATTGATATTGAATTCTTCGCCTGCAGCTTCGTAAATCTTCTGTTCCAGTTTTTCGATGGATACCGATAATTCCTGCCCGTACTTTCTGAGGGCCTCCACATCCAGGCGGATGCCTTCCTTTTCCATATCGGAAAGCACAAAAACGATTGGCATTTCCATCTCAAAGAAAAGCTTATCCATCTCCTTTTCTCTCAGTTCTTCAGAGAGCGCATCCTTCGATTTCCAGGCAATATACGCCTGATAGCAGGCATACTCTGTCGCTTTCTTCTCATCCTCCGCAAATGCCTTTACAAAATCGCTCTTTCCAAGCAAATCACTCTTAGACGGAATCATAAGGGAAAGATGATCCTTTGCAATATCCTCATAGGGATAATCTCCTTTTAACGGGTTAAGAAGATATGCGGCAACTGTCACATCAAAAAACTGCTTTCTTACTGAGAGGTAGTACTCATAAGCTTTCGCAGCATCCTTCTCATCCTGATCCTGAGGTGAAAAATATTGAAGCTGACTTTTTACATCCAGCGCTGAAATCGCAGGCACAGCGGATGCTGTTTTTACCGCCTCTTTAATCTTCTGATTCAGTTTCTCAAGCAAATAGTCACCGGTAAGCTCTGTTCCTGTCCAAAAAAGGTAAGTATCCTCCTCCCCGAAGCAGATACTCATTCCTGCCATACCTTTTGCGCTTCCCGGAAAAATTGCAAATCCAATCTGCTTTCCTTCTGCTTTCTTCCATATCTTTTCTGCCTGTTCTATTTCCTTTACCAACGTAAAATGGGAAGCTGCCTGATTCTTTGGGGCATCCACATTAAAACGGCTTAAAAAGTTCTTAAATTCCAGACGTTTGCAGAGCATGTATGCAGCTTCCGTATATAAGCTCTCAATAGAAGCCAGTCTTGCATTTTCGAAGTCATATTCTACCGGTGCATTGCGAATAATGGTGGCAAGCTCCTTGCTCATCACCGCCTGCTCCCAGAACTCTATGATATTCTTTCCGGCTCTGGGGGGCTCAACTTCCGCAGCATGTTCTTTTACGCCGTCAATACTTCCATACTGTGCAATGAGAGCCGTCGCCGTCTTCTCACCGATTCCCGGAACTCCCGGAATATTATCGGAGCTGTCACCCATAAGTGCCTTTACATCGATAAATTCCGTCGGAGTAACAAGATACTTCTCTTTCACCTCCGTGGCATGGTAATTCTCGATTTCCGTACCGGTTTTCTTGGTCTTTGGAATCCGAATCAAAACCTTGTCTGAAGCAAGCTGCAGGGTATCTCGATCTCCCGATACGATGGTGACCTCCATTCCCCTGTCCTCTCCCATCTTGGAGAGTGTGCCAAGAAGATCATCTGCCTCGAAGCCTTCCATCTCCAGAATGGTAATACCCATACTTTGCAGCATTTCCTTCATAAGAGGAACCTGCTGCCTCAGCTCATCAGCCATAGGCTTTCTGGTTCCCTTATATGCATCGTACATCTTATGCCGGAAGGTTGGTGCATGAACATCAAAGGCAACCGTAAGATAATCCGGCTTTTCCTCTTCCAGAATCTTAAAGAGAATGTTTAAGAAGCCATATACTGCATTGGTGTGCAGTCCCTCTGCATTCGTTAGATCCGGTAACCCGAAAAATGCCCGGTTTAAAATACTATGACCATCTATGAGAACCAGCTTTTCGCTCATACTGTTGCTCCATTTCTATAAAACTTTATTCACACCAAATAGTCTTAAATCGCTCTGGTGTATTCCTTAAGGAATTCAAGTTCCTCACCGCTAAAGTAAGGTGCCATGGTATCATATACCATCCTGTGATAATCGTTTAATCTTTGTCTTTCCACCGAAGTCATCTTCTCCGGCAGGATTGCGTCCAGATCAATCGGTACATAGGTTACATTCTCAAAATACATGAACTGTCCGTACTCATTCTTCTCTCCCTTTCGGCAGATCAGTTCATTCTCTGTACGTACTCCGTATTTTCCTTCAATGTAAATACCCGGTTCATCGGTGGTAACCATCCCCTCTTCCAAGGTCGCTCCTTCTGAACGATCCGGAGACTGTCTCCAGCGGAATCCGTTTGGTCCTTCATGTACATTCAGCACATATCCCACACCATGTCCGGTTCCATGCTTATAGTCCATTCCCACTTCCCAGAATGGCTCTCTTGCTATAATGTCCAGATTCATACCCGAGCATCCATATAAAAATCTTGCTGCGGCAAGATTGATGTTGGAACGACACACTCTGGTAAAATCTTCCTTTTCCTCCTCGGTAATCGGTCCCAGCACAAAGGTTCTTGTAATGTCTGTGGTTCCCTCTAAGTAATGTCCGCCGGAATCTACCAGAAGAAGTCCTTTTGCCTGCAGCGGAACATCCGATTCCGGTGTTGCGGAATAGTGTACAATTGCACCATGTTCTGCGTAGCCGCAAATCGTATCAAAGCTTAAATCCAGACATCCGTCCTGTTCCCTTCGGAGGCTCTCCAGATAGTCGGATACCGAAATCTCGGTCATAGGAATTTTTCCGACATTCTTTTTCAACCAATACATAAACTTAATCATTGCAACCGCATCCTTTTTGTGTGCAATGCGGATATTCTCCATCTGGACAGGATTCTTTATAGACTTAAGCAGTACACTTGGATCTACTTCATCAATAACTTTTACATTTTGTGGAATATTGTTTACAATTCTGTAGTTCATGACAGAAGTATTCATCAAGACCACTTCATCCGAAGATATTCCTTTTACGAAGTCATAAAAGCTGTCATAAGGCTTTGTTGTAATGTTGTTTTTCGCAAGATATGCTGCCAGGGCATCGTCGATTACTTCCTCCTGCACAAACCAGACACAGGAATCCTTGGTAAGGGCAAGATAAGAAAGTACCACCGGCACATAGCTGATGTCCCTTCCTCGCACATTCAAAAGCCATGCGATATCATAAAGAGAAGCCATAAGATGTATGGTAGCACCCTTCTCCTCCATTTTTTTACGAACCGCAGAAAGCTTGCTTTCTACGCTCTCCCCAACATATTTTTCATCGAAAATCCAAACCGGTTCCTTGGACATTGCCGGTCTGTCAGTCCATACAAGATCCACAAGATCCTCATCCACATACAACTTTCCATTTTTCTTCTCTGCAATCGCAAGAAATTTCTTACCCAGCGAGCTGTTGATTACTCTTCCGTCAAATCCGATAATCTCGCCCTCTTTTAATGTCTTTTCAATATATTCCGTAACAGTAGGGACTCCCTCCTCTGCCATCTTGTATAGGGTGACAGTGCTTCCTTCTAACTGTTTTTCTGCCTGGAGAAAATATCTTGCATCCGTCCAAAGTCCGGCCTCAGTCATTGTAATAACAGCAGTTCCTGCCGATCCGGTAAATCCGGTAATAAATTTTCTCGCCTTAAAATAATCTCCAACATATTCAGACTCATGGAAATCGGCGGTGGGAACAACATAAATTGCTATGTTTCGTTTTTTCATTTCAGCGCGAAGAGCGCTAAGTCTTTCCGGTATTGTGCTCATCTTACATATCTTCCTTTATCTCAAAAAATTTGGTGTCTAATTCCGGGTAGGAGCGTTTTAGTGAAATCGGATGGCCTGTCCGGTTCAAAAAGCAATGGCTGCTCTTTGCCTTTGTTCGAAGTTCTCCGGTCTCTTTATCCGTGATCAGGTATTCCACCTCGAGCTTGACCCCATTATACTTTGTCACTTTTGTTTCAATAACTACCGTATCATCAAAGTGAACCATGCTATGATATTCCACTTCAATAGAAAGCACCGGACTGATAATTTCCATTGCCTCCATCTCTTTATAGCTGAGTCCAATCTGTTCCATCATATCCATTCTGGCCTCTTCCATCCATTTGATATAGTTGGAATGGTGGATGATTCCCATCTGATCCGTCTCGTAATATTTTGCGTGATGTTCGTAGGGGCGAAGTTTAATTGGCGCGTGTTCTTTTCGTATTTCTATTTCCTGTTTCTGCATACTGCTGCCTCCTTTTAAAATCACAACCCAATTTAATATATTATGCCACAACGACCTTTTAAATTCAACCGAAAGAGCAGGAGTCCATTAATCCTCCTGCTCTAAGAATGCCTCGCGGTAATCACTTTCATCTGCAAACAACTGATATCCACCATCTACAAATCCCATATATCCGCTTTCCACATGATATCCTTTCATAAAAAATGCTCCTTTCATCTGTCTTTTTCATTTGATGAAAGGAGTATAATCTTTTTAATGTGTCATAAAGCGGACACCTTTTTTCAAGTACTTCGCCGTTATGCCAACATACCTCCTGTCCGGTGAGATTTCCATGGGCGTTTTCTCCCAAACCATCCATTTTTCTCCCAGTACACTTTTTCCACAGGAGAAGAACCCCAGCCGTTTTTCTGCATCATCCTCATCATGCCAAATACCAATCTAGTCTTTATTCCAACATGCGGCTTCTTATTTTTACCCAATTTACGGGCAATCCGGGTGGTATCCTTTTCTATTTTTTTCTTTTTGGAATCCCTGACTGTGTCCCCGTTCATTGCCTGTACTGCAATTCCGTACTTCGTGATGGATGGAACACCCATATTGAAGAAAGCATCCTCCACATCCTTCATTGCAGATTTCGGAGAAGCCCCTGCGGAAGTCGAGACAATTACCATACGTTTACCAAACATACACGTTTTCGGCCTATGTACCATCCAATAATCAAACATCATATCTATAAGCGCTTTCAATGATGCCGACACATGCATGCAATAGGTCGGTGTAGTTGCAATCAGCACATCTGCTTCTTCGATAGCATCAAGAATAACCTTCTTCTCTTCATAATAAGGACATGCCTTCTCATCTTCAATACACCTGTAACAACCCATACAAAAGTGATTCAAATCCTTTGGAAAAAAGAATTCCAAAATCTCGTTATCACCGGCAATCTTATCCGCAATCATTCGCCCTATATGATAAGTGCTTCCTTTATGATTCTGTCCGTTCAGCATTACTATTTTCATTTTCTTCGCCTCATGAGATTTTCTTGTTTCCCATATTTTTCTTCCATTTCTTTCGTATGTGCATGAAGCAAGTCCAGTGCCCGTGTATGGATGCCGGAGAGATTCGTTTGATCCGTAACGGCAAACTCGAGTTTGATTCTCGCAGAAGCCACCGCATGACTGTCACTTGGTCTGCTTTCATCCGCTGCCGACAAGAATTTTTGCAGCAATCCCAAATCGCTGGAGTAATAAAGCTCCACAAGTTTTGCCCGGTATTCTAGCTCCGTGGGGGAGATTCCCGGAAATTGTTTCATATCTACAGTATGCTGCGCTTCGTGCTTCAGAAGAGAAACGAGAAACCTCTCGCTTTCAAAGTCATAAGCCTGCTCAATGCAGTTGATCGTGCCATCGGGCGAAGCCCAGCCACCTGTACCAAATCTGCCGAAGGTCAGATAATCCATCCAGCTTCGGAATACAAAGCCCTTAAGAATATTGACAGTATACTCTGCTGTACCGTCCGGCAGCTCTACGCTGTAAACGGTAGGTATGGTATCCTTCCAGATATAGGGGCCGTAATAGCCCTGAGTAACGCCAAAGAGCGCATGATAGCCATGTTGTTCAAACACAGCACTCAACCGCAAAACAAGCTGGTCTTCCTTGGCATCTGGCATATCCAGTAGGTCTTTTAGCTGTGTCAGCAGCTTGTCAGCGGCTTCTTCTGCGGGTAAACCGCAATAAAAAATATCCCGATAATATACCTGATAACACAGCAGTATTTGGTTGAGAAATTCCGACACATCATAGATGCGGTATTCACAGTTTTCAAAAATAGCGATGTAAGCTGGGAGGATATCTTGAAATTCCTCGTGTTCACGCATATACTTAATGGCGCCCTTCATGTCGCCATTTATGAAAAAGTCCTGGATTTGCATGGCTGTTTCGTCACTCCTTCCATGGTTCGTATTCTATTATTGTTCAAAAATCAATTTATTCCACAGTTTAGACATTACCACCATCTTTTAGACTTCGAAGATTGTCCAATATCCATCATAGGCATATCCCGTTTTTCCAATCAATAAATGATCCGATTTCGTGAAACCCACTCTCTGAATAGCCTTAATTCTTTCTACCGCGTATATTGGAGCCTTAGTAAGTACACCTTTACATCCTA
>CAMDYX010000003.1 GCA_945910395.1 uncultured Agathobacter sp. | reverse complement strand
CAACCGACCTAAAATCATCTTGCGGCAGAGAGAAAAATTCTACTATTTTTTATCATAATCAGTAAAAAGGAGGAAAATGAGGTAATATTTCTGACTGGTAAGAGGGGGTGTGTCAGTAAAACGACAGAGAGTAGGCGGATATTACTGCCCAGTAAGAGGTCTAGTGTCAGTAAAAGAGCGGAAGGTGGGGGAGCATTACTGACAGACGAGAAAAACGAGTCAGTAAATCGACAGTAAGGAGGCAAAAATTACTGACACAAAGGAAAAAATAGGGAATAAATCCTCTTTTCAAATCAGTAATCCCGTGATATGATGTTTTTACGAAAATTTCGTATATTTTCGTAAGACGAGCAATTTTTCCAGGCTTAATATGGGAAGTGGTTGACCGAAAATGTAGGAAACAGTAGAAAACATACAAGTATGGAGGGGAAAAAATGAAAATGAAAAGTCGTATAAAAGCATTTGCTATGGCAATTGTAATGCTTTTTGCAACAATTCTTCCGGTGTTGTCGGATCTTACACCGGTGTACGCAGATGAGGGAGTTGTTCTTAAGATTCACTATCACAGAGAGGACAACGATTATTCATCTTGGGATGTCTGGCTGTGGGAAGAAGGAAAAGAAGGTGCTGGCTATGCATTTGAAGAAGTGGATGGAGAAATGGTTGCTACCATGCAGACCACACCGGGAACAACTTCTGTAGGATTTATTGTAAGAACCGAGGACTGGAGCAAGGATGTCGATGCAGATCAGTTTATTGATATTTCTGAGATGGTTTCCGGAACGGCGCATATCTACATTGAGTCCGGAGTGGAAGGCTACACAAAGGAGTATGGGGATGATGCAGTTAAGGGAACAAAGCTGAAAAACGCAAAATATAATAATGACGGAACTATTTCTGTTACCATGACAGGAGAGCTTGACGGAGATTTGAACTCTGTGTTTGCAGTAGCGGGAAAAGCCGGAAACATTGATATTACCGATGTAACCCATGAAGGGAATAATGTGTATCTGGCAGTATTAGCAGAGGAATTGGATAACGCCAAAAGCTATACTATTACCTACGCAGAAACAGAATATCCAATCATCATGCCGGTCATTTATTCTACTGCGGAATTTGAGGAGGCTTATACCTATACGGGAGATGATCTTGGTGCAAACTGGAGCAAGGAGTCAACGACATTTAGGGTGTGGGCTCCGACAGCGGAAGAAGCATATGTGAATCTATATGAGTCCGGAACACAAACATCCGACAATCCATATGAGATTCTGGCAATGGAACCGGATGTAAATGGAACATGGGTCGCACAAAAGAGTGGAGATTTAAATGGTGTTTATTATACATATAGCGTTGTAATTGATGGAAAAACCAGTGAAGCCTGTGATCCATATGCCAGAACCTGTGGTGTAAATGGTAAGAGGGCTATGGTTATTGACTTGGACTCAACAGACCCGGAAGGTTGGGAAAACGATAAAAATCCACACGCAGGTGAAGGCATCAATGATGCGGTCATTTATGAGCTTCAGATTCGCGATTTTGCAACCTCGAAGGAATCCGGAATTGAGAATGTCGGAAAATACCTTGCGTTTACAGAGAAGGGAACTACCACATCAAGTGGTATTTCCACAGGTGTAGATCATCTGGTGGATTTGGGCGTTACCCATATTCATATCATGCCATTTTATGATTTTGGCTCAGTTAATGAGACCTACACCTATAATAACCTCTATAACTGGGGCTACGATCCGCTGAACTACAATGTCCCGGAGGGCTCTTACTCAACAGATCCTTACAATGGTGAGGTTCGTGTAAAGGAAGCAAAGCAGATGGTACAGGCCTTGCATGAGAACGGATTGAGTGTGGTTATGGATGTGGTTTACAACCATGTGTATAGTGCACAGGATTTCTGTATAAATAAGCTGGTTCCCGGATATTTTTCCAGAGTGAATGCTGACGGTACCTATTCCAATGGATCAGGCTGTGGAAATGATACGGCAACAGAACGATCCATGGTAAAGAAGTATATTGTAGATTCCGTAAACTACTGGGCAGATGAATATCATATTGATGGTTTCCGTTTTGACCTTGTTGGATTAATCGACGTTGAAACAATAAATGAAATCGTGGAAACGGTGCATGAAACACATCCGGATGTCATTTTCTATGGCGAAGGCTGGACAATGAATACCAATGTGACAAAAGCCGGCTACAAACTGGCAACGCAGACAAATTCAGGAAAGACTCCTGGCTTTGCATACTTTAATGACACCATCAGAGATGGACTCAAAGGAAATGTATTTAATACAGGAGAGGTAGGCTTCGTATCTGGTGCAGGAAATCAGGAGCAGACCATGATAAGCAGCTTTATGGCAGATGTCAGCTGGTGCGATAGCCCCGCACAGACTATCAATTATGCAGCATGCCACGATAATCTGACGCTGTTTGACCGCCTTGCAGTATCAAGACCGGATGCATCGAAAGAGGATTTGATCCGCATGAATAATCTGGCGGCATCTGTGTATATGCTTTCTGAAGGTGTGCCGTTTATCATGGCAGGAGAGGAACTTCTTCGCTCCAAACCAAACGGAGATGGAACCTTTAATTCTAACAGTTATGCTTCCGGAGACGAGATAAACAGTATTCTCTATGAGTCCCTGGATGATGCGGCGACCATGCAGGTATACGAGTACTACAAGGGACTTATTGCATTCCGAAAAGCCCACGCGGCACTTCGGCTTTCCACGGCAGAAGAGGTTGCGGCTGCAGTCGTTCCGTTAGAGGGACTGGAGGATAATGTGGTAGGCTTTGATATCTCAGGAGCTGTAGAAGGAGAGACCGCAGACGAATTATTTGTTGTATTTAATGCAAATAATGAAGAGACGCAGATTACACTTCCGGATGGAACCTGGAACGTATATATCAACGGGGAAAAGGCCGGAACCGAAATACTTGAGACCATCACAAACGGTACGGTTACCGTTGAACCGATTTCCGCAATGGTGCTTGTAAGAGAAAGTAAGGGAAATACGGCATCAGCAGACAACAGTAATGGAGCTGTGCCGTCAGATGCGCAGAGAAGCGATATGTCTGCCGGAAAGATTGCTCTTATCGTAGCAGTGGTTCTTGCCGGAATTGCGCTTGCAGGATATTTCGGATTTAAGGCTCGCAAAAAGAATAGTAAAAATGAATAGTGAAAAGTAGAAGAAAAAGAGCAGACCTGTGATTGTGCTCTTTTACCAAGAAAAGGAGAGCACCCGCGTCAAATTAAACGGGGCTCTCCTTTTTCCTAATTATGGGGTGGATGAGGCATTATTGGGCTTTGGCGTTTCGTCCCGGAAAGGGCGGGACGTTGTTGGGCGTTGGCAATTCGCTTTTGGCAATTCGCTTTGGAAAGGACGGGATATTGTTTGGTTTTTGGAAATCTAGCCCGAGAAGAGGTGCGATAATAGTTGAACTTTGCACTTAAGTCGGGAAAATGGGTGTAAAGAGCGTTATAAGGTGCTCCTACACCCAAAATCGCGAATGGATAGACTGAAAATGGGTGTAAAGCCCCTTAGAAGGTGTCTCTACACCCAAAATGGATGTGTAACGGGACGTGACTGGTTCAAAAAACGCTAAAAATGGGTGTAGGAGAGGGTAAGTATGCCTCCTACACCCAAAATCGTGAATGGATAGTCTGAAAATGGGTGTAAAGCCCTCTAAAACAATACTCTACACCCAAAAGGACTAAGCGGGAGCGGGTGAGAAAAGAAATTTCCTTTCCGAAATGGGATAAAAGGAAAAACGTAATACCAATACATGACATGCAAAATATAGGAAAAAGGTCTGGCTTGACAGCCAGCCTTTTTTTGACTAAAATATGAACTAGAGTTCAAGATTTGAGAATTATAGTTCATGATGTTCTCAAAAATTGAGGACAATGTATTGGAGATTACAAAATATGGAAATGAATGTGAATTTTTATAAGGAAGTGCCAAAGGAAAGCATTAAGGATACTATCCGGCATGCGAGGCAGCTGATGAATTACACCCAGGCACAGGTTGCGGAAGCAATCGGAATGTCGAACCGGCAGTATGTAAAGTATGAAAACGGATTGCTTCCGATTACGGATATGTCCTTTCAGCAGGGCGTAAACTTATGTGAACTGCTGCATCTGAACTTGTATCAGATGGTGGCACCCATTGAAGATGTGATCAGCAAAAGAGAAAAGACAAGTGCATAGAGAATAATTTTGGTATAGATTAATGAAAAATAGAGCCTAGATAGATAAGAAAAAGAGAAATCTATCTGGGCTTTTTTATGTTTGATTTGCAAAAAGTGAAATCTAAAAAAGCGATGGGAAACCATCGCTTTTTAGATGGAAAAATTCCAGCAATATGCTCGGTTGAAGGGAATGCATACAATATCAATGAAAGTAATTGTATGGTATGTATGAAAAAGGGCATGATACATACTAAAAAAATAAAGATGAAGAAGCCGTATGTAGTGGTAGAGCAGGGCTACATACCAGAAAATGAAAAAAAGAAATCCTGTAGGTATTCGAAAGAAACGAAGGACAGAAAACAGGATAAAAGTATGTTTAATTATATTCATCTTATAATTGAAAAGTTTTCACATTTTCACTTTACTTTCTTAAGTGAAGCATTATAATAAGATAGATGATTAAAGGAGCTCAAGATGAACATGAAATTTTTTCACATAAGCAAGATAAAAGGGAGATTCTAGAAAAATGAGTAAGAATGGATTAGAAATCAGATGGCACGGAAGAGGCGGCCAGGGGGCAAAAACAGCGGCACTTCTGCTGGCGGACGTGGCATTTAAGACGGGAGCCTATGTGCAGGGATTCCCGGAGTACGGACCGGAACGAATGGGAGCACCGATTACTGCGTTTAATCGAATCAGCAACGAGGAGATCCGTGTACATTCCAATATTTATACGCCAGATCTTGTGGTAGTTGTTGATGAGACACTTTTGGTATCGGTGGATGTAACCGCAGGATTAAAAGAAGAAGGAGCCATCATTGTGAATACTCCAAAGAGTGCAGATGAAATCCGACCGTTTTTAAACGGATATAAAGGAAGGGTATATACCTTAGATGCAAGAGTGATTTCCGAGGAAGCCCTCGGGAAGTACTTCCCAAATTCACCAATGCTTGCTGCAGCTGTTGCCGTAAGTAAAGTAATGGACTGGGATCAGTTTATCAAAGAGATGAGAGCTTCTTATGAGCATAAATTTGCAAAGAAGCCGGAGGTTATCGATGGAAACATGAAGGCGCTGACTATGACCTATGAGGCTCTTGCAGCGGATCTGTGTTCCTGAATGAATTTGCAAATAGCAAAATTCATTTAGGAACACAAATCCGAAATGGGAGAAATATGTTACAAGAAAAGAATTTATTATAAAGGAAAAGAAAAGAGAGAAAATATGAGAACAGATGTACATAAAATAAATGAACAGACGCCTCATCAGGACCTTACCGAAGGACTTATGATGTTTGCGGCCGGAACCTCAAAGGAATTTAATACCGGTGAGTGGAGAACCAATACACCGGTTTTTATTGCAGATTTGTGTAAACAGTGCATGCTTTGTGCGCCGGTTTGCCCGGACTCTTGCATTCCGGTTGAGGATGGAAAAAGAGGAGAGTTTGACCTTGACCACTGCAAGGGATGCGGAATCTGTGCTAAGGTGTGTCCATTTGATGCAATTGTAATGAAGGAGGGAAGATAGTCATGGCAAGAAAAGATCGTATGTCAGGAAATGAAGCCGTTGCATATGCAATTAAGCAGATCAACCCGGATGTCATGCCTGCATTTCCTATTACCCCTTCTACCGAGATTCCCCAGATGGTGTCTAACTATATTGCAAATGGGCAGATGGATACGGAATTTATTCCGGTGGAATCTGAGCATTCTTCCATGAGCGCAACTATTGGAGCAGAAGCCGCAGGAGCGCGAAGCCTTACCGCAACCTCCTCCGCAGGACTGGCGCTGATGTGGGAGGAGCTTTTGCTTGCAGCAAGTAATCGCATGCCCTGCGCCCTGGCTCTGGTAAACCGTACACTTTCCGGACCAATCAATATCAACTGTGACCACTCCGACGGAATGGGAGCAAGAGATACCGGATGGATTCAGATTTATGCAGAGAGCAATCAGGAGGTATATGACAATTTCATCCAGGCCTATCCGATCGCAGAGGACCCGCGGGTACATCTTCCGATCATGATCTGTCAGGATGGTTTTATCACCAGCCATGCAGTGATGAATATAGAATTACTGGAAGATGGCGAGGTAAAGGATTTCGTCGGAGAATATGAGCCGGAAGAATTTTTGCTAAATCCGGGAAAACCAATTGCAGTAGGACCGTATTCCGTCAGCAACTATGCCATGGAAGCCAGAAAAAATCAGGAGGAAGCTCTGGAACGTTCCAAGGAAGTCATTCTTGAGGTGGCAAAGAAATATGAAGCACTTTCCGGAAGAAAATACGGACTTTTTGAGGAGTACAGAACCGAGGATGCGGATTACATTATGGTCATCATCGGATCAGCCGCAGGAACCGCAAAGCAGGCAGTAGATGACTTAAGAGAGCAGGGAAAAAAGGTTGGAGTGATCAAGCTTCGCGTATTCCGTCCGTTCCCGGCAGATGAGCTTGCCGAGGCGCTGAAAAACTGCAAGGCAGTTGCAATCATGGACCGTACCGAGAGCTATAACGGCAATGGCGGCCCTCTTGGAAGTGAAATTACCGCAGGACTTTTCCGAAACAAAGTGATGATTGAGGCTGTAAACTATATTTACGGTCTTGCAGGAAGAGATTTTACCGTAACAGATGTATATGATATTTTTGCAGAACTGCAGGATGCCATTGAGAACGGAACGAAGGTAGAGCAGTTTAAGTACATCGGACTTCGCAAATAATTTGGATTTGGAAAAGAACAGATTGGAGAACAAACATGAGCAGTTATAATTTGAAAGAGGTTATGAGTAAACCGGAGCGGCTTGCACCGGGACATCGTATGTGCGCCGGATGTGGAGCAACCATCGGTGTCCGGGCAGTACTCCGCGCATTACATGAGGGAGATCATGCCGTAATCGGAAATGCTACCGGATGCTTAGAGGTTTCTACGTATATGTATCCCTACACGGCATGGGAGGACAGCTATATTCACAATGCCTTTGAAAATGCGGGAGCAACCTTAAGCGGTGTGGAAACTGCATATAGGGCACTAAAAAAGCGTGGAAAGCTTCCGGAGGATGTAAATTTTAAATTTATCACCTTCGGTGGAGACGGCGGAACCTATGATATCGGTTTTCAGTCTCTGTCCGGTGCCATGGAACGTGGACACGATATGGTGTATGTCTGCTATGACAATGGTGCTTACATGAATACCGGTATCCAGAGATCCTCTGCAACACCAATGTATGCAGATACCACTACGACCCCGGTTGGCAGCAAATCCAACGGAAAAATGCAGAACCGTAAGGATCTTGCAAGTATTATTGCCGATCACGATGTGCCTTATGTTGCACAGACCACATTTACCAATGATTTTAAGGACCTTCATATGAAGGCAGAAAAAGCCATCTATACCGAGGGTGCCTGCTTTTTAAATATCATGACACCGTGTCCGAGAGGCTGGAGATATGAAACCGCGGATATCATGAAAATCTGTAAGCTTGCGGTAGATACCTGCTACTGGCCGATGTTTGAGGTGGACCATGGCAAGTGGAGACTTACCTACGAGCCGAAGAAAAAGCTTCCAATCGAGGACTTCTTAAGAGAACAGGGAAGATTTAAGCACCTGTTTAAGCCGGAGAATGAAGATTTGCTTGTACAGTTCCAGGCAGAGGTAGACCGCAGATGGGAAGATCTGCAGTATAAGTGTGCGAGAGAACACTGATTCTTTTTACTTCATTTCGGGAAAGTGTTCCTGAATGAATTTGAATATTCGAATCAGAACCCGCTTCCGCTTGTGGGATTTGGAAAGATTTGAGGTGCTGGAACTGTCGTATACCTAAAATTCTTGAAAAACAGCCTCAAATTGCGGATTTTTCTTGGAAATTGTATTATTTTGAAGAGTGGACTTCGCGCTATACCTAATATTTACAATTTCTTAGGTACAGGCTAAAATTGATCCGGCGAAAACATACAATCGACCATAAAAAGCGCTTAAAATGCCGCTTTTTTCATAGATTTTAGGTACTGGAAGAAAATCAACCGGCGAAATGATACAATTTACCAATCAAGCATGAAGCAGAATCCACTCTCGGGAACACAATTGAAAAAGAGAGTTTAGATTTCGCATTATTAGTAAAAGGCGGGAGATACTTATTAAGGAAGAGAAATCAAAAGAAAGGCGCAGGAGGCCATATAAAAAGAAAATGCGACTAACAGAGGCGGATAAGAAAAAAATTGAAGATGTCATCGGTGCGCTTCGCATGCACAGTGCTGTATGCCGGATGCAAAGATATGTGCAGCATGGAGAGGTCTCTACCTTTGAGCACTGTGAACGCGTTGTAAGGGCAAGCTATCTGTTGGACAAGACCCTGCACCTACACTCCAACAAAAAGGATCTGCTGATGGGCGCCTTTTTACATGATTTTTATCTCTATGACTGGCATGAAAAGGACGATTCTCATAAGTGGCATGGCTTTTTTCATGCGGCGAAGGCGGCAAGAAATGCAAGGGCGCATTTTAATGTAAATCCTAAGGTTGAGCAGGTAATCAAAACCCATATGTGGCCACTGAATATTACGAAGATTCCAACCAGCAGGGAAGGCTGGATTGTGTGTCTTGCGGACAAATATGTGTCTACTGCGGAGACACTGGCAATGAGGACAAGAAAATGACACTTTTGACTTATCAGGTATTTAAAACGGTTGCCGATATCGGGAGCTTTCATAAAGCGGCCGATATTTTGGGACTTACGCCATCCGCAATCAGTCATACTATTTCTTCCATGGAGAGTGAATTGGGATTTTCGGTTTTGACGAGAAGCAAATCCGGAATTACACTGACCAACTACGGAGAGCATCTGCTCCCCTTTGTGAATGCGGTGTTAAACAGCGACGAGAGCTTACAGCAGGTGGTCAGTGAAATGAACGGCTTAAAGACCGGAAAAGTAAAGATTGGTGTGTTTTCCAGCGTATGTACCAACTGGCTTCCGGATATCTTAAGGTCTTTTCAGGAAAAATATGAACGGATTGATATTGAGGTTTTTCAGGGAACCTACGATGATGTGTATTACTGGATTAAGAATGGCGTGGTAGATCTGGGCTTTTTGTCGGTTTCCAGTGCAAAGGATATCCCCATTGAGCCCCTCTTTGAGGACCCACTGGTATGTGTGCTTCCAAAAGGGAAAAAGGATTCCAAAAATCCGACATATGTGGATATTGAGGAGATGCGGCAGCATCAGTTCGTGACACAAAGGGATTGTACCGATGCGGATATCCAGAATTTTTTAAAGAAGAACCATCTGCGCATCCAGTCCAACTATCATGTGGTAGATGATCTTTCTACTGTAAAGCTGGTGGAAAAGGGTTTTGGAATCTGCCTGATGCCGGAGCTTGTCATGTCAGATATTCCCTATCAGGTAGATGTGTATCCGATTCAGCCAAATGCCTGCCGGATCATTGGAATTGCCGCAATGAACCCGGGCTTTATGGCACCTGCAGTACGAACCATGTATAATCACATTATAGAGAATTACAGAAAATGAAAATATTTACAGAAAAATCCCCCCCACGGGCTTGTGGAGGGGGATTTTTTTTCGGTATACTTGGAATGCAAAAAAAGCTGTGAAAAATCGGCGGGGAGAAAGAGAGGAATTATTTATGCATATGGCAGATGCGCTGGTTGCACCGGCAGTAGCGGCAACCATGTATGCCTGTTCAACAGTTGCAGGAGGTTATTCTGTAAAGAAAGTACGTTTGGAAAATGATCCTAAAAAAATACCGGTGATGGGAGTCATGGGAGCATTTGTATTTGCAACCCAGATGATTAATTTTACCATTCCAGGGACCGGCTCTTCCGGGCATCTGTGCGGAGGAGTGTTGCTTGCCGCATTACTGGGACCTTACGGGGGATTTTTGACCATGATCGGAGTGCTGTTGATTCAGTGTCTGTTGTTTGCGGATGGTGGTCTTCTGGCGCTGGGATGCAATATATGGAATATGGCATTTTACGGATGCTTTATCGGGGCACTTTTGATCTGGAAGCCCCTTATGAAAAAGGGGGCAACAAAAGGAAAAATTGTTGCAGCTTCTGTTGCGGGATGCATGATTACTTTGCAGCTCGGGGCCTTTTCCGTTACGCTTGAAACCCTGATTTCCGGTATTACGGAGCTTCCCTTTGCAGCCTTTGTTGCTACCATGCAGCCGATACATCTGGCAATCGGACTTGTGGAGGGACTGATTACAGCAGCGGTTCTATGCTTTGTACATGAGGCAAGACCGGAGCTTTTGTGGGGCGTCGGATCGTCCAGGCAGGAAAAAGAAGGAAAATTTTCTTATAAAACCACAATTGCGATACTGGTTGTATCAGCAGCAGTAATTGGCGGAGGAATCTCTCTTTTCGCTTCTGCAAATCCGGACGGACTGGAGTGGTCCATGGAGCAGGTGGCGGGAACCGCAGAGCTTACGGCTTCCGGCGGTGTATACGAAACAGCAGAGAGCATTCAAAGTACCACTGCGGTTTTGCCGGATTATGCATTTGAGAATTCCGAAAGTGCATTTGGAACCTCCTTTTCAGGAATTGTTGGAGGAGCGATCGTTCTTGGGGGGTGCATCGGTGCCTGCTATTTGTTAAAGCTTTTCAGGAAGCAGACAGAAAACAAAGAATAATTCCTATTTTGAGATACAAAACTTTAGTCCCTTACCGGAATTGCGTTCCGCTCATTAAGTGCCGACGCTTTTTAAACGTTCTGATTCGAATAGCAAAAATCATTCGAGAACACAATTCCGAAATGGGATAAAACTAAAACGAAAAGAAAGCAATCCGTATTTGAGTACGGAAAATGATATAGTTCATGAGTAAAATTTCGAAAGCAATCTATGAAATTGAACATATAAGCCAGATGGCAGAGAAGGACCAGTGGATGAATCGGATTCATCCACTGGTTAAGTTGTTTTTAACTGTTTTTTATATTTTTATGGTGGTATCTTTCCGCAAATATGATATCCTTGGGGTATTATCCATGGTAGTGTATCCGCTCATTATTTTTATGCTGGGAGATATTTCCGTCAAAGAAGCGCTTTATCGTCTTCGAATCGTGCTTCCGCTGGTGTGTATTGTGGGAATCCTAAATCCGCTTTTTGATAGAGAAATTGTGCTATACGTTGGAACAGTTGGGCTCTCCGGAGGAGTGCTTTCCATGTTGTCCCTGATGCTAAAAGGTGTGCTTACTGTTTTTGCATCTTACCTTTTGATTGCCACAACCTCCATCGAAAAAATCTGCTATGCCCTGCGGCTTCTTCACGTTCCAAAGCTTCTGGTAACGCAGATTCTGCTGATCTATCGGTATATTACCGTACTGCTTGCACAAACTAAGAAAATCACACAGGCATATGCCCTTCGTGCGCCGGAGCAAAAGGGAATCCGCCATGACGCGTGGGGCTCGCTTGTGGGACAGCTTCTGCTTAAAAGCATGGACCGGGCGGAGGAAGTATATGAGAGCATGTGCTTAAGAGGATATCAGGGAGAATTTGGGCCTGATGAGTCCTGTGCATTTCAGGTAAAGGATGCGGTATTCCTTTTCCTGTGGAGTGTAGTTTTTGTACTTTTTCGCATATTCCCGGTATTTCAAATCGTAGGAGCATGGTTTATATAAGAAAAAGTACCCCTATGCTTTTTACAAACGAAAGTGGGTTCTGATTCAAATATGCAAATTCATTCGGGAACACAATTCCGAAATGGGATTATTTGAATCAGAATTGTGGAATTTGGCAAGATTTGAGGTGCTAGAACTGTCGTATACCTAAAATCCTTGAAAAACAGCTACAAATTGCGGATTTTTCCTGGGAATTGTATTATTTTGAGGAGTGGACTTCGCGGTATACCTAATATTTGCAATTTCTTAGGTACAGGCTAAAAGTGATCCAGCGAAAACATACAATCGACCATAAAAAACGCTTAAAATGCCGCTTTTTTCATAGATTTTAGGTACTGGAAGAAAATCAACCGGCGAAATTATACAATTTACCAATTAAGCATGAAGCAAAATTCATTCTCAGGAACACAATTACGAAATGGGATAAAAATATTTAAGAAATAGAAAGTGGGAAAAGATGAGTCACATACACATAACCGTTGAAAATTTGAATTTCTCCTATCATAAGGATGAACCGATTTTAAGGGATATTACCTTTACTGCCAACGAGAAGGATTCCATTGGAATTATCGGAGCAAATGGTGTGGGAAAATCTACTCTGTTAAAGCTGCTGGTGGGCTTGGAGCTTAATTTTACCGGAAGCATACGAGTAGAAGAAATTCCATTGGAGAAGAAGACTCTTGCCAAAATCCGCCAGAAAATCGGATACGTGTTTCAGGATTCGGACAGTCAGCTTTTCATGACGAACGTCTATCAGGATGTGGCCTTTGCACCAAAGAATTACGGACTTCCGGAGGCGGAAGTAAAGCACCGGGTATCAGAAGCTTTAGAGAAGGTGCATATTACAGAGCTTAAGGATAAGCCAATCTACCAGCTATCGGGAGGAGAAAAGAAGCTTGTGTCCATTGCGACGATCCTTTCCATGACACCGGACATTATTCTGATGGATGAGCCAAGCGCTGCATTAGATCCGAAAAACAGAAGAAACCTGATTAAAATATTAAACGAATTTGAGCATCTTAAGATCATTACAAGCCATGATCTGGATTTTGTATGGGATACCTGCAAACGGACAATCCTGATATCGGACGGAAAAATTGTTGCAGATGGTCCTACGGAGGAAATCCTTTGTGATCAGAAGCTTTTGGAGGAGCAGGGACTGGAACTTCCGTTATCTCTAATAAAACGGGATAAAAGTCCTATTTTTCATTGAAAAATCAGATTATTTTGTTATAATATATGGGAATATATGTTTAGGGGATATAGGAATCGTTCAAGAAGAAAAGAGGAAGAAAAAATGAAAAAGATGACCGCATTGGTTTTGACTGCAGTTATGGCATTTATGATGACCGCATGTGGTTCTGGAAATGCAGGTGAAAGTGCAGAAAACGGACAGACAGGAGCAGCGGATTCTGTAACAGCGGAGTCCGAAACTACGAAGGATCTTTTGGATGAGATCCTTGAAAGAGGATATATTATTGTTGGGACTGAGGGAACTTATTCTCCAAACAGCTACCACGATGAGAATGACAATCTGGTGGGATTTGATGTAGAGGTTGCTGCAGCAGTAGCAAAATATATGGGAGTGGAAGTCCGTTATGTGGAGATGGAGTGGGCATCCATTTTTGCCGCCCTTGATGCAGGACAGATTGATATCGTTATCAATGAGGTGGGATATACCGAGGAACGTGC
This sequence comes from uncultured Agathobacter sp., assembly GCA_945910395.1. GTDB lineage: Bacteria > Bacillota > Clostridia > Lachnospirales > Lachnospiraceae > Roseburia. Next base: position 91,884 of record CAMDYX010000003.1, on the reverse strand, counting down.
CGAAAAGTATGATTTTTCCAAGCCATATGCATTTGTGCAGGGTGGAATTCTTGTAAGAGGCGACAATACCGAGATCAATTCCTTTGAAGATCTGGATGGAAAAATTGCGGCAAACGAATCCACCAGTACATGGGGAGCCACCGCACAGGAGTACGGCGCAACCCTTGATCCGGTTAATGCAATGGCTCAGTCTATCTCGGAGGTGTTAAACGGACGTGCGGACTGTACCCTCAATTATGTAACGGCCTTTGCGGATTATATGAAGGAAAATCCGGATGCAGATGTGAAGATTGCGGCATATTCAGACCCGGAACCAAGCTCTTATATTCCGGTTGCAAAGGGAAATGACAGACTGGTTGAAGCAATCAATGATGCCCTCGATCAGGCTGCCGCAAACGGAGAGCTTTCCGAGATTTCTATGAAATATTTCGGAATCGATGTAACCTCAGAGGAATAGTAGAAAACAGACATGGATAGTAGAATTATTGAAGAGCTGATAACGTCCTTCCCAAAGCTTTTGTCGGTGGGAATTAAGGTTACGATACCACTTACTTTGATCTCCTTTACCATTGGAATCGGAATCGCACTTATGACCGCCATGGTTCAGACCGCAAAGCTTCCGGTGCTTAAGCAGATTGCAAGATTTTATGTGTGGATCATCCGGGGAACGCCAATGATCGTACAGCTCTTTGTGGTTTATTTTGGCTTACCGAGTATCGGGATCACCCTGGCCGCATTTCCCAGCGCAGTAATCGTATTTTCATTAAGCGTCGGAGCCTATTGCTCCGAGACAATCCGGGCAGCCATCGAATCTGTTCCGGCCGGACAGCTGGAGGCAGGGTATTGTGTGGGAATGAATTACTGGCAGACTATGGTGCGGATCATTTTGCCACAGGCATTTCGCACGGCGTTTCCTCCACTTTCCAATTCGCTGATCGGACTTGTGAAGGATACGTCACTTGCGTACAGTGTTGCTATTGTAGAAATTCTTGCCACCGCCCAGCGGATAGCAGCAAGAAGCTATGATTATTTCTGGCTGTATTGCGAAGCCGGTTTGATTTATCTGATTTTCTGTACGATTTTGACCTTTGTGCAAAGTCGCATGGAAAAGCGGATGGAAAGGAAGCGGTAATACATGCTGGAGCTTAAGAATGTAAAAAAATCCTTTGGTAAGACAAAGGTATTGGAAGATATCAATATTACCGTAAACGAAGGGGATGTTATTGCCATCCTTGGTCCAAGCGGTTCCGGAAAAACGACGCTGCTTCGCTGCATCGAATTTTTGGAGCGGGCAGATGCCGGCGTGATGCTACTGGATGGAATGGAGTATTCTTTAAAAAAGGCCTCCAAAAGAGAGGTTCATGAGCTTCGCAAAAAGCTGGGATTTGTTTTTCAAAGCTATAATCTGTTTGCCAATAAGACTGCCCTGGAAAATGTAACGGAGGGCCTTATTGTTGCAGGAAAAATGAAAAAGGAAGAGGCAGTCTCCATTGGAAGGGCCGCCCTTGAAAAGGTAGGAATGTTAGACCGCAGTACCTTTTATCCGTCACAGCTTTCCGGCGGACAGCAGCAGCGGGTGGCTATTGCGAGGGCGATAGCATTGGATCCGAAGGTCATCCTGTTTGACGAACCGACATCGGCTCTTGACCCCGAGCTTACCGGGGAGGTACTTTCCGTCATGAAAAAGCTGGCTGATGAAGGAACGACTATGATTGTGGTTACCCATGAAATGGGATTTGCAAAAAATGTTGCAGACCGGGTGATATTCATGGAGGATGGCGTAGTTGTAGAAGAAGGAAACGCAAAGGATTTTTTTGAACATCCAAAAGAAAAAAGAACCATACAATTTTTACGCAACAGTGCAGAAAGGATATAAGAATATGGCTACAATAATGCTTTGTGATGATGCCGCATTTATGCGTCTGACCTTGAAAAAAATAGTGGAAGGTGCCGGACATAAGGTCGTAGCAGAAGCGCAGAATGGAATCGAGGCAGTAGAAAATTATGATATTTTCCGGCCGGAAATTGTTCTTATGGATATTACCATGCCGGAAATGGACGGCATTGCTGCCGTAAAAGAAATTAAAAAATCGGATGAGTCTGCAAAGATTATTATGGTATCCGCAATGGGACAGCAGGATAAGGTGTTTGCTGCAATTGCCGCAGGGGCAAAGGATTTTGTGGTAAAGCCATTTGAATCACAAAGAATTATTGATTGTATCAAGAAGTATGTATAGACTTGCATTAAACTATTCTCATTTTGAATCAGGTTCCTGAGAATGAATTTGCATATTTGAATCAGAACCCACTCTCGTTTGTAAAAAGCGTAGCGGTACTAAATTCGCAAGTACTTGCTCATTAAGTGCTGACGCTTTTTAAACGTTCTGATTCAAATAGCAAAGTTCATTCTCAGGAACCTAATTCCGAAAAGGAACTTAAATTATTGGGAGGATTTGCATATGCAGATCCTCCCTTTGTTATGGCAGGGAGGAGATTATGGAATCAAGACCTATTTTAAAAAGCAAAACTTACCTTTATCTGACGGAGTTTTTTTCGGGAATGTCTGTAATGGCGGTAGAGCTTGGCGCAAGCAGACTGCTTGCACCATATTTTAGTTCTTCCCAGATTGTCTGGACCATCATTATCGGAACCATTATGATTGCCATGGCACTTGGAAATATTTACGGTGGCCGCAGCGCGGACAAAAATCCAAATCCGGACAGACTGTATGGCAGAATCATAATTGCAGCAATCTGGATTGCGGCAATCCCTGTGGTGGGAAAATACATGATCATTGGAATATCCGCGCTTTTGATTTTTTCTGTAAGTAATCATTTCCTGATCATTGCAGCCTTTGTTGCCTGTATAGTCATTTTTGTATTTCCACTCTTTTTGCTGGGAACTGTTACTCCATCCCTCGTAAAGTATACGGTAGACAGTCTGGATGACAGCGGAAAAACGGTTGGAACCTTAAATGCTTCCAATACCATCGGCAGTATTATCGGAACCTTTGTTCCGACCTTTATCAGTATTCCTGCCGTTGGAACAGCTGTTACCTTCCTGATTTTTGCAGGAATTCTACTGCTTCTTTCGGGAATTTATTTTGTAAGTGCGAAGGTGTGTCCCAGGCAGATGAAAAAGCTGTTTGCGGGAACTGCGCTTTTTCTGATCTGCTGTATTTTCGGACATGATACCAGCTTCGCATTCTGGCAGACTGACTTAACCTATGAGGGGGAATCCATCTATAATTATCTACAGGTTTACGAGAATGAAGATGAGGTTGTGCTCTCTACAAATGTACTTTTCGGTGTACAGTCCGTGTACAGGAAGGATAAAGGACTGACCGGAATGTACTATGACTATGCAATGGCCGCTCCCCTTATGACTGACTGGGACAACGGAAGTAAAAGAAAAGAGGTCCTGATTCTCGGAATGGGAAGCGGAACCTATGCGACCCAGTGCCAGAGATATTTTGACAACCTGAATATGGAGGGTGTGGAAATCGATCAGAAGATTACGGATCTGGCAAGAGAATACTTTGAACTTCCGGGGGAAGTGAAGGTTACCACCTATGATGGCCGTGCTTATTTGAATGCAATTGATACTAAATATGATGTGATCATGGTGGATGCCTACCAGGATATCACGATTCCCTTCCAGATGTCATCGGTTGAGTTCTTTACACTTGTAAAGGAGCATTTAAAGGAAGATGGAGTTATGGTTGTCAATATGAACATGCGGGGTACAAAGGAAGGAAATATCAATCAGTATCTTGCGGATACGATTGCTTCTGTTTTTTCACAGGTGTATACCGTGGATGTGGCCTATTCTACAAATCGCGAGCTTTTTGCGTCCAATGACCCGGACATGAGGGAACGCTTTTCGAAAAATCGTTTATTGCCGGAGGATGCAAAGCTTTTGGACATGATGCAGCGTGTGGATGAAAATCTGGTAAAATATGAACCCGGCTCCTATATCATGACGGATGACAAGGCTCCGGTAGAGCTTCTTGGAATGCGTGTGATTGACGAACTGATTGAAGATGAAGTAAGCTATTATAAAACGATTTATAAAGAGCAGGGAATAGAGGGACTGATGAACAGTCTGAACTAGGAGGTTGTTATGTACGATTTTGATACGCCGGTAGACCGGAAAAATACCAATTCCCTTAAGTGGGATATCAAAGAAGGAGAGCTTCCCATGTGGGTTGCAGACATGGATTTTCAAACATCACCTGCAATTATTCATGCTTTGGAAAAAAGAGTGGAAAATGGTGTGTATGGCTATAACATCATTCCGGAGGAATGGAGCCGGGCCTATATCAACTGGTGGGACAAACGCCATCACTTTAAGATGGAGGAGGAATGGCTCATCTTTTGTACAGGAGTGGTTCCGGCAATCTCCTCCTGCGTAAGAAAGCTTACCTCTGTGGGGGAGAACGTGCTGGTCTTAACACCGGTGTACAATATCTTTTTTAACTCTATCTATAACAACGGAAGAAACATCCTACAGTCACATTTGAGATATGAAAACGGAGCATACGAAATCGACTGGAAGGACTTTGAGGAGAAGCTTGTAAACCCACAGACCTCCCTTTTGATTTTCTGTAATCCCCACAATCCGGTGGGAAAAATCTGGGATAAGGAAACGTTAGCACGGGTGGGAGAGCTCTGCAAAAAATATGGTGTAACGGTGATTTCAGATGAAATCCACTGTGATTTAACGGAGCCGGGGTATGAATATGTTCCCTTTGCGTCGGTATCCGAGGTTTGCAAAGATATCAGTGTAAGCTGTATAGCACCGACGAAGTGCTTTAATATCGCAGGACTGCAGACCGCAGCAGTATCTGTTCCAAATCCGCTGCTTCGCCATAAGGTATGGAGAGCATTAAATACCGACGAAGTGGCAGAGCCAAATACCTTTGCGGTACAGGCAGCAGTTGCCGCCTTTGAGGAGGGGGAGCCCTGGCTTGAAGAGCTAAATGCATACACTACAGCCAACCGGAGGTATGTGGAGGAATTCGTAAAAAATGAGATACCGTCTCTTTCTGTCGTGTCCGGACATGCAACCTATCTTTTATGGATCGATGTAAGCAAGATTACCGAGAACTCTAAGAGCTTTAGCAGATTCTTACGTGAAAAGACGGGGCTTTTTGTAAGTGAGGGAAAAGAGTATGGCGGAGATGGAAAGAGCTTTATCCGCTTGAATGTGGCGTGCCCAAGATGCTACGTGGAGGATGGTATGAACCGATTGAAGGAAGGCGTTTCGCTCTTTTTGCTTGAAAAATAAAGTCGAAATTGTCATTTAAAAAATGTGGAAAAGTTGCCATACTTTTCCACATTTTTTTTGCAAGAAATTTTTCTAAATCCATACCCTATAGATTGAGTGATACACAGAATTCAGACACACAAGTATAAAAAGAGTATGAAAAAGGAGAACTATTATGGTTGATTTTGAGGAATGGGATGGATTTGAAGGACGCCTCTGGAAGGAGGAAATCAATGTCCGGGACTTCATTCAGAAGAATTATACTCCCTACGAGGGAGATGAAAGCTTTTTAGCCCCTGCGACAGAAGCTACCGATCGGTTATGGAAGGAATTGCAGAGGCTCCAGAAGGAGGAACGAAAAAAGGGCGGAGTACTTGATATGGACACTCATATTGTATCTTCGCTTACTTCCCACGGACCCGGCTACATCCATGAGTCCATGAAAGACTTGGAAAAGATTGTGGGACTTCAGACAGATAAGCCGTTAAAAAGAGCATTTATGCCCTACGGTGGTATTCAGATGGCAGAAAAATCCCTGACAGAATACGGATATACTCCGGACGAAGAGCTTCACAAGATATTTACGGTATATCATAAGACCCACAATCAGGCGGTATTTGATGCCTATACTCCCACCATGAGAGCAGCAAGAAAAAATAAGATTATCACGGGACTTCCGGACACCTATGGAAGGGGAAGGATTGTCGGAGACTATCGCCGGGTTGCCCTCTATGGGATTGATCATCTGATCGAAGAGAAGGAAGCGGATAAGCTTGCCTGCGGAAACAAAAGCATGCGGGAAGAAGACATTCGCCAACGGGAGGAGCTTTCGGAGCAGATCCGGGCCCTTTCCGGTATGAAGGAAATGGCTAAGATTTATGGCTACGATATTTCCAGACCGGCCAAAAATGCAAAGGAGGCGGTTCAGTGGACCTACTTTGGATATCTTGCCGCCATCAAGACCCAGAACGGGGCGGCAATGAGTATTGGCCGGGTATGTACCTTTCTGGATATTTATATAGAAAGAGATCTGAAAAAGGGCATTCTTACGGAGTCTAAGGCACAGGAGCTGATTGATCACTTGACCATGAAATTTCGGATGGTAAAGTTTGCCCGTCCGGGTTCCTACAATGAATTGTTCTCCGGAGATCCGGTTTGGGCAACGATCGCCCTTGCCGGCATCGGCGTAGACGGGCGCTCCATGGTGACAAAGACCGACTACCGGGTGCTTCACACCTTAGAAAACATGGGTCCGTCACCGGAGCCGAACATTACCGTGCTCTATTCTGCGGATCTTCCGGAAAATTTTAAAAAGTACGCTGCCTATATCTCCATTACAACAAGCTCCATTCAGTATGAGAATGATGATGTTATGAAGCCCATATGGGGAGATGACTATGCTATCTGCTGCTGTGTGTCTGCAACCCAGACCGGAAAGGAAATGCAGTTCTTCGGTGCAAGGGCAAATCTTGCTAAGTGTCTTCTTTATGCAATCAACGGAGGAATTGATGAGAAGAGCAAGGTTCAGGTAGGTCCGAAATATCAGCCTATCACTTCCGAGTATCTGGATTATGGGGAAGTGATGGAAAAGTATGATGCAATGATGGACTGGCTTGCGGAGGTGTATGTCAATACGCTAAACGTCATTCAGTATATGCATGACAAATATTACTATGAGTCAGCACAGCTTGCCCTTTTGGATACCGATGTAAGAAGAACCTTTGCAACGGGCATAGCGGGTTTTTCCCATGTCATTGATTCCCTTTCAGCTATCAGGTATGCAAAGGTAAAAGCAATCCGTGATGAGAACGGTCTGGTGGTGGATTATGAGATTGAAGGGGATTTTCCGAAATATGGAAACGATGATGACCGGGCAGATGAAATTGGAGTATGGCTTCTTCGCACCTTTATAGGAAAAATCAAGGAAAAGCATACCTACCGCTATGCAAAGCCTACCACTTCAATTCTTACCATCACCTCCAACGTGGTGTATGGAAAGGCAACCGGCTCTATGCCGGACGGAAGAAAGGAAGGAGAACCCTTATCCCCCGGAGCAAATCCTTCCTACGGCGCAGAAAATGAGGGACTTCTTGCCTCGTTAAATTCTGTGGCAAAGATGCCCTATGAGTGGGCACTGGATGGTATTTCCAACACACAGACCATCAGCCCGGATGCCCTTGGTCATCATATTGAAGAACAGAAGGAAAATCTTGTTTCTGCAATGGACGGATATTTTAACCAGGGAGGACACCACTTAAATGTGAATGTATTCGGGAGAGAGAAGCTGATTGATGCAATGGAGCATCCTGAGAAGGAAGAGTATGCCAACTTTACCATTCGGGTATCCGGATATGCAGTAAAGTTCATTGATCTTACCAAGGAGCAGCAGAAGGATGTCATTGCAAGAACCTGTCATATCAATTTGTAAAGAGAGGAAGCTATGGGAAAAGTAATTGGGAGAATTCATTCCTTAGAATCCTTTGGATCGGTAGACGGCCCCGGAGTCCGTTTTGTGGTATTTCTGCAGGGCTGCAGGATGCGCTGTAAGTTCTGCCACAATCCGGAAAGCTGGAGCATTGACAAGGGGGAACCATGGACGGCGGAGGCGTTATTCAAAAAAGCATACCGTTATAAAAATTACTGGGGAAAGGATGGAGGAATTACGGTGTGTGGAGGAGAGCCGCTGCTGCAGGTGGATTTTTTGATTGAATTCTTTGGGCTTGCGAAGGAAAAAAACGTCCACACCGTAATTGATACCGCAGGAAATCCTTTTACAAGGGAAGAACCCTGGATATCAAAATTTGCGGAACTGATGAAGCTTACCGACTTGTTTTTATTGGATATCAAAGAGATAGATTCTGCACGGCATAAATCCCTGACGGGACATGGGAATGAGAACATTCTGGAAATGGCAAGGTATTTGTCCGATCATGGGAAGGATATGTGGATTCGGCATGTGCTGGTGCCAAATCTTACAGATGAGAAAGAAGGCTTAAAGAAATTGGACAGATTTCTATCCACATTAAAGACTGTAAAGCGGGTGGAAATTTTACCCTATCATACCATGGGAGTGTTTAAGTATGACAGGCTGGGCATAAAGTATCCCTTAGAAGGTGTTCCCACACCAACAGAGGAAGAGGTGAGGACAGCGGAGAAATTGCTTCACATCAGGGAGGGAAAGGAAGATAAGAAAACGAACATGTAAAGCATATTCCGGTAGTAAAAAAGTCCCGTTTTGGGAACATAATTCCGAAAAGGGAGTAAAAAAATGCTACCGGGCTTCTCCCAAAGTAGTATTGGATCGAATCCAGTTTGGTGTTACCGTAAAAGAGAAGGGGGAAAGCCAAAATGAAAACATTGAATCGATCTGCAATATCCGGATTTATCTGCTGCTTTGGAATGGTTCTGATTGGGATTGCCACAAATGGTGGAATCAAAACCATCCTAAATTTTATCCATATCCCATCCATGATTATTACCTTTGGTGGTGCTTTCTTTGCGGTGATGGTTACATCAGAGTCCTTTCCGGATTTTCTGGATGGGTTACATAGTTTCGCGCTTGCCTTCTCAAAGGAGAATATTTCTTTAGATGAAATCGGAGATATGATTTTTGAGTTGGCCGTTATCGCAAGAAAAGAAGGGGTTCTGGCCCTTGAGGAGAAGTCGGATAAACTGGAGAATGCTTTCTTAAGAAAGGGAATTCGTCTGGTGGCAGACGGAACCGACGCAGATCTGCTAAAGGACATTCTGGAAACGGAATTGCAGCATGAGATGGAGACGAATCGGCGGCGAGTGACCTTTTGGGAAAATCTGGGGGCATACGCACCGGCCTGGGGAATGGTAGGGACACTGCTTGGACTTATTAATATGATGAAAAGCATGGGAGATGACCCGGGTGGAATCGGAGCAGGAATGTCCCTTGCCCTCCTTACCACCCTCTACGGATCGGTTCTGGCAAACTGGGTATGCATTCCAATTGCGGGAAAACTGAAAAGAAGCGGTATGGAGATTGAGCTTGGAAAAGAATTGATCATTGAAGGAGTGCTTTCAATCCAGGCCGGAGATAATCCCATGGTCATAAAGGAAAAAATCCGTACCTTCCGCGAAGAGTGGGAGGAAAAGGTACACGCCGAAGCATAACCGGCTGGCAGGCAAAAATACTACCTGATTTTAAGAAGGTAGTATGGTAGAATTCTCCTTTTGGTAGTATCATAAGGATACGATATTTACAAAAGGGGAAATTCATATGAAGAAAAAGCATTCCATTGGAGCGGTTCTCGTTTTGGAGGTCATAGTACTTGTTCTGGTATTTTGTTTCGACCTGCTTATGATCAGTGGTGTGTCAGGACTGGAAAAATCCTTTGCATATTTTATTGATGTGCCAAGCCTTTTGCTGATTGTTCTGGTTGTAGCACCTGCACTTTTTGTGTCCGGAATGGGAAGAGATTTTTTAAACGCATTTTCCGTTGGAAAACGGGAATATTCCTTAAGACAGTTAAAGCGGTGCCTTGAAGCTGTACAAATGGTTCAAAAGATGATTATCTGCGGGACTGCCATGTCAGGCATTATCTCTGTCGTTATGATTTTGTGGATGCTGTTTGAAAAACCGGAATTGGATGAAACCTGGCTTGGACCATGTCTTGCGGTGTCCATCCTTGTGGTTTTTTATGCGGTGATTCTGGAGTTTTTCCTGATTCCGGTAAAGGCGAATGTGCAGAACACTATTACGGACCTTATGGATGTGGAAGATGAAGAAGCATAGGATGATTCTCCTGCTTATTTTGTATATTCTGATTCTGACCTTTACGATTATAATGGAGCAGATTTCAATCATGAATCTGGGGCTAAGACTCCTGGTAAATACAAGCACTCTTATCATGGCGCTTGTGAGCGGCTTTTTGTTTTGGGTCATACTACATAACAGAACGGAAGAAAAAAGTGAGCAGAGAGCGCATAGAAAAGAAAAAGTTTCCGAAGACAGCCGAAAGCATGGTATAATATGCGAAGAGACAAAAGCTGTCCCGGACAAGCAAAGGTTTTTAGCCTTCGCAGCCATGCATGAGCTTACGCGCAGAGAGACGGAAATCGGATTTTTACTTTTGAATAATTATACAAATTTACAGATTTCGGAAGAATTGTTTATTGCGGAGACAACTGTAAAAAAGCATCTGACCCATATCTATGAAAAAACAGGAACCGACGGACGAAAAGAATTCAAGGAATGTGTATGGGCGGCTCTACGGGACAATATATCCACATAAAAAACTCCCATTTTACAATTGTGTGTCTGAATGAATTTTGCTATTTGGAATCAGAACCCACTCTCGTTCGTAAAAAGCGTAGCGGTACTAAATTCGCAATAAATTGCTCATTAAGTGCCGACGCTTTTTAAACGTTCTGATTCCAAATAGCAAAATTCATTCATAGACACACAAAAGGAAAGTGGAAAAGAAAAGAGGTATTTTGGAGTGAGCAGTTTACCGGTTGATTTTACAGCAAAAATGAGAGCTCTTTTAGGAGAGGAATTTGATGAATTCTTAGAGTGCTATGAGAACGATAAATATCAGGCTCTGCGGATCAATTCCTTAAAAAGGGCAGATATGGAACCGGACAGGATTTTTAAAGGAATTGCAAAAACAGCGGAAAAAAGTCAGGAAGAAGGCCCGGAAGGGGAACTGTTTGAAGAGGTTCCATGGGCAATCAATGGTTATTACTACGCTCAGAAGCTTCGCCCCGGAAAGCATGCCTACCATGAGGCGGGGGTGTACTACATTCAGGAGCCCAGTGCCATGTCCGCCGCAGCACTTCTTGCACCAAAACCCGGCATGAGAGTGTTGGATTTATGTGCGGCGCCGGGAGGAAAAACCACACAGCTTGCAGCCTATTTAAAGCAGGAGGGCATTCTGGTATCCAACGAAATCCATCCGGCAAGATGCAAAATTTTATCCCAGAACGTGGAGCGCATGGGCATCAGAAACGCAATAGTAACCAATGAAGACAGTCAAAGACTGGCAGAGTTTTTTCCCAGCTATTTTCATGCTATACTGGTAGACGCGCCCTGCTCCGGGGAGGGAATGTTCCGCAAAAATCCGGAGGCTATGGAGGAGTGGAGTGCCGATCAGGTGGAAGTCTGTGCAAAACGCCAGCAGGAGATTTTAAATAATGCTGCGAAAATGCTGATGGGCGGTGGAACTCTGGTATATTCCACCTGTACATTTTCACCGGAGGAAAATGAGCAGACCATGGCAAGGTTTTTGGCGGAACATGAGGAGTTTGAGGTGTTAGAGGAAAAGACACCTTATTTTTCACCGGGAAATCCGGCCTGGGCAGGGGAGTCTGTGGAACCTTCCGTTGCCGGGAATCTAAAAAAGACCTTCCGGCTCTGGCCTCATAAGCTGCATGGAGAAGGTCATTTTGTTGCGGTATTAAAAAAGGCGGGAGAATATGCTCCAATCCCGGAGGAAAGAAAAGCTTTAGACGAAGACCGCTTTAAAAAGGAAAAAGGAAATAAAAAAGGAAATCAAAATAAGTCAGGAAGTGTACCGGACAGGCAGATGCAGCAGGCGCTGGAGGAATTTGTAAAAACCACGCTAAATCAGGGGGCTGCTGACTGGATATTATCCGGAACTCTTACGCTTTTTGGGGATCAGCTTTATCGTTTGCCGGATGGGGCACCGTCCCTGCGGGGACTTAAGGTGCTTCGGGCAGGGCTCCATATCGGGGAGTTTAAGAAAAATCGTTTTGAGCCCTCCCATGCGCTGGCGTTAGCCTTGGGAATGACAGATGTAACCTGTGCTGTAAATATGCAGCTGAGGGGCGAATCTGAAAAGGATTCTAAAATAGCGGCTTTTTTCAGAGGGGAATCCTTCTTTATCGAGGAAGAGGAGCTTGGTGAATCGAATACAACGGAAAAGGGCTGGGCCTTAATCTGCGTGGATGGATTTTCTGCCGGCTGGGGGAAGCTTTTAAACAGACAGGTAAAAAATCATTATCCAAAGGGGCTTCGAAAAGCGGTACTTTAGTAGTGGAAAGTGTAAAAGTATACAAATTTATAAAATTTTTATAAAAAATTTAGTAAATTTTGCGAATTGAGGGAGCTGGAAGGATTCGGTACAATGGTTCTTGTCGTTCGAAACAAAAGAAAGGAGCATTACAACAATGAGTTTTGTAGATGCAATCAAGAGTGTTTTCACTCAGTATGTAGGATTTAGTGGAAGAGCACGCAGAAGTGAGTACTGGTACTTTGTATTATTTAATTTTATCGTATCATTTGTACTTTCTTTCTTAGGAAATTACGTTGGATTCTTCTCAATCCTTGGAACAATCTGGAGCCTTGCTGTATTACTTCCAAGTCTTGCAGTTTGTGTTCGTCGTCTTCATGACATCGGAAAAGCTTGGACCTGGATTCTTCTTGGTTTAATTCCACTTGTTGGAGAAATCATCCTTATTGTTTTCTTCTGCCAGGACAGCCAGCCGGGCGAGAACCAGTTTGGACCAAACCCAAAGGGAATGTAATTGAATAAGTAAATTACAAAAGAGAACCGGAAGTTGTGTAAACGCACAGCTTCCGGTTTTTTTTAATCATGACGCTCATCCGCATTTTTATAGCATTCGCAGAAACGGGCAGAGAAGGAAGGCTCTTCGCCGGCAGCATAGAGGTGTGAAATATCACCGAAGCTATTGACCCGAAAGGCTGCAATTCCCTCACGGCGTTCCTCTGTGGAGACGGTGGTCACAGAAGTCGGGGCAGCGGAGAAGCCATGCCACAGCAGCATAGGGGATATGTTGGTCAGGTGGGAAAGAAGTACGCATTCCAGACCAAAATGGCAGAAAAATACAAGGGTGTCATTGTTGGGCTTTAAGACACGATAGTATCTGCCCTCCCGTTTATAGCCATGCTCTTCCAAAAGGGCATCCAGGCTATTACATACCCACTCATATTCCTCCTTCACATGTCCTTCCTTCATCACAGGCATATCTGCCCAGGAATCCACCTGGAAAAAAGAATCCTCTTTTGTCCAGTCCTGTGGGAGCCAGTCCCAGCAGATCATTTTTTGATCGGCAACATCCGGCCGCATAATCCTTGGAGAAAACTCCCGTAGCCACTCACAGGTTTTGGCGGTTCGATGAACCATAGAAAGTGTGCAGGATGCCGTATCCTGTGCCCGGCCAAGGGGGGACACATAAAAGTCCTTTACATCTAATTGACTGATTCTTTGTGCAACAAGCTTTGCTTCCTTCCATCCCTGTTCTGTTAGGGTATCATGCTCATAATCCGGATCACCGTGGCGTACAATAACAAGCTTCATGGCTATTCTCCTTATTTCTCTTTTTGAAATATTATGACAAAAGAAAACTCTTTTCACAAGGAAAAAGTATAAATTGGTTGTGCATTTTGCTGTTTTTGCGTACAATAATATAGTGTTGTATCCTGACTTTTGCAGGAAAATAATTATAAAATGCTCGTCAAACCCAATAAATGCAAGGCCTGGCGGGGTGTCATTTTGTCAGAATTTCATGGTGTATTTTCTGAAATGAAAGGTTTTGAAAATTTATTGTGGATGCTTGCCACTTCCGATGTGGCAGAACAATAATTAATCTTGTGCTTTTGCCTGGAGGTCTATTTGTTTTTTGAATCGGCTATTACCTGCTTTATTTCGCCAAGGGTTCTGATTCTTTTACTGAAATCTATATTTGTTACATTTCCGATATCTTTGAGAACTTCATCTTCAAAATGATGCTTGCAATGACGTCTTTACTTTTTTATGTCGTTTTCCAGTGCCTCTTTTACAATCTGCGCGGTTGTATAAAGAAGGTATAAGCAAGTGAAGTTTTTTGAGTAAAATTATTGATATTGATCATAAAAAGTAAATATAAAATCAAGTTTTTCAATCATTTGTGAGATCTCTTGCTCTGTAATAGTTTCTCCTATACTATTATGTACTGCTCGATTACCAATCAATCTGATTGTATGGCACTTTTGGCGGACATCTTTAGGGAAAATTGATGTTTGAGATAATCTATCTATTTTTTCCGCTAAAGTATTGTTTGCGAAACTCGGTTCAAAACTGAGAATGAAAGAATTTATGATTTGTTCTAAAGTTTCGCGACCAGTTATAGCAGATAGATTAATATCATGATTTTTATATAAATCTTTCACTTTTTGTAGATTCTGACTAATTGTATCAAAATTTTTTTTGTTTAGTTGCATTGAGTAAGTTAAAAATATGTTTTCGGGTGAGTATTTATTTTTATTCCACTTTCCGGATGTATATAAATTATCTAACTCTCGAGTGCAGTCGATGCCATTTTCTGTTGCGTATTTGAAGCAATCGCCAGCCTTTTGATAATCTATTTTGGTTCCATGACCATTTTGATAACATTCTCCTAATGGATAAAACGATGGAATAAAATCTTTTTTTGCGGATAAAGAAAAAAGTTCGAATGCTTTATCATAATCTCTATATTGAACACCTTCATAGTTGTAGTACATGAGACCGAGATTGTATTGTGCCAAAACATCACCTTTTTCTGAAGCAAATTCAAGCCATTTGAATGCTTCTACATAATATTCTTTTCTTTGAGTGACATTTTCGTTACGTGCAATATATAGATAAGTGGCTCCTAGGTAGAACGGCATATAATATCGATTGTTTTGGGCTAGGAGTGTAAAAAAGCTTATGAATTGCTTACATATTTCAACACGCATATTGTATGCCGGAAAGTTAAAATATGAAGAACGCCCTGTAAAACAATTAAGGGCAATATCCGTTAATTCCTTTTTGTTAAAATACGGTCCAGCAAGTAGTTCTGAAAGCAAATCAATGAGGCATGAATTGAAATCATTGATTGGACCACAGATATTCTTAATCTCGTCCGCATATTTGTCCAGCATTTCATTTATAATTTCTTCGTTGTCATCAGTGGGAGTTGGAAAGGAGTTTATTATGTGAAGTATATTTCTTGTTTTTTCTTCAAGGTATGCGATATCTTCTAATTGCGCTTGAATTCTTTCCTGCTCTTTTTGCTGCTCTTTTTGTCGTTCATAGTTTTCCTTTTCGATTTTAGCCTGCTCGGCATCAAATTCTTGTTGACGAAGCCTTTTACGCTCTGCTTTTTTGCTCATTTCTATTGCGATTACAATAATAGCAATTGATATAGCATAAGTAAGAGTTTCTGTTATAAAGCTCATTTCTTTCTCCTTTGTAAATATACTATTTTTATGAAACAAAATATTATACTGCAAAAAACTCTCCTTGTCAATAAAATGATGAGATAATATAAAAACAGACATGAAAAAGAAATAAAAAAGTCCCGGAAGCCTTATTCTATAAAGCTTTCGAGCTATACTATACTAAAAGTTGCTGCAAAACTGTGGTTAGTTCTCTTTTTGAAATATTATGACAAAAGAAAACTCTTTTCACAAGGAAAAAGTATAAATTGGTTGTGCATTTTGCTGTTTTTGCGTACAATAATATAGTATTGTATGATAAGGAGAATTTTCGGATTTGTGTTCCTGAGAATGAATTTTCATATTCAAATCAGAACGTTTAAAAAGCGTCGGCACTTAATGAGCAATTTTTTGCGAATTTAGTACCGCTACGCTTTTTACAAACGAGAGTGGGTTCTGATTCGAATATGAAAATTCATTCTCAGGAACACAAATCCGAAATGGGAGTACTTTCTGACTTTTATGGGGGAAACGAATGATGGATATTGGAATAAAGAGAGAACTTTACAGTAAATTTGAATTCGGAGATATGGTGGCAAGATATCTTCTTCAGAAGAACGGACAGATGATTCTGCAGCTTGTACCGAAGAAGATGGAAGGACAGATTGCGGAGCTGAAATTCAGCCATGGGGACAGCCTGATTCAGGCGAAGCTATTGGGCGATGCGTATCCGGGAGGCTATGCCGGTGGCGTGACCATGAGAAATTCCCAGACGGTGGAGAAGCTTACCTTTTTGGAGCAGAAACAGATTCGAGAGGAAAACCGGATAGAAATTCACACATTTTTTGAAGATGGAGGTCATCACCGGTATATTCATAAGCTGGGCTATACAAATGGGGATTACGCCGTCGATAGTGTGACTGAGTTTGTAAATGAAAGCGATCGTCCGGCAACCTTGGAGCTGCTGTCGAGCTTTTCTATGGGAGAGATTACTCCATTTGAAAAAGGAGATGCAACAGACCATTTGCTGGTACATCGTTTTAGAAGTAAATGGAGCCATGAGGGAAGGCCTCTTACAGAAACGATAGAGGAGCTTCAGCTGGAACCAACCTGGTCCACCTGGCAGCCCAACAGTTTACGATATGGACAGATCGGTTCCATGCCGGTAAAAAGCTTTTTCCCTTTTGGAGCAGTAGAGGATTGCAAAGCCCAAGTGGTATGGGCGGCACAGCTTGAGACGGAAGGCTCCTGGCAGATGGAAATATACCGAAGAGATAGCGGCATAAACATTTCCGGAGGACAGGCCGATCGGGAGTTTGGTCATTGGATGAAGAACATTGCCCCGGGAGAGGGATTTTCTTCCACAAAGGCAATTCTTACCGTATGCACCTTAGAGGAAGGAAAAGACAATTGTCTGGACTATGCCTGTCAGAGACTTACCCATTATGCACAGAAATATGTAAATCAGGCGCCAAAGAGCGAGCAGCACCTTCCGGTGATGTTCAATGAATACTGCACCACCTGGGGACTTCCTTCGGAGGAGAATATTACAGGAATTTTGGAAGCAATCCGGGGACATGGACTGGAGTATTTTGTGGTGGACTGCGGATGGTTTGTGGAAGAGGGAAAGCATTGGGCCAACGGCATGGGAGATTACATTCCTTCCGATAAGCTTTTTCCAAAGGGACTGGGGGCAGTAAGCCAAAAAATCCGGCAGGAGGGGCTGGTTCCGGGAATCTGGTTTGAAATCGACAATGTCGGTGTAGACGCACACTTGTATCAGGAAGAGGAGCTGCTGCTTCACAGGGACGGATATGTACTTACCACCCAGAATCGCAGATTTTTGGATATGAGAAATCCAAAAACCATAGAGTATCTTACAAATAAAGTTATCGGACAGCTGAAAGAGTACGGATTTTCCTATATGAAGATGGATTACAATGATACCTACGGCATCGGCTGCGATGGGGCAGAATCACTTGGGGAAGGCCTTCGACAAGACAGAGAGGCTTCTGTTGCATTTGTAAAGAAGGTAAAGGAGGAACTTCCGGATATCATATTGGAAAACTGTGCATCCGGCGGACATAAGCTAGAGCCGCTTATGATGTCCCTTTGCAGTATGGCATCCTTTTCCGATGCCCATGAGTGTGAGAATATTCCGGTGGTTGCAGCCAATCTGCAGCGCTTGATCCTGCCAAGGCAGAGTCAGATATGGGCGGTAATCCGCAAGGAGGATTCTCTAAAGAGAATTACCTATACACTTACGAATACTTTCCTGGGAAGAATGTGTTTTTCCGGGGATGTGACAGAACTGACAGCAGAAACCTGGAAGCAGATCGATGATGGAATTGCTTTTTACAGGCTGATTGCACCCATCATCAAAGAAGGGTATAGTTATTTTTATTCCACAAAAGGAAATTCCGACCGTGTGCTTACCGGATATCAGGCTGTAATCCGGGAGCGAACCAAAGAAGGAACCTTAGACACAAAAGAATGTAAGGAGGCTATGGCTGTCATCCATGTTTTTGACAAGCAGGAGCAGTTTCGGATCAGACTCCCGCAGGACTGTCCAAGGCAGATTGCCGGTATATACAGGGGAACACAGATAGAAATAGAGATGGATGGGGATGAGCTTGTGGTTACTCCGACTCAGGACATGGAAGCGGTAGCAGTGTATTTTAGAGAATGAGATAAGATACTGTAAGAAAAAGGGGAAAATATGACTGAAATAGAACAGGAAATTTATAGGGCGCTGAGAGAACAGTATGAAGCCGTTTATTTAATTGATAAAGTGAATAAGGTATATAAGCCCATAAAAACAACACCCTTCTGGGAAAACTATTTTGGACAGGACCGGTCGCTTCACAATTTCTTTGGCTGCATTTATACCAGAAATGCAGAGCAGGGAACCGACGGAGGGGGACAATACGAGGTTTTTGTGGATGAGACCTTTTTTGAAAAGGAAAGACATCAGGGAAGTATTGTGGTTTCCATCGGAGAAGAGAAAAAGGCATACTTTTATCAGCTGGTAAGCATTTCCAAGGAACAGGCCGGGTTTATTATCAGTCCCTACGATGATGCCTTTGAGAGAACTCAGATCGAGAAACAAAAGATTGATACCATTCAGGAAAATTATCTGTTTTCGATGATTGTAAATCTAAAAGAGGATCGCTGCATAAACTCCAATACGACGGAGGTTGGGGGCGATACCCAGAACTTTATGGATTTGAAATACTCGGACTGGCGTAATATGATCTCCAATATGTTTCAGGAGGAAGACCGTAAGATGTTCTTTACCATGTCGTCCCCGGAATATGTGATCCATGAGTTGGAAGGGAAAAAGCAGTATTTCCTGGATGTTCTTATGATGAATATGGTGGGGCAGTATGTCTGGGTAAGGCTTACCTTCCAGAGAATGAAGGGATTTAGCAGAGAAAATCCGATATTTGTATACACGGTTCAGGATATTGATGAACAGATGCGCAAGCTCTTAAATCAGGAGAATATTATTAAGGCGGTTGAAGAGCAGAATAAAGAACTGATTCGTGCGGATCAGGCGAAAAATGTGTTTCTTTCCAATATGTCCCATGAGATCCGGACTCCCATCAATGCGGTTATCGGGATGAATGAGATGATTATTCGAGAAGCAGAAAATGAGAAAATCCGTGCATATGCCCACATTGTAAAAAATGCAAGCAAGCTGCTTCTTAGCATCATCAATGATATTTTAGATTTTTCTAAGATTGAATCGGGAAAAATGGAGATTATACCGGTAGAGTACGACCCGAGAGATATTATTCGAAATACCTGTAATCTGGTTTCTGCAAAACTGAGAGAGAAATCCTTAGAATTTCGATTAAAGGTAAGTCCGGATCTGCCCAGCAGATTGTACGGAGATGAAGTGCGTATCACGCAGGTAATCACAAATCTTCTTACGAATGCAGTAAAGTACACACATAAGGGTAGCGTTACCTTTACCATTGATGTAGCGCAAAGGCAGCAGAATAGAATTGCTCTTTTGGTATCGGTGAAGGATACCGGAATCGGAATGAAGGAAGAGGAAATGGATAAGCTGTTTTCCGCTTTCGTAAGATTGGATGAAAAACGCAATCGGAATATCGAGGGTACCGGACTGGGAATGAGTATTGTAAGCCGTCTTCTAGAGCAGATGGGCAGCAAAATTGAAGTATCCAGTGTGTACGGTGAGGGATCAGACTTTCATTTCGTGCTGGAGCAGGAAATTGTAGATCACACACCAATCGGTGTATTTGAATTGGATAAAATGGATGCACCTGTGGCAAAGGAGCAGGAAGATGGGTGTCTTTGCGCGCCGGAGGCAAGCATTCTGGTAATCGATGATAACCGGACCAATCTCATGGTGATCAAGGCTCTTCTAAAGAGAACAAAGGTACAGGTTACCCTGGCAGAGAGCGGGGCGGCCGGAATTGAAAAACTAAAGGAAAAGAAGTTTGATCTGGTTCTGCTGGATCACTTAATGCCGGGGATGGATGGAATAGAGACTCTTGCAAGGATCAGACAGATGGGGGAGGAATATGTAAAGCTTCCGGTAATCGCCCTTACTGCAAATGTTATATCCGGAGCAAAGGATTATTATGTGGGAGTAGGCTTTAACGATTATCTGGAAAAACCGGTTGAACCCAAAAAAATGGAAGAAGCACTTCGGATGTTTCTACCGAAGGATGTAATAAAGGCATAAAAAGGAGGCTAATGAATGGTAGTAGAAAAATCATACGAGTACGCAAAAAAAGCACAGGATTTATGTAAAAAAAATGATCATATTGAACCAAATCTATACGATGAGTACGGAGTCAATCTTGGACTTCGTGATCTGAACGGAAATGGAGTTTTAACAGGACTAACCAATATTTCAAAGATTATCTCCTCAGAGATCGTGGATGGGAAAAAGGTTCCGGCAGACGGAAAGCTGTGGTACCGGGGTTACCGAGTAGAACAGCTGATTGAATCTTTGGGACCGGAACAGCTGGGATTTGAGAAAATTGCATATCTGCTTTTGTTTGGAGAGCTTCCGAATAAAGAGGAAGAAGCGGATTTTGCAAAAGTAATCGGCGAGTGCCGCACACTGCCCACCAATTTTACCAGAGATGTCATCATGAAGGCACCATCTTCGGATATCATGAATTCCATGACCAGAAGTATTCTAACCCTGGCTGCATATGATGAAAATGCAAAGGACACCAGCATCGCAAATGTGGTAGCCCAGTGTATTCGTTTGATTAGTGAATTTCCATTATTGGCAGTGTATGGCTACAATGCTTACAATCATTACGAGAAGCAGGAAAGCATGTTTATCCATCATCCGGACCCAACGCTTTCCACAGCGGAGAATCTGCTGATGCTTCTTCGCCCGGATAAAAGCTATACCCAGGTGGAGGCAAAGGCCTTGGATACTGCGTTGATTCTTCATATGGAGCATGGAGGTGGAAATAACTCGACCTTTACCACGAGAGTAGTAACCTCCTCCGGCTCCGATACGTATTCCACAATCGCTGCGGCAATGTCCTCCCTTAAGGGACCAAAGCATGGTGGCGCGAATATGAAGGTCATGGAGATGATGGAAGATATCCGGGCTCATGTAAAGGATTATGAAGACAAAGAGGAGATCGCAGCCTACCTGTCAAAGCTGTTAAATAAAGAAGCTTTCGATAAGCAGGGACTCATCTACGGTATGGGACATGCCGTATATTCCATGTCCGATCCAAGAGAGCGGGTATTTAAGGCCTATGTGGAAAAGCTGGCGGCAGAAAAACACAGAGAGCATGATATGGCTTTGTATCAGAATATCGAAGAACTGGCTCCACAGCTGATCGCCCAGAAACGCAAGATCTTTAAGGGTGTAAGCCCGAATATCGATTTTTACAGTGGTTTTGTATACGAGATGCTGGGAATTCCGAAGGAGCTGTATACGGCAATCTTTGCAGTTGCAAGAATTGTAGGATGGAGTGCACACCGAATCGAAGAGCTGATCTGCATGAATAAAATTATCCGCCCGGCCTATATGAGTGTTATGGAGGAAAAAGAGCTTTAAGTAAAAGGCGGATGTGTTACAAAAGACAGGGGAGAAGATGAAAGATTTACGATTTGTAAGAATGGTAGCTTTAAGTATACCGTATTCCGGCTTATATGCCATTCCAAAGGCAGAATACATGATTGCCCATAAAGAAAAATATTCCAGGGAGCAGCGCTTTTTGCATGCGTGCCGGATTATGGAATTTATGCGTAAAACCAGCCGTACAACGACGAAGGTGTATGGACTTGAGAATCTTCCGAAGGAAGGGAATTACATTATGTATCCCAATCATCAGGGAAAATATGATGCTTTGTCCATCATGCCGCAGCTACCGGCTCCCTGTGGAGTGCTGTGGGAGGAAAAAAAGGCGGGAATGATTATGGCAAGCCAGGTCAGCCGTCTCGTGGATGCTGTTCCCATCGATCTTACAGATATGAAAGCAAAAGCGCTTGCAATCTCAGAGGTCATCAACCAGGTAAAATCAGGGAGAAACTTCCTGATTTTTCCGGAAGGCGGCTATGCGGACAACAAAAACACGCTGCAGGAATTTAATGCAGGGTGCTTCAGCTGCAGCCTCCGGACTAAAACGGCCATTGTTCCGGTGGTGCTCTATGATTCCTATAAAGCAATGAATGGAAATAACCTAAAGCCTGTGACCACGCAGCTTCATTTTTTACCTGCAATTTATTATGAAGAATATCAGGGGATGAATAAAAAGGAAATTGCACAGATGGTAAAGCAGCGTATTCAGGCAAAATTAGATGAAATAGAGGGAAAACGATAACGCAGACAAACATGTTCTGCGTGAATGGATAAGGGGAGTAGGTGAATATATGATGTATCATGTTTTGCTGATCATTCAGTATCTAAGCATACTGATTCTGTTATTCGAGGCCGGATATATTTTTGCAAAGTGGAGAATTGCACTCCATGGCTATTTGTTTTTTAACTGTGTTGCAACGCTTGTAAACAATACGGGATATTTGTTGGAGATGCTTGCAAAAACAGAAAGGGAATATCTGATGGCAACCCAGCTGTCTTATCTGGGAAGAGTCTGGATTCCATTTTCCTTGCTTGTATTTATGCTTGCAGTTTGTAAGATCAAGATGCCAAGATGGGGGCTGATAGGGTTGGCATGCTTTCATGCAGTGACTTTTTTACTGGTGCTTACCGCCCAGTGGCAGCCGCTATATTACTCTTCCTTTACCTATGTAGAGGAGGGTCTGTTTCCTATTATTGAATATGGTCATGGTATCTGGCACAACGTATATATGGCGGTGTTGTCTTTCTACATTATTTTTGGAATGTACCAGCTGTTTAAGACCGTTCATAAGGAAAAGCATCCGGTTGCCAAAAGACGATTGATGTTCGTAGTAGCATCAATTGCGGTAGAAAGTGTGTTTTTCTTCGTAAATATGACTGGAATTACGGGAAATTATGACATTACGGTAATGGGATATACCCTCAGTTCAATCTTTATGTATATTGCTATTTTTAAATATGATCTTTTAGATACACTACAGCTGGCAAAGGATTATGTGGTGGATGAGGTATCTGAGGGAATTATTGCAGTCAATAAAGATAATCGGGTGGAATATGTAAACCGGACTGCTCAGATGATATTTGACGATTTTCATGAAAAAGAGGATGCAATTATTAGTCAGATTCAGGAGGCGATTTCGTCGGAACAGCCACTGAATATCGGAGAAAAAATATATTCGGCAAAGGAAAAGGAACTTGTGTATAACGATATGCCTCAGGGAAAGGTTTATGTACTTGTGGATGATACCGCACACTATCGATATATGGAAGAACTAAAGGAGCAAAAAGAGATTGCAGAGGCTGCAAATGCTTCAAAATCAAGATTCCTTTCCATTGTATCCCATGAGATCCGTACACCGATGAATGCGGTTGTGGGAATGACCGAGATGCTGCTTCGGGATGAGCTTACACCAAAGCAGAGAAAATATATGACGAATATCAAAAATTCCGGTTCGGCATTAGTCATGATTATTAATGATATTTTGGATCAGTCCAAGCTGGAAGCCGGAAAGATGGAAATCGTGGAGGATGCATATGAGCTGCTTCCTTTAGTTGATGATGTGCAGATGATCATGGAAGAACGCATTGGGAAAAAGCCGATTCATCTGATGGTGCAAATGGATGACAGGCTTCCGAAGGTCCTGGTGGGGGATGCTCTAAGAATCCGACAGATTCTGATCAATCTGATGAATAATGCAGTGAAATTTACCGACAGCGGATATATTCTTCTATCTGCACAAATCATGGAAGAATTGCCGGAGTCATACCGGATCCGATTTGGGGTAAAGGACTCCGGGCAGGGAATCCGGGAAGAGGATTTAAAGAAATTAGGAGAGGCATTCTCACAGGTTGATACAAAGAAGAATCACAAGAAGGAAGGAACCGGACTGGGACTTTCCATTTCAAAGGATTTTATCGCTCTCATGGGAGGGGAGCTTAAGGTAGAGAGTACCTACGGAAAGGGCTCTGAGTTTTTCTTTGTAATTGAGCAGAAAAAGGCTGATGAACAGTCCGAGGAGCAGTGCGCAAACAAATGTGCCTGGAAGCAGAAGGGATACACTGCGCCGGAGGCAAGAGTTCTTATCGTAGATGACACGGACCTGAACCTGCTGATTACGGAAGAAATTTTAGATCCGCTGCAATTGCAGATTGATACGGCCGCCTCCGGAGAACAGGCGATAGAATTGATTCAAAAGAACAGCTATCATGCGGTATTTATGGACTACATGATGCCGGTGATGGATGGGGTAGAGACAACCGGGCGGATTCGAAAGCTGGCAGTGGATGAGACGGACACGGATAGAGCCGCCTACTACAAGGCTTTACCGATTATTGCTCTTACCGGGGATACCTCCGAGAGAACGCAGGAATTGTTTACCATTGCCGGAATCAATGACTTTACCGAGAAGCCGGTTGAATTTAAAAAACTGGCAGGGATACTACTGAAGTGGCTTCCTAAGGAGCTTATCCGGGAATAGGAAAATTCATTCTTAGGAACACTAAAACGAAAAGGGAGAAAAGAAATTAAAGAAAGAAGGAACAAAAAGGTGAAGTTTGTAAAGCAGAAAGGCATCGGTGTGTTGTTATGTGTTGTAGTGGCGGCGATAGCGACCTTTTTAGGAGGGCTAAAGATTGGCAATTTCTCCTTAGAGGTTATCGGAGCACCGGTGTTTGCGATTTTGATTGGTATGATGATTACCTTATGTGCACCGTTTCTTGCGGTTAGTAATCTGATGAGAGAGGGCATTAAGTTTACCTCTAAGAAAATTCTGCAATGGGCAGTTATCATCCTTGGCTTTTCCTTAAATCTTGGAACCATTGCAAAAGTGGGAACACGGAGTCTTCCGGTGATTATCTGTACAATCTCTATTTCACTGATTGTAGCGGCAATCATGAAGCGTGTACTTAAAATGGATGAGAAGGTGTCTATTCTGGTGGGAGTGGGATCCTCCATCTGCGGAGGCTCTGCTATTGCAGCAACCGCGCCGGTCATCGATGCAGATGATGAGGAAATTGCACAGTCGATATCCGTAATTTTCTTATTCAATGTCCTTGCTGCTTTGATTTTTCCGACCTTTGGACATGCCATCGGCATGGGCTCTGAGGGCTTTGCAATTTTTGCAGGAACGGCAGTAAATGATACCTCTTCTGTAACTGCGGCAGCGTCTACAGCAGAAGGCATCTATGGATGCAGCAGCATTCTTTCAACGGCAGTAACCGTTAAGCTTACCAGGACACTTGCAATCATTCCGATTACCCTGGTACTTGCGCTGCTTCAGATGAGAAAAGCCAAAAAGCAGGGTGGGGGGAAGAATAACTTTTCTTTCAAACAGATTTTCCCATGGTTCATCCTGTTCTTTATCGGGGCATCTGTCATTACAACCCTTGTGGGAATTCTCCCGGAGAATGCCTTTCATATGGGGTATTTTGCAAGCTTTGTACCGGCAATGAAATGGCTGGCAAAATTCTTTATCGCAATGGCCATGTGTGCCATCGGACTTAACACCAATATGGTGCAGCTTGTGAAAAAGGGTGGAAAGCCTATTGCCATGGGCTTCTGCTGCTGGGTTATGATTACGCTGGTATCTATCGGAGTCCAGATGCTGACAGGAATATACTATACGAATTTATAAGTGGGATATACAAAAAAGGCAGAACAAAATGCGGAAGGAAATGTGAATATGCATGGGAGGAAAAATGAGAAAAAAGGGATTTAGCCGCACACAATTACAGTATCTGGCAATTGTGGCGATGGTGGTTGACCATACCGCCTGGGGATTTGTGGAATTTTATTCTCCGTTGGGACAATTGATGCATCTGTTTGGAAGATTGACTCTTCCGATAATGTGCTTCTTTATTGCAGAAGGGTTTCGGCACACCTCCGATTTGAAGAGATATATTTCACGTATGGTTGTATTTGCAATTGTATCCTGCATACCGTTTTATGTTTTTTTTCATGAGGAATACGGCTATCGGCAGAACATCATATTTGATCTGCTCTTAGCTCTTTTATCTCTTACGGCAATGGAGTGCAGGCAGCTGCCAAAATGGGGAAGAATTGCTCTGGTGGCGCTTCTTTTTGTAGTGTCCTGTGCAATTGGAGGCTGGGTGATTATGCCGATCTGCTATACCATGATTTTCTATTACGGGGGAAGCTTTAAGCGTAAAGCGCGGCTCTTCTGTATACAGACCTTCCTTCTGGAGGTGGTTCTTATTATAGCAATCCTGGTAAATCGCAGAATTCATTTTATGTCCTATGATTGGGATGTATATGAATGGCTGTATTTTCTGGGCTTTATGCTTGCCCTTGTTCCACTGTATTTTTATAACGGAGAAAAGGGGAAAAAGCCAATCGGCGGGAGATATTTCTTCTATGCTTTTTATCCGGCCCATTTTCTTGTGCTATCCTTTGTAAAATATTATCTTTTGGATTTCTCATCACAGAGATTATATATACTAATCCATGTCATTGGTCTTTTTGTGACACTTGGAACTCTTCTCTATGTTCTTACGGTCCAAAATTCAAGAGCACAGATGGCTACGGCATTGTTTTTGATGGTTTCCGCCATGTATGTGTTCGGCTTTTTGATTGA
Source organism: uncultured Agathobacter sp. (assembly GCA_945910395.1). Taxonomy (GTDB): domain Bacteria; phylum Bacillota; class Clostridia; order Lachnospirales; family Lachnospiraceae; genus Roseburia. The sequence continues at coordinate 65,261 of CAMDYX010000003.1, read as the reverse complement.
AATTACAACCTATGAGGTGGCCGGGGTATATACGGCTACCAAGCTGCAGTATTTTGCCACCATGTTATGCATGATGTCCATGACCTATTGTGTTTCTGAATTCTGTAAGGTACGGATTCCGCAATGGGTTTATGCAATAGAGACAGTCTGCTCGATTCTTATCATGTATTATATGTTTACCGTCGAAGAAAACGGCCTTATGTATTCAGGAATCTCCATGAATTACGATGGACCATTTCCAAGGATGGAGATCGAAAGCTATGGTCCGGTATTTTATGGATATCTTCTTTATAACGCAGTTATCTGTATCGGAGCTTTTGCAATCGGAGTCCGCACTGTTCATAAAAAAGGAGAGCTTGCAAAAAGGCGGCTCGTAAATTTGCTATATGGCACAATCTGTATGTGGATTCCCTTCCTTTTAAAGGCAACAAAGCTGTTGGGCGGGTATGAGGTTCCGGCCCTTGGAATTGTGGGCGCGGCAATCTTTGTAGGAAGAGCACTTGTAAAGTACAGCTATTTGGATTCCATCGAGCTTGGAGTAAATAATGCCTTGGACCTGGGAAGGGAAGGTATTATGGTAATTGACAATTCCCATCATATTCTTTTCCACAATGAATTTATACATAAGATTTTCGGGGCATTGGAGGACTATGAGGATGCCTACCAAAATGCAGAAATCGAAGCTGTATTTGAGGGAAAAGCCAAGCGACTGGAAAAAAATGACCATATATACGAGATGCGGGTGGAGCCATTACATGAGGCAGAAACCATACAGGGACAGATTCTGTGGGTCTTTGATCTGACGGAGCACTATCGGTACTTAAGCGAGGTGGAGGAGTGCGCTGCTACGGATCCTCTTACGGGAATTAACAATAGACGGGGATTTGAAAATGCGGTAAATTCTTTTATTACCCAAAGCGGTTCCGGTGCATTTGCAATTCTCGATCTGGACAATTTTAAGCAGGTAAATGATACATACGGACACCAGATCGGCGATGAGGTCTTAGTTGCGCTTTCGAGGGTGATTCTGGGACAGAAACAGGACGTGCTTGCGGGCCGAATCGGGGGAGATGAATTCTGCCTGTTTTACAGAGATAATCTTGACAAGGCATCTCTGGCGGAGTGGGCACAAAGCATGATTCATGAATTTTATGAAGAACTAAAGCAGTGCAGTTGTGGGGCAATAACGTCGATTACAATCGGAATCGAGCTTCTCGATCAACGGGAGAAAATTGATGAAAAGGCTTCTTTTAAGCGATTGTATAAGCATGCGGACCGAGCTCTTTATCTGGCAAAGGAGGCGGGGAAGGCGACCTATCGGTTCTATCACGACAGCAAGGCACTTGAAGATACATCCATAAAGTAATATAGTGGTACTATAAGTAGAAATACACGAGACGGAGGTTTTTAGCATGGAATTTTTGGAACTGATAAAGGAAAGAAGAGCAGTCAGGACATACGAAGAAGGAAAGACAGTTTCCCAGGAGACAATCAAAGAAATCATTGCACAGGCACAACTTGCGCCATCCTGGAAGAATTCCCAGACTGCAAGATATTACGTGGCCAATACACCGGAAGCGATAGAAAAGGTGAAGGCTGCGCTTCCGGAAGTGAATCAGACCCGTGTTGCAGGGGTATCTGCCCTGATCGTCACCAGCTTTGTGAAGGATGTATCGGGATTTACTGCAGGTCAGGCGGACAATGAGCTCAGCAATAAGTGGGGAGCCTATGATTTAGGACTGAATAATGCGTATTTTATTCTTGCAGCAAAAAACAGTGGACTTGATACATTGATTATGGGACTGCGTGACGCAGATGCCCTCCGGAAGGTATTCGGAATTCCAAAGCAGGAGCAGATCACCTCGGTAATTGCCTTAGGCTACGGCGCCGGAGAACCGGTATTTCGTCCGAGAAAAGAGACGGATGAGATCTGCAGCTTCATGTAGGGAGAACAGAATGAGTAAGCTGTATGTAAAAAGAGGCTTGGTAATGGAAGGCGGTGCCATGCGGGGAATGTTCACTGCAGGGGTCATCGATGTGTTCATGGAAAATGAAATCACCTTTGATGGTGCAATCGGAGTGTCTGCAGGGGCAACCTTCGGCTGCAATGTAAAATCCCATCAGATCGGCAGGCCGATTCGGTATAACTGTAACTACTGTAAGGATTATCGTTACGGAAGTGCAAAATCCTTTTTTAAAACGGGAGATCTGTTTGATGTAGAATTCTGCTATCATGAGCTTCCGGACAAACTGGATGTGTTCGATACCGACACATTTACCAAGAATCCCATGGAGTTTTATGTCGTGGCAACGGATGTGGAAGCAGGGGAACCGGTTTATTACAAATGCTATGACGGAAAAGGAAAAGACATCGAATGGATTCGGGCATCCGCATCCATTCCCCTGGTGTCAAAGATTGTGGAGCTGGATGGAAAAAAGCTGTTGGACGGCGGCATTTCGGACGCTGTGCCACTTTCTTACTTTGAATCCATTGGATATGAAAAAAACGTGGTTATTCTGACACAGCCGGATGATTACAGAAAATCCAAAAACAAGGCCACACCTCTGTGCAAAATTGTGTACCGCAACTATCCGAAGTTTGTGGAGTTGTTTGCAAACCGTCACGACAGATATAATGAAAATGTGGAGTATATCCGAAAAAAGGAAAAGGAAAATGCTGCCTTTGTGATCCGCCCCAAGGAGAAGCTTGCGGTAAAGAGTGCAGAGAAAGATCCGGAAAAACTAAAGGCGGCATATGAGCTGGGACGGGCAGCAGCAATAGAAGCAATTGAAGAGCGCGGCCTTAAGGAATGGTTAAATTTATAAAACTATTTGACAGGATGGCTTTTTGGCATTACAATCATCTAGGTTACCTTTTTTGAAAGGGAGAATATAGAAAACTCGGGGTGTGGCTCAGATGGCAGAGTGCTACATTAGGGATGTAGAGGTCGCGCGTTCGAATCGCGTCACTCCGATGAAAAAGAGGCAGGGATTTTTGATCAGTAAAAGATTAGAAATCCTTGTTTTTTTGTTGTGAGAAAACTTGAAAGAGGGTATTTTTATGTCGTATAATAGAGAGGAATTTCTTAAGGCACCAAAGGCAAATGGCTAATTTGGAGGGCAGATAGTGAAAAGCAAGACGAAGGAAATATTGGAGGCGGTACAAAACGGCAGTATGTCCGTGGAGGATGCGCTCCTAAAGATAAAAACCGAACCCTTTGAGGATATCGGCTATGCAAAAATCGATCATCACCGGAAAATCAGACAGGGTGTGGCGGAAGTCATCTATGGCGGGGGGAAAACCGCCGATCAGATGCTCGGAATCATTGAGTCCATGAAAAGGCATGGACAGGATACCATTTTGATTACGAGACTTTCAAAAGAGGATGCAAGCCGCATTGCAGAAATCTATCCGATGAATTATAACCCTCTTGCAAGGGTGGCAGTCCTCGGAGAGCTGCCAAAGCCCAGCGGAATCGGGAAAATTGTGGTGGCCACCGGGGGGACCAGTGACATTCCGGTGGCGGAGGAAGCTGCTCTTACCGCTGAGGCGATGGGAAACGAAGTGACAAGACTCTATGACGTGGGAGTGGCCGGAATCCACAGGCTTTTATCCCATAACGAGGATGTCATGACAGCCAGTGTAATTATTGCCATTGCCGGTATGGAGGGAGCCCTTGCAAGCGTGATCGGAGGTCTGGCAGACTGCCCGGTAATCGCAGTACCTACAAGTGTGGGATATGGAGCCTCCTTTGGGGGAATATCAGCACTTTTATCCATGTTAAATTCCTGCGCCAGCGGAGTTTCAGTGGTCAATATTGACAATGGCTTCGGCGCAGGATATCTTGCCAGCATGATTAACCACATGGAGGCGAAAAAATGAGAACCCTATATTTGGATTGTGGAATGGGAGCTGCGGGGGATATGCTTTCTGCGGCACTTTTAGAGCTTCTGCCGGATGCGGATGCCTTTGTTGAAAAACTAAATCAGGTGGGGATCCCAAAGGTCTGCTTTTCCATAGATAAATCGGAAAAATGCGGAATCATCGGAACCCATATGAAGGTTACGGTAGAGGGGGCAGAAGAGGATGAGCATATGCATGAGCATGCAGATTCTCATCAGGATCATGGAAAGCATTTTCATGCAGGAATTGAGGAAATCCGGTCCATTATAGAAAGGCTTGCGGTTTCTGATCAGATAAAAGAACAGATCATTTCTGTTTACGAAAAAATTGCAGAGGCAGAGAGTGCTGTCCATGGAGTTTCAGTATCAGAGGTGCATTTTCACGAGGTTGGAAAGCTGGATGCGATTGCTGATGTCACCGCAGTATGTATGCTGATGGAGGAGCTTGGTCCCAAGCAGGTCATCGTATCCCCGATTCATGTGGGCAGCGGCTCTGTAAAGTGTGCCCATGGAATTCTTCCGGTTCCGGCACCTGCCACCGCTTATCTGCTGACGGGATGCCCCATATATGGCGGAAAAATAGACGGAGAGCTCTGTACACCCACCGGAGCTGCGCTGCTTACCTTTTTTGCAACCGGGTTCGGGGAAATGCCGGTGATGTCTGTAGAAAAAATTGGTTACGGCATGGGCAAAAAGGATTTCGAAAAGGCCAATTGCCTTAGGGCTATCCTTGGAGAGACCAAAGAGGAACAAAACGAGGCGGTAGTGGGATGCGAAGCATCCATTATTGAACTGGTATGTAATCTGGATGATATGACAGCGGAGGCACTGGGATTTGCAATGGAGCGTCTTTTTGCAGCCCGGGCGCTGGAAGTGTTTACCATTCCCTGCAATATGAAAAAGAGCCGGCCGGGGCAGGTATTACATGTAATCTGTGAGCCGGAAGACGAAGAACATCTGGTGGAGGAAATCTTTAAGCATACAACGACACTTGGTATCCGAAGAACGGTGGTAGAGCGTTACAGACTAGGGCGCAGGATAGAAACCATACATACCGGATACGGAGATGTCCGAAAGAAAACGGCAGAAGGATATGGGGTAAGCAGATACAAATATGAGTATGAAGATCTTGCAGAAATTGCAAGGAAAGAGAATCTGCCGCTGGATGAGGTAAGGCGGATTGCGGATGAAGGAGGAGAAGTGTAGACAATGGAGACAAACGAGAAAAAACCAGAGAAATCCATGAAAAGAAGACTGGAGAACCTCTTGGAAAAGCCCTGGGCTGCCTATACTTTCGCAACCTGTGGAGCGGTTCTGTTTTATATGATATTGTCTCATCTGGGAAATATTCTGGCTGGATTTGGTGTGGCTTTTCAATATGTTGCACCGGCTTTTTATGGCATCATCATTGCCTATTTGATCAATCCGGTTGTAAATTTCTTTGAGAAGAAGTTATTTCGGAAAATGAAAAGGGAAAACGCAAGACATTCCATTGCAGTAGTATTTGGTGTGGTTTTGGTGATTCTTATTATCGGGCTTTTAATCGGCATACTGATTCCTTCTTTGATTGACAGCTTTAGCGGGATCGTGGCCAATATGAATACTTATATTGAGACGGTTCATCAGTTTACCATCACCTACGCGGATGTTTTTTCCAAATTCAATCTGGATCTGGCCAGCCTGACTGCTTCCTGGGAGAAGCTGGTGGAGCAGACGGTATTATCCCTTGCGGGCAATGTGGATACCATTGTAAGTACCTCCTACAGTATTGGAACGGGTGCGGTAAACTTCCTTCTGGGATTGATTCTTGCAATTTACTTTTTGTTTGACAAAAAGCGATTGTTAAATGGAATCGGACGTATCCGCTGCCTTCTTTCGAAGGAGAAGAACTTAAAAAAGAGAGACATTTTCTGGAATCGGTGCCACAAAATTCTCGGACAGTACATCTGCTACGACATCCTGGACGGAATGATTGTCGGTGTCGTAAATGCAATATTTATGCTGATTGTGGGGATGCCGTATGTCGCACTGGTTTCTGTAATTGTGGGAGTGACAAACCTGCTTCCCACCTTCGGCCCGATTATCGGAGCCGTAATCGGAGGAATTTTACTTGTACTTACCAATCCGATTCATGCGCTGATCTTTCTGATTTTTACCATTGTACTTCAGATTTTCGACGGATATATTTTAAAGCCGAAAATGTTTGGGGGATCTCTTGGAGTTCCTGCGGTCTGGGTTTTGGTTTCCATTGTTATTGGCGGAAAGATGTTTGGCATTGTGGGAATTTTACTGGCAATTCCTTTTGCGGCCATTTTTACCTTTGTCTATGAGGAGAACATTATCCCCTGGCTGCAGAGAAAAAAAGAAGTGCGGGAACAGAAATAGTATGCTATACTACCATAGTCTATTTTTGGAATAAACTACATCAACTAGGAGGATTACAGCATGGGTGGATTTTTTGGCGTAGCTGCAAAAGAGAACTGTATTTTTGATTTGTTCTTTGGAACAGATTACCATTCACACCTTGGAACACGACGTGCCGGAATGGCAGTATATGGCGAGGATGGCTTTTCGAAAGCGATTCATAACATCGAGGGAACGCCATTTCGGACGAAATTTGATCATGAACTTGATAAGCTAAACGGAACCATGGGAATAGGCTCGATTTCGGATTTCGAGGCACAGCCAATCTTAGTCCGTTCCCATCATGGAACTTTTGCAATTACAACCGTTAGTAAAATTAATAACGCGAATGAGATCGTAGAAAAAATTTTAGAGGGCAAGACCCATTTCTTCGAGATGAGCAACGGGGAGATCAATGCGACAGAGCTTGTGGCTGCACTCATTAACCAGAAGGATAATTTTATCGAAGGTATTCAGTACGCACTGGATACCATTGATGGTTCCCTTTCCATGTTAATTCTTACTCCAAAGGGAATTTATGCAGCCCGGGATAAGCTGGGACGTACACCGGTGGTCCTTGGAAAGAAGGAGGATGCAAGGTGTGCGGTATTTGAGAGCTTTTCTTTCTTAAATCTTGGCTATACACCGGATCGTGAGCTTGGACCGGGAGAAATTGTAGTATTTGATGCAGATCATGTAAAAACTCTGGTGGCACCCGGGGATAAGATGAAGATCTGTACCTTCCTCTGGGTATATTATGGCTATCCAGCTGCTACCTACGAAGGTGTAAATGTAGAACAGATGAGATATAACTGCGGAAAGCTTCTTGCCCGCAGGGATAATGTGGAGGTTGACGTGGTTGCAGGAGTTCCGGATTCCGGAACAGCCCATGCCATGGGATATGCAAACGAGAGCGGTATTCCATTCTCCAGACCATTTATCAAATATACACCGACCTGGCCCCGTTCTTTTATGCCCACCATTCAGACAAAACGAGATCTGATTGCCCATATGAAGCTGCTGCCGGTACATGATCTAATCAAGGATAAGAGGCTTCTTCTCATAGATGATTCCATCGTCCGTGGAACACAGCTTCGTGAAACAACAGAATTTTTGTATGAAAGCGGAGCAAAGGAGGTACACATCCGTCCTGCCTGTCCACCGCTTCTATATGGATGTAAATATTTGAATTTCTCAAGATCCAATTCAGAGATGGAACTGATCGGAAGAAGAGTGATCGAAGAGCTGGAGGAGGGAGAGGTTACTCCTGAGATCTTAGAGGAGTATGCAAATCCGGATTCCGAGAAATACCAGAACATGGTGGATGGAATCTGTAAAAAGTTAAACTTTACCTCCCTTCGTTTCCACCGGTTAGACGATATGCTTGAGTCCGTGGGAATCGATCCGGATAAGCTCTGCACCTATTGCTGGAACGGAAAAGAATAAAAAAAATTCGGGATGATTCGCCTAAATGAATTTGCATATTCGATTCAGAATTGTGGAATTTGGCAAGATTTGAGATGCTAGAACTGTCGTATACCTAAAATCCTTGAAAAACAGCTACAAATTGCGGATTTTTCCTGGGAATTGTATTATTTTGAGGAGTGGACTTCGCGGTATACCTAATATTTACAATTTCTTAGGTATAGACTAAAATTGATCCGGCGAAAACATACAATCGACCATAAAAAACGCTAAAAATGCCACTTTTTTCATAGATTTTAGGTACTGGAAGAAAATCAACCGGTGAAATGATACAATTTACCATTCAAGCATGAATCAGAAAATACTTTCGCTTATAAAAAGCGTAACGGTACTAAATTCGCAGTACCGTTACGCTTTTTAAACGTTCTGATTCGAATAGTAAAATTCACTTACGGAATTTCATCCCGAATGTTTATTTTCTCTCTCTTTTTACTTTCATTCAGGCACACAATTGTAAAAAGAGAGTTTTACATTTATTTCTCCAGCAGATCCGTATAGAACTCAGTGTAATCGGTTCTTCCTGCCTTGGTGGCATCGATTGCAGCGGATGGATGCTGGTTCAGATGTCCGGTGAGAAGATACGGAATATCGTATCCCCAGACAATGCCGCTTTCCTTTAGCGGAATCATGTAATCCTGAAGGAATTTTAATACCGGATAGATGTTGTATTTCGGGTTCTTCAGAAAGCTTAAGAGAAGCTCCATTGCACAGTTTCCTGCACCACGGCCCATGGACATCATGGTTGCATCGAGAAGGCTGACTCCTCTTGCGGTTGCTTCGATGGTATTTGCGAAAGCAAGCTGCTGATTGTTATGGGCATGAATACCAATGTACTTTCCGTATTTTTCTCCGACTTCCGTATATTTGTCGGCAATGGCGCGAATCTGCTCCGGGAAAAGAGAACCGTAGCTGTCAACAATGTAGATACCATCTGCATTGCTCTTTCCCACCATTTCAAGGGCCTGATCCAGATCGGATTCTTTTGCATTGGAGATCGCCATGATGTTGCAGGTGACTTCGTAGCCCTTGTCCTTGAATTCTTCAATCATCTCGATGGCTGCAGGCATCTGATGTACATAGCATGCAACTCGGACCATGTCGATGACACTATCCTTTTTATCTGTGAAATCTGTTTTAAAGTCACATCTTCCGACATCTGCCATGACAGAAATTTTCATATCCGAATTGTTGTCGCCGACAATGGCGCGGATATCCTCCTCATCACAGAACTTCCATTTTCCGAATTTGTTCACATCAAATAATTCCTTGGAAGCCTTATATCCAAACTCCATATAGTCAACGCCCGCCTTAACATTTGCGCGGTATAATGCGTTAATAAATTCATCTGAAAACATAAAATTGTTGACAAGTCCACCATCGCGGATTGTTGCATCCAACACACGGATGTCGGAACGGACTGTCATCAAATCGCCTTTTTGAGCCATTTTTTCTTCCTCCTGTACTTTAACACTTTAAAGCATGTGAGTACATAATAACACATTCTTTTTAAAATGCAAGTAGAACTTTACTTTTTTTCTTCCGCCTTATATAATTATTTGGTATGTGTTTAACAGTTCCGAAGGAGGAGAGAGTATGGTTAATTACATCGGAGCATATGATTTTTCCGTCATTGCGTTTATTGGAATTTTGTTTGCGTTTGGAGCAACCTGTCTTGCAATCGCAAAGCTGAACCGCTTTTTACCGAAGGATATGGGACGCCAGTTTGCAGTAGAAGGGAAGCTTTCTGCCGGAAAACCGAGAGGCGCCGGAATTATATTTGTTTTAGTTTTTGCCTGTTCTACTCTTTTGTTTGCAGAAATCAACAAAGAAATCATCATTTATCTGATTCTGATTGTGGTGGAAATGTTTACCGGTTTCTTTGATGATGCCGCAGAAAAGCCCTGGGGAGAGTATCTGAAGGGATTTCTTGATCTGGTAGTGGCAATCGTAGTTGCCCTGGCCTATATGCATTTTAACGGAACTACGGTAAATTTTGCAGTTGTTGGGAAAAGTGTTGAGTTCCCACCGGTTCTGTTTGCTGTATTAGTGGTTATTTTAGTGTGGGCCTCCATCAATGTTGTGAACTGTACGGATGGCGTGGACGGCTTGTCAGGAACCCTTACGGTGATTTCCATCATGACCTTCTTTCTGATTGATAATATGCTTGGGGTAGAGGATACCTTTCATTTCTGTATTTTACTTTTTGCAGTATGCGAGCTTGGATATCTGTGGTACAATGCGACGCCCAGCAAGCTTTTGATGGGAGATGCAGGGTCTCGGGCCCAGGGGATTTTTCTGGCGATTGTTGCACTAAAGTCAGGATGCCCGTTCCTTTTCCTTCCGATTGCAGCAGTATTTATTTTAGATGGTGGTCTGGGTCTCATTAAGGTTGCATTGCTTCGTTTCTTTAAAATACATATTTTAAAGAACGTGACAACACCCCTTCATGATCATGCCAGAAAACGTCTCGACTGGTCCAATGCCCAGGTGGTATTTCGATTTGCAATTATACAGATTGTGATTTCCCTGGCAACGGTGTATATGGTGATGATTTAGAGAAAAAAGTGAATCCCTTTTCGGAATTGTGTTCTTGAATGAATTTTGCTATTTGAATCAGAACGTTTAAAAAGCGTCGGCACTTAATGAGCAATGTATTGCGAATTTAGTACCGTTACGCTTTTTACAAACGCAGGTGGGTTCTGATTCAAATAGCAAAATTCATTCAGGAGCACAATTTCGAAATGGAATAAAAGCTATACAGGTAGGAGAAAAAATTGATAGGAACAATTGTAAATGTCTGCACGATCTGTATCGGAAGTATTGTTGGCAGCATCGTGAAAAAAGGAATCAAAGAAAAGTACCAGAATGTGCTTTTTACAGCCATGGGACTTGCTGCCACGGCGCTTGGAATCAATGCGGTAGTCAGTCACATGCCAAACAGCAGCTATCCGGTTCTGTTTATTGTAAGTCTTGCCATTGGAGGACTTGTTGGAACGATGTTGGATATTGACGGCAGATTTCAAAAGCTGGTGGCGAAGTATTCCAATGGAAACCTGGGGGAAGGCCTTGCAACCGGAATCCTATTATATTGTATTGGAACGCTTTCCATACTTGGACCGGTTATGAGTGCATTGTATGGAGATCATACGTATCTTTTTACAAATGCAACTCTTGACCTTGTGACCTCCATGGTGTTAGCATCTACTTATGGAATCGGTATGATTCTTGCAGCACCGGTGCTTTTTTTGTGGCAGGGAACCTTTTACCTGCTGGCAAAATATGTATGTACGGCATTTTTTACAGGAGATGCCCTTTCGGATCTGATTACAGAATTATCCATTGTAGGAGGGATTCTGATTGCAGCTTCTGGAATTAACATTTTGAAGATTAAAAATTGTCAGACGCTTAATTTATTACCGGCGTTATTGGTGCCAATTATTTTTTGTGCTGCAAAGGGGATATTTGGCTTTTAAACTATCAGGATAGAAGAAGGAGGTCAATGCTTGAAAAAGATCGTAAGAATATGTTATCTGTCAATACTTGTCCCGTTGGGGTTATATTTGATCATTGGCTTACTTGTGGGAAAAAATAAGATTGTGAGTCATGTCGAGCAGACTGCACAGATTGAGCTTTATCCGGATTCTGAGCTTGCACTGGATGAGGATACCGTAGAATACCAGTTTACCTTAGAACAACCATCGGAAAATGGCATGGCACTTCGATTTCTAAGCAGTCACCAGACGGTGTTTGTCTTTGCGGATGGTGCTCTGGTATACAGTCTTGAAGCGATTCCTTCCATCTATGGAATATCACCGGGAACAACCATTAACATGGTAGAGCTCCCAACAAATACCACCGACCTATTGGTACGCTTTACGAGTATGTATCCGTCAGCAAGAAATGCAAACTGCTTTTTCTATTATGGAGATGGGATTGCAATGTATCGGTCCATCATAGCGGATTCCCTACTGGCATTTAGTCTGAGCGGGCTGATTATTATTGTCGGTTTTTCACTGATACTTTACTGGATTATTTCAAGAAAACGCTCCAAGGCAGATCCGGCAATGATCTGTTTTGGTATGTTTGCGGTGCTTCTTGGACTCTGGTCCATGAATGAGACGGATATTGCGATGATTATGATGCAAAACCGGACGGTGGGTTCCGCTATCGGATATACGCTGCTGCTTCTGATGCCCATGCCGTTCATTCAGTTTGTGCGCCACTTTTTCAAGATAAAAAGAGCTTTCATCAGCACTGTATTATCGCTACTATCCATTGCGCTCGGCGCGATCCTTCCGATTTTACACATCTGCAGGGTTGCAGAATTTAAGACTACTGCAAAATGGATTCACTGCATGATGATTCTGTCCGTCCTATATATGATAGGAACCTTGATTTACTGTATAAGAAAGCGAGGATTTACCCATCGGGTCAAGGCAAATCTGATTGCAACGATAGCGCTGGTAACCTCTTTTTTGGCAGATATGTTTGCGTATTATAATGGCTTTGAGCAGACCGATGTGCTGGGAAAAGTTGGTATGCTGATGTATATCATTGTTCTTGGTAGCGAGAGTTTATCGGATGTGTTCCGGCAGATGGAAGAGGGGCGAAAGGCCGAATATTATAAAAGTATGGCAGAGACAGACGTTATGACCGGACTTTTAAACCGCAGTGCCTTTGAGGCATGGGAAGAGCGCCATACGAATTTTGAGGATATTCTGATTGCAACCTTTGACCTGAATAACTTAAAGGGCTGCAATGATTCCCTTGGACATAAAGCGGGGGATATCTATATTACAGAAGCTGCCCAGATGATTAAGCGGGTATTCGGAACCATTGGAAAGTGCTATCGAATCGGCGGGGATGAGTTCTGCGCGGTTATACACCGTGGGTCAAAAATTGATGTTGAGCATTATATTGATAAGCTTCGAAAGGAAGAGGAAGAGTTTAACCAGAAAAGCGAAGAACTTAAGATTGGAATTGCAGTAGGATATGCAGTTCACAAATGTGGGGATGAGACCTTTGAGAGTACCAGAGATCGGGCAGACAGGAAAATGTATCGAAATAAGGATGCAATAAAGAAAAATACATAAGGAATTTTTTGGCTCAGAAAAAGAGATTGACCTCCAAAAGCTCGAAAAACATCGAGGGATTGGAGGTCATTTTTTATATTTTGCGGTGCATCAGTGCAATCAGCTTTTCAATATGGAAGGGTTTTCCGAGTACTTTTTCTACCTTTAAGCGATTCTCTTCTGAAAAACCAACTAAGATGTCGTGGTTTGCTTCTGCCAGATAATCCATGATACCATCGATATCCGACTTGATATTTTTCGGGCAATGGATATACAAATGCTTCTTTGCGGTAATGTGCATGGTATAGGAGATACTAAAATGATACCAAAGGAATTTGTGCAGGGTGGAATACTTGTAAATCCATAAAATTTCCTGTATTGGTACAATTGCATTTCCGTAGGGTGAGGTCATGATAAAATAATGCTCTGTAATGAACATATCCTCGGTTGCAAGCTGTGGCAAAGTAGCAAGCTCTTCCTCCGCCTCTTCCAACATCTGCTTTGGATGACCAAAGACCACCAGGTTCTGGCAGGCCGGTGCCAGATGAGGAACATGAATATACAGCATATAAATAAAGAGACAGATAAGTGCATACAGCATAGTGCCGAAATAAACGATAAATAAAAGGATTGTAGTAAAGGTATTGTAATCAGGTTCGCTGAAATAGTATGCTGGCATCTGATTGATAATACCGCTCTCAGTCCAGTCAAGGGCCGAGGAAAGCTTGGACAGCAGAGCCTTGTAGGTGTCGTTGCTTTTTACGATTTTTCCATGAATGGTTATGTTGTCGATGGTTGGTAATCCTTCCTCGCAGGTCTCCGGAGAAAGAAGCACGATCACACATTCCTCGTTCCAGATTCCATAGTAAAAGTATCCGTCTGTATTATTATATTTTTTGCTGGTATATCCGGTAAAGGTTAGATCCGTAAAGGCTGCCTTCGCATATCGCTGGTTGGACTGATATACGCTCCGAAAGGAGGCATTTTGGGTTATGGTAACAGGAAACAGAATGTTTCCCAGTGGAAAAAGGAACCATAATAACAACAAAATTGTAAGATAGACAAGGGGTGAAAACAGCCGCCTGCGATAAAAGGCACGGATATTACGGGTAATATAATGCTCGTAGTTCTCTGTCATGTTAAGAACCTTTCTTATTCGAAATTCCTTAGTTCATAAAATTAGTATAATGGAATCGAACCGAAGAATCAACCTTGCTTTTCCTATAAAAAGTTGATAGTATTATCTTGGTTTTGCCTGTATATTTTATGCAGAAATGAAAGGATTTTATGTAGAAAATGGACGCTTATACAAGCTTTGCGAAGGTATATGATTTATTTATGGATAATGTTCCCTACGAAAGCTGGAGCAAATACCTTGTGGAACTTTTAAGGGAGCATGGAATCCGGGATGGGATTGTTCTGGATTTGGGTTGTGGAACGGGAAAAATGGCAAGGCTTCTTGCAGACGCAGGGTACGACATGATCGGCGTCGATAATTCTGTGGAAATGCTGGATATCGCCAGGGAAGAGGAACAAAGCAAAGAGAAAAAGGAGGGGCGAAAAGATATTTTGTATCTCCTTCAGGACATGCAGGAGTTTGAACTGTACGGGACGGTTTCTGCTGTTTACAGCGGCTGCGACAGCTTCAATTATATTCTGAATGAGGAAGAGCTTTTTACCGTATTTCGACTGGTCAATAATTATTTAGATCCCGGCGGGCTGTTTGTTTTTGACATGAATACCCCATTTAAATACCAGAAGCTTCTGGCGGAAAATACATTTGCGGAGAATCGGGAGGAAAGCAGCTTTATCTGGGAAAATTATTATGATGAGGAAAGCAGGATCAATGAGTATGACCTGACGCTTTTTATTCGAAAACAGAAGGAAAAAGAGCCCTGTTTCCTTAGGTTTTCAGAAACCCATTACCAGAAAAGCTATTCCCTTTCCACAATAAGGCGCCTGATCGAAGAGGCCGGGATGGAATGGGTTGCTGTGTATGATGACTATACCAGAGAGCCCTTAGGTGAAGAATCGGAGCGTATGCTGATCCTTGCAAGAGAGTGTAAAAAAGAAAATTCCATTTCGGAAAAGAGTTCCTGAATGAATTTGCATATTTGAATCAGAACCCACTCTCGTTTGTAAAAAGCGTAGCGGTACTAAATTCGCAATAAATTGCTCATTAAGTACCGACGCTTTTTAAACGTTCTGATTCAAATAGCAAAATTCATTCTCAGGAACACAATTCCGAAAAGAGGTAAAAAAATCAGAATTCGTAAAACAATCGAGAAAAGAATAGAAAAGAAAAAAGATGAGAAAATAAAGGAGAAATAAAAATATGTCAGACTATATTGTGCGTGCGACAGCGGCGGACAGCAGCATTCGCGCATTTGCAATTACTTCAAGGGAGATGGTGGAAACCGCAAGAATCGATCACAATACATCTCCCACCATGACTGCGGCACTTGGCCGGCTTTTGACCGGCGGAGCCATGATGGGCAGCATGATGAAGGGAGAGAAGGACCTTTTGACGCTTCAGATTCAGTGCAGCGGACCGGCACAGGGACTTACGGTAACCGCTGACTCAAAAGGAAATGTCAAAGGCTTTGCAGTAAATCCAAATGTAGATCTGCCTCCGAATAAAATCGGAAAGCTTGATGTGGGAGGAGCCTTGGATCTTGGGGTGTTGAGCGTTATTAAGGATCTTGGAATGAAGGAGCCCTATGTGGGACAGTGCCAGCTTCAGACCGGCGAAATCGCTGAGGATCTGACTTATTACTTTGCGACCTCAGAGCAGATTCCTTCTGCGGTTGGACTTGGTGTACTGATTGACACCGACGGTTCGGTTAAGCAGGCCGGTGGATTTATCATTCAGCTGATGCCCTTTACCCCGGATGATGTCATTGAAAAGCTGGAAAAAAGAATCGGAGAAATCTCTTCCGTAACGGAAATGCTGGAAAAGGGCCTTACTCCGGAGGAAATCCTAGAAGAAATTTTGGGAGAAATGAACCTTGTGGTAACGGATACCATTCCTGCCGCTTTTTCCTGTGACTGTTCGAAGGAAAAAGTATCCCGTGCCCTTGCAACCATCAGCAAAAAGGATCTGGAGGATATCATAAATGATGGGGAGAGTATCGAAGTAAAGTGCCAGTTCTGCAATAAGGCATATCAGTTTGGCATAGATGAGTTAAAGGAGATTCGAGGTTGAGAGACGGATTTGTAAAGGTAGCAGCGGTAACACCAAAAATAAGAGTTGCTGATACCACATATAACGGACAAGTGATTCGAAGGTATATGAAGCAGACGGCAGAAGCCGGTGCAAAGGTAGTGGTTTTTCCAGAGTTATGTATTACAGGCTATACCTGTAACGATTTGTTTTTGCAGGAAAAATTAATCACCTCGGCAAAAGAAGAGCTTATGCGAATCAAAGAGGCAAGCACCTCTTATGATGCGGTTTATTTTGTGGGGCTTCCCTATGAAATCAGTGGGAAGCTGTACAATGTGGCGGCTGTTGTATGTAAAGGAGAGATTCTTGGTCTGGTTCCGAAAACCTATCTTCCAAACTACAATGAATTCTATGAAGCAAGACATTTTGTATCCGGTGGGAAGCTGGACTGTGATGAGATTCTGCCGGACGGAAGCATTGTGCCGGTACAGACCGATCTGATTTTTTACTGTAAGAATTATCCAAAACTGAAGCTGTCGGCAGAACTGTGTGAGGATCTCTGGACCCTGCAGCCCCCAAGCATCCGTCATGCGATGGCGGGGGCTACCGTGATTGTAAACCTTTCCGCATCGGATGAGACGACAGGAAAAGCAGCTTATCGAAGAGAGCTTGTAAAAGGACAGTCCGCCCGGCTGGTTTGCGGATATATCTACGCATCCGCAGGAGACGGGGAATCCACCCAGGATGTGGTATATTCCGGACATGACCTGATTGTGGAAAACGGACATATACTGGCGGAGTCCAAACGTTTTACAGAGGGCGTGGTTTTGGCGGAGCTGGATGTGGAGCGTCTGGAAGCGGACCGAAGAAGGATGACCACCTTTGAGACGGTGGATACTCATATTGGAATCCCTTTTGAGCTGGAAATCGAGGATACCAAGCTGACCCGGTTTGTGGACCCGGCACCATTTGTGCCAAAGGACAAGGAAAGGCGTAGCGAGCGCTGCGAAGAAATCTTAAACATTCAGGCAATGGGACTAAAGAAGCGTCTGGAGCATACCAACTCCAAAACCGCGGTGGTGGGGATTTCCGGCGGACTGGATTCTACCCTGGCGCTTTTGGTGACGGTGCGTGCCTTTGATTTACTTGGCAGGGATCATGGGGATATTGTGGCAGTAACCATGCCGGGATTCGGAACCACAGACCGTACCTATGACAACGCGGTAAGCCTGATTCACTCCTTAAAGGCAACCTTTAAGGAGGTTGATATTAAAGATGCTGTAAATATTCATTTCAGGGACATCGAGCATGATGCAGCCATTCATGATGTGACCTACGAGAATGGGCAGGCAAGAGAGCGCACCCAGATTCTTATGGATATTGCCAACAAGACCGGGGGAATGGTCATCGGAACCGGAGACCTTTCAGAGCTTGCTCTTGGATGGGCCACCTACAACGGAGATCACATGTCCATGTATGCGGTAAACTCCTCCGTTCCAAAAACCCTGGTTCGCCACCTGGTGCGTTTTTATGCGGATACAAGTCAGGACGAGGTGCTGAAAAAGGTGCTTTTTGATGTGTTAGACACCCCGGTATCACCAGAGCTTTTGCCGCCGGAGGATGGAAAAATCTCACAGAAAACCGAAGATCTGGTGGGACCTTATGAGCTTCATGACTTTTTCCTATACAATATGCTTCGTTTCGGATTTGCTCCAAAGAAAATTTATCGTCTTGCAAAAATTGCATTTGCCGGTAAATATGAGGATGCGTTTATTTTGAAATGGCTTAAGAATTTTTATCGAAGATTTTTTGCTCAGCAGTTCAAACGATCCTGCCTGCCGGACGGACCGAAGGTTGGAACTGTTGCGGTATCGCCAAGGGGCGACCTTCGCATGCCATCGGATGCCAGCGGCAGAATCTGGATGGATGAACTGGAAAGTATTCGGTAAGATTTGTGTGTCTGAATGAATTTGCATATTTGAATCAGAACCCACTCTCGTTTGTAAAAAGCGTAACGGTACTAAATTCGTAAGTATTTGCTCATTAAGTGCCGACGCTTTTTAAACGTTCTGATTCAAATAGCAAAATTCATTTATAGACACACAAATGTAAAAAGGAACATAAAAAATGGAGTTGCCCGACTGCAACTCCACTTTTTCCTATTTTGAGCTATAAAAATTTCTGCATACCTAATTTTTACAAAAAAGACGCTGAAAAACCGTGTTTTTGCGGTCGATTGTATGATTTAGCGACTTTAATTTTGCTGTGTACCTAAGGAAATGTCAATTCTTAGGTATAGATAAAAATTCACCTAGCCAAATCATACAATCGTCCCTAAAAGTTGCCAAAAATCCGCATTTTTCCATTGATTTTAGGCAGAGCATAAAATTTATACGTCAAAATCATACAATTATAGATTCTGTTCCAGCGCAAGGGCGAGTTGGTTCGGACAGGAATTATCCCCACGGCATTCAATGCCCTTGCATCTCTTTATAATCTCTTCTGCGCTCATTCCCTCTGCAAGTCTTGCAACGCCCTGTGTGTTGCCGCGGCATCCACCGGTAAATTTTACATTGTGGACGATTCCGTCAACAAGGTCCAAATCAATCTGCTGGGAACATACACCCTTTGTTTTGTAAGTTACATGCTTTTCCATATGAATCTCCTTTTTCATGTTAGTATTTTTAAAATTTTTACCTCATTTCGGATTTGTGTTGCTGAGAATGAATTTTGCTATTTTCATTGCAGACTGTAAAGGAATGTCGGTACTTGATGAGCAATTTATTGCGAATTTAGTACCGCTACATTCCGTCCCAAGCGAAAGCGTGTCTGCAATAGAATATGCAAATTCATTCGAGTACACAAATCTGAAATGTGAGAAATTATTCGAAATGAAACTTTAAAATGGTATTCTTCTACTTCCGCTTTTTTAGAATCCGTATGATGCGGTATTCGTAGAATACAAGAATCAGAATGATCAGCCCGATTACAAACAGGCAGGAGGTATCCCGGATCTGTATTCCAAACACATCAAAAATGCAGGGGACTAAAAGACTGGCAATGAAGACAAGCTTGATCCATCGAAGCATCCAGATGGTCAGTCTGCGGATATCGGGAGTGAAGGCTTCCGCCGGTAGTCTGTGTACCCGCTCCGGATAATGGGCGAGTAAAGTGAGCACGGCATACAGAAGAATCCCCGCAAGGATATTCGTAAGATAACGATAAGGCTCGATATGATACTTTATACCGTAAATCAGCTGCAATCCGATATATGCGACACCTAAAATAATTGTAATTGCTTCCAGTAAATAGGAAGCCACAGTCATATCTTCTTTTCGCATGAGTTTTTCCTCCCGCATCGATTAATATTAGCATATTCATTTGTAAATTTCCATACTCTAAAGCAACTTCATAATTGCAAAGATTCCATAAAGTGTTATACTATAGAAGTGAAAAAATAGGTGCTTATCATAAGCAAATAGAAATGGAAGAGGAATAACAATGGAACAACTCATGATACCTAAGGATTATCATTCCGAGCTTGATCTTCACGATACCCAGCTTGGAATTAAAATGGTAAAAGACTTTTTTCAGTCTCTACTGGCACAAAGATTGAATCTAAAGCGTGTATCCGCACCGCTTTTCGTAGACCCGGATACAGGACTGAACGATAATCTGAATGGATACGAGAGACCGGTTAACTTTGGAATTAAAGAGCAGGACGAGAAGGAAGCGGAGGTCGTGCAGTCTCTGGCAAAATGGAAACGATATGCCTTGAAAAAGTATGGATTTTCTCTGGGAGAGGGCATCTATACGGATATGAACGCGATCCGCAGGGATGAGGAAACCGATAACATCCACTCGATTTTTGTGGATCAGTGGGATTGGGAGAAAATCATCAGCAAAGAGGATCGCAATCTTGACTTTTTAAAGGAGACGGTTCGAACCGTATATAAGTGTCTTCGTAAGACTGAGCAGTATGTTTCTATCCAGTATGACTTTGTGGATCTGATCTTACCAAAGGATATTTTCTTTATTACAACAGAGGAATTGGAGGAGATGTTCCCGGATAACACTCCAAAGGAGCGGGAGTATTACATAGCAAAGGCAAAGGGTGCGGTTTGTCTTATGAAAATCGGCGGTGCACTTGGAGACGGAAAGCCACATGACGGAAGAGCACCGGATTATGACGACTGGGAGTTAAATGCAGATATTATCGTATATTACCCGGTTCTGGATATTGCCCTTGAATTATCATCCATGGGTATCCGTGTAGATGAGAAGTCCCTAAAGTCCCAGCTTGAGATTGCGGGATGTATGGACCGGGCAAAGCTTCCATTCCAGAAGGCCGTTTTAAACAAGGAGCTTCCATATACCATCGGCGGAGGAATCGGTCAGTCACGTATCTGTATGTTCTTCCTTCGGAAAGCGCACATCGGAGAGGTTCAGAGCTCCATCTGGCCGCCAGAGGTTGTCAAAGAGTGTGAGAAAAACGGAATACAGTTGCTATAAGGTGTTTTTTTCGGCATATCTATATGCCGGGGATTGAAAAAAACGGGGTAAAGTGCATGGCGAAAACAAAAGAGGCAGGAATTGCGCAGGTTAACAGGGTTGCGCTCATCTACATTACAATTATTGATTTATTCATGATATTTGGATATTTCAATGATTTCAAGCAGGGAAACATTTCCTTTATGTTTATGCTGATTGTTGAGGTGGTTTTGTTTGGAACGCTCATTGCGGATTTTGTGACAAGAAAGCTTATGCCGCAGCAGTTTAAATACATTTCCTTATTTGGATATATGCTGATGTATGCGCTGGTGGTTTTTGGAGCAAAGAATGACATGGTATATGTCATTGTTTTTCCGGTTACCGTGGTTTACATTCTGTATTATGACTACAAACTGGTAAAATGCATGGCATTTGTATTTGGCGGCATCAATCTGTTAGATGTTGTCTATGTGATTGCTATTTTGCGCCAGATGCATTCCGGTGCAGCAATAAACAGTACAACGCTGTTGCTTCAGGCAGCGGCAGTAGTTGTATATGTGCTGGTATTATGCTCCACCACAAAGATTTCAAATCAGAACAACGAGGAAAAGTTAAGTTCGGTTAAGGCAGAACAGGAAAAGAGCGAAACGCTTCTTAGAGAGGTTCTTTCCGTTGTTGCAACGGTAAAGAAGAATTCTGCAAAAGCCGGCGAATTTATGAATACCCTGGATGCAAATGTGGAATCTACTGCAAATGCGTTAAGTGATATTTCTGCAGGTAATAACAGCAATACCGAGAGTATTGGACAGCAGACCCTTATGACGAGCAAGATTCAGGAGATGATACAGGAGACGAAGAATATATCGGATCAGATGATCAGTCTTTCCGAGGATTCCGCAAAGGCGGTTGCAGAGGGGCAGAATGCGGCAAAACACCTTCATGAGCAGTCCGAAAAGACAAAGGCTGCAAATGAGCAGGTGGTAAGCTCGGTGGAAGGACTTATTGAGAATGCCAGAAAGGTTGCCGAAATTACCCAGCAGATTTCTAATATTTCAGAGCAGACAAACCTGCTTTCCTTAAACGCATCCATTGAAAGTGCAAGAGCAGGCGAAGCGGGAAGAGGCTTTGCGGTAGTTGCGGATGAAATCCGTAAGCTTGCAGACGAGACAAGAAGTCTTACGGAGGATATTCAGGGCATTGTAGCAGAGCTTACGAGCAATGCGGACACCGCAAAGAAAACGGTGGACAATGTCATTGAAGTATCCAACGAGGAACGCATACTAATTGACAATGCGAGAAACCAGTTTGGCGAAATCGGAGATCATATGTCCGGTCTTAGCAGCATTGTGGGAAAGATCTACCAGCAGATTGATGAAATTCTTACTTCCAATGATGCAATCGTTGACAGTATTACCCATATTTCTTCTGTAAGTGAAGAGGTTGCCGCAAGTGCAACAGAGGCAGTACGCTTAGGAGATGACTGTACGGAGAATGCAAAGCGGGCAAAGGAACTGATGGAAGCTTTGATTGATACTGTCAAGATCATCGACAGATACACAGAGAATACGGACGGAGAGTAATTGCAGGAGGCATTGTGCCGGAACGAGTAATTTTTCATATTGATGTAAATAGTGCTTTTTTGTCATGGGAGGCGGTAGACCGGTTAAGACATGGGGAGACCGTTGACCTGAGGCTGATTCCTTCGGCGGTGGGAGGAGATATCGAATCCCGCCACGGAGTGATTTTGGCAAAATCCATCCCAGCAAAAAAGTATAAGGTAACCACCGGAGAGCCGGTAGTAGATGCGCTTAAAAAGTGCCCGAACCTTGTATTGGTAAAGCCGCGACATGGATTGTATCAGGAAATGTCTGCGGCTTTTATTCGTATCCTAAATCAATATACAGATCGGATCGAGCAATTCTCGGTGGATGAGGCTTTTATGGACATGACCGGAACAGGCAGACTGTTTGGTGCTCCGGTGGAGGCCGCGAATCGGATCAAGGATCAGATCAAAAAGGAACTGGGATTTACCGTGAACGTGGGAATTTCCTCCTGCAAATTGCTGGCAAAAATGGCCAGTGACTTTGAAAAGCCGGATAAGGTGCATACACTTTTCCCGGAGGAGATGGAAAAGAAGATGTGGCCCCTTCCCGTTGGGGATTTGTTCTTTGCAGGAAAGGCTGCCACAAAACGACTGAATGAGATTGGAATCCGCACTATCGGAGACCTTGCAAATGCCGACCGGGATATGATAACCCGGGTGCTAAAAAAGCAGGGGGATGTGCTTTGGCGCTACGCAAACGGCTTGGATGACTCAAAAGTGGAGCCCATAAGACCGGACGCCAAGGGCTACAGCAATTCTACAACCATCTCCTTCGACGTAACGGATGCAAAGACCGCAAAGGAGATTCTAAGAGACCTTACGGATCATGTATGTCAGCGGCTTCGAAGAGATGACGTGAAGGTGGAATCCGTAAGCGTGCAGTTTCGCTTTAACAACTTAACCAGAGCTTCTCATCAGGGGGCGCTTCCTACGGCAACGAACATTACCCAGGAAATCTATGCCATGGTTTGTAAGCTGTTTGATGAAAAATGGGATGGCACGCCGATTCGTTTGCTTGGAGTTGCCACAACGAAGGTTTCAAAGGAGGACTGTGGCAGGCAGATGAAGCTCTTCGATGATACGGATTATGAGAAGCTGGAGCGGTTGGATAAGGCAATGGATTCCATAAGAAACCGATTTGGTTTCAATGCTGTAATGAGGGCCTCCGCTATGGGGGAAGAGGAAACGGAGCGAAAAAAGTAATTCATATTCTGGGAAAGTGTTTCCGAATGAATTTTATATATTTAAATCAGAAGTGCGGGATTTGGAAAGATTTGAGGTGTAAAAGTCACCATATACCTAAAAATCATGAAAAACAGCTTCGAAATGCGGCTTTTTCAAGCGAATTGTATTATCTCGAAGAGTGGACTTCGCTGTATACCTAATATTTTCAATTTCTTAGGTACAGGCTAAAATGTATCTGCCGAAATAATACAATTGACCATAAAAAGCGCTTAAAAAGCGGTTTTTTTCAAAGATTTTAGGTACAGGAAGAAAAATGACCGGCGAAATTATACAATTTATCAATCAAGTACGAAACTCAATTTTGAAAAATGGAAAGAAGTAGTAAGTGATCAAAAAACATGGAAGGAGTATGAAATATGGGAAGCTGTGTAATATTTGATTTGGACGGAACGCTGATCGATACGGAAAAATATTATCGGATTGCATGGCCTGCGGCGGCAGAAAAGTTTGGGTATGAGATGACCGATGAGATGGCACTTTCCCTGCGCTCCTTAGGACGTCCCCATGCGCCGAAGCAGTTTCGGGAGTGGTTTGGCGAAAGCTGTGATTACGGGGCAATCCGGGAGTATCGCAAGCAGCTGATGGAGGAACTGATTGAGAAAGGTGGTATGGATTTAAAAGAAGGTGCCATTGAGCTTTTAACCTTTCTTAAGAACCATAACATCACTGTTGCCATGGCAACTGCCAATGAATACGCCAGAACAGAGCGGTATTTAAAAAAGATCGGTCTTTTTCATTATTTCGACAAGATTATCTGTGCGGATATGGTGAAGGCGGGAAAACCCTCCCCGGATATTTATGAGTATGCAGTAAAGGCTCTTGGAGCAAAGCCTGAAAAATGCTATGCGGTGGAGGATTCCCCAAATGGAGTAAAAAGTGCCTACGGTGCAGGCTGTAAGGTCATTTATGTGCCGGATCAGACACCCATGGAGGATTCCTTGCAGGAATATGTCTATAGGGTGGTAGAAAAATTGATAGATATTACCACTTTATTTTCTTAAGTATTTTTGTTTGGTTCTTGCATTTGCAAAATCGTTGTGATATAACGTTAACTAATTAAAAAATCAAAGCGTTGAAGGAGACTCTGATCTTCAGAGGCCGACAGGAATACAGCGTCACCGACTGAGAGCGCTGTTTGGAAGAGAAGATTATGGGAACACTACCGGAGCAGACTGGTTGAACAGTTACGAATACCGTAAAAGTAGGTCAGTACGTGAGCGCACGTTACGCGTAGGAAAGTGGAAAAGCAGAAGGAAGTTTAGAATCTGGTTTTCAATGTGGGTGGTACCGCGGAAATATGTATTTTCGCCCCAGGACAGCAAACGCTGTTCTGGGGCTTTTTTAGTGCAAAAACCTCATTTCGGGAAAGTGTTCCCGAGAATGAATTTGCATATTTGAATCAGAACCCACTCTCGTTTGTAAAAAGCGTAGCGGTACTAAATTCGCAATAAATTGCTCATTAAGTGCCGACGCTTTTTAAACGTTCTGATTCAAATAGCAAAATTCATTCTCGGGAGCACTTTTCCGAAAAGGGAGATTGCAAAAGAAAGTATGCAAAGCGCAAAAAAGAAAGGGAGCGTGCAACATAAATGGAATTTTTAACAGGTGTAAGCAAAAAGGAATGCTTAGGGATTCAGGAAATCTTAGCAGGGGACTACGAAGGAAAAAACATAAAAGTTCGTGGTGCTATCCATACCATCCGTGATATGGGGGATGTGGCATTTATCGTTCTTCGGAAAGCGGAGGGGCTTGTGCAGTGTGTTTATGAGCCGGATAAATCGAGGTTTGATCTTCGTGATTTAAAGGAAGCGGATACCGTTGAAGTAGACGGAACCTATAAGACAGAGGACCGTGCACCGAACGGATTTGAGCTTCGGCTGGACAGGGTGACCGTTTTGTCGGAACCGGCGGAGTCCCTTCCTCTTTTGATCAACAAATGGAAGCTTAACACCTCCTTAGAGGCAAAGCTTAATAACCGTGCGGTTTCTCTTCGAAATCCAAGGGAGCGGGCTGTATTTCGAATTCAGGAGGGCATCACAAGAGGATTTCGTGATTTCTTATACAGCCAGGGCTTTACCGAAATCCATACCCCAAAGCTTGGAGCAAAAAGTGCAGAAGGCGGCGCGAATCTGTTTAAGCTGGAATATTTTCATACACCTGCAATTTTGCAGCAGAGTCCTCAGTTCTATAAGCAGATGATGGTGGGAGTATTTGACCGGGTATTTGAGACTGCACCGGTGTTTAGGGCAGAGAAGCACAACACGAAGCGTCATTTGAATGAATATACCTCCCTTGACTTTGAGATGGGTTATATCGATGGATTCGAAGACATCATGGCCATGGAAACCGGATTCCTGCAATATACCATGAAGCTTTTAAAGGAGTCCTACGCAAAGGAATTAAAGCTCCTTGACATAGAGCTTCCGGATGTAGCACAGATTCCGAGAGTAAGATTTGACGAAGCAAAACAGAGGGTTTCAGAAAAATACAACAGGCAGTTTCGAAATCCCTTCGACTTAGAGCCGGAGGAGGAGCTTTTGATCGGACAGTATTTTAAGGAGGAGTATGGAAGTGATTTTGTATTTGTCACCCACTATCCATCGAAGAAGCGTCCGTTTTATACAATGGATGACCCGGAGGATGAGACCTACACCTTAAGCTTTGACCTGCTGTTTAAGGGCCTTGAAATCACCACCGGCGGTCAGCGTATCCATGATTATCGAAAACTTTTGGCTAAGATTGAAAAACGAGGTATGGAGACAGAGGGCATGGAGCATTATCTGTCCGCCTTTAAGTATGGAATGCCGCCCCATGGAGGACTTGGCATTGGCTTAGAGCGCCTTACCATGCAGCTGATCGGGGAGGATAATGTAAGGGAAGCGACCCTTTTCCCAAGAGATCTAAGCCGCCTGGAGCCATAGAATCCCAATAGAATACGATTGGAAAAATACAAAAAACGGGAGGAAAAGAACGTGAATCATCTTGGAACAAGAGAGCTTGCAACGGCAAGACTTACTCTTCGGAGATTTGAAATAGAAGATGCGGAAAACATGTATTACAACTGGGCAAGTGATCCGCAGGTAACCAAATATCTGACATGGCCGGCACATGAAAGTGTGGAGGTGACAGAGCGGGTACTGAAGGACTGGATATCCCGGTATGAGAAAAAGGATTATTACCAGTGGGCCATTGAGCTCAATGAACTGGAACAGCCCATCGGCTCCATCGGTGCCATAAGGGTAGATGACGAGACGGAGAGTGTGGCGATTGGCTATTGTATCGGAAGAGAGTTTTGGAACAAGGGCTACACCACCGAAGCACTTACGGAAGTGATCCGGTTTTTTATTGCAGAGGTTGGTGCAGGGCGTGTGTGCTCATGGCATGATGCAAACAATCCAAACTCCGGAAAGGTCATGGCAGCTGCCGGTATGGAGTACGAAGGGACACTTCGCAGGGCAGACCACAACAATCAGGGAATCTGCGATGCGGTTGTCTATGCAAAAATACGCAGTGCCGCCTTCGATGAAAACTTCGAAGAGGAGGAACCGGAGGAGACAGGAGCTGCGGTAGCCACCAAGGTCATGGGCGAGGACGGTGTGCTCCGAAATGTAATCTCAGATGAGACCATGGAATATGTCGGTATTCTTGCAAAGCTAGAGCTTACAAAGGAAGAGGCAGAGGCTGCCAAAAAAGATATGGAAGAGATGCTAGACTATATTGACCAGTTAAATGAGCTTGACACCACAGGCATCGAACCAATGAGCCATGTATTCCCGGTAAATAATGTATTCCGTGAAGATGTGGTAACAAACGGCGATGGAAGTGCTGCGACCCTTTCCAATGCACCGGTTCAAAAGGACGGTGGATTTAAGGTTCCAAAGACCATCGGAGAGTAAAACGGCAGGAGGAGAATAAAAATGAATCTGATGAATTTAACTGCCGTGGAACTCGGCAAAAAAATCAAGAATAAAGAAGTAACAGCGGTACAGGCAACCCAGGCTGCGTTAGATGCAATAAGGCAAAAAGAAAAAGCGGTAAACAGCTTTGTGACCGTAGACGAAGAAAAGGCTTTACAGAGAGCAGAAGAGATACAAAAAAGAATCGATGCGGGAGAGCTTACCGGACCCCTTGCAGGGGTTCCGGTAGCCATTAAGGACAATATGTGTACAGAAGGTATGCTTACCACCTGTTCCTCCAAAATCCTGTACAATTTCGTACCGACCTACAGTGCCCAGGCAGTAGAAAATCTTGAAAAAGCGGGAGCTGTCATCATCGGAAAAACCAATATGGATGAATTTGCCATGGGAAGTACTACGGAAACCTCTGCTTTTGGAGAAACAAAGAATCCATGGAATACCGGGCATGTTC
This sequence comes from uncultured Agathobacter sp., assembly GCA_945910395.1. Classification (GTDB taxonomy): domain Bacteria; phylum Bacillota; class Clostridia; order Lachnospirales; family Lachnospiraceae; genus Roseburia. The sequence continues at coordinate 37,528 of CAMDYX010000003.1, read as the reverse complement.
CGGGAGGCTCCTCCGGAGGCTCCTGTGCGGCAGTTGCAGCAGAGGAGGTTCCCTTTGCCCTTGGATCCGATACCGGTGGCTCTATTCGTCAGCCCAGCTCCTTCTGTGGAGTAACCGGAATCAAGCCAACCTACGGAACGGTTTCCAGATATGGCCTGATTGCTTACGGTTCCTCCTTGGACCAGATTGGACCCATTGCAAAGGATGTTACGGACTGCGCTACCATTTTGGAGGCAATTTCCTCCTATGATGAGAAGGATTCCACTTCCGTAAAAAGAGAGGATTATGCCTTTACAGAAGCACTTGTGGATGATGTAAAAGGACTTAAAATCGGCATCCCAAGGGACTACTTCGGCGAGGGACTTGACCCGGAGGTGAAGGAAGCAGTGCTGGGGGTTGCTAAGACCTTAAAGGACAAGGGAGCAATTGTAGAAGAATTTGACCTCGGTCTTGTAAAATACGCGATTCCTGCTTATTACATCATCGCCTGCGCAGAGGCTAGCTCAAACCTTGCCAGGTTCGATGGTGTGAAGTACGGATACCGGACCGAAGAATATACCGATCTTCACAATATGTATAAGAAATCCCGTTCTGAGGGCTTCGGAGCAGAGGTGAAAAGAAGAATCATGCTTGGTTCCTTTGTGCTGTCCTCCGGATATTATGATGCGTACTATCTGAAGGCACTCCGGGTAAAGGCACTGATTAAGAAGGCCTTTGATGAGGCCTTTGCAAAATATGATGTCATCTTAGGACCGGCGGCGCCTACCACTGCTCCAAAGCTTGGCGAGAGCTTAAGCAATCCGATTCAGATGTATCTTGGTGATATTTATACCATATCCGTAAACCTTGCCGGATTACCGGGAATATCCATTCCCTGCGGTATCGATTCCAAAGGGCTGCCCATCGGGGCGCAGCTTTTGGGAGACTGCTTTAAGGAAAAGAACATCATCCGGGCGGCATACAGCTTTGAAAAGACAAGAACCTATATGCACAGTCCGCTGGCATAGGAAAGGAGCAGGAAGAAATGAAAAATTATGAAACCGTCATTGGACTGGAAGTCCATGTAGAGCTTGCAACAAAAACAAAAATCTTCTGCTCCTGTTCCACACAGTTTGGTGGTGCACCAAACAGTCATACCTGCCCGGTATGTACCGGACAGCCGGGATCCCTTCCCGTACTGAATAAGCAGGTTGTGGAGTATGCGGTAGCAGTAGGACTGGCAACCAACTGTACCATCACGCAGTACAGCAAATTTGACCGGAAAAATTATTTTTACCCGGATAACCCGCAGAACTATCAGATCTCACAGTTATATCTGCCAATCTGCAGAAATGGTTCGGTGGAGATTGAGACCGCAAGCGGGAAAAAGAATGTGCGGATTCATGAAATCCATATGGAGGAGGATGCAGGAAAGCTTGTCCATGATGAGTGGGAGGATGTGTCCATCGTGGATTACAATCGTTCCGGTGTACCTCTGATCGAGATTGTATCGGAGCCGGATATGAGAAGCGCGGAGGAGGTCATTGCTTACCTCGAGACCCTGCGCCAGACGATTCAGTATCTGGGAGCCAGCGACTGCAAGCTAAATGAGGGATCTATGCGTGCGGATGTTAACCTGTCTGTAAGGGAAGTCGGTTCCAAGAAGTTCGGAACCCGAACTGAGATGAAGAACTTAAACTCCTTCAAAGCAATCGCCCATGCAATCGAAGGGGAGCGCCAGCGTCAGATTGAGCTTTTAGAGATGGGAAGAAAGGTCGTGCAGGAAACCAGAAGATGGGACGATAACAAAGAGTCCTCCCATGCCATGCGTTCCAAGGAGGATGCCCAGGATTACCGGTATTTTCCGGAACCGGATCTGGTTCCCATTGTAATATCAGATGAATGGATTGCAAACATTAAGGCAAGCCAGCCGGAGCTTCGGCCACAGAAACTGGAGCGCTATAAAAAGGAGTATGGGCTTCCGGATTATGACGCAAGAATTCTCACGGAATCCAAGCATATGGCAGATTTGTTTGAGGCTACCACAAAAATCTGCCAAAAGCCGAAGAAGGTAAGCAACTGGCTGATGGTGGAGTGCATGCGCCTTGTGAAGGATCAGGATATGGATGTAGAGGATATTTCCTTCTCACCGGTTCATCTTGCAAAGCTGATTGACCTTGCGGAGGAGGGGGTGATTACTGGAAATGTGGCAAAGGATGTCTTTGAGAAAATCTTTAAGGAAGATATTGAGCCGGAGGCTTATGTCAAAGAACACGGCCTTATGAGCATGAACGATGAAGCAGAGCTAAAAGCAACCATTGAACAGGTAGTAGCTGCAAACCCACAGGCCGTAGAGGATTATCACAACGGAAAGGAAAAGGCATTCGCTTCCCTTGTGGGACAGACCATGCGTGCAACGAAGGGAAAAGCCAATCCTGCAATCGTCAATAAGATCCTGAAGGAATTATTGTAGAAATAAAAAAATGATACCTAAAGTGATAAAAGGAACCTTATGTTTAAGGTTCCTTTTTTTTACAATGTATGCAGGAAAAGTAGGAGTCGGTGGCTTCTTTCAAATTGCACAAGGAAGAGTTATAATTTTGGTAGATAGAATGAAGGAGGAGCATATGGAACATCGTAAATTTCTAGACTCGGCAGGAAGCTTTGAGATAAAAAATGCGCAGCGTCACAGCGGATTGTATTTTCCGCTTGCCAGTGAGACAGGGCTAAAGACTGCAATCGCACCGAATCTTGCGGGGGATGCCAAAACAGATCAAAATCATTTCTTGTTTGCACCGGCAAGCATTGAAAATCTCCACAATGACCGGGGAACACGGAACTTCTGGTGCGATGTAAAGGGAAAAGGAATCTGGTCTGCAACAGGAAATTCCTCAGAGCAGCAGATGATGATGTTTTCGCCGGAGGAAGAGGAGGTTACGGTATCCGCCGGATACATGTGGCACAAGGCTTTTCGGGAATCCCAAAAATATGGACTTTCCGCTGAGATTATCTCCTATATCCCGATTCAAAAGGATATGGAAGTACATATGATCAACTTAAAGAATATATCAGATGAGCCGGTCACATTGACCCCCATTGCAGCATTTCCAATCTATGGACGAAGTGCAGATAACATCAGGGATCACAGACATGTCACGTCCCTGCTGCATCGCATATGGGTGAATAAATTCGGAGTTTGTGTATGCCCAACCCTATCCTTTGATGAGCGTGGTCATCAGCGCAACGATACCATTTACTTTGTTGAGGGAATGACCCAGGAGGGAGCCGCACCAAAGAGCTTTTTCCCGGAAGTAGATGCGTTTATTGGAGAAGGAGGAAGCCTAGAGCATCCAAAAGCAGTTTGGCAGGGGAAGGAAGGGGTTGCCGAGGGGACTGTTGTAAACGGACAGGAAGCCCTTGGAGGTCTGAAGTTTGATACGATTACGCTTGCCCCTTCGCAGGAAAAGGAGTTTACGATCTTTGCCGGGGTGTGTCACAAAGAGGAACAGATCTTCCGCAATCTGGAGGACTATCCGGATAAAAAGTCTGTAGTCGCAGATTTTGAGCGCACAAAGGAATATTGGAGGAATAAGGTAAATGTCAGCTACCATACGGGAAATGAAGATTTTGACCACTTCATGAGCTGGGTAAGCTTTCAGCCGGAGCTTCGCAGATTGTTTGGCTGTTCCTTCCTTCCCCACCATGATTACGGAAAAGGCGGAAGAGGCTGGAGAGATCTCTGGCAGGATTGTCTGGCGCTTCTGATTATGAATCCGGGAGGGGTTCGTCAGATGCTCCTTAGCAACTTTGCAGGAGTCCGCATGGACGGAAGCAACGCAACCATCATTGGGGAGCACCTGGGAGAATTCAAGGCGGATCGTAACTCCATTACCCGGGTCTGGATGGACCATGGGGTCTGGCCGTTTCTTACCACAAAGCTCTATATCGATCAGACCGGAGATTTTGATCTGTTAAATCAGGAGGTGCTCTATTTTAAAGACCGCCAGGTAAAGCGTGGACTTGCGGTAGATGACCGGTGGTCAAACGAAACCTGCTGGCAGCTGGATAAAAGAGGACATGAGTACAAGGGCACGATCTTGGAGCATCTGCTTCTTCAGAATCTGACTGCATTCTGGGAGGTCGGAGAGCATAATCACATAAGGCTTCGGGATGCGGATTGGAATGATGCCATTGACATGGCAGGAAAAAGAGGAGAGAGCGTTGCCTTTACAAACGCATATGCAAAGAATCTTATTGATCTTGCAAAGCTGATTGAGACCGAAGAAAAGAACGGAATCACAGAATTTAAAATCCTACAGGAGATGGAGCTTCTTCTGGAGGATGACCCTTTGGTTTACGACGATGTGGAGAAAAAGCTTCAGATTCTGGAACGCTATGAGAATACCTGCCTCCATGAGGTGAGCGGAATCAAGGTCACGCTGGACGCAGAGGACCTTGCAAAAAACCTGAGGGAAAAAGGTGAGTGGATCATATCCCATATCCGAAAGACAGAATGGGTAGAGGATACAAAGGGAAACGGATGGTACAACGGATATTATGACAACAGCGGTCATCGGGTCGAAGGGGAGATAGGCGGAAACGTCCGTATGATGCTGACCGGTCAGGTGTTCTCGATTATGGGAACGACTGCAACAGAAGAACAGATTGAAAAAATTGTAAAGAGCGCCGACGAGTACCTGTATGATGAAGATTGTGGCGGATACCGGCTCAATACCAATTTTAACGAGATTAAGACCGACATGGGAAGAATGTTCGGATTTGCCTATGGGGAGAAGGAAAACGGAGCAGTATTCTCCCACATGGCCGTTATGTATGCGAATGCCCTGTATCAGAGAGGCTTTGTAAAGGAAGGCTATAAAGCCCTTTACAGCCTGTTTGCCCAATCCATGAATTTTGATAAAAGCCACATTTATCCGGGAATTCCGGAGTATTTCGGAAAGGGCGGAAGAGGACTTTATCATTACCTTACCGGTGCGGCAAGCTGGTATATGCTTACCGTAATCCACCAGATGTTTGGTGTCCGGGGGGAAGAGGGAAATCTTGTGATTGATCCAAAGCTTCTGGCGGAGCAGTTTGATGAGAATCAGAAGGCAGAGATATCTGTAAGATTTGCAGGTCATGCCTGGGACATTGAAATTGGGAATGTAAATAAAAAAGAGTATGGGATGTACAGCATGAAATCTGCCGTACTGGATGGGAACTATGCTCTTGAAATTGTAAAAGGACGGGCAATTTTACCTTTGAAAAAAATACAAAAGATGGATGAGCGCATATGCCATAGGATTTGCGTGGAATTAGATTAGGAGGATATTTTACAATGAAAGAAACTGCTTACACAATGAAGGACTACGGGCGAAAGTCGACATTCTCCAGCTTCCTTCCGGGAATTGCGGGAATCAAAGGAATTCCGATCTGGTGCTATTATGTAAACAGAGGGCAGGGCGTGGTAAGCTTCGGCGTAGATAATAAGGATCATGCCATTATGGAATTCTATCCGGCACATGTAGCTTATCAGAATGTGAAGAAGACCGGATTTCGTACCTTCCTTAAGAAAGATGGTCTCTTTGCAGAGGCTTTTTCGGATGAGACCTTAGGGCAGACCATGGAGATTAAGATGAATGGTCTTGCCATTGAGGAGATCAACCCGAAAAGTGAGCTTACCACAAGAGTGGAGTATTATACACTTCCGGAGGAAGCGGTGGGAGCTCTTGTTCGAAAGGTCAGAATTACAAACAACTCCTCTAAAAGCTGTCATTTGGAGATCATAGACGGCATGCCCGCTGTGATTCCTTATGGAGTTGGAATTGACAGCATGAAGAATATGACGCAGACCGCCAAAGCATGGATGCAGGTGGAGGATGTTATGGAAAAGACTCCCTTCTACCGTGTGCGTGCCAGCATGGATGATACCACTTCCGTATCGGAGACCTTAGGCGGAAACTTTGCGGTTGCCTTTGATGAAGCCGGAAACAAGCTCCCTGTCATCGCAGACTGCGATGCCTTGTTTGATTACGACACCTCACTTACCCTTCCGGTTAACTTCATGGAGGAGGGCATTGCAGGAGTAAAGGAAAAATGGCAGAATTCCTCCAATCTGCTTCCGGCAGCCTTCTGGTGTGTGGACAAAACGGTGGCAGCAGGAGAGAGTGTGGTCTTTTATGAACTGATTGGTCAGGTGGCAAAGAAAGAGTTATTTGTAGATTTTTTAAAGAAACAGCCGGACGCTTCCTATTTTGAAGAAAAGCAGAACCGCGCAGATGAAATTGTTGCAGACCTTGTAAGCGGCATTGAGACCAAGACCGCAAATCCACAGTTCGATGCATACTGCAAATACACCTATATGGATAATGTACTTCGGGGCGGATATCCCATGAAGCTGGGAAACAGCAAGATTTTTTATGTATATTCCAGAAAGCATGGGGATCTGGAGAGAGACTATAACTATTTTTCCATGCTTCCGGAGTTCTACACCCAGGGAAACGGAAATTTCCGGGATGTCAATCAGAACCGAAGATGCGATACCTTCTTTGCCCCCTTTGTGGGAAGAGAGAATATCCATAATTTTTACAGCCTGATCCAGCTTGACGGATATAATCCTCTTGGGGTGGAGAAGCTTACCTATTCCCTGAAGAAGGAAAAGGCAGAGGTGATTCTTGCAGACCTGGAGGAGAAGAAAAGGGCGGCGGTCCTTGAGGTGGTAACAAAACCATTTACACCGGGAGCTCTGTATGCAGCACTTATGGAACAGGTTGAAGAAGAAAAAGCAGACACCTATTTTTATTCCATCATTGATTTTGCAGAGGGCCTTGTGAACGGAAACTTTGGCGAGGGCTACTGGAGCGATCACTGGACCTACAATTTAGACCTTGTGGAAGAGTATCTGGCAATCTATCCGGAAAAGGAAAAGGATATGCTTTACGAGAAGGCCTATACCTTTTTCTTATCCCAGGCCAATATCAATAGGCGGGCAAAACGGTATGAAGTGACGGAGCACGGCGTAAGACAATATCATGCGTTAAATAAAGCAACAGAGCGTGCCACGAAAGAGAAGCTCCTTCGGGGAAATTACGGGAAGGGAGACATCATCTATACTACTCTCATGGAAAAACTGCTGCTGCTTTGCACCCTAAAGTTTGCAGCCCTAGATCCCTATGGGATGGGTATCGAAATGGAAGGCGGAAAGCCGGGCTGGTATGATGCGTTAAATGGATTGCCGGGAATCTTTGGATCATCCATGTGCGAGACCTACGAGCTGATGAGAATGTTAGAATATACCATGGATGCATTGAAAAAGTATCCGGGCGAGGTAGAGCTTTTATCGGAATTTGCAGCTCTTATGGAGGAGCTTCATCTCATCAACCAGATGGAGGAGGAGCATATCAAACAGGAGGAGGAGCTTTTAGGATTCTGGAATAAGATCAATGATGCAAAGGAAAATTACAGAGACCAGACCTTTGAGGGAATTTCCGGAAAGAGAACCTCGGTAAAGACCGAGCATCTTGCAGCTGTTTTGGAGGGCTTTGCCCGGACGGTAGCCTGCGGCATACGAAAGGCCTGTTCCCATGGAGATGGAATTGCTCCGGCATATTTTTCCTATGAGGTAGAAAAGTATGAACAGAATGACCAGGGAATTTTTCCTCTTGCGTTTACAGTAAAGGAGGTTCCCGCATTTTTAGAAGGACCGGTGCGTTACTTAAAGCTTTCAAATTCGAAGGAGAATAAGAAGGCCCTGTATGAAAAGGTAAAAAGAAGTGATCTCTACGATCCGAAGCTTTCCATGTATAAGGTAAATGCTTCCCTGCAAAGCGAATCCTATGAGCTCGGCCGGGCAAGAGCCTTTACTCCGGGATGGCTGGAAAACGAGTCCATCTGGCTTCATATGGAATACAAGTATTTGTTAGAGCTGCTTAGATCCGGACTGTACAGCGAGTTCTCAGAGGATTTTAAAAATGCGGCAATTCCGTTTTTGGATGAGGAAACCTACGGAAGAAGTACTCTGGAAAATTCTTCTTTCCTTGCAAGCAGTAAAAACCCGAATCCGAAGATCCATGGAAAAGGTTTTGTTGCAAGACTTTCCGGATCCACCATCGAATTTATCAGCATGTGGAAGCTGATGATGTTTGGGGAGAAGCCCTTTAAGGATGAGGCGGGAACCCTGTGCTTATCCTTTGATCCTGTTATTTTGGATTATCTGGTGGGTGATGAGCTTACGGTATCTGCAAGGTTTTTGACGGATACGAAGGTAACCTATCATCTGCCCAAAAAGAAGGATTACTTCCCGGGAAATTATCGCATTACCGAAATGACCGTATGCTTTAAGGACGGTACGGTAAGCAGGGTAAGTCAGAATGCTATTTACGGACAGAATGCCTTAGATATCCGTGAGCAGAAGGCTGCGGCAATCGATGTGACCATCGAATAGAATAAAATTTTGATACTAAAAAAATGATACCTTTTTAAAATTTCGAATATTTTTTCACTATCAGTATCCTCCTATAATGAGATCATCAACAAGAGATGCCAAACATTAAAGGAGGATATTTTTATGAAGGCGAAAAAGTTAATTGCAACTCTTCTTGCAAGCACTATGGTATTATCCTTAGCAGCCTGCGGAAGCGGGGAAGGAGCCGGCACAAGTAATGCAGGTTCCACAGAAAGCGGAAAAGCTGATGCAACAAATGAGGGGGCAGCAGCTACATCAGATGAGACACTTGTTATCTGGACACTTGCAGATGATCTTAAGGATTTTGCAGAGCGTTATACAGAGCAGACAGGCGTTAAGACGGAGGTAGTAGTCATTGCTCCGGAGGATTATCCAACCAAGGTTCAGACCGCAATTGTTGGCGGAGAAACCGAACCGGACGTTATCGTTGGTGAGCCACAGATGTTAGGTGACATGTTCAGTTATGGCGCATTTGCAAATCTGGATGATTTTGGAGCACAGGATTACGCAGACCAGATCGTGGATTACGTTTGGGAAGTAGGAAAGGATGAGGAAGGAATCCAGAGAGCAATCTCTTACCAGATCACACCTGCAGGTATCTACTACAGAAGAGATATTGCACAGGAAGTGTTCGGAACAGAGGATCCGGAGGAAATCGGAAAGCTATTTGCAGACTACCCAACCATTCTTGAGACTGCTGAGACCTTAAAGGCTGCAGGATACCGAATTTTTGCATCTGACTCAGAAATCAATTATTTCTCAGGTGACTCCGCATGGGTTATCGACGGAAAATTAAATGTAGACCAGGGCCGTCTGGATTACATGGATCTCGTAGTAGAGTTATATCAGAGAGATTTGACCGCCTATGCTGCACAGTGGGCAACACCATGGTATCAGGCTATGGCAGGAGAGGTTCCGATTCTTTCTGCTGAGCTTCAGTGGGGTAACTGGGATGACGCTGATGGCGATGGAAACCCAGACCTTAACATTTGGGATGCTGATAACTTTAATGAGAACGTTGCAAACTTCTCCGATGAGATGACAGAAGTATTTGCATTTGGTCTTCCGGCATGGGGCGTTCTTACTATGAGAGATCATGTAGGCGATACCTCTGGTAAGTGGGGCGTTTGTCCCGGACCTGCATATGGATTCGGTGGTGGAACCTTCCTTGGAATTTCTTCACAGTCTAAGAGACAGGATATGGCATGGGATTTCATTAAATTCGTAACCTTAAACGAAGAGACCGCTGATTGGTGGATCGAGTTCTCTGAAGGTGATACCGTTTCTCTTAAGTCCGTTCTTGAAAAGCATAAAGATGATACCAACCCGGTTTACGGCGATCAGAAGATGTATGCAATGTGGTTAGAGCTTGCAGAGGGTATTGATTACTCTAAGGTTACCCAGTATGACAAGGCTATCGGTGATGCATGGGGACAGGCAATTTCTTCCATCAAGACTGGTGAGATGTCTAAGGAAGATGCTATCAACACATTCTATGATACAGTACAGTCTACATATCCGGATCTGATTATTGAGAGATAATTCTAAAGTAGTTTATTGGTCTTGTGGTTCGCTTTTGCGGACCACAGACCGGCTTTAAAGGTTAGTAGGAGGAAGGCTATGGCAACAGTAGCAAGAAAAAAGAGAAGTAAACTGACTGCATATAACAATTGGGGTTACTTCTTTGTAGCACCATTTGTAATCGTTTTTTTGATTTTTAGTGTATACCCGGTTCTTCGAACCTTATATTTGAGTTTTACGGATTTGAAAATAATTGGAGACGCTAATTGGATTGGATTTAAGAACTATCAGCGTGTCGTTACAGATAAATTTTTCTGGAAAGCATTGTTAAATACCATTCGTATCTGGGGTGTCAATATTGTTCTTCAGCTGGGGCTGGCATTCCTTCTTATGATGGTGTTCTCCGATGTGAAATATAAAATAAGAGGTCTTAAGGTATTCCGTATTATCTATTACCTTCCGAACCTGATTGCGGCAACCTCCATTGCCTTTTTGTTTAACACCTTACTGGACTGGAGATATGGTACCTTCAACATCATGATCAGTGAGATCTATAAGCTGTTTGGTGCGACCTACAATCCGGTGGACTGGCTGGGCTCCCCGAACACGGCCGGATACACCATCGCAGTCATTCAGTCCTGGATGTGGTTCGGAAATTCCTTCCTGATGCTTATGGCAGGTGTGCAGGGAGTATCCAGAGATTACTTTGAAGCTGCCTCCATCGACGGAGCAGGACGCTGGACCATTTTTGGAAGAATTACGTTGCCTCTCATAAAACCGATCATGATGTATGTAGCAATCACATCCCTGATTGGAGGTCTTCAGATGTTCGACCTGCCATTCCTTATGTCTGCAGCTTCTTCCGCATCCTACTCTTCGGTACAGACGGTAATGATGTATTTATACAAATTTGGATTTACAACAGGAAGCACACAGGTCGGTTACGCATCTGCCGTTGCCTACATGCTATTCCTGATCATCTTCACAGTATCATTGATTCAGCTTAAGCTGTTTAACAGAAAGGAGGATTAAAAATATGTGGAATAAATGCATGAAAGCGTTACTCTACTTTTTCCTGATTCTTCTTGCTGCAATGTGTCTGTTTCCATTCCTTATGATGATGGTAAACGCAACACGAAGCGGAGCGGAAATCGTAACAGGGTTTACTCTGATTCCAAGTACTCATACCGCTGATAACTGGCATACGGTATTTGAATATTTTAATCTCTTTGTAGGTATGAGAAACAGTATACTGGTTGCGATTCCTGCAACACTGCTGTCTGCATATTTCTCATCAATGACGGCATATGGACTGGCCTTTTACAAGTTCAAGGGAAATAAAGTGATTTTTATGGCAATCCTGATCTTTATGATGATACCGGGACAGCTTTCCCTGATCGGTTTTTATCAGCTGTGCAGCAAGCTGCATCTGATCAACTCCTACATACCACTTATTATTCCCGCCATCGCTGCACCGGGTACCGTATTTTTCTTAAGACAGTACATACTGTCATCCCTGTCTCCTTCCCTCGTGGAGGCGGCAAGAATTGATGGTGCAAGCGAGCTTTACACCTTCCACAGACTGGTGATTCCGATCATCTCACCGGCTGTGGCAACTATGGGAATCATGGGATTCATTGGAAACTGGAACAACTATCTTCTTCCAATGATCTTGATTAACAAAAATGAGAAGATGACCCTGCCGGTTATGATGGCAACCCTTCGTTCTTCCACAGATATTAATGCAAATCAGGGAGCAATTTATCTGGCGGTTGCGATTTCAATCATACCGATTCTGGTGGTATTCTGCTTCTTCTCAAAATACATCATCAGCAGCGTATCTGCAGGTGCTGTAAAAGAATAAATAAATTTGATTGTATTTTTCTTATTTATAGATTTTCCTCTCCTACATAAGTGCAAACATAATGAGACAGTGTCGAAAAGACATTGTCTTATTGTGCGTTTTTTTGGTATACTGTTTTTAAATCCCGTTTCAGAAAAGTATTTCAAAGAATGAATTTGCATATTTGAATCAGAACCCACTCTCGTTTGTAAAATTCATTCTCGGGAACACTTTTCCGAAAAGGGAGATATTTAGAAGGAATGGGGAAGCAGAAAGGATAAAAAATGAGACGAAAAATCATGGCATTTGCGCTTGTTATAGTACTTTTTGTTGGGGGAATACCTGCAGTTTCAGGCTGTGCAAAAAAAACAGAGCAGACAATGAAGACAGAGACTGTCATAGAGGACATGCCGGGGTGGATGTTGCATGCAGATGATGAGGTTACCTTAGACTGGTATGTCAACTATTCCTGGTTTGTAACAAGCTGGGGAGGAAATCTGGTTTCCGATACCATTACGGAGGAGACCGGTGTAAGCGTAAATTTTATAACTCCACTTGGAAACGAACAGGAAAAGCTGGATTCCCTTATTGCGTCGGATTCCCTGCCGGACATTATTACTCTGGGCTGGTGGGAGACTCAGGTAAGTGAGATGATATCCAAAGAGATGGTTTATGCTTTAAATGAGCTGGCGGACGAATATGATCCCTATTTTTACGAGGTCAGCGACCCGGAGGTAGTCCGGTGGTATACCCAGGAGGACGGAAATATCTATGGATATCCGAATTCCTCTTACACACCGACGGATCTGGAAACCTATGACAACATTCCGGCGAACCAGACATTTCTGGTGCGAAAGGATATCTATGAGGCTATCGGAAGTCCGGACATGACCACCAAGGAAGGGTTTTATAAAGCTGTCTTAAAGGCGAAGGAGATGTTCCCGGAAATCGACGGAGAGCCCCTCATTCCCATCGGCGCCCATGTATTTAATGAAGAAGGATGCGTATCCTTTGACCAGTATCTGCAGAATTTTCTTGCAATTCCCCATGAGGTGGATGGTAAATTTTATGACCGGAATACAGATCCGGAATATCTGGAATGGCTGAAGGTTTTTCGGGCACTGGGAGAAGAGGGATGCCTTGCACCGGATATCTTTGTAGATACCAGAACCCAGATGAGCGAGAAGCTTGCCAAGGGCAGGTATTTTTGCATGCTGTATCAGAGGACGGATATGGCAGATCAGCAGAAAATTCTTTATGACAGGGATCCGAATAGTATATATATTGCTGTTGACGGACCAAAGAATTCAAAGGGAGATGACCCGGAGCTTCCCTCTACGGGAATCACAGGATGGACGATAACTCTCATCTCCAAAAACTGCAAAAGACCGGACCGTGCCATTGAGTTTTTGGACTATCTGATGAGTGAGCACGGGCAGATGATTACCTATCTTGGGGTAGAAGGGATTACTTATGATATCATTGACGGACAGGTCGTAGTAAAGGAGGAGGTAAAGCAAATCTTAAATACGGACCGAATGACCTATGATCAGATGTACGGAGCGGATGATGCTTACTGGATGCTGCAGAACAATGTCATGCAGCAGCAGTGGAACGTAGGCTTGGAAGAACCACTAAAACAGATGGCAGAGTGGACCTATCCTTATACCAGATATCTGGGACAGTATGAACTGCATAATATGGATTCCCTAGAGCTGGCGGAGAAAAAGACAAGGCTGGATAAGCTTTGGGGAATGACACTAAAGAAGCTTCTTCTGGCAGAATCGGATGAGGAATTTGATGAAATTGTAGAGAACTTTAAGAAACAACGGGTAAATCTGGATTTTGACCGAATGATGGAAGAGTACACAAGACTCATGAACGAGAATAAGCAAAAGCTTGGAATGGACGAATGAGAAAGAAGTTTAAGCAGCGTTTTGACAGAATAAAACTGAATACCAAATTTACCGGGCTTACCATTTTAATTACGGTAATTCCCATTGCGTTTCTCGCCGGGGTACTATTTTACAACATGGAGAAAAATGTTGTAGATGAACATATGCGGTATATGGAATATAAAATGAATCAGAGTGAGAACCATGTGTCCACCGGAATGGATTCTCTTAGCATGTCTACGCAGTTTTTTCTTGCCGATGAACAGATGAAACAGATTCTGATTCGGGCAAAAAATGAGCAAGAACTGACCACTCAGGAGCTTTTGGAGTTTCAGCAGAACGATATCAAGAATCTGGAACGACTGGTGAACAATAATCCGCTTTTATATTCCGTCCGTATTTATGCAGAGAATAACAATGTGCAGGAGATGATGCCCATTTTATATAACAATGCACGAATGTATCATTTGGAATGGGCCAAGGAACAGTGTATTACCGGATGGCATTTTGGATATTATGATACCACCTATTCTTCCCTGATTGTCAATCAGGAGGATGCCCTGGTGGGACTTGTTACAAGCATAGAGGATTTTCAGAACGGAACCCTTGGAGTCATCGAGGCAAACATGAAAATGGAGACGATGTTTCCGGGGCTGTACGAAGAACATGCCGGGGAGTGGAGCTTTCTGATTGATGCAAAAGGAAATCTGCTATATGGAAGCAACCGGCCGGAGGATGCAGATTCCATCGCTCCGAATATTGTAGAATATGTCGAAAATCATACCGATGATACCAATACCTTATACCGGAAGGTGGGGAAAAACAAATATGTCATCAGTTATCTTGAGGTTCCCAACATGGGAGTCACTCTCGTGGAAACCCAGGATATCACGGAGGCGGTACAGTCGGTATATCGTTCGAGAACCGTTTTTATTCTCGTGATGATTCTGGTCTTGATCGGATTATCCTTTTTAATCAACCGGATCATCATGCAGATGCTGCGTCAGTTCTATACCATATTGGATACGATTTATGAGGTGCAGGATGGAAATCTGTCGGCAAGGATCTCGGTGCAAAGCTATGATGAGATGGGAGAGCTTGCAGAACAGCTAAATACCATGCTGGAGCGCATTCAAAAGCTGATGGAAGAGAATATCGCCAGGGAGGTGTTAGCGAAAAACTCCCAGATTCGTGCTCTTCAGAATCAGATCAACGCACATTTTATTTACAATGTGCTGGAGACCATTAAAATGATGGCAGAAATCGACGGGAAATTTGAGATCTCCGATGCCATTACCTCTCTGGGAAAATTACTCCGCTACAGCATGAAATGGGCATCCGGGAATGTAAAGCTGGAGGATGAGCTGGAATACATACGGAATTATGTGGCACTTATGAATTTACGATATGATTTTAAAGTATTTCTGTCGTTACAGCTTCCGGATATTCTCATGGATCAGGAAATTCCGAAGATGTCCCTGCAGCCTATTGTGGAAAATGCCATACTACATGGCATTGAGCCTCTTTCCGAGGATACCACCATCTACATTAAGGGCTGGATGGAAGCGGAAGTGTGTATTGTAGAAATTACGGATGCAGGATGTGGTATGACGGAGGAGCAGTTAGAAAAGCTTCGGACGAAGCTGGCAGGAAAAGTAGATGCAAATGGCGGAAAAGGAAACGGTATCGGACTGAAAAATGTGCAGGACCGTATCCAGATGGCCTTTGGAGCGAAGTACGGTCTTATGATTGCCTCCAAAGAGGGTTGTTATACGAAAGTTGCAATTCGATTACCACGCAATACTATGAGGGACAGAGTCATATGAAGACATTATTGATTGTAGAAGATGAAAAGTTAATCCGGCAGGGAATTCGTGTGATGGTACAAAGAAGCGGTGTACCCATTGATACGATTCTGGAATGCTCTAATGGAGAGGATGCATTGGAAACCTTAAAAAACCAGCAGGTGGATGTCATGTTTACGGATATCCGCATGCCGAAGATGGATGGAATTGAACTGGTAAAAAGGGTTCAGGAACTGGAGCACAAGCCATATATGGTTGCTGTCAGTGGGTATGATGACTTTTCCTATGCGGTGGAAATGCTAAGGAATGGCGTGCAGGAATATATCTTAAAGCCGGTGGAACGAGAGAAAATTGTGGAAGTCCTAAAAAAATTGGACGAGAAAATTACCAGCCAAAAAAATGAGCATGTTGTGGATCGAAAGATCGGAAGACAGCAGATCAAATATCTGCTGCTAAATTCAAAAACCAGCGAAGCCGAAATTGCCTTACTAAAGCAGAAGCACGCAGGTACCTTTTACCCGGAGGGATATGTCATCTGTCAATATGAGGCAAATGTGGAAATCGAAGAAAATGAAGCCATCACAGAATTTACAGATGTCTGTGAAGGCAGTATCTGTATTGTAGATGCCCAAAGTGTAGGTGCCTTTTTAAAGAGTGAGCTTCCGGAAAAGGCTGTGGGAATCAGCAGCATACATCATGGCTTTGAAGAACTAAAGGAGGCCTACCAGGAAGCAGGCATTGCCAGAAGGTGTGCCTTTGTGCGGATGAAGCCGGTGAGCTATGAAGAGACTCTGGATACCAAAATTCCACAGGGACTGATTGAGAATGCGGCGAAATTATTATCGGAGCAGGCTCGCATGCAGCGGATGCAGCTGATTGGAACAGAAAAGACCACAGAACTGTTAGAACAATGGGATCGGATATTCTCCGAGGCTAGGATGGAACACATTCCGCTTTGGGACTTCATCTGTGAGCTTCGTTTATTTATCGGGGAGGTCGGAAAAATCTACCGCAACATCGTCACCGATGAACAGCGAAGGAGCTTGGAGAAGTACAAAGAGGTCTTAGGGTATCCGGACATCGAGGCCTATCGGGATGAGCTTATGGACTGGATCATTGCCCTCCATGAGCAGATCAATGATACCCAGGACAATAACCGCAATCAGCAGAAGATGAAAAAGGCGGTAGAATATGTGCAGGAAAATTATAATAAGGATTTGAATATGGCTGTGGTTTCCAATTACATCTCCATGAATTATTCCATGTTTTCCTTCGCATTTAAGCAATATACCGGCAGTAATTTTGTGAATTACTTAAAGGATATCCGTATCCGGAAAGCAAAGCAGCTTCTTGCAGAAACCGATATGCGGGTGATTGAAATCAGCAGGGAGGTTGGATACGACAACGAGAAAAATTTTATGAAAATCTTCAAAAGTAGCTGCGGGGTATCCCCAAGCGAGTACAGAAAGAATATGAGACATGAATAAAAAGGAAGTGCTGCCTTACTCACGCAGCACTTCCTTTACTTTTGACTTTTTATTGGTATACATCTGCTTGTCTGCTTCCGCAAAAAGAGCATCGATGTCTGCAGACTGCATATCAGGAGTATAGGGTGCGAAGGCATAGCCTCCGCTTGCCGATATGTTATATGGCTTACTGCTTAAGCGGTTGTAGCTCTCCAGATAGCTGTTGACCTTAAGAATGAAATCCTTTGCGGTCTGCTCGTTCTTTCCCTTCAGTAAACAGAAGAATTCATCCCCGCTGAACCGGGCAAAAATGTCACCCTCTGAGCCGGCCTGCCGAAGGGCCTGACTGATACCCCGAAGAGCGAAGTCTCCCTCCTTATGTCCAAAGCTATCATTGATCACCTTAAGGCAGTCGAGATCAAAAAGCATGGCAAAGATGAAATCCCCTTCCGCAGCCGAAGCGAGGAGCTTTTCCTTGTAATGGTCAAAGCCGTGGTGATTATACAATCCTGTCAAGACATCCTTCATGTAGATGTCCTCCAAATGCTCGGTAAGTACCCGGGTATGCTTGACCTGACGAATATTTTCAAGGAACTGTGTAATATTCATAATCCATTCCACAAACTTGAAATCATAATTTACCTGATTGTCCCTAAAGGAGAAGGCAAGATATCCAAAGGCGCGATCCTCAAAATACAGTGGAGAGACAATGTAGGAGGATGTGGAAGTCTTCTGCAAAAATTCAGGGAGAAGAGAAGTCTTCTTAAAGGTACATTCCGGCAAACGCTTTCCATCCTTTAGAGCAAGCTTTAAAAGAACCGAATGATCATCGGCAGTATCTGCATTCTCGCCGGAAGAACCGGTAAGCTCCAGCACGTGGGAAGAAAGGGTGTCCCAGTTTGCGTAAAGGCACAGATAGAACTCCTTGCAGTCATTTATGGCGCGGACATACTGTTCCAGAAGATCCATTCCCTCATCAATATCCGTGATGTGAGAAAAATCCGCAGACATCCGCATGGATGTAAACATGGAATTCTCCAAGATAGCAATGCGTTTATGTAGGGAGCGGCTGTAAATGAAGGAAGGCGTATCCTTATGGCAGATGCAGCCACAGGACCCCGCATAGACAGGCTCCGCAAATACAGTCCGATTCTTGGCTGATTTCCCGTTTATCAGATCAACAAGAAAATCACATGCAGCGGTTCCAAGCTGATAGGTTGGGAAGGTTACCGTGGTAAGTGGAGGGTCTATATTCTGACCTTCCTTCAGGCAATCGCAGCCCACAATTGCAAAATCCTTCGGAATCTCGTAGCCCATTTCGTGGGCGGCAAGCCAGAAGCCGATGGCAACGCGGTCATTGTAGCAGACAACGCCATCAAATTTCCTTGTGCCGTTTTCGCTAAAGTAATTAAGAGCATTTACAAAATCCTCTTCCGTGTCGTTGCACAGATAGATATCCTGCTCGTCAAAGCAAAGAGAATGTCTGTTTAGGGTATCCTCGAAGGCCTTCTGGCGTCTATCTGAAAAGAAAAGCTCATTCCGGCACCCCAGAAAGCAGAGCCGCCTGCAGCCGTGTGCCAGGATCAAATGCTCGGTAAGCGTTCCTGTGGTCAGATTGTTTTCCAAGGAAAGAGCAGGAAATGTCGGCTGATATTCACAGATCTCCACAATCGGAAGCTCCTGCTTTTTCAACAGCTCGCATACCTGATTGCGTATCTTAATATCTGAGTATGTACTGGAGGCAAAAATCACACCATCAAAATCCCCAAAATTCGGAACAAGCAGGAGAGTCTCTTCTCCGATGCCGTAATTACCAAGATCTTCCCCATCATTCGATGCATATACCTCCACCTGATATCCGTATTCCGCGGACTTATGGATGACTCCCTGACACAGATTGTTCTGATATTCCCCATAAATGTGTGATATAAATAACGCCAGCTTTTTTTTATGATACATTATTCTTCCCCTTTGATATCAGCCACATCATAGCTTGCGACAATATTGTTATGTGTATAGTTTTTATAAAACTGATTGAAGATTCTTGTAACGATCATCTGAACCGATGCGCTTTCCGCATTGATCAAAATAACCAAAAACTGCTCGCTGCTGAAGCGGGTGTTTACATCAACGTTGCGAAGGGAGCTTTTGATGGCCCGCTCCATGGCGGACATGGCTTCCTCGTGGTGCTCCAATGTAAGAGTTGCGTCAGCAGAGGGCTCTAAGGTGATCATGATAAGCTTTAGGCTATGCTGATAGCGATCCACAAGATTGTTGATGAAATCGTATATTTTCGCAAAGGTTCGATATTCCACGCCCAGAGAACCCTCGTAATTTCCCTGCTTTGCAATGGCATCCACCAGACGGCGAAGATCCACGGCGTTCATACGGCTGGTGGTTTCTACCGAGCGGTGATAGAAATAGAAACCATCTTTTCCGTTTTGCTTTACGTAGTAAAGAGCCTTGTCCGCTTTCTTATAAATATCATTGTAGGTATCACTTACAGTAGAAAGACATAATCCGATGGACAAGGAAGCTTTTGCCAGAATCGGATCGTTCTCCTTCTTACTTCGGAAGGAATGGAGAATTCCTTCTATCGTGGCCTGGGCATCCTTTTCTGTCACGTTTTTCATGTAATATAAGAATTCATCTCCGCCGATTCGCACAATGATGGCATTGTGATTGTTTTTGCGAAGCACATCTGCCACCGTAACAAGCGCATGATCCCCGGCCAGATGACCAAACTGGTCGTTGATGGGCTTTAAGTTATCCAGATCAATAAAGGCAAGACAACCGGGGGCCAGTGCCATGGCAGTAGCAATAAGGGGCTCTCCCGCGGAACGGTTATAAAGACCGGTAAGAGAGTCTCTTTCGGAGCTCTTCTGCTTTTCATTTTCAATATTTTCTATGATATGCTCCAATAAACGTGAGCTTTCATCCATGATGGTTTCAGAGGCCGTTGCATCGGAGGGATTGTCCAAAAGGAGTCCGGCATCAAACAGTTCGATGAATTTGGTTACAAAAGTCGGATCGAACTGGGTGCCTTTCCCTTTTATAAGCTCCTCCCGGATGACCTCCCGGGACAGGCTGTTTCGATAGACGCGCTTGCTGTTCATGGCATCATAGGAGTCTGCGATGCAGATGATTCGTGCAATATCGGGAATATCCGTTCCCTTTAGGCCGGTAGGGTATCCTTTTCCGTTATATCGCTCGTGATGGTATTTTGCGCCGATTGCAACATCCGGAATCAGGGTAATATCCTTTAAGATCTCCCCGCCGATGGTAGTGTGGGATTTGATAAGCTCAAATTCCAGATCTGTCAGCTTTCCAGGTTTATTCAGTACATTATCGGGTACACCGATTTTTCCGATATCATGAAGAAGTGCGATGTACTTTATATTCTGAACAACATCCTCACTGTAACCGAGGGCTTCTGCCAGCTGGGCGCTGTACTCTGCAACCCGGATGGAATGTCCCTTGGTATAAGTGTCCTTTGCGTCGATGGTATTTGCGATGGTGGAAATTGCCTGCAGGGTAAGCCTTTCTACCTGCCGTGTTTTCTCGGAAAGCTCCTCCTGAAGCTTTTCCTTCATCTCAGAGACTTCACGGAGCATGGCTTCTTCGCGGCTTAAATCGTAAACAAAACAGATGGTTCCGTAGGTCTCGCCGTATTTATCCTTGATCTGATTTAAGGTCAGGGAACAGATGGCTCCGTTATTCCTGGCAACCAGCCGAAAGCTGTGGGAGGATTCGGCTTCTTCTTTTGCCGTTTGGAATAATGTATCGGCATCTGCGGAAGAAATCTCAAACAGCTCTGAGATGGACTGACCGTTTACCCTGTCAAAGGAAAGAAAACGATGGGCCGGTTCATTGGCCACGGAGAGCTTGTTGTATGGATCAAATAACAGAATGACGGCATCTACATTTTTGTAAATATAGGAACTGAAATTCTGGACAGAAATACTGAAGGCATTAAACTTGTTGCACACAAACCACACCGTAAAAAAGGCGATAAAGCATCCGTAGCAGGAAGCGGGGAAGGATGGGAGGTTTAAAAGCGGAAGAATCGTATCGGGAAGAGACGCAACCGCGATGGAAAGGTTGGCGACAATCAGCAGGAAAACAATGTCCTTTTCCCGGCGAAGCCGCACCTTCCTTAACCAGTAAATACCTATGGAAAGCATGGAAACAAATAAAAAGATAATGAAAAATTCGTGAAAACTCCGGGCAGGAGTAGAACGGGCATAGTAGCAGGTGCGCTCCTGATAACGGATGAATATCAGATTATTGATGTTGGAATAGAAAACAAAGTCAATGGCCGCAATTAAAACAGTAACGGGAAGCAGTGTCTTAAGGACGAGCTTCGGAAGCCCCACCTCGATAATCAAAAATGCGGTTTCCGTCACCATAAAGGCAATAACACCAAAGAGACCGAAATTACGTCCGATAATAGCAAAGGAGGTATTGCCGGTCATTCCCATAAACGCATATCCAAAGCACCATATGGTCGCAAAAATCCCAAGCATCAGAATCAGCACTCGAAGGGAGGTATGATTTTTTTCCCGTATAAAGTAGCTTATTCCCAAAACAAATGCAATGGTTCCAAGAATAATCAATGATAAGTTGACAACAATTCCCATAATTGTACTCCGTAAAAATATTTTCATTCGTTACCTTATCATTATAATAGCATTTGAGCAATAAATAAAGAAAAAATGAAATAAAAAGCTTCTTTCTTGTGTTTAAGAAGGAGATAACGTATAATAACAAAATGGGTGAAATTTCAAAAAAAAGGTGGTTTTAACAATGGCTGAAAATCAAAATAACGAAAATAATCAGGACAATTTGAATGAAAAAATAGACGAATTCGAGGATATCTGCTATATCTGTCGAAGACCGGAAAGTGTTGCCGGAAAAATGATTCATATACAGGATTCCATCTGCATCTGTAACGATTGTATGCAAAAGACCTTTGATACCATGGCAGGAAGCGGCTTTAACATGGGAAATATGATGAATATGGACCTTAGCAGGATGCCGAATATCAGCATGATCAATCTTTCGGATCTTGCAGGGCAGATTCCGGAGCGCCAGAAAATCAAGAAGAAAAAGCCAAAGGAGAAAAAGGAGGCTCCGGTGCTTGACATCCATTCCATCCCTGCGCCGCACAAAATCAAGGCCAGCTTAGACGAATATGTGGTGGGACAGGATCATGCAAAAAAAGTCATGTCCGTTGCGGTGTACAATCACTATAAGCGCATTATGTCAGAGGAGAAGGATGGGGTGGAGATTGAGAAATCCAATATGCTCATGATCGGACCCACCGGCTGTGGCAAGACCTATCTGGTGAAGACCCTTGCAAGACTATTGGATGTTCCTCTTGCAATTACCGATGCAACCTCCCTTACCGAAGCGGGATACATTGGCGATGATATTGAGAGCGTGGTAAGTAAGCTCCTTGCAGCTGCGGATAATGATGTGGAGAGGGCAGAGCATGGCATCATCTTTATCGATGAGATTGACAAGATTGCCAAGAAGCGCAACGCCAATCAAAGAGATGTCAGCGGAGAATCGGTACAGCAGGGAATGCTAAAGCTGTTAGAGGGTGCTGAGATTGAAGTGCCGGTTGGGGCAAGCAGCAAAAATGCCATGGTTCCCATGACAACAGTAGATACCAAGAATATTCTGTTTATCTGCGGCGGGGCCTTTCCGGATCTTGAGGAGATCATAAAGGAGCGGCTGAACAAGGAGGCTTCCATCGGGTTTAAGGCGGACCTTAAGGACAAGTATGACAATGACGAAAATCTGTTATCCAAGGTTACGGTGGAGGATGTAAGAAAATTCGGAATGATTCCGGAGTTTTTGGGAAGACTTCCGATCCTGTTTTCTTTGGATGCCTTATCCGAGGACATGCTGGTGAAAATTTTAGTGGAGCCGAAAAATGCCATTATCAAACAGTATCAGAAGCTTTTAGAGATGGATGAAGTGCAGTTGAATTTTGAGGAGGACGCACTTTTTGCCATTGCAAAGCAGGCAAAGGAAAAGAAGGTGGGAGCCCGTGCTCTTCGTGCCATCATTGAGGAGTTTATGCTGGATATCATGTATGAGATTCCGAAGGATGACAATATCGGTACGGTAACCATCACAAGGGATTATATAGAGAAGAAGGGCGGGCCGGTCATTCAGATGCGGGGCGTACCACAGCTTACAGTAAGCAACGGTTAGTTTATTGATGACAAGGCGGCAGAGAAAAATATAGAGGAGTTTTTAGAGTAGATGAAGATCATTCACTGTGCCGATCTGCATCTGGATTCGAAGATGACATCGAATCTTTCAAAGGAGCAGGCGAAAGAACGAAAAAATGAGATCCTTCGCACCTATGTACACATGGTAGATTATGCGAAGGCAAATGATGTAAAGGTAATTCTGATTGCAGGAGATTTGTTCGATACCAGAAATGTTTCTGCAATGGTGAGAAATACCGTAAAGGATACCATTGTAAGCAATCCGGAAATTGATTTTCTGTATCTGAAGGGCAATCATGACAATGACAATTTCCTTTCAAAACTGGATGAGGTGCCGGAAAATCTAAAGCTTTTTTCCGATGAATGGACCTCCTACAGCTATCTGGACGGAAAAGTGGTAATCGCAGGGTTGGAGCTTAACGGAGAAAATCAGGTGACGGCATACAATTCCTTGGTCCTTTCCCATGACAGCTATAATATTGTGACGCTGCACGGGCAGACCGGAGAGTATAAGAGTGCTCATGTGGCGGAAAATATCAGCCTGTCTGACCTGAAAAACAAGAACATCGATTATCTTGCCCTGGGACATGTACATAGCTACATCTGCGAGAAGCTGGATGCAAGAGGAGTGTACTGCTACTGCGGATGCTTAGAGGGAAGAGGCTTCGACGAGTGCGGACAGAAGGGCTTTGTCCTTTTGGATATCGATGAGCAGGCCTTGACGGCAACAACAAAAATGGTCAGCTGTTCAACCAGAACCCTTTATACCCTTCCGGTGGATGTAACAGGAGTGATGACCACAAATGAAGCAGCAAAGCAGATTGAACTGGCCATAAATACGAATCCGATTCCATCAAACAGTCTGGTAAAAATTATGCTTACCGG
Organism: uncultured Agathobacter sp.; assembly: GCA_945910395.1. Classification (GTDB taxonomy): domain Bacteria; phylum Bacillota; class Clostridia; order Lachnospirales; family Lachnospiraceae; genus Roseburia. The sequence goes on along the minus strand of CAMDYX010000003.1, from coordinate 13,425 downwards.
AGCTCTCAATGTGGAGTGCGAGCTGAGTATGGAATATTTGTCGGAGCTGTTCTCGGATTACTATTATTTTGTAAAACTGGAAAATGCAACGACATTACAGATCAATTATGGTGACTATGAAAAGGACGAATCCCTAAAAGGGGAGTTTGTCCGTATGGTTATGAATTCGGATCTGGATGAGGAAAAGAAATCCGAAGTGATTCGATGCGGAATCATGGCGTTGTCAGGGGAGGAGATCTAGCACATGAAAATTACGAGCTGTCATATTGATAATTTTGGAAAAATCTCCGATCTGACCATCAACTTTTCAGATGGAATCAATGTCATCAATGAGCCGAATGCCTGGGGAAAGAGTACCCTTGCAGCCTTTATCAAGGCCATGTTCTACGGCTTTGACACCAAAAAGGAGGCCGGCGCCTTCGACCGGGAGCGAAATATCTATCGTCCCTGGCAAGGGGGAAGCTATGGCGGAGAGCTGGATTTTAGCGTAAACGGCAGAGATTACCGGATTAGCAGAACCTTTGGAAAAACAGAAAAAAATGATGAATTTCATATTTATGATCTAAGCACAAATTTAGAGAGTGTGGATTATACGGAAAAGGTGGGGGAGGAGCTTTTTGATCTGGATGGACTTTCCTTCAAGCGAAGCATCTATATCGCCCAGAATGACTGCAGCGCCCAGACCTCCGATGCAATCAATGCAAAGCTTGGAAATCTGGCCGAAAATACGAATGATATCAACAATTACGAGAGTGCCCAGGAGTATTTAAAAAACCTTGCCAATCAGCTTTCACCGAACCGTATTACGGGAAGCATCAAAAAGCGAAAAGGGCAGCTTGCGGAGATCGCCTCAGAATTAACCAGCTATGAGTCTGCCGAATACGGAATGAGCCAGCTTCGGATGAAGCAGCAGATGGCTCTGGCAAAAAAGGACCAGCTGAACCAGACAAGGGATGCCTATGCCATGGAGCTTCAGGCAGCAAGCGAGGAGAGCGTAAGGCAGGAGCAGCAGAAAATGTATCTGTCCCTGTGTGAGGAACAGACAAAGGCATTGGAAGCCCTTGTTCCTTTTACGGATATTTTTCCAAACGGCCTTCCGGATGAGGATATGCTTGCGAAGGGCAGTAGGGCTGCAAGAAGCTTTGAGGATATGCTGGGAACGCTCCGGCATCTGGAATTCACGGAGGATGAAAGGGAGCGATATGGCAAGCTTTCCGCCATGTTTTCAAATGGAACACCGGCAGATGCGGATATCGATATCGAGCTGGAGAAGCTTTCCAATTTAAGCAGTGTAAGGGACGAACACACCAAGCTTTTGGTAAAGCTTTCGGAACGGGAAAAGGAGTGCCTGCAGGATGCGGGGATGCCGCTTGTCAAAATCCCAAAAATTGCGGGAATTGCGATTTTTGGAATCATCCTTGCTCTGCTTGGTCTGGCAGGAGAGCTATTCTGCGTATTCGGACTGCCAAAGGATTTTTCCTATGGTGTGGCTGTGATGGTAGCCTGCCTTGTGGTGTTCGTATGCGGAATCTGCTTTATCGTTGCAGGACTGCAGAAGAAAGCAAGGCTTTTAAAGAAGCAGGAGGAGGTTCGGATTGCCTGGGAAAAAGAGCAGGATGAGCGCAACGAAGTAATCGAAGAGCTGCAAAAGCAGGAAACGGATCACAACAATAAAATCTGGGATAGCAATCAGCATACCAGGATGTTCCTGGAGCAGTACCAGGTATTCTGCGGAGAAAATGATTTTTCCTATCATCTGTATGAGCTGAAAAATCAGGTAAGGGATTATGCACGCCTGAAGGAACAGAAGAGCAGATACGAGGAGCTGGAAGGAAAAGCAAGGACGCTTAAGAGTGAACTGCTGTCCTATGCAGCCTCCATGGGTGTCACACTGACCAATGAGGTTTCTGCCCAGTTTAACTATTTCCAGACGGAGGCTGCAAAGTATAAAATTGCAATCGAGACGGCGGAGGCTGTAAAATGGCGTATTGAACAGTTTGAAGCAAGAACGGATATGGAAACATTGATGTCGGAAAAGACACTCTCCTACAGTCTGGAGGAAATCAATGGGCGGATTCATGCCTTAGATGATGAACTGGAGGAGGTACGTTCCAGCATCGAGCAGTACAATCGCCAGATGGAAGACCTGCAGGAACAGCTGGACCTGCGGGATGAGAAAAAACAGGAATACGAGGAATGTACGAAGAATCAGGAGAAGGATATTCGAACCTATGATATTGTCACTACGACACAGGAGCTTTTACAAAAGGCAAGAGAATCCTTTACTGCCCGGTATATGGCTCCGATCACACAGGCCTTCTGTAAGTATTATGAAATGATCCTCGGACCACAGACGGATAACTGGATGATTGATGCCAACATTCATTTTCATAAGAAGGAGCAGGGCGAGCTTCGGGATACGAAGAATATGTCTGCCGGTTATCAGGATCTCATCGGGGTATGTATGAGACTGGCCCTTGTGGAAGCCATGTTTACCGAGGAAAAACCATTCCTTATTATGGATGATCCCTTTGTCAATTTAGACGAGGAAAAGACCGAAAACGGAATGCAGCTTTTGTACAACGTAGCACAGGAATATCAGACCATTTATTTTACCTGCCACAGCAGCAGAGAGCCAGTGGTGGAGGTATCATAAAAGGACGCTTTTTTCATGATTTTTAGGTACAGGAGGAAATTTTGACGCCAAAATTGGACAATTATAAAATTCCTTTCAGGAAAAGTGTTCCCGAATGAATTTGCATATCTTATATTCAAGAAACATATAGTATGACGATAAGTAGTATTATGATAAATCATACTATGTTAAATTGTACTATGATAAATTGTATGATTTATCATAATTCAGTAAATGGCAGGATTGGATATAGGATATGGATGCAGCAGTAAATTGCGAGGATATTGTAACCTCCGAGGATCGTTTGGAACTGATTGTTGTTCGAGATGAAGCAAGAGATCCAATAAAGGAACCGATATGTAAAAGAATGGTAAACGAAAAATATGAAATCTGGTATTATGACCGCCGGGATATGCCGCCTCTTTCCATGGAGCAATATGGATACAGCGCTATTCCGAATTGTTATGGTCTGTTAGATAGCACAAGCCTGGAGGTAAGCGGAATTTTGCGGCTTCAGAACCAACCCACCCTGTCTTTAAAAGGACAGGGTGTTTTTATTGCTATTCCGGATACCGGAGTGGGAGCGGAGGATACAAACGGGCATGGAAGCTTTATGGCCAGTGTGGCCTGTGGTAAACCGAATCCACAGAATGATTTTACAGGGGCTGCACCGGAGGCAGAGCTTATTGCCATAAAGCTTCAGGAAGCACCGAAGGTACTTCGGGATTTTTATTATATCCCGGAGAATGTACCGGTATATGCGGAAAGCGAAATTATGCTGGCGGTTGCACAGGCAAAAGCAATCGCAGCTATAGCCAACCGGCCGCTTGTTACCTGTATCGGATTGGGATCAAGCAGCGGAACCCATACGGGAACAAATCCGCTGTGTGAATATCTGGATTCCGTTGCAGCAGAACGGCAGCAGGCGGTTGTGGTTGCAACCGGAAACGAGGCCAATGCGTCGCGGCATTATTATGGTCAGACACAGTCTATGCTGACTCCGGACCGGGTGGAAATCAATGTGGAAAATGATATGGCAGGGTTTACCTTAGAGCTTGCTACCCTTGCGCCGGAAATTGTAACCGTTGCGGTGCAATCTCCCACAGGAGAAATTGTGCCGAGAGGGCAAATTCCGGCGGGAGCAAATCAGACCTATGAGTTTTTGTTCGAGGGAACCACCCTGTCCATTGATTACCAGAATGTGGGAAGAGCGAGACGGGATATCCTGATCTTTTTCCGCTTTTCCAATGTGAAAAAAGGAATATGGACGATCCTTGTATACCCTTACAATATCATTAACGGAGCATTTCACATGTGGCTGCCCATGGGGGAACTGCAGCTGGGAAATGTCTATTTCTTAAAATCCAATCCCTATGTTACCCTCACAACGCCTTCCGATGCGAGATCGGTGATTTCCGTTGGAGGATACAATGCTGCAAACGGTGCGGTTTATCTGGATTCCGGAAGAGGATATACCATGGATGGAAATGTGAAGCCGGACTTTTTAGCTCCTGCGGTGGAGGTGCAGGGGAAAAATGCAAGAGGAGATTATGTAACAAGAACAGGAACCTCGGCAGCTGCGGCAATCACAGCAGGAGCCTGTGCCCAGATCTTAGAGTGGGCTATCGTGAGAGGAAATGATGTGGGAATCAATTCCGTGGAAATTAAAAATATCCTGATTAGGGGCTGTGAAAGAAGAAGTGGTCAGGAGTACCCTTCACCGATCAACGGATTTGGGAATCTGAATGTTTATAATTCCTTCGATCAGATGAGAGGAAAATCTTAAAGCAAATCCTATTTCAGAAAAGTGTTCCTGAATGTATTTGCATATTTGAATCAGAACCCACTCTCGTTTGTAAAAAGCGTAACGGCACTAAATTCGCAAAAAAATGCTTATTAAGTGCCGACGCTTTTTAAACGTTCTGATTCAAATAGCAAAATCCATTCTCAGGAACATAATTCCGAAAAGAGAGTAAAATAATAATGCATTAGTACTAGGAATGTGTTATAATTAATACAATTATGGGAATTTTCTAACATATCTAGATAAAGGAGAAAATAAAATGCAGGAAAATAATAAGTATTATCAATTCGCAGACAAGACAGAGCAGATCAAACGAGCAAACCGTTTTTTGGTAATGGGGTATGCGGTATATTATTTGGCAATGCTTGTAATTGTTTGGATTTCTTTTCTTAGGGGAATTAGGACCTTCGGATACAGTATCATGATTAGTATTATTATCCTTATTGCAGCAACTGTTCCGTTTGTTATTCAAAAACTGAATGCGGCATCCCAAAAACTTCGGTACACAACGCTGCCGGGACTTCTGATTGTTTCTTTTCTGATGACCTTTGCCTTTGATGAAAGCTATGTGTTGTTCCTCGGCGCATTTCCGCTGATTGGATGTATTCTTTTCTTCGATAAAAAATATATCGCCGTAAGCTCCGGATGTTATGCAGGATTGCTGCTTCTGGTAACTGTTTTCAGGACAATGAACAAAAAGTTTACAGAACCGAATGCACTTGCTGACTGGTGCTTTGCTGTAGGCTGTGTCTATCTGCTTCTGGTACTGGTTTATCTTACGACAAATGTATCCAAGCAGTTCAACCATGATACTCTACATAATTCCATGCAGGAGCAGCGGAAGCAGAAAGCGATTATGGATGATGTGATCCTTGTGGCAGATGAGGTCCGCAAGGGAACGGAAAGCGTCATGAATATTGTAAATGAATTGAACGAATCCTCTGAAATCGTAAACGGTGCGATGAAGGATATTTCAGACAGCACCTTAAGTACCGCAGAAAATATCCAGATGCAGACCACCATGACACAGAATATTCAGGATTCCATCGAGCAGACCATAGAAAGCTCTGAGAATATGGTACGTGTTGCAAAACGCTCCAGCGAGCTCAATGACCAGAGTCTTGCCATCATGGAACAGGTCAGAAATCAGTCTAACGTGATTTCCGATACAAACTCCGCAGTTGCAAAGGCCATGAGTGAGCTGAAGGAGCGGACGGAGGCAGTTAAGAGTATTGCAGATACGATTTTCTCAATCTCCAGCCAAACAAATCTACTTGCGCTGAACGCTTCTATTGAAAGTGCCAGAGCCGGGGAAGCAGGACGCGGATTTGCTGTTGTGGCAGATGAAATCAGAGAGCTTGCGGAAAAGACCAGGCAGGAGACAGAGAGTATTTCCTCCATTTCCATGGAGCTTTCCAATACCGCGGAAGCTGCAGCAAACGCAGTAAAGGATTCAGTAAATGCCACTACAGAGCAGGAGCAGATGATAGAGAAAGCATCAGAAAGCTTTGGAGAAATGAACGAAAATGTCAATCGTTTGATTGCTGAAATTGAGAGTATTGACGCGATGCTGAATCAGCTGTCGGATGCAAATAACCAGATCGTAGATAACATCACAAATCTTTCCGCTACAACAGAGGAGGTTACCGCCTCATCCTCCCAGGCTGCGGATATGACAATTGAGAATCTGGATCACGCAGAAAGTGCAAGAAAACAGTTGAACAATGTCTTGGATGTATCACATCAGCTGGATAAATATATGTAATAACTATTAAGGAAAAGAGGAACGAAAAATGCAATTTGTTCAGGTAGAGGGTGGCGTATGTGCAGCGGAAGGCTTCAGTGCCGCAAGCTGTGAGGCTAACATTAAGTATAAGAATCGAACCGACATGGCAATGGTTTTTTCCAAAGTGCCGGCAGAGTGTGCGGGCACCTTTACCACGAATCTGGTAAAGGCCGCTTGTGTACAGTGGGATCAGAAAATTGTGGCATCGAAAAAACCAATGCAGGCAATTGTGGTAAATTCCGGAATCGCGAACGCCTGTACCGGAAAAGAAGGCTTTGATGCCTGTGAAACAACTGCAAGAGCGGTGGAGAAATATCTTGGCGTAGCATACGATTCGGTAGCTGTGGCCTCCACAGGCGTCATCGGAATGCAGCTGCCCCAGGATAAGCTGGTAGCCGGCGTGGAAAAAATGAGTAAGACTCTTGAGGAGAGTACAGAAGCGGGAACGGCGGCAGCAAAGGCTATTATGACAACGGACACCATTCATAAGGAAATCGCAGTAACCTTTACCATTGACGGTAAGAAGGTGACCCTTGGCGGAATGAGCAAGGGCTCCGGAATGATTCATCCAAATATGTGCACCATGCTGGGCTTTCTGACCACCGATATGGACATCGAGAAGTCCCTTCTCCAGAAAGCCTTAAGTGAAGTGGTCGTGGATACCTTCAATATGATTACGGTTGACGGGGACACCTCCACGAATGATACCCTTCTTATTATGGCAAATGGGTTGGCAGGAAACAAAAAAGTTACAGCGGAAGATGAGTCCTATGAGACCTTCAAGGAAGCCCTTTTCTTCATCTGTAGATTTCTGGCACGTAAGATGGCCGGTGATGGGGAAGGCGCAACCAAGCTTTTTGAGGCAAAGGTCGTAAATGCAAAAACAAAGGAGGACGCAAGAATCTTATCCCGCGCCATTGTAGGCTCCAATCTCTCAAAGGCAGCAATCTATGGCCGTGATGCAAATTTCGGACGATTCCTGTGTGCAATGGGTTACTCAGGATCGGTGTTTGATCAGAACGATGTAGAGCTCTTCTTTGAAAGTGAAAACGGAAGACTGCAGGTCTTTGATAAGGGGACGCCGATTGCATTTGATGAAGAGCTGGCTGTTAAGATATTATCCGCACCGGAGGTTACCATTTTTGTGGATATGCATGAAGGAAATGAGGAAGCAACCGCTTGGGGATGCGATCTGACCTATGATTATGTAAAGATTAATGCGGACTACCGAAGCTAAATTTTTTAAAAACAGATTGACAACTTTTCTCCCGAGTGTTATTCTTGGTGAAAAGTTAATAATATTATGTGAACGAAGAGGTTCGAGTGCATTTTTTATGCGCTTGGGCCTTTTTTACTTTTTTGCGAAAACAAATACTTTATTTTATTAAGTTACCACCGTGAAAATAGAAGGGAGAAAAACTATGAGACCAATGATGGATTCTGTTGATGAAAAGATTATTCAGTTGTTACAAAAAAATGCCCGTACTTCTATCAAGGATATCGCTTCCCAGGTGTTTTTATCATCTCCTGCTGTTACGGCAAGAATTGACCGTCTGGAAAAAATCGGAATTATCCGCGGATATCATGCACAGATTGATCCGGAAGCCTTAGGTTACCGAATCAAAGCATTTGTAAACCTGGAGATGGAGCCATCCAAAAAGACAGAGTTTTACGCTTATATTGAGAACGTTCCGAATGTCATTGAGTGCAACTGTGTGACCGGAGATTATGCAATGCTGTTGCAGGTTGAATTCTGGAATACAAATGAATTGGATCATTTTGTAAATGAATTGCAGAGATTCGGAAAGACAAAGACCCAGATCGTATTTTCCACCTCTGTGGAGCACAGAAATCTTCCTATCAGAAACCCGGAAGAAAAAGCAGCAGCTTTTGCATAGGCAAGACTTGCATTTTAGAGGGAATGTGTGTAAAATAAGCTCGTTAGAAACTTTGTGGAATGTAAGGAGAGTTAAAAATGAGCCAGGCAAAGGTTGATCAGTATAAGAAAGAAAAAGCAAATCGTAAAAAGACGATTGTAAGAGATAAAATCAAACGCAGATGTGCCATTGTTGCAGCATGGGCAGTCGTGATTGCGATTGTGGGATGGGCAGGTGCTTCCGTATATACATTATATGAGAATAGTAAGCCTGCACAGACCTTTACCGCTGATACAACAGCCATCACAGATTATTTAAATGATCTTGCAGCTGAGGATGCAGAGTAAAAAAAAGATTTAGAAAACTAAAAAGCATCTCTGGATTACTCCAGTGATGCTTTTTCTATTGCGTCCTGTATGGCATTCATCAACACGATAGAGGTGTATTGGCTATTCTGCGAATATGTAATGTTCTCCAGGGACTGCGTATCAAGAATCTGGCTGGACAGGTCTTCCATAGCAGGCTTTACGAGTGGATACATGGTTTCTATGGTTTCATTTAAGTTGACAAGCGCAACCGAGTTAATGTTGTTTTCATCAACAATAACCTGCACATCCGCGGCGGTATCTCCCAACATGACAGAAGATGTATAGACGCCTGGAACATATTTGGAAGTAGGCACGTTTTCTTCTTCCGTTACCGGTGTTTCCTTTGGAAAAACAAAGGCAAGAAACAGAATGACCAAAAGCAAAATAAGCAGTGCCAATATTCCGGTAAAAATAAGTTCTTTCATTTTTAATACAACAATTTTTGTTTTTGCACTCATAGGAAGCCTCCAATTTTACGTTTATACATCCTATGAGGTACCTGCCTGTTTCATGCGGATTTTTTAAAAATCTCCCATTTTACAATTGTGTGTCTGAATGAATTTGCATATTTGAATCAGAACCCACTCTCGTTTGTAAAAAGCGTAGCGGTACTAAATTCGCAATAAATTGCTCATTAAGTGCCGACGCTTTTTAAACGTTCTGGTTCAAATAGCAAAATTCATTCATAGACACACAAAAGTAAAAAGGGAATTAAAAATTCGCACCATTCCATCCCCAGTCGGTAATGCCATGATAGGTCACATAAACCGCATTAGAAGGGATACCAAGCTCCTCCGCAAGAATATTGCAGATTGCGGAAGTCATCTGATTGTAGGCATCGGATGGCGCATTGCCAAAAAGACTGACAGATACATAGGCGCCCTTTTCCAATTTCTTACCGCTCATATACAAATCGTAATTGTCATCAAATCCGATCATAAGATAGGCTTCAGCCTTGTGAAGAAGACTGATGGCCTCTCCCAGCCGGGATTTTATGATTTCTCTCTTTTCATTTGAAACAGGAACTGTAATTTTAGAATCAATAAATGGCATAATGTAAATCCCTCCCTGATTGTTTTTTCTTTAAATATAGCATAGCTTGCCAAAAGATGCCATTTTTATTTATCACTTTTCATATTTGTGTTCCTGAGTGAATTTACATATTTGAATCAGAACTCACTCTCGTTTGTAAAAAGCGTAGCGGTACTATATTCGTGAAAGATTGCTCATTAAGTGCCGACGCTTTTTAAACGTTCTGATTCAAATGGCAAAATTCATTCTTCAGGAACACATTTCTGAAAAGAGAGTTTTATTTTGTGGAAGCATGCATACGGAAGGAAAGTACTTTATTGGAATGTTTCAGATGCCTGGAAAGGATTTTATGAATGTTTCAAATGCTCGGAAGCATGTTTTGTATTATTTTGGCATATAAATTTGTACCCATACCTAATTTATATGAAAAATAACCTCAAAACCCCGTCTTAGACGGTCGATTGTATTTTTTTGCGGTAGTAATTTCTCTGTATACCTAGAAATCTTAAATTCTTAGGCACAGTGCGAAATCAGTATCGCGAAAACATACAATTTCCCTGTTTTAGAGCTAAAAACGACCTACTTTTTATGATTTTTAGGTACAGGCAAGAAAATATATAGCAAAATAGGACAATTCGGATGAGCGAAATAAAGTCGGTAGTTGAGCGTGAACAAATGGTTTAAAATAACATGAAAAAAATAATTAAAATATTGCAAAAAAGTTGTTGACATGAACATCCACATCTGATAATATACTATTTGTTCGGCGACGAACACAACATCATAAATGCGATAGTGGCGTAGTTGGTAACGCGCGACCTTGCCAAGGTCGAGACCGCGGGTTCGAGCCCCGTCTATCGCTCTTACAACGAAAAGGATATCCGTAAGGATATCCTTTTCGTTGTAAGGAGCAAAGCGGAGCCGCTCACCCACGGTGTGGGTTCTCGTCTTCGCTTCGCTCCGGTCGGCGCAGAGCAGACGTCCGCCGGACGTCTTGCGCCCGTCTATCGCTCTCATAGAAACCCCGTAAGTTCAAGGCTTGCGGGGCTTTTTCTTTTCTAAATTCTGGGTGACCAACTGGAAATTATCTGATTTGACGCTTTTCAAGCACTTCACGAGCCTTTTTCAAATCTGCTCCTAACATGTAATGGGAACGGATAACTTCTGGGCTATTACCAAATACTAAAGCTGCTAACTCAACATCACCACAACTATCATTTACAAATCCCGTGATACTGTTGCGACGGAAAGAGTGAGTGCCTTTAATAACATCTTTGCAAATCGGAATATTGAGTGCATTACACATACGTCGATAGAAATTATATACTGTATTGTTGGTAATACAACCATTGTCCGAGTCGGCTGGGAATAGATATTCTGAATCAGGAAAGTAGTTATTGTGAACATGCTTAATTCGAACCAGTAGTTCTTCGAGATCACTTGTGATAGGAAAGGGGCGAGACTCTTTGGTCTTTGTGTGCTCGACGATCTGAAAATATTCAGGAACGGTATCGCCTTCCACATACTTCACTCCTTTAACTACTTCTACAGCATCGAAATCATTTAAGGTCTTTACATGCTTTTTTGCTGTAATCTGCTCACGATGGAAGAAAACTGAGCCATTCTTTACATCATCCCAGGTAAGAGGAGGAATTTCACCTCTTCGACATCCGCAAATAATCTGAAATTCAAGGGCATAAGACGTCGGGTATGCAGGATATTTCTGCTGGTGAGTATGTATATAATCAAGCATTGCATTGATATCTTCATCTGAATATGCACGCTCACTAATCGGAGTGGAAGAATCCAAATCAATGTTGCGTATACGAGATTCGTCAATTCGCTCATATTCATTGGATACGGTAATTTTAGTCGTGTAAGCATACTTAAACGTAGTACTTATCACCAATCGAAGAGCAGACATGGTTGAACTCGTAAATTTTTTACCTTCACGATGAAAACGTTTTACGGTGTCAATAATTACATTTTCGACGTCTGTTGCTGATAAGTTTTTGATTGGCGTGTTGGCAAATTGAGTGCTACTTAAAAAGCGGTCATAATCTGTCTGATATTTTCTGATCGTACTTTGTCTTGATGCAAAAGCACCGGAAGATGTCATATCACAAAGTGCAGACTGGCAGTCGTTCTGAAAGGCCTCTTCAAACGTCATATTGGCTTTTGCTTGCGAATTATCCCATTCGATTATCTTATCCTCAAGTGCCTCAAGTGTTTTTGCAGATATTTTTCTCCTTCCTTCGGCAGCAGATGGATCTGGTACTCGAATGGAGTAGTATCCTTTACTGTCGACAGATTCTGGTAGAATATACTTAGAAAGTATATTCATACGTTCCTTTTTTCTTTGTGCCATGATGATTAATTCATCGATTGCCTCAGTGGACATTGTACTCTCATTTAGAGAGCTAAGCAACATATTGTTCATATACGTCCTCCTCATTAGGTGAAAGATTTTTTTTGACGTAAGAAATATGTGCTTTATGGGTGTGAACTTTCTTTTGGATGAGAAATATGGAAAACTTCTCTTTGGATTACGAATGGGAGAAGCGCATTAAAAAAGAAAATCCCTTAACTTTTTCTGTCAAAATGAGAACTTTCTTGGTAGAATGAATTAATGAACTTACATAGGGGTGACAAACAAATTGAGAATTCTGAATATCGAAGATACCATGCTAAAGCATCTAGATATTGCACGTGCCGTTAAGAAACTGGGAAGAGTAGAATTAGACCACGCAAAGAATCTGAAATCCGGCCTAACAATGATTGAAGCTTCCTTCGCGGAAAACAGACCTTACGACGTGATCATATCTGATATGTATTATCCAGCAGATGAAGATGGCGTGGATGCAGACTCGGGGAATCGCTTAATAGAAATCATGAAAGAGAAAGAGGCAAATATTCCAATTATTATTTGCTCCACCGTGCGATTTCGGATTCCGGAGATTCTTGGTGTGGTGCATTACTCTGCAAATGCTGACTGGGAAAGGGAGCTGCTGGAATTGTTGCAAGATCAAAGTATGACAGCCGAAGAAATCTACGCAAAAGTTAACCGGGAACGTGAAGAGCTAGAAGCCGCAAAACGTGAATATGCAATTGCAGAAGAGAGCCATTAGAAACGGGAAGAGAAGGCTTACCGCCAAGGGGCAGAGGATATCCTGGGAGTCATGTGCCAAATTATTGACGGAAGGGATGTAAGTGACTACGAAAAGTATTACATGAGTCTAGTGCATCAGGCTTATAGTGTTATCGAAAAAGCAAGGGCGCATCAGGAGGACACAGAATGAAGGTCATCTTTTTAGATATTGATGGGGTGCTGAATAATGCGAAGAGCAATGAAGAAAGCTTGAATTTCCCGTGTATAGATGAAGGCAATTTGCAACATCTGAAGCGCATTATTGATGAAACAAATGCAAGCATCGTATTAACCAGTACCTGGAAAGAAGATTACCAGGATAATGATGCCATACGAAGCTTCATCAATGAAAAGGTACCGGTATTTGATACAACACACGACAAGATTTTAAATCGTGGAAAAGGCATCCTGAATTATCTGTCCGCACATCAGGATGTCGAAAATTATGTGATCCTAGATGATGAAGCGTATGACTTTGTCGAATGTGGATTAGTGGATCATTGGGTGAAGACATCATATGAATGCGGACTGACCGAGGAGGATGCCGAGAGGGCGATACGGATTCTGGGACGGCTCAATTGAAGAGTACGATGTCGGGACTTGATGTAGCCTTGTGTAGGAGGTAATCATAAAGGGAAGGGACGATATAAGATTCGTATTCAAGAACGGATTTGAAGTGAGAGTATAGAATAGGATTTGATGGCACTCGGGCAGAAATGCTGCTGACTTGAAATTTTAAATTCCAGTGCAGAGGTAAATTCCACCACGCCTTAAA
>CAMDYX010000002.1 GCA_945910395.1 uncultured Agathobacter sp. | reverse complement strand
TTTTACAAACGAGAGTGGGTTCTGATTCAAATATGCAAATTCATTCGGGAACACATTTCCGAAATGGGAGATTTCTTTTCCTATTTAAAAATGTGTTACAGGAATGACTTAAATATACAAAGTCATTTAGAAACACAACTTCGTGAATGGAAAAATTTTTATTTTAAAATGTGGTTATAACCACATATTTAATGGGATAAGCATAGTATGATGCAGAAGTAAAGTCAAGAAAAAAGGAGAAAAAACATGGTTAGACAGATTATCAAAATTGACGAAGAAAAATGTAATGGCTGTGGCCTTTGTGTAACCGCCTGCCATGAGAGCGCAATTGCGCTGATAGATGGAAAAGCAAAGCTGATTCGGGATGACTATTGTGATGGGATGGGAGATTGCCTCCCAAATTGCCCAACAGGAGCCATTTCCTTTGAGATGCGTGAAGCGGCTGCTTATGATGAGGCAGCAGTGGAAGCAAACAAGCTTGCAAAAGAAAAAGAAGCAAAGAAGCAGGCACCGGCATTTCATGGCTGCCCAGGTAGCGCCATGCGCCAGATGAAGCGTGACAATGCCGCTGCAAATGCAACTGTTATGGATGCAGCAAAGCCTGTGTCACAGCTTGCAAACTGGCCGGTTCAGATTAAGCTTGCACCGGTGGTAGCGCCATATTACAAAGGGGCAAAGCTTCTCATTGCAGCAGATTGTACAGCCTATGCCTATGCCTCCTTCCATCAGGATTTTATCCGTGGAAAGGTAACCCTGGTTGGATGTCCAAAGCTTGATGATGTGGATTACAGTGAAAAGCTTACGGAAATTATCAGGAATAATGATATTCAAAGCGTTACCATTGTGCGTATGGAGGTACCATGCTGTGGTGGACTTGAGATGGCGGCAAAGCGCGCAATCAGTGAGAGTGGAAAATTCCTTCCATGGCAGGTAGTAACAATCTCAATTGATGGTATAATTTTGGAATAGAAAGAGAAGGGAGAAACAGGAATGAGTTTTGTAAAGAACATCAATCACAAAGAGGTATTACAGTTAACAGAGCAGATTAAAGTGGAGCCGGGGCAGATTGTAAGCAAAACACTTGCACAGAATGATGCGGTAAGCATTACACTTTTTTCCTTTTCGAAAGGAGAGGAAATTGGGACACATGAATCCACAGGAGATGCGTTTGTGCAGGTTCTGGAAGGAACCGGAAAGTTTACGGTAGACAAGAAGGAATATCTGGTCCATGAGGGAGAGGTACTGGTTATGCCTGCCAAAGTTCCTCATTCTGTATATGCTGAAGAGGACTTTAAATTCCTTCTTACGGTTGTGTTTCCATACTGATTTCAATTGAAAAACTTCCTTTTCGGAATTTAGTACCTTTATGCTTTTTTCGAACGAGAGTGGCTTGTTCTTCATGCTTGATTGGTAAATTGTATCATTTCGCTGGTTGATTTTCTTCCAGTACCTAAAATCTATGGAAAAAGCGACATTTTAAGCGCTTTTTATGGTCGATTGTATGTTTTCACCGGATCAATTTTATCCTGTACCTAAGAAATTGCAAATATTAGGTATACCGCGAAGTCCACTCCTTCTAATAATACAATTTCCAGGAAAAATCCGCAGTTTGAAGCTGTTTTACAAGGATTTTAGGTATACGACAGTTCTAGAACCTCAAATCTTTCCAAATTCCACATTTCTGATTCAAATATGCAAATTCATTCGGGAACACTTTTCCGAAATGGGATTTGAAAAATAGGGGAAAAAGTATATAATGAATAAAAGGGTCCCATACTGGAAATCCGGTGTGGGATTTTTGTCGATTTTTCAATTGTAATTTTGAAATGAGGAAAACTTTGAAACGGGGGAGAAGATTATGAGGTTTTTTGAGGAAAAAGACGGCGGTATTATTTTTCGGGAAAATGGTGAGATGGTTCGCATAAGTCCCTGGGGAGAGGACAGTGTGCGTGTAGAGTCTGCATATCTTGGGGAAATTCCGGACAGTAATGCGGCTCTATTACCACAGGAGGAGTGTAAGGCACAGATTCAGATTGGGGATATGGACAGCTGTCTTACAAACGGGAAAATAACCGTAAAGCTTCATGTGGAAGGCTGGGGAAAGGCGCTTTGTATCAGCTTTTATAATGAAAAGGGGAAGCCTTTGATTTCTGAGATTACAAATGGGGGAGCCCTGCAAAGAAGAGCGCGCTATTTTCGCCCGCTTACTGGCGGGGACTTCTATTTAAAGGCATCCTTTGTGGCAGACGAGCATGAGAAAATTTACGGAATGGGACAGTACCAGCAGGAAATCTTTGATTTGAAGGGCTGTAATCTGGAACTGGCACATCGCAATTCTCAGGCGAGCGTCCCCTTCTATTTATCCAGTGCCGGCTATGGTTTTATGTGGAATAATCCTGCAATCGGAGCGGTTCATTTTGGAAAAAATACCACAGAATGGGAAGCCAACGTGACAAATAAATTGGACTATTGGATTACTGCAGGAGATACGCCGAAGGAGATTATGGAGCATTTCGGAAAAGCAGTTGGTACGGTACCCATGATGCCGGAATACGGACTTGGCTTCTGGCAGTGCAAGCTTCGATACTACAATCAAAAGCAGGTGTTAAGCATTGCAGAGGAATACAGGAAACGGGATATTCCGGTGGACGTGCTGGTAATTGACTATTACCACTGGCCAAGATGTGGGGACTGGAGGTTTGACCCGGAATATTTTGAAGATCCCAAGAACATGGTGCAAAAGCTCCACGACATGGGAATAGAGACCATGGTGTCCATCTGGCCTCAGGTGGACTGGCGAAGTGAAAACTATGAAGAGATGCGTCAGCAGGGACTTCTGGTAAGAAATAACGGTGGAATCGACGCGCAGATGATTTTTCACGGAAATAACGTGTTTATGGATGCTACCAATCCCCGCACCAGAGCGTATGTCTGGGATAAAATCAAGAAAAATTACGCGGATCTGGGAATACGGACCTTCTGGCTGGACGAGGCGGAGCCGGAATTCGGAACCTATGATTTCGAGCAGTACAGATATTACGCGGGAAGTGTATCGGAGATTGGAAATATCTATCCGAGAGAATATGCAAGACTTTTTTATGAGGGACAGAGAGCAAACGGTCAGGAGGATATCGTAAATCTGATTCGTTGTGCATGGCTGGGTTCCCAGCGTTATGGTGCGCTTGTATGGTCCGGGGATATCATGTCAACCTATGAGGATTTTCGCAAACAGATCTGTGCGGGACTACATATGGGAATTGCAGGTATTCCCTGGTGGACCACAGACATTGGTGGGTTCCATGCAGGGGATGTCAGAAGCGAAGATTTTAAAGAATTACTCATTCGTTGGTTCCAGTTTGGAACTTTCTGCCCGGTTATGCGCATCCATGGCTGCAGACAACCGGTAGAGCAGATTGTAAACGCCGCAGGTGAGATCAGAGAGCAGACCGGAGCAGATAATGAAATCTGGAGCTATGGGGAAGAGAATGAGCAGATTATGACAAAATTCATTCGAATCCGCCTTGCCATGAAAGAATATATAAGGAGCATAATGGAGGAGGCACATAAGAAGGCGACTCCGGTTATGCGCCCGATGTTTTTCGAATTTCCGGAAGACGAAAAAACCTATGATATCTGGGACTGCTACATGTTTGGAGGGGATATTCTGGTTGCGCCGATCTGCTATGCGCATGAAATGAAACGCAGTGTCTATCTTCCGAAGGGGGCAACGTGGACTCTTGCAAATGATGGAAGTGTATACGAGGGTGGACAGACCATAGAAGTGGAAGCTGGGATAGAAACACTTCCAATTTTCCTTAGAAATAAAGCACAGGAATATCTTATCGGAAAATTGTAGGATGAAAAGCAATAAAGAGAGTACGTAAATGATGGAACAGGAAAATAAAATTCTGACAGGAACGATTTGGAAGCAGATACTCATTTTTTTCTTCCCGATCCTGCTTGGGACCTTTTTTCAACAACTTTATAATACTGTAGATGCAATCATTGTGGGGCGTTTTGCGGGAAAGCTTGCATTGTCAAGTGTGGGAGGATCTTCCGCAATTATTATCAATTTGGTGGTGGGATTTTTTTCGGGACTCAGTGCCGGTTGTACGGTTATGATTTCCCAGTATTTTGGCGCCAAAAAGGCGGAGGAGCTGCAAAAGGGCCTGCACACCACCTACGCCTTTGGCATTGTGGGCGGACTTCTCTTTGGACTAATCGGTGTGTTATTTGCGCCGAACCTGTTGCACCTTATGCATACACCGGAAGAACTGATGGAACAGTCGACGCTCTATGTCCGAATCTATTTTGCAGGATTAGTCTTTGTCTTTTTGTACAACATGGGATCGGCAATTCTTAGGGCAATCGGAGATTCGAAAAGACCGCTCTATTTTCTGATTGTGTGTACCTTTGTCAATATCATTTTAGACTTGGTTTTTGTCTTAATCTTTCAGTTGGGAGTTCTCGGTGTTGCCCTGGCAACACTGATTGCACAGGCTGTCAGTACGATACTGATTACAGAGTGTCTGATGCGCCGGACAAAGGGATTAACACTTTCCTTGAAGGACATACGCATTCATCCGCAGATTTTAAAGAATATGCTAAAGATCGGGGTTCCGTCCGCAGTACAGTCTTCGACGTACAGCATCTCGAATATGTTTATCCAATCGGCTATTAATCTCTTCGGAGTAAATACCATGGCGGCATGGACGGCTTATGGAAAGCTGGATGTCCTGTTCTGGATGATCAACGGTTCCTTTGGAATTGCGGCAACCACCTTTGTGGGACAAAATTTAGGGGCGGGAAATTTTGACCGGGTAAAAAGGGGAACAAGAACCGTTCTCTATATGGCTATGGCAGCCGCAATCGGAATGAGCGTCATGATGTGTACGATCGGAAGATATCTGCTGTATCTGTTTACAACGGATGCAAATGTACTTGAAATTGGGGCTCATATGATGATGGTTATTTCACCGACTTATGTACTTTTTACCTTTATCGAGATTTTCAGTGCATCCCTTCGGGCTCAGGGAGATACGCTGATTCCTACGATTATTAATATCACCGGAATCTGCGCTCTTCGGGCAATCTGGATATATACCCTGACGCCTCTTGGCAGTCTGGATGCCATTTTATACTGTTATCCGGTAAGCTGGTTCATCTGTGCGGTGGCAATATCAATCTATTATCTGTACCGGAGAAATCGAATGGGAAAAGCGGCATAGAGAGCAGACGAAAAAATGGGTGCAATTTGGATTATATATTTGAAAATGTCTGATAAAATGATATAATCGAAGAAGGTAATTTTTGGAGAATAAGTACGAAAGTTTTACATATGAGGGGGCTTTTATTGTGAAGAAAAAAATTGATGTTAAGATGCTAAATTCTCTTTCAAAAATGGAAAGTGCAGACTACTCTTCGTTGCCGGAAATTTCCGACATTCATAATCGTCTAATTGTGGGACGGGATGCATTTGCAGAAATCTACAATCTGAATGTAAATGCGGTTGCTGAAATCAGCGCACTTGATCTGGAAATCAAATTTTACACAGAGCAGCTTTTGCAGATTGCAGAGAGTGTTGCGGAGGCGACAAAGAGCATTCATGGCGCGGCGGCAGAGTCAACCGAGGTTGCAGGAATTGTTGCAGGGCGTCATGAGGATCTGACAAGTACAATCATTAAGGTGTCGGAAGAATCTACCAATATCTATCAGAAGATCGATACCAGCCAGCAGGGGCTTACAGCAATCCGTAAGCTTTCTGAAAATACCATTGATATTTCCCAGAAAATGCATGAGGACATGAATCAGCTTACAGAGATCATCAACAGCATGAATGAGGTTATTGGTTCCATCAATGCAATTTCAGCCCAGACGAACCTTCTTTCTCTTAATGCATCTATCGAGGCGGCAAGAGCAGGTGAGGCGGGAAGAGGATTTGCCGTTGTTGCAGATGAGATTCGTGCCCTTGCGGACGAAACAAAGAGTCTGACAGACAACATGGGACAATTTGTTGTCCGGGTACAGCAGGCAACAGAAGAGAGTGCAAGTAGTGTAGAGCGTGCAATCGAATCCTTAGAAGAAGTAAACTCGCGGATCAATGATGTATGGAATTTGAACGAAGAAAATCAGGAGCATATGGCGGGCATTACAGACAGCATCAGCAATCTTGCTGCTGTCAGCGAGGAAATCAGCAGCTCCATGAATGAGATTGAGGCAAAGGCTGCTGAAATTGAAGAAGAGTGTGCCAATTTAGCACAGGACACCGATGGACTAAAAGAAATCGGAGACAACTGTACCGAAGCAATCAAACCACTCGGCGGTATCGAGAAGGGCGTAGACAACATTCTTGCAAGGATGGGCAAAATGTCATCAGATGCATTTTATGCTCTTAGTCAAAAGGAGCTAAAGGAGTATTTTTCCGCAGCGATCGAGGCCCATACGAGATGGGTTGCAAAGCTTGGTAATATTATTGAAAACCGAATGATTATTCCTTTCCAGATAGATGGTACCAAGTGTAAGTTCGGACATTTTTATTTATCTGTCCAGCCGAAGGATCCGGCGATGAAACAGATATGGGATGCAATCGGAGCAGAGCATGAGAAGCTTCATAAGCTGGGATCGCAGGTCATCGAAGCAATGTTTGCGGAGGATTATGCGAGGGCATCACAGATCTATGATGAGGCAAAGGACTTATCCGATAAATTGATTGCAAAGCTCGAACAGCTGGTGAATGCGATTCCGGAAAACGGATCCATACAGTAAAGATATTATGTATAGGCAAATAAGGACACTTTTTTAAACAAAAAGTGTCCTTTTCTTTTTTTCTTTATATGCGTATACTGATAATATCGAGATGTGTTCGTGTATCACATTTACGAAAGGAGAAGAAAATGAGTACATACTATTTGGCAGTAGATATTGGGGCTTCAAGCGGAAGGCACATTCTTTCCCATATGGAAGATGGCAGAATCGTCCTTGAAGAAATTTACCGCTTTCCAAACGGAATGGTAGAGAAGGACGGAGAAAAGGTCTGGGATGTGGATCGGCTTTTTGAAGAAATTCTAACCGGTATGAAAAAATGTACCGAGCTTGGCAAAATTCCGGTAAGCATGGGAATTGACACCTGGGGGGTAGATTTTGTTTTGCTGGATGAGAAGGGTGAGAGAATCGGCAATGCGGTTGCCTATCGTGACAGCAGGACCAAGGGAATGGATGATGCGGTATACCAGATTGTTTCGGAAGACGTATTATACGGAAGAACCGGAATTCAGAAGCAGATGTTCAATACCATTTACCAGCTTATGGCGCTCAAGGTAAAGAAACCGGAGTATTTAGAAAAGGCCAGTGCGCTTCTGATGATTCCGGATTATTTTCACTTTTTACTTACCGGTAAGAAGGCACAGGAATACACAAATGCCACAACCGGACAGCTTATGAATCCGGATACCAAGGATTGGGATTATAAGCTGATTGAACAGCTGGGATATCCAAGAAAGATTTTTCAGGAGGTTCGTACACCGGGATATGAGCTGGGAAGCTTAAAGCCGGAAATCGAACAGAAGGTGGGATATAGCTGTAAGGTGGTGCTTCCGCCGACTCATGATACGGCTTCGGCAGTTGTTGCGGTGCCGAGCAATGAGGAGGATGTTTTGTACATTAGCTCAGGAACCTGGTCTCTCATGGGAACGGAACTGTTGGCCGCAGATTGCAGCAGGGGAAGCAGACTCCATAACCTGACAAATGAAGGCGGATACAACTACCGTTTCCGATATCTTAAGAATATCATGGGACTTTGGATGATCCAGTCGGTCAAAAAGGAGCTTGCTCCGGATATGGGCTTTGGGGAGATCTGCGAGAAGGCTTCCAAATGCACAATCCCTTCCATTGTGGATGCAAATGGCGATCGGTTCCTTGCACCGGACAACATGACAGAGGAAGTGAAGAACGCCTGTAGGGAAAGCGGACAGCAGGTTCCGGAAGGAATCGCGGAAGTTGCTTCCGTCATTTATAACAGTCTTGCCGAATGTTATGCGAAGACGGCGGAGGAAATAGAGGCACTTACAGGAAAGAAATATAAGAGTATCCACATTGTGGGTGGAGGCTCCAATGCAGATTACTTAAACCGCCTTACTGCAAAGGCCTGCGACAAAAAAGTGTACACGGGTCCGACAGAGGCTACTGCCGTGGGCAATCTTGCAATTCAGATGATTGCTGCAGGTGAACTTACCGATTTACAGGACGCAAGAAAATGTATTTTCCGTTCCTTCGAAATCGGAGAATTTTAGAATCTCTCGTTTCAAAATTGTATACCCGAATGAATTTGCATATTTGAATCAGAACCCACTCTCGCTTGCAAAAAGCGTAGTGGTACTAAATTCGCAATGAATTGCTCATTAAGTGCCGACGCTTTTTAAACGTTCTGATTCAAATAGCAAAATTCATTCTCAGCAACACGATTATGAAATGGGAATTAAAATGAATTCTATAATAAATATAAAGGAGAAGAAAATTATGTTAGTAAACACAAAGGCAAAAGTTGGTGTATTTTCCATTGCACTAGGGGCATATTTACCACAGTTCCCTTCCCTGGTTCCGGAATTTGAGAGCCAGTATGAGGCGTTCAAAAAGACCATTCCGGATACCGTGGAAATCATTGACGGTGGAATGGTAACTACAAAGGAGATGTCCATGGCAGCAGGAGACAAGTTCCGTGCGGCAGATGTGGATCTTGTCATTTTACAGCTGCTTACCTATGCTACAAGCTACAATATGCTTCCGGCGGTAAGAGACTTAAATGTACCGGTTGTACTGGTAAATGTTCAGAAGCTGAAGGCCCCTGACTATGCAAATACGGATACTCCGAAGTGGCTGGGAGAGTTATATGCCTGCGGTGCAGTCGGCGAGATGGTTGCCGATTTAGAAAGAGCAGGAAAGAGACATGCGGTAATCACCGGAGTAGTGGAAGGCGGAGATGATGTTGTTGCAGCAGAAATTGCTGACTGGTGTAAGGCTGCACAGGTTCGAAGAAGATTCCGTTATACCAACATCGCACAGATCGGAAGACCATATCCGGGTATGATGGATCTCTATATTGATGAGACCAATCTTTACAACAGAATGGGTCTGTACACCAAGCAGTTCGATTGGGAAAAAATGTGGGCCATTGCTGACGACATTACTGATGAGGCAGCAATTCGTGCAAAAGCACAGGATATCTTAGATACCTTTGAAATTGCTCCGGATGAGAATGGTAAGGAAGCAACCATTGAAACCGTATGGGATATGGCAAAATATGTGGTTGCATTTGAGCAGTGGGTAAAGGATGAGGAGCTTGGACTGGTAGCTTCCCACTATGATGGCTATGCCCAGGGTGTTGCAGGAAAGCTCGACAGTATGTTGATTCCGGCATTCTCTATGCTGATCAAGCAGGGGACTGCATGTGCAGTAGAAGGCGATATTAAGGTCGCAATGGCTATGTCCATCTTAAAGACCATCGCAGGAACAGGACAGCTTTCCGAGATGTATTCCATTGATTTTAATGAGGATATCTGCATCATCGGACATTCCGGCTCCGGGGATGCGGACATCTCCCAGGCGCATAAGCCAACCATGAAAATCGTTCCGGTATTCCATGGAAAGACCGGCGGCGGATACTTAACACAGTTCTATCCACCTACAGGACCGGTAACTTATCTTGGAATTACGCAGGATATGAACGGTAACTTCAAGTTTGTTGCAGCAGAGGGTGTCAATGAAGAGGGACCGATCTTTATGTTTGGAGATACCAATATGAGAACACGCTTTACCTGCGGTGCAAGAGAGTTCTGCAATAAGTGGAGCGAGGCTGGCCCTACACATCATATGGCTGCGGCTGCAGGAAGACATATTGATACCATTCTTAAGGTTGCGAAGATCTTAAATGTTCCTGTGGATATTATTACAAGATAATTGATTGGATGTGTGATATAGTGAGCGCAAACGAGTCAACATGTTTGCTGAGGGCGTTGAAAAAATGAAAACCATTATCAGGAGGATAAGAGGATGAATAATATTTTTGGCGTAAAGGTAATTGATGAGTATATTCGTATGTGCCATGACGGAGTACGTCAGGGCTGGCATGAGAGAAACGGCGGAAACCTTACTTACCGCATGAAGCCGGAAGAGGTGGAGGAGTGCCGTACTTATTTTAACCCGGTTCCCGGTGAATGGGTTCCCATTGGTGTGACCTGTGACAATTTGAAAAACGAGTATTTTATTTCCACAGGTAGCGGAAAGTTTCTTGCAAACGTTGGACTTGAGCCTCAAAACAGCATCTGTATTGTAGAAATCAATGACAAGGGAGACAGCTATCGCATCGTTTGGGGTCTGGAAAATGGAGGAAAGCCCACCAGCGAATTTCCGACACACTTTATGAATCATTCTGTCAGAAAGCGCGTGACCAATGGCGCAAACCGTGTGATCTACCATGCACATACGCCCTATGTTATTGCACTGACCTATGTGCTTCCGTTAAAGTCGGAGATCTTCACCAGAATGCTCTGGAAGAGCGCTACCGAGTGCTGCGTTGTATTTCCGGGAGGTGTAGGTGTTGTTCCATGGATGGTTCCGGGAGGGACAGAGATTGCAAAGGCTACCTGCGCCATGATGGAAAAATATGATGCTGCAATATGGGCGTTCCATGGGCTCTTCGTATCAGGACCGGATTTTGATATTGCCTTTGGACTTATGCACACCATTGAAAAGGCGGCACAGATTGCATCCATCGCCCTTGCTGCAACTGGAGGAAAGAAGCCGCGTCAGGTAATTGAGGATGACGAGCTTCGCAGAATCGGAAAGGACTTTGGCGTTGAACTGAATGAGGAGGTACTGAATTTCCATTCGGATGATGATATGTACTGCTAAGGAATATTGCCCCGCCTATGAAAAACAGGTGGGGCTGTTTTCTACTTTTCGGAAAAGGCAGCAGACATTTACGAGATAAGGGAAAAGGACAAAAGAGGAGGATTTGAAAATGGAAACCTTAAAGTTTGGGTACAAATATTTTAAAAAGAGTATACCGCTTGCGGTTTTTGCGGAAATTCTAAGCTTTTTAGGAATATATGCAGAGCTTCTGTTTCCTCTTTTGCTGGGAATTCTGGTAGATTACTGTATTCAGTCCAATTCGGTAGAAGCAGAAAGCGGTGGAATGTTTCATTTTCTCCTCACGGGGAAATATGGGGAGGTGCATTCCATGGAGCTTTTCTTTTCTGTTGCAATCCTGTTTGGAATCATGGTTCTCCTTCGTATCGTATTGATCTATATCAGAGATCTCATTCAGGAATGGATCGGGCTTCGGCTGGAAACGGACCTTCGTTATGTAACCTACGATAAGCTCATGAAGCTGGATTCCCAGACTATTTCCGACTATAATTCCGGTGAACTGCTTCAGATTTTAAATAGTGATACCATACTTTTTAAGGAGATTTTTGCACATCGTCTGGCGTATTTCGGTGATTCTATTTTTATGATAATTACCACATTGATTCTGGTGGCAGGAATCGACATACGGTTCGTTCTGATCCCCCTTATTCTGACTCCATTTCTAATCCGGACGGTCATGACTTTCAAAAGGCAGGCACGGGTGAATTTTAAAGAGATTCGTGACAGAAGTGCGGACTTAAATCTTGCAGCTCAGGAGAATATTGCAGGAGTTCGAATCGTGAGGTCCTTTACAAATGAAGATTTGGAGGAGGAAAAGTTTGATACGGTGAATCAGAACTTCTATGATGCCCGTATAGATCAGATTCGTATTTCTTCCAAATTTGATATGTCCTTGAATTCCCTTAAGCAGCTTGCGTATATCAGCTCCATTCTCATAGGTGCGGTACTTGTCATGGGGGGTCAGTTGTCCATCGGATATATTCTTGCCTCCTCTACCTATGTACTTCGACTGATGAATAATATCACTTCCATCAACAATCATATTTTTATTATGCAGCAGCAGATGGTATCCGGTCTTGAACTGCAGCATTTTATGGAGAAGGAAAGCAGGGTGCCGGATGAAGAGGATTCAAAGCTTCGCTCGGATACCCCGAATATTGTGTTAGAGGATGTGGGACTTACGATTGATGGACAGGAAATATTAAAATCCATTTCCTTGGATATTCCCTATGGAAAAAAGATCGGAATTGTCGGGGAGACCGGCTCGGGAAAAAGTGTACTCCTTAAAACTCTTTCAAGAGAACGGGATATTACCTCCGGCAGCATCCGGATCGATGGGCATGATATAAAGGAGTACAGCTTAAAAAGCCTTAGAAATATGTTTTCCTATGTCTATCAGGATGTATTCCTTTTTTCAAATACCATAGCCTCCAACATTGCATTCAGTAATCCGGAGGCGGATCAGAAGGTAATTAGGGAGGCGGCGGTTCACGCACAGGCTGATTCCTTTATTCACAGGCTCTCGGAGCAGTATAAAACCATTGTTGGGGAGCGGGGGATCGGCATATCCGGTGGGCAGAAGCAGAGAGTCTCCATTGCCCGGGCTTTTTTGAAGAATGCACCGATTTTTGTGTTGGACGATTCCACAAGCGCCTTGGACACAAATACAGAGAAAACGCTTCTTAAGGATATACGGGAGAATTTTGCGGATAAAACGGTAATTATCACAGCGCACCGATTCAGCTCGGTGGTGGACTGCGATGAGATTTTGTATATGAAGGATGGCCAGATCGCAGAGCGGGGAACCTTTCAGCAGTTGATGGAACTGGGCGGAAGCTTCGCCCATGTGTATCATATCCAGATGATGCAAAAGGAAAACCGGTTAGAAGAACAGCAGGGAGGTGCAATGGATGGCCAGGCGTAATACCATTTTCGAGGATGAGAAGATTGAAAAGCAGATAGACATCCATCAGCTTGGAAAAACACTGCGTTATATTCTGCCATATAAAAAAATACTGATACTTGTGATCGCTATGATGCTAATTGCCTCCGTTGTTTCTTTGCTGCCGCCGAGAATGCTTCAGTATATTGTTGATGTGGTGGCAGTAGAAGGGGATTACAAACAGCTGCTGCTGGTGGGGCTTGGAATGGTCCTTCTTGCGATCGTTGAAATCGGAACAACCTTTCTTCAGACCAGAGCCATGGGTAATGTGGGCTTTTCCGTTATCACGAATATTCGTAGGGATATTTTCCATCAATTGCAGAGGCTGGGATTCGAATATTTTGACAATCGACCGGACGGAAAAATTGTGGTGCGTGTAACGGAATACATCAATAATCTTGCAGATTTCTTTACGAACTATGTGGTCATGTTCATTATTTATATCGTAAAAATTGTTGTGGTAACCGTGTTTATGCTTTCCATGAGCCCACAGCTTACCCTGATTATTTTTGCAACCGTAATTCCAATGATGCTTCTTGTTATGTGGCTGCGTCGGACTTTAAAACCCATGTACAGCGAACAAAGAGCAAAGAACTCCAACCGTACTGCCTTTTTGGTGGAAGCCATTATGGGAGAACGGATTGTAAAGAATTACAATCGAATTGAGAAGAACAAGGAAACCTACAGGGAGATTCATGAGGATAGTGCCGATTGGTGGTTTCGTATTGTAAAGAGAAGCCGTCTCAACTCTCCGATTGTCATGGGCTTTTGGAATGCAGGAACAGTTGCGCTGTACGGAGTATCCCTTGCCCTTATTCTGGCAGGAAATGATACCATCTCCGCCGGAATGATTCTTGTATTTACCAGTTATATGGCGGCCTTTCAGGACCCCATCAGCCAGCTTTCCACGATCATTCAGGAGCTGGCACAGGTAAGCTCAAACCTGGAGCAGGTATTTGACACCATGGATTATCCGGTAGATATTTTTGATAAGGAGGGAGCAGTTACCCTTCAAAATGTGAAGGGACAGGTAGATTTTTCGGATGTGACCTTTGCCTATGAAGATGATGAAAATGTTTTGGAACACTTCAATCTTCATGTAAGTCCGGGAGAAACCATTGCACTTGTGGGACCTACAGGAGCAGGGAAAACTACGGTAATCAATATGCTCACACGGTTTTATGATGCAAAATCCGGAAGCGTGAAGATAGACGGATATGACGTGCGGGATATCCGTCTGCAATCCCTTCGAAAAGAGGTTGGAGTATTGATGCAGGAACCCTTTATTTTTAAGGGGACGATTCTGGAAAACATCCGGTATGGAAAGCGGGATGCAACCGATGAGGAATGTATTGCGGCTGCAAAAGCAATTTATGCAGATGCATTTGTTCAAAAATTTCCGGATGGATATGAGCATATGCTGGAGGAAAAAGGAGCAGGACTTTCCTCCGGAGAGAAGCAGCTTCTTAGCTTTGCCAGAATTGTGCTAAAGAATCCTTCTGTTATTATTTTGGACGAGGCCACAAGTGCAATTGATACGGAAACCGAAAGCCTGATCCAAAGCGCTCTGGAAGTAATCATAAGGGATAAGACAGCATTTGTGGTTGCCCATAGACTTTCTACCATAAAAAATGCGGACCGGATTCTTTATATCAGCAATAAGGGAATTGCGGAGGAAGGAACCCATGAGCAGCTGATGGCTCAAAAGGGGTTGTATTATGAGCTTGCACGATAAACATTTTTCACTATATTAAAAATCCCTTTTCGGAAAAATGTTCACGAATGAATTTGCATATTCGAATCAGAACCCACTCTCATTTGTAAAAAGCGTAGCGGTACTAAATTCGCAATAAATTGCTCGTTAAGTACCGACGCTTTTTAAACGTTCTGATTCAAATAGCAAAATTCATTCTCAGGAACACAATTCCGAAAAGGGATATTTGGAAAAGTGGGGTTCAGGTTGATTTGAGACATATTTGAATCAGAATTGTGGAATTT
The DNA here is from genome assembly GCA_945910395.1 of uncultured Agathobacter sp. Classification (GTDB taxonomy): domain Bacteria; phylum Bacillota; class Clostridia; order Lachnospirales; family Lachnospiraceae; genus Roseburia. The sequence goes on along the minus strand of CAMDYX010000002.1, from coordinate 93,137 downwards.
GGCAAGATTTGAGGTGCTAGAACTGTCGTATACCTAAAATCCTTGAAAAACAGCTACAAATTGCGGATTTTTCCTGGGAATTGTATTATTTTGAGGAGTGGACTTCGCGGTATACCTAATATTTGCAATTTCTTAGGTACAGGCTAAAAGTGATCCAGCGAAAACATACAATCGACCATAAAAAACGCTTAAAATGCCGCTTTTTTCATAGATTTTAGGTACAGGAAGAAAATCAACCGGCAAAATGATACAATTTACCAATCAGGCATGAATCAGAACCCCCTCTCATTTGTAAAAAGCGCAGCGGCACTAAATTCGCAATAAATTGCTCATTAAGTACTGGCGCTTTTTAAACGCTCTGATTCAAGTAGCAAACTTCATTCTCAGGAACACAATTCCGAAAAAGGATTATCAAAATTGGGAAAGAGCCGTTTTGCGGCTCTTTTTATTTTGTGGAAGTAAGCAATGAATGGGAGTACATACTATAAAGTTGTGTTAGCAGATTTCGTATGTATATTTGAAAAAGGATGCATACAAAAACTGGATTTCTTGCTTTTTCGTATGCATCCAGGCACAAACAGGACAAAATAGATTGAACTCATACATACGAGAAAGGAGAGAAAACAAAAAACCACAAAAATTCACGAAAACCGTCATGGTACATTGACAATCCAACAGAATGCCACTATACTGTAAGAGGAAAATATGTTGTTTTATGTGAGATATAGATGTTGATTTACGAGGAATCTCGTAGACGGAGGAATAGATGAGTACATATCAGACATCAAGAATTGCAAAAACAGAACGAATTACAAAGCTGGTGGAAGATTTGTTTGCAAAGCTGCCGGAGATTGAATCGGCAAGAGCAGTTCTGATCACGGAATCTTTTCAGGCAACGGAGAATGAACCGCTGATTATCCGGAAGGCGAAGGCCTTTGAACATATTTTGAAAAACATCCCGATTGTGATCCGGAGAGGGGAACTGATTGTCGGAAGCTCGACCATTGCGCCGAGAGGATGCCAGACTTATCCGGAATTCTCTTATGAATGGTTGGAGGCAGAATTTGATACCGTTGCAACCAGAGAGGCTGATCCGTTCTTCATCTCGGAGCAGGCAAAGAAGGAGATCAAAGAGGCAAATAAGTACTGGAAGGGAAAAACTACCAGTGAGCTTGCCACTTCTTATATGGCTCCGGAGACATTAAAGGCAATGGAGCATGACATGTTTACTCCGGGAAACTACTTCTACAATGGAGTGGGACATTTTACTGTTCAATATGAAAAGGTTCTTGAAATCGGTCTGGAAGGAATCATGGACCAGGTTCGCAGAGAATATGCAAAATGCGGTGTCGGGGATAGCGATTATCCCACGAAGAGCCGTTTTTACGAGGCGGTACTGATCAGCTGTCAGGCTGTTATTGATTACGCAAAACGATACAGCGACCTGGCAAGGAAAGAGGCAGCCTCCTGCGGGGATGAAGTCAGAAGGGCAGAGCTTTTGCAGATTGCCGCAAACTGCGAAAATGTTCCTGGGAAGGGTGCTAAGACATTCTGGGAGGCATGCCAGAGCTTCTGGTTCATTCAGCAGCTTCTTCAGCTGGAATCATCGGGACATTCGATTTCGCCGGGACGGTTTGACCAGTATATGTATCCGTACTATAAGGCAGATATGGAGGAAAAGAGAATTACAAGAGAGCAGGCTCAGGAGCTGATCGATTGTATCTGGGTAAAGCTCAATGATTTGAATAAATGCAGAGATGCCGAAAGCGCAAAAGGCTTTGCAGGCTACAGCCTGTTTCAGAACCTGATTGTGGGAGGCGTGGACGAGAATGGATGCGATGTGACTAACGATCTTTCCTTTATGTGTATCGAGGCCTCCTTCCATGTATTTTTGCCGATGCCGTCCCTTTCCATCCGGGTGTGGAACGGCTCGCCCCATGATCTCTTGATCCGGGCAGCAGAGCTTACAAGAACCGGAATCGGACTTCCGGCTTACTACAATGATGAGGTGATCATTCCTTCCCTCCTTAGCAGAGGACTTTCTTTGGAGGATGCCCGTACATATAACATCATCGGATGTGTGGAACCGCAAAAGGGCGGAAAGACAAACGGATGGCACGACGCAGCTTTCTATAATATGTGCAGACCGTTGGAACTCGTATTTTCAAGCGGCGTGGACAAAGGGGAACAGATTGGCCCACAGACGAAGAAAGTAGAGGATATGAGATCCTTTGATGAGTTTTTTGCAGCATATCAGGAACAGATGAACTATTTCATCAGTCTTTTAGTAAATGCAGACAATGCAATTGATCAGGCCCACGCCGAGCGCGCTCCTCTCCCATTTCTTGCGTGCCTGGTAGACGACTGTATCAAGCGAGGAAAAACCTGTGAACAGGGTGGTTGTGTATACAATTTCACCGGTCCACAGGGATTTGGAATCGCCAATGTTGCGGATTCGCTGTTTGCAATTAAAACACTGGTATTTGATGAAAAAAAGATTTCCATGGAGGAATATAAAAAGGCACTCCTTTTTAACTTTGGAAAAGAAACAAATGCATTGGTGGTATCCCAGGTGGCAGGAAAGGTCGCAAGGGAGTTTGCACAAAGTGGCGTGCCGGCAGATGAAAAGGCAGTTGCTCTTGCTACCCAAAGAGTAATCAAAGAATCTGTTACGGCGGAGAATTTGAAGCGATTTGATGAGATATTAGAGCTGATCGCACAGGTTCCGAAATTCGGAAATGACAATGAGGTGGTGGACAGGTTTGCCAGAGAAGCTGCTTATACCTACACCAAACCATTATTAAATTACAAAAATCCAAGGGGAGGACAGTTCCAGGCAGGGCTTTATCCGGTTTCGGCAAATGTTCCCCTCGGTGCACAGACGGGGGCCACTCCGGATGGAAGACTTGCAGGGACTCCGGTTGCGGATGGAGTTTCACCCAGCGCAGGAAAGGATGTAAAGGGGCCCACAGCGGCAGCAAATTCGGTGGCCACCTTAGACCATGGCATCGCCTCCAACGGAACCCTTTTCAATCAGAAGTTCCATCCGTCTGCATTAAGCGGCGAGACAGGACTTGAGAATTTTGTGAGTCTGATTCGAACCTATTTTGATCAGAAGGGAAGTCATATGCAGTTTAATGTGGTAACCCGGGAGACGCTTTTGGATGCCCAGAAGCATCCGGAGAATTACAAGCATCTTGTGGTCCGGGTTGCAGGCTACAGTGCATTATTTACCACCCTTTCCAAGAGCCTTCAGGACGATATCATAAGACGTACAGAACAGGGCTTCTAAACAGAAGGTATCGGGAAAGGAAGTGACGGTCATAGAAGAATTATTACAGACAAGGGGCCGTATTTTTGATATCCAGCGCTATTCCATTCATGATGGAACAGGAATTCGCACAATCGTGTTTTTAAAGGGATGTGTCCTTCGCTGCAGATGGTGCTGCAACCCGGAATCCCAAAGCTACAAAATAGAGAATATGATTGTGGAGGGAAAGAAAAAAGTCATTGGACAGGATGTGACGGTGGCAGAGGTGATGGAAACCGTAGAACGGGATCGCCCCTACTATCGCAGAAGTGGCGGAGGACTTACCCTTTCCGGTGGGGAGAGTCTCTGCCAGCCGGATTTTGCAAGAGCGCTTCTTGCTACGGCAAAAAGCAGAGGACTAAATACTGCGATGGAAAGCATGGGCTGTGCTTCCTATGATGTAATAGAAAGCATTCTGCCTTACCTGGATACCTATCTGATGGATATCAAGCATACGAATCCCATGAAGCATAAAGAATTTACCGGAAGAGAAAATACGCTGATGCTGGAAAATGCCAGAAGGATTGCAGAAAGCGGCATGACGAATCTGATCATCCGGGTGCCGGTCATACCCACCTTTAACGATACGCCGGAGGAAATCGCGGCAATTGCAAGGTTTGCAGACCAGCTTCCGGGAGTAAAAAAAATCCACCTGCTTGCCTACCACAGGCTTGGGCTGGATAAGTATGAAGGCTTGGGAAGAACCTATCCTCTGCCGGACATTCTGCCGCCGGAGAACGAACACATGGAAATGCTGAAAAAGGTGGTGGAAAATGTATCAAAGCTGGATTGCCAGATTGGCGGTTAGGCTTGGAAAGGAGAGACATGGCAGAGCTTGATCACTTTGAAAATATGACGAGAATCATTCAGGAAAGTGTTCCGGGACGACAGGTGACGCTGGCACATATCATCGCAAGTCCGGACCCGATTCTGTATGAGAAGCTGGGACTAGATCCCCGCATTGATTATGAGCGGGCTGCAATTGGGGTAACAACCGTTGTCCCCTCCGAGACCGCCATCATCATGGCAGACATTGCCATCAAATCCAGTGGAGTTACCCTTGGATTTGTGGACCGCTTCAGCGGGTCCCTCATTGTGACGGGAACCGTCAGCGAAGTACAGTCGGCAATGGAAGCAATGGAGGACTATGTAAAAGAAAAGCTAGGATACTCGGTCTGCCCCATCACAAAGACATGAGGAAGCTGATTTTGATGGGAAGGAGCATGGCGGGGAAAACCACCCTGACACAAGCCTTAAGAGGAGAAGAAATCCATTATTACAAAACACAGGATGTGAAGCATTACGAAAGCGTCATCGATACGCCCGGAGAATATGCTCAAAGCCATAGACTGGCAAAAGCCTTAGCATTGTACACCTATGAGGCAGATGTGGTGGGAATCCTTTGCTCCGCCACGGAACCCTACTCCCTTTTTCCACCAAACTGCACCAGTCAGGCAAATCGCGAATGCATCGGAATTGTGACGAAGATTGATCTTCCCAACGCCAACGTGGAATTGGCAGACCGGTGGTTAAAAACCGCGGGATGCAAACGAATTTTTCATGTGGATTCCACAAGAGGAGTGGGAGTTAAGGAAATCTTAGAGTATTTAAGCTTGGATGAGGATAAGACCAAAAGGAAGCTTATATAAACGAATATATTTATTTTTAAGGAGGAATCGTTTCTATGGTAAACGAAATGGAAATCAAAAAACAAATCTGTGATATCGGTAGAAGAATCTACAACCGTAACATGGTTGCAGCAAATGACGGAAATATTTCCGTAAAGCTCAATGACCATGAGTTTCTTTGCACACCAACAGGTGTATCTAAAGGATTCATGACACCGGAGTATATCTGTAAGGTGGATGAGAACGGAAATGTTCTTCAGGCAAATAAAGGCTTTAAGCCATCTTCAGAAATTAAGATGCACATGAGGGTATATCAGAAGAGACCGGATGTAGGCTCTGTGGTACATGCTCATCCAATGTATGGCACCGCTTTTGCAATCGCAGGTATTCCACTTACCCAGCCAATCATGCCGGAGGCAGTCATCGCACTTGGATGCGTTCCGATTGCTGAGTATGGTACACCTTCTACCATGGAGATTCCGGACAACCTTGAGAAGTACCTTCCGTATTTTGATGCAGTTCTTCTTGAGAACCACGGAGCACTTACCTGGAGTACCGACTTAAATGCTGCATACATGAAGATGGAAAGCTTAGAGTTCTATGCAGAGCTCCTTTACAAGTCAAAGATGCTTGGAGGACCAAAGGAATTTGACGAGAAAAACATTGAAAAACTGTATGCGATCCGCCGGAAATTCGGTATGCCGGGAAAGCATCCGGCATCTGTCTGCCAGAACATGGGCGGAAAGAACTGCCACAACTGCGGAAGCTGCGCAGAAGACTACAAGCAGTTCCCAGGATATCAGTATGATTTTGTGGGAAAACCGGAGAAGACAGAGACCTCTTCCAATATTGACGAAGCCGCAATTGCAGAGATTGTTAAGAAGGTCATCGCAGAGATGAAATAAGTATGAATCAAAACGAGTTAGAAGCTATTGTAAGAAAAGTGGTACAGCAGGTACAAAATGTAAGAGCTGTAACATTAGAGGATGCCAAGGCTCTTATTGAGAAAGTGGAAAAGGAAGCAGAACGGGTAGGCGTAAAAGCTGTGATCGCAGTATCGGATGCATCGGGAAGACCTATTGCAGTACATTGCATGGATGGCTCCTACATCGGAAGCTATGATATCGCAGTAAATAAAACCTATACTGCAGTTGCCTTTCAGATGCCCACCAAAGAGCTTGCAAAGCTGGCAGCACCGGGAGGATCTCTATATGGAATTGAGCATACCAACGAAGGTAAGATTGTGATCTTCGGTGGCGGTGAAGTGCTTTGTAGGAACGGACAGATCGTTGGAGCGGTTGGCATAAGCGGAGGAACTGCGAAGCAGGATACACAGCTTGGCGAGTTCGCAAAGAATGTATTTGAGAGTAGGAAATTTTAGATAAGGAAGTGATAGCTTGGAAATGACAGAAAGCCAAATAAAAAATATTGTTGGCGAAGTAATGGCAAAATTACAGCTAGGGTCAGGCGTTATGGGAATGCATGGCGTCTATAAGGACATGAATACGGCAATTGAAAAGGCAAAAGAGGCTCAGAAAGTTGTGCGGGTCATGTCTATGGATCAGAGGGAACAGATTATTACCATCATTCGGAGAAAAATCAAAGAAAACGCAGAGACTCTGGCCCGGATGGGTGTAGAAGAAACCGGCATGGGAAATGTGGGAGACAAGATTTTAAAGCATGTGCTGGTGGCTGAGAAGACTCCCGGAACAGAAGACATCAAAACAACCGCATGGTCAGGAGACCGTGGACTTACCTTAGTGGAGATGGGACCATTTGGTGTAATCGGAGCAATTACTCCCTGCACCAACCCCAGCGAGACAGTTCTTTGTAATACCATGGGAATGCTTGCAGGAGGAAATACCGTGGTATTCAACCCGCATCCACAGGCAATCAAAACCTCAATCTACGCGGTAAATTTATTGAACGAGGCTTCCCTGGAGGCCGGAGGACCGGACAATATCGCTTGTACGGTGGAAAATCCAACCTTGGACTCCAGCGCGATCATGATGAAGCACCCGGATATCCCGCTTCTGGTTGCTACCGGAGGACCGGGAGTTGTTACCGCAGTGTTATCCAGCGGAAAGCGTGGAATCGGAGCAGGAGCCGGAAATCCACCGGCGCTTGTGGATGAGACAGCCGACATCCAAAAGGCAGCCCAGGACATCGTAAACGGATGCACCTTTGATAACAATCTTCCCTGCATCGCAGAAAAGGAAGTGGTTGCAGTAGATTCCATCTGTGATGAGTTGATGGGCTATATGGTAAAAGAACAGGGCTGTTACCTTGCGTCAGAGGAAGAGCAGAAGAAGCTGATTGCAACGGTTATGGATGAGAAGGGACGTTTGAACCGCAAGTGTGTGGGAAGAAGTGCAAAGGCGCTTTTGGCGATGATTGGCGTAAATGTACCGGACAATATCCGCTGCATTACCTTCGAAGGACCAAAGGAGCATCCGCTGATTCAGACGGAGCTTATGATGCCGATCCTTGGTGTGGTACGGGCAAAGAATTTTGATGATGCTGTGGAACAGGCAGTATGGTTAGAGCATGGCAACCGCCATTCGGCACATATTCACTGCAAGAATGTGGACCGCATCACGAAGTTTGCCAGAGCCATTGACACGGCAATCCTTGTAAAGAACGGCCCATCCTATGCGGCGCTTGGATTCGGAGGGGAAGGCTTCCCGACCTTTACCATTGCAAGCCGTACAGGAGAAGGACTTACAAGCGCAGCCACCTTTACCAAGAGAAGACGCTGCACCATGTCGGACAGCTTGTGTATTCGATAAAATGTCGGACTTAAAATAAATCCCATTTCGGAATTGTGTTCCTGCGAATGAATTTTGCTATTTGAATCAGAACGTTTAAAAAGCGTCGGCACTTAATGAGCAATTTATTGCGAATTTAGTACCGTTACGCTTTTTACAAGCGAGAGTGGGTTCTGATTCAAATATGCAAATTCATTCGGGAACACAATTCCGAAAAGGGAGTAAAATAATATGGAGGAACAAAGCATGGAAATGAATGCAACTGCGGTTGAAGAGATCGTAAAGCAGGTGTTATCGAGTCTTTCCCAAAGCCCTGCGGCAGGAAATTCAACAGCATCAGGTGTAATTCCGGACAAGGTAAGAGTAGCAATGCTTACCCAGCTTGGAAAAATGGAAGTAAAAGAGTTCCCTATGCCACAGGTAGGAGATGATGATCTTCTTGTTAAGGTGGAGGGATGCGGCATCTGTGGTACAGATGTACATGAATATAAGAGAGACCCATTCAGTCTTATCCCGGTAGCTCTGGGACACGAGGGAACCGGAGAGATCGTAAAGATGGGGAAGAATGTAAAGGTTGACAGTGCAGGAAATCCGGTTAAGGTTGGCGACAAAATCGTTACCTGCATGATCTTTAAGGACAACCCGGACATTACGATGTTCGACCTGAATAAACAGAATGTCGGTGGCGCGGATGTGTATGGACTTTTGCCGGATGATGAGGTACATGCAAACGGATGGTTCGCAGATTACATTCTTGTCCGGGGAGCCTTAGGTTCTACATTCTTTAATGTAAGTGATCTTGACCTTGATTCCAGAATTTTGATTGAGCCCTGTGCAGTGCTGATTCATGCAGTAGAACGGGCAAAATCAACAGGAATTTTAAAGTTTAACAGCCGGGTAGTGGTTCAGGGCTGCGGACCGATCGGTTTGATCTGTGTAGCAGTTCTTAAGACCATGGGTATTCAGAATATCGTAACGGTGGATGGAAATGCACAGCGATTGGAGTTCTCAAAGAGGTTAGGAGCAACCGGAACCGTAAACTTTAAGGACTTCGAGGGCATCGAAGGACTTACAAAAGGCGTGGAAGCAGCCTTCGGAGGACATCTTGCAGATTTCGGGTTCCAGTGTACCGGTTCGCCGGCAGGACATGCGAACATCTATAAGTTCATCCGGAATGGCGGCGGCTTATGCGAGCTGGGATTTTTCATCAACGGTGGAGATGCAACCATCAATCCACATTTTGATATCTGCTCCAAAGAGCTTACCATGGTGGGAAGCTGGGTATATACCTTACGGGATTATGCAACGACCTTTGACTTCCTAAAGGGTGCAAAGGCAATCGGACTTCCAATGAATGAGCTGATTACCGATAAGTATCCGCTTTCAAAGGTGGACGAGGGATTCCAAAAGGCAGCATCTATGACAGGACTTAAGATTGCAATCGTAGCAGATTAGTAAAGGAGCCCCCATATGGATGAAAGAGCAGTTGGATTTTTAGAGGTATATGGTCTGGTCTGTGCGTTTATGGCGGCGGATGCCGGATGCAAGGCAGCCAACGTTACCTTAGAACCCTTTGATAAAAACAAGCCTGCCAATGCCGATTCCTTACCGGTACCGCTTCTGGTGACAATCAAGTTCCGCGGAACCGTGGATGATGTGACCGCAGCAGTGGAGGCAGGAAGACAGGTGGCAGAATCGGTAAGCGGTGTTGTTACAAGCCACGTGATTCCAAGACCCACAGAGGATACGCTTAAAATGTTAAGCATCTGTGGTTTTGATGTAGATTAAAGACAAAAAACAGTATAAAAAATGAAATAAAAAAGGAGAAAACAAACATGGCACAGGAAGCATTAGGAATGGTAGAAACAAGAGGACTTACTGCAGCAATCGAGGCAGCAGATGCAATGACAAAGTCCGCAGAAGTAACCTTAGTGGGAACAGAGAAAATCGGTTCCGGACTGGTAACAGTAATGGTACGTGGAGACGTAGGAGCTGTGAAGGCATCTGTAGAGTCCGGCGCGCAGGCAGCAAGCCGCCTTGGAGAACTGGTAGCACAGCATGTAATCCCTAGACCACATACGGATGTTGAGAAGATCCTTCCGGGATTTCCAAAGGCAAAATAAACTATGGCAGGAACATCCTACGGATTAATTGAAGTGTCCGGTGTTGTTGCTGCAATCGACTCACTAGATGCAATGTGTAAGGCTGCAGAGGTAGAACTGGTTACCTGGGAGAGAAAGCTTGGCGGACGATTGGTTACCATCATCGTAGAGGGAACTGTCTCAGATGTTAAGGCAGCAGTTGAAGCTGCGGCAGGTATCTGCAAGGCAAACCATCATATTCTTGCAGCAAGCGGTGTCATCGCATCGCCCTGCGAAGAGACCAGAAGGCTGGTTGCCCTGTCCGCAAAGCGCATTGCAAAAAAGGATACAAAAGAGCAGGAGTCGGTATCCGGACAGTAATTTCAGTAACTGCTACAGCAATGTAGTGTAAATAAAAGCAAAAAACAATTCATATTTTATTATTTTAAGGAGGAACAAAATTATGGCACAGGAAGCATTAGGAATGGTAGAAACAAGAGGACTTACCGCAGCAATCGAGGCTGCAGATACCATGTGTAAGGCAGCAAACGTTACTTTAGTAGGAACAGAGAAGATCGGTTCCGGACTTGTAACCGTAATGGTACGCGGAGACGTAGGAGCTGTAAAATCTGCAGTAGAAGCCGGAGCTTCAAATGCAGAAAGACTTGGCGAATTAGTAGCACAGCACGTAATTCCAAGACCACACACCGATGTAGAAGCAATTCTTCCAAAGATTAAATAGTTTCTGTAGGTGTTTTCTTCTTATTTAGCGGCAGCTTTTTTGCTGCCGCAGAAAAAAGGAGAATCAGAAAAAAGAAGGACGATAGGTGTATCAGATGGAGAGAAATGAAATAGAAGAGATTACAAGACTTGTCATCGAGAGCATGAGAAGTACCTCTGAAAAAGGAAACGGATATCTTGTTCCCGTAGGTGTCAGTAATCGTCATATCCATTTAACACAGGAAGATGTTGAAACATTGTTTGGACCGGGCTATCAGCTTACCAGAAAAAAGGAACTGATGGGAGGCCAGTTTGCTGCCAATGAGATGTGTACCATTGTTGGCCTTAAGCTTCGTGCGATTGAAAATGTGCGGGTGTTAGGGCCGGTTCGAAAGGCAACGCAGGTGGAGATTTCCCAGACCGATGCAAGAAAGCTTGGCGTGACAGTGCCGGTAAGAGAATCCGGAGATACGAAGGGAAGCGCCCCGATTGCCATTGTAGGACCCAAAGGCGCAATCTATCTGAAGGAAGGCTGCATTATTGCAGCAAGACATATCCATATGTCTCCAAAGGATGCTTTGGAAGCAGGGGTATGCGACGGAGATTATGTGAGCGTTACCGTGGACAATGAGCGCGGAACAACCTTTGACCGGGTAAAAATCCGCGTAGATGAGAGCTTTACCCTTGAGATGCACATCGACACAGATGAAGCAAATGCCAGTGAAATCAAACAGGGCGATAAAGTTGCAATCGTAAAGAAAGTATAAGTAGGAAAGGGATAGAAATGATTATTGGAAAAGTAACAGGAAGCATCGTTTCAACCCGCAAGCAGGATAACCTGATTGGAAACAAGTTTATGGTAATTGAGCCGCTTCAGGCAGAAAGCAAGAAACCAAAGCAGCTGGTAGCAATCGATAATATCGGTGCAGGTATCGGTGAGTATGTGCTTGTGGCACAGGGAAGTGCAGCCCGCATTGGCTGTAATATGCCGGATGCCCCGATCGACGCAGCAATTGTTGGAATTATCGATGACATAGGAAAGCTGGAACAATAAGGTTATGGAAATTGCAGAATTAAGTAAAATATTAAGAGAATATGGTGTCGTTGGCGCGGGGGGCGCAGGTTTTCCCACCTATGGAAAGCTTAGTGACCGCGCAGATACCATACTTATGAATTGCGCAGAGTGTGAGCCCCTTTTGAAATTGCACCGACAGCTGTTAAAGGAGCATGCCCATGAAATCTTAAAGGCATTTTCTCTCATCAGAGAAACGCTTCAGGCGAAAGAAGCAATCATAGGGATTAAAGAGGAATATAAGAGCACGATTTGTGCCATAGAAGAATATATGGATGAATTCCCGGAAATGAGAATACATAAGCTTCCGGGAGCATATCCCATGGGGGATGAGGTGGTTTTGATTTACGAAGCCACCAAAAAGGTGGTAAGACCGGGAGGGCTTCCCATTGAATGCGGGGTAGCGGTGTTTAATGTTGAGACATTGTATAACGTATATCGTGCGGTATGGGAAAACCATCCGGTAACAGACAAGCTAGTAACGGTTGCCGGAGAAGTAGAACATCCGGTTACGGTTCGTGTGCCCCTTGGAATGAAAATAAAAGATGTGGTAGCCTTAGCCGGGAAGATTACAACAGATCAGCCGGTCTATTTGCTGGGGGGACCAATGATGGGAATTTTTGGAAATGAAAACCAGCCTGTCACAAAAACCACCAGTGCGGTTATCGTACTTCCGGAAAATCATAGCCTGTATCTAAAAAAGACGACCCGGTTTTCTACGGCAGTCCAAAGAGCAGCCTCAAGTTGCTGCCAGTGCCAGACCTGCACGGATCTTTGCCCTAGAAATGGCTTAGGACACCCGGTTGAGCCACATATGTTTATGAGGGCAGCCGCAAATCGGGATTTTTCCAGGATGGAGCCCTTTGTGGATACACTATTTTGCAGCTCCTGCGGACTTTGCGAGATGTATAGCTGTCCCCAGGGATTATCTCCGAGAAGTATGATGACGGAGTATAAGGGCGAGCTTAGGAAACAAGGAGTAAAACCGAAAACGGTTGAGGCGGCACCGGTAAATCCTGCCAGGGAATACCGGAGAGTTCCGGAAGAACGATTGGTGTCAAGGCTTGGACTAAAGAAGTATGATACAGATGCCCCGTTAAATGACAGCCTTCAATCCGCAAAGAAGCTAAAGGTTCTGCTATCGCAGCACATCGGTGCACCGGCAATTGCCGTGGTAAAGCAGAATGATCCGGTTATTTTGGGTCAAAGGATTGCCCAGGCTGCGGAGGGACTTTCCGTAAATATTCATGCACCAATCCAGGGAACGGTGACAGAGGTTACGGACAAATATATCATGATTGAAGCCTAGGAATAAAATTCCAGAAAGAGGAATTACATGCATAAAGCAATTGGTATGATTGAATTTAAGACAGTATCAGCAGGAATCACGGCAGCAGACCAGATGGTAAAGACTGCGGCAGTAGAGATTTTAGAAGCCCAAACGGTCTGCCCGGGAAAATACATCGCTCTTATTGCAGGAGAATTAAGTGCAGTAAATGCAGCCGTGGAGCGTGCAAAGAATATCCGACCGGATGAACTCATCGGAAGCTTTGTCCTTGGGAATCCAGACGAATCCATTTTTCCAGCGATTTATGGAACCGGTGAAATTGACAGGGTAAGTGCCCTTGGAATATTGGAGACCTACGATGCAAGCTCTATCATTGTTGCCGCGGATATCGCCGCAAAGACAGCAATCGTGCAGTTGATAGAGCTTCGTATTGCGAAGGGCATGTGCGGGAAATCCTATATGCTGATCACCGGAGAAGTTGCAGCCTGTCAGGCAGCCATTGACAAGGCAAAAGCAGCAATCGGGGAGCGGGGAATGTATCTGGATTCATCAGTTATCGCCCATCCGGACCCGCAAATGTGCAAAGCAATCGTGTAAGGGGGATTTTGTATGCTTGCTGCAGAACGAAGAATGCTGATTTTGGAAAAACTGCAAGAGGAGAAAAAGGTCGTTGTAAGCGAGCTTGGCGCATATTTCGAGGTGTCAGAGGAAACTATTCGAAGAGACTTGGATAAGCTGGAAAAGGAAGGCTTTGCAATCAAAAGTTATGGCGGTGCAACTCTAAACGAGCATACAACAGATATGCCCTTTTCCGTTCGAAACAAAAAGAACATGGCAGGGAAGCAGAAGGTCGCCCAAATCATTGAGACTCTTGTGGCAGATGGAGAACACATTATTCTTGATCCAAGTACTACGGCGGTTGCCATTGTGAAGGCCTTAAAGCATAAAGAGAGCCTTACCATTATCACAAATTCTATCGAAGTACTGATGGAGCAGCCGGAGGTAAGTAGCTGGGAAATCATCTCCACCGGAGGCATATTAAGAGAGGATTATCTGGCTTTGGTAGGACCCCGGGCAATGGAGACCATCGAAGCTTACAATGTGGATAAGGTGATTGTCTCCTGCAAGGGGCTTAGCATGGAAAAAGGTGTAACCGATGCGAATGAAATGTTTTCCCAGGTAAAGCAGACCATGCTCCGCAGTGCAAGAGAAAAAATTCTGGCAGTAGACTGCACAAAATTTGACGTAATAGGTTTTTCAAAGATTTGCAATATCGAAGATTTTGATATAATAGTAACAGACCAGAAACCTTCTGAAGCGTGGCTGGATTATTTCAATGATAAAGGAATGAAGTGTTATTATGCAAAAGAGGACGAAAACAATCGCATTTGCAAATAATAAAGGCGGCAGCGGAAAGACAACCACCTGCGCCAATGTGGGATATTCATTATCCACCCTTGGCAAGAAGGTGTTGCTCATCGATGGAGACATGCAGATGAATCTTTCGCTGTCTTTTTTTACAGATGAAGAGGTTTTGGAGTTTGCTGCATCAGATCGAAATCTCTATTATGCAATCAAAAAGCAGGAGGATCTGACGGATTATGTCATCCACACAAAATATGAAAATCTGGATCTGATTCCTTCGTCTACCCTTATGAGCAGCATCGAGTATGAGCTTTTTACAAAATGGCAGAGGGAACAGATATTACATAATTGCCTGGAAAAAATTAAAGAGTCCGAAGAATATGATTACATTCTTATTGACGCTCCGCCAACCCTCGGAGGCTGGGTGATGAATATTCTGTGTGCTGCAGACTATGTGATCATGCCGGTGGAGGCAAGCCCGTGGGGACTGTTTGGTGTCGCAAATATGTTTGAGTTTTTGGAGGATGTGAAGCATATCCATAAGGAGCTGACTCTTCTTGGAATTGTTGTTACCAAGGTGGATGCAAGAAAGAATTATTACAAGCAGACCATAGAGACCCTGCGGGAGGCCGGTGACGTGGAGGTATTTGATACTGTTATACGTGTCGACAGCGAAGTGGAATGGGCTCAGGATGACAGCGAACCGATTCTTGTACATAAAAAGAGCGCCAGAAGCGCAATGGAATACGTGGAGCTTGCAAAGGAGGTAAATAAAAAATGCCAGTAGGAGCAGGAAGTATAAAAAGAGCCGTAAAGACCACTGCGGAAGCAGAAAAGACAACTAGTGAAGCGGCAGCAAAAGAGAAGTCTTCTGCAGGAAAAGCAGCCGCTGGAAAGACGACGGCTACAAAGAAAACTACAGGAAAGGCAACTGCCGTAAAGACCGCTGCAGAAAAGATCACTGCAGGAAAGGCAGATCAGAAGGGGACTGCTCAAAAGAGAACAACAATCTCAAAACAGGATTTGCAGACGCAAACTGTATACCATATTACAGAGGAACTTCCGTTTTATTTGTTGTAAGATATTTTCCAAAGCTATAGACTAAATTTTTAAAACGCCCATTCCGGAAAGGTGTTCCCGAATGGATTTGCATATTCTATTGCAGACGCGCTTTTGCTTGGGACGGAACGCAGCGATACTAAATTCGCAAGAATTGCTCATTAAGTACCGGCGTTCCTTTACAGTCTGCAATTAGAATAGCAAATCCATTCTTAGGAACACAATTCTGAAAAGGGACTTTTAAAACAAATTGGGTGTAGAGAGGGTGCTGAATGTCATTTACACCCAAAAAAATATGGAATTGGGTGTATACGGGGTGGAAAAGGCGTATTACACCCAATTTTCGTAAAAAAATGTTATAAAATATCCGAAAATGCAAAAATATAGGAAAAAATGATCATGTTTTGGGTGTGAGAGGATGGAAATAAGCCTGTACACCCAAAACTCGAACTAAGAGCTTACCCAGACAGGACGGTCAGAGAAAGACCAAGAAAAGCCGGAATCAAAAAAAGCTGGACTCAAAAAAGAGAATCCAAAAAGTGAAATTTGTTAAACCGGAATTAATTGAGCAGAATAAAGGAGATAGGAGTAAATTGAAGACCAGAATACAAATACCGGAAGCCACAGGAGCATCCATAACAAAGGAGGTGCTGCTGAAGGAGGAGAACCGTTTATCTATCAATGAACTAGAGGGGTATTGCGAGAATATGCCCCCGAAAGAGTGCACAGAACTTATCAACAAAGGCATAGAAGTACTGCATAAGGCCGGAGGAGGAACACTGGTATTTCCGGCAGGATCCTATCGCGTGTATACGATTGTCCTTCTTAGCAATGTAAATCTGCTTTTGGAAAAAGGTGCCACTCTTAGCGCTGCAAGGACCGATGTAGATCTGCAGTATATCAACCAGCATGTGGTGCAAATCGGCGAGGGTGGAAATTATCTTGCTCCGGAAGTGAACAAGTATCTTGGGCTGCAGGATCACGGACATTCCTACTTCGCAAACAGTCTGATTTACGCGGAACATCAGGAAAATATCATGATTTACGGGGAAGGCACAATTGATGGAAGCTTTCTGGATGAAAAGACGGGGGTGCGGGAATTCGTGCTTCTCGGGGGAGACCCTATGGAACCAAAAAGGCGCTCACTGCCGGGATATCGCACAGATATTGCAATCGTAGACGAGCATGTAAAGGAGGAGTCCGAAAAGAGCCTGTTTTCCAGAAGCGCCAATGATTCTGAGATTGACATCTCAAAGGGCAGCTGGTTCGGGAACAAAGGAATTGCCTTCGTAAATTGTAAAAATGTTGTGTTTGCGGATTTTTCCATTGTAATCGGCGGACATTTTGCAATTATTACAGAGGGTGTAGAGAATTTGTATATTGACCACATCCTGGTGGATACCAACCGGGATGCTCTGGATTTGGATTGCTGTCAGAATGTGACAGTGAAAAATTCCACCTTCAATTCCCTGACGGATGACGGAATTGTTGTAAAGGCATCCTATGGAGCGGGTCGGTATTTCCCCTCAAAGAATATTCTGATTGAGGATTGCAGGGTTAGTGGATATGATGCAGGAACGGTTTACAATAAAACCTATACCACGGAAAAGATGGTGGCAGACGATGCCTGCGGACCCACAGGAAGAGTAAAACTGGGAACAGAGTCCACCTGCGGATATGAACAGGTAACCGTAAGAAGAACGGTGTTTGACCGATCCAGAGGCTTTGCCCTGGAGGCGGTGGATGGCTCACCCCTGAAAGACATTATATTTGAAGACTGTACCATGAAGCATATCAGCAGTTCGCCCTTCTATATCCGTGCGGGGGAGAGAGGACGTTTTCCGGTAACAGGAAACAGCCCAAAGGATGATTTCCCGGCAGGAAGAGGGAATGTGCGATTGGATAACTGTAACTGGATTCTTCCGAATTCCGACGAATATGAAAAGTATCCGGCAAAGCGTTTCAAACCATCTTACAATAAAACGAAAAAGGTATGTATTGACGGCGTGAATGAGTTTTGCATCGTGGATGATAAGAATCCGGCTTCTGTAAATGAGGCAAATCTGGTTCGAAAGGACGGCAAAACCTATCCGATCCGCTATGATGTGGATACAGGAAAGTATGTTTCAGATATGGACCATGAGCTTCATACGAAACGGGAAGAATACTACTATGCAAATGCCTGCGGATATGAAAAACTGGCAAAGGTTTCCAACATCCGCATAAAAAATGTAAAGGTTACCGATGCAGATCCCAGATATCCGATCCTTCTTATGGGACTTACCGACAGCCCTATTGAAAATGTGCAGCTTGAAAACATAGAAGTGACCTATCGGGGCGGCATTACCATGGAACAGGCAGTAGAGCAGCGACAGATTTTCACAGACTGGAAATTCAGTCAGTTTGGAACAAAGGAGCTGGTACAGAAGCTTCCATGGCAGGTAAATCCGTTTTTTGCAAAAAATGAGGGACTGCTTCCCCGGGTAGACTGGGATGATGAGAAGGGCGCCTGGGTGGATGATCCTTATAATGTTCCGGAGCTTAGCGATGTGTACCCGGAACCCAGCAACTGGGGAATCCTACCGGCATATGGTATTTATGCCCGACATGTGAAGGGACTTTTTGTATCAAATGTGAAGATATCGGTGGAAGAGCAGGATGAGCGGCACATTGCCGTGTTGGATGATGCGGAGAATGTCTGCTTTGATTCTGTAAATGCCAATGTACAAAATGGTGTGGCTCTTGTAACCAACCATTTCAGACGCCCTACGAATTTAGAGTATATTGTGGATGAACCTTATTTTACCACCTCGGTTGAGGAGTTTTCTCTGGAAAATTCCTCGGTGGGGGAAATCCATCTGGTGGAGGTAAATGCTCCGGCTCCGGGAACTCCGCAGGATACGCTTTATGGATATCCAACTACCGCAACGCCGGAAACCGGATATAGTTATAAAAAAGAAGCAAAAGATTATCCGCTTCCTAAAACGGTATACCCCAATATATAAAAATAATATCCCTTTTTCATTTTTGTGGGTTCAAGAATGAATTTTGCTATTTGAATCAGAACGTTTAAAAAGCGTCGGCACTTAATGAGCAATTTATTGCGAATTTAGTACCGCTACGCTTTTTACAAACGAAAGTGGGTTCTGATTCAAATATGCAAATTCATTCAGAGACACAATTGTAAAAAAGGGATATTTTTATGCTTAAATGGTATCAATAATGTAGCGAAGGAATGCAGTAGCAAGCTCGTCGCTTAAATTACCTTTTAGTATACCGAAGTAGCACACCTCGTAATTGGTTTTTGACAGCCAGCTGCAGTTGGAGGAATCCAGGATAAGCCCGCAGGGATATTCTGTCGGATCATCCTCAGTACGACCGTAGACAAGACAGTCAGACAGACGCTTTAGTTCATCCTCCGTAAGGATCAGGGAAAGGTCCCGGAAATAACCTGCCGGCGCGTAGAACTCAAATACAGATTCGTCGGAGAAGAATCCGCTGTAGGTTCCGGTAGCCACGAGGGTTTGCATGGTTATTTGGTCATCATAATCCTCGCCGGAACGGACATTCAGATTGATGGTTGAGTTGATGGATATCATATCCTTTTGGGCATCATATCCGTTTTCGGTTAGGAAATCCCCAAAATCCGCCTCCAGCTCCGTGGTATCGTACTGGTAGGCATTCACCATCATAAGCTCCATGACGGGCTCTTTATAAGAAAAATATTGCAGCAGCAATCCGCCGAAGAAGAACGCACACAGAAAAATTACAAGAAAAGTGACCTTGTAGTAATCCCAGATATATCCAATTCTCTCCTTTACAGTCATTTCCTTAAGCGGTTTGATTTGTTCCATGATAAAACTCCTAGCATTAGCGGTCCATCTCTGAGACACGTCCGGTTGATTTATGCTCGCGGATGATGCCGTCGATCTCCTTTAAGTCGGTGCAGAGCAGGTCTCCCGGAATGGTGTTCTTTAATGCGCTGACCGCATTTCCGTATTCCAAAGCCCGTCTGTAATCCCCTTCCTTGGAAAGCAAACCATAAAGGACGCCGGAAATGTAGGCATCTCCGCTTCCGATTCGGTCAACGACTTCGATATCGCTGTAGGGAGCCTCCTCGTAGAAGGTGTCCTCCTTTGCGCTGTAAATAATTGAGCCAAAGGTATGACGCTTCGGACTATGTACAATACGCTGGGTGGATGCAATGATAGAAATCGGATAATCCTTTGTAAAGCTCTTCATAATACTCTTTGCATTCCCCTCCTTTAAGAAGGTAAGGCGGGCAGTATCTTCGGAACAGAAGAAAATATCCACATAAGGCAGAATGGATTCAATGCATTCCTTTGCCTCCGCTCCTGTCCAGAGATTGCCGCGGAAGTTGACATCAAAGGAGATAATTGCACCTGCTTCCTTAAAACGATGGATCATTTCAACTCCGGTCTGGCGAAGCTGTGGACTAAGGGCCAGTGTGATGCCGCTTGTGTGGAAGCATCTGGTGGATGAAAATAAATTGTCATCGTAATCAGCCAGGGTCAATTTGTTGATTGAGGTATTTTTTCTATCATATACAATTCTTGGCTTTCTCGGATATGCACCGTTTTCATAGTAATATACTCCGAGCCGGGCATCTTTATCCTCGTCATAAACAAGGTAATCATCGCTGACACCGCAGAGACGCACACGGTTCTTGATATAGACACCAAGATCATTTGCCGGCAGCTTGGAAATAATTCCGCAGCGAAGCCCAAGCATTGCAGCGCCGGTGATGGCGTTAAGCTCGGCACCTCCTGCCTGCTTGCTGAAGGAATCGCCTCTGGTGATTCTCTCATTTTCGGTTGGAGAAAGGCGAAGCATGATTTCGCCTAGTGAAAGTAAATCAAATTCTTTTTTCATACGGGTAACCTCCCAATTTGTATAATGTATTTTTTCTCCTGTTTCAGGAACACCATTCTGAAGCGGGACATTTTCCATTTCTTCTACCTGTTGGTAAAAGTATAACATGTCTGCATTTTCGAAAAAAGCTAATTTATCATTTTTCCGTAAAAATGTCCCCTGAATTCCTCGAAGCAGCTCTCCTCGTTCTTTTTCATATAGATAGTCAGATCGTCTTCTCCAAAAAAGAACTGCATATGTACGGAACCGGTGTATTTGTCTATGATATGGAAGCGAAGATAAAGGGTATGCTGATCCAACCAGACCCCGCTGGAAGCGTACTTTAAATCATAAATTGGGAAAATACCCTCCACAAGCTTCCCGAAACCAAAGGACAGATGATAGGACTTGTCGTTTAAAGTAAATTCCAGCTCCCCTTCTTCCCTTTTATCGAAAATGAATGTAAAATCATTGAAAACGCTTACATTTTGCTCCTGATTTGCAGATTTCAAGGAAGAATCGACAATATGGAATTTTTTTTGGTGGACTTTTTTCATAATCGGAGAAAAAAGCTCCCATTCCTTTCCGGCGACGAAGCAGGATAACGGAGAGAGGGATAGATTTTGCAGCTTTTTGGGCAAAGCAGAAGCTGCCTCGCTGGAAAATGTAACCTCCCTTTTCTTTCGCAGGGGCTCATAGATGTCTGCGTAGAAAGCATCATAGATGAGCTGGTTCCCCCCGGATATTCCCTGGGTATCGGCGGTGGTAACCAAAATGAGCTGCTCATCCGGAAGAATAACCACCAGCTGACCACCCATTCCGTAGAGAACATAGCTGCCTTTTTCATTTTGCCAGATCATATAACCGTAACCGCAGGATTCGCTTGGAATAGGACCGGTAACTGCGGTTTCGGTAAGACAGGAGGTCGCTTCTCTGATAAAAGATGCAGGAACAAGCTGTTTTCCATTTATGCTTCCTTCCTTTAATAGAAGGTAACCGAACTTTAATATATCCATGGAGGTGGCAACAAGACCGCTTCCGCCCATGGAGATGCCCTCCGGATCGCTAAGCATGTAGGAGTCTTTTGAAAAATCAAGCTCAGACAGGCGGTCCTTCAAAAAGTCCAGCATGTTCATTCCGCTAAGCTTTTCAACCAAAGCGCAGAGCACGTGAGCAGCGGAGGTATCATAATGGAAAATGGTTCCGCTTTTGTGGGTGGGCAAAGTGGTAAAAAAGCTTCCGACCCAGTCTCCTTCCGTTCCTTTATAGGTTGTGGAGGCATGACAGGTCCGCATCATAAGCATATTCTGAATGGTCAGCTCTGCAATCCAGGGATGGACCTCCTTTGGAACCTTTTCCGGGAAATAGTTTATGATGGGATCGGACAAAGAAAGCTTTCCCTCAGAGGCAAGGATTCCCACGGCAATGGCAGTAAAGCTTTTGCTGATGGAAAACATGCGATGAAGAGTTTCCTTTTTGTATGGGGAATAATACCCTTCTGCCAGCAGAACATCCTCTTTTAATAGAAGAAAGCTGTGCATGGGAATATGTTTTTTCTCCAAATCGTCCAGAAATTGCAAAATATGCTGGGAAGGAATCCCTTTGGATTCCGGAGATGCTTTCTTAAAGTCCATATGTAAGCGTTCCTTTCATTCTAATTTATGAAATCACTTTCATTATACATAATGTCGAAGAAGAACGCAAGAATGGTCAATCTGCACAAAAGCTTGAGGAATAAAATGTAAAATTGGTACAAATAGATAATTTTAGGAAAGAATTCTGTTTACAAAATGTTCATAGCATGATAATATGTAACCAAGATGTGAAACCGCTTACATCGAAAACATTTTTAACATTCTAAATGGAGGAAATTTATAATGAAGAAGAAAGTTGTTTCAGCTATTTTAGTTGCTGCAATGGCTATGTCTATGGTTGCTTGTGGAAGCGAAGAAGCAGCAGACAACAGCAACGCAGGAGCTAACGGAACAGAAGCTGCAGGAACCGAAGCAGCAGCAGAACCAGAGGCGTATAACCTCGAGAAGATTACAATGGTTGTTAACGGAACATTAACCGCTAACCTGGATAACAGACAGGATGCATTTGAGCAGCAGTGGGAAGAAGCTGTAGGTGTTGATCTTGAGATCAAGCAGCTTGACCATTCAGGATATACCGATGCAGTTGGACGTTTGTTCGCATCTGGTGAGTATCCGGATGTAATCCTTTTATCAGCAGATCAGTACGCACAGTACGCTACAACCGGTATCCTTTGGGATATGACAGAGGCATTTGATAATGCTGAGTTCCAGAGCCGCATGAAATATCCGGAAGTAAACGAAGGACTTAAGAAGGATGGAAAGCTTTACGGATTTGCACCTGCATATGGTAACGGATGTGTTACATATGTTAAGAAAGCTTGGTTAGATGAATTGAACATCGATCCTTCTTCTATCAAGACCTTTGATGATTACTACAACATGCTTCTTGCTGAGAAGGAAGCTCATCCAAATAACTATGGTGTAATCGCTGCTGGATATATTTCAGGAGAGGCTCCATATACCAACTACTTACCAGAGTTCTGGCAGGATGCTTACCCAGCACTTCTTCAGGATGAGAACGGTGTATGGTATGATGGATTCCAGACAGATGCTACTAAGGCAGCTATCGAAAGAATCGCTAAGGGTGTTGCTGATGGCGTTATCGACCCGACCACTCTTACCAACGGAACCAAGGATGCTCGTGAGTCATGGTTCTCTAACAACCAGGATGGATCCGCTATGTGCTTTACCTACTGGGCAGGAACCTGGTATCAGACATTAACAGACAACCTCATCAAGAATGAAGTTGATTCTGAGCTTGTACAGCTTGAGCCAATCGCAGAGGTTGGAGCATACATTAACCGTGAAGCTCCTGTATGGGCTATCATTGATGATGGTGACGGAAACAACGCTCGTGAGCAGGCTATCTTCGATGCATTCATCGAGACCATGCTTGATGGCGGAAAAGTTCAGGTTCTTTGGACCTATGGTGCAGAGGATGTTCACTGGTCAACAAAGGCTTCTGAAGGATTCACAATTAATGCCGGAACTGACAAAGAGAAGGTTTACGGACCTTATGAAGAGGGAACATTCTACTTACTTCCAACACCTAACGATCCAAACTCTGTATGGAAGAAGAACGCAATGGATCCAGCACTTGTTATCTGTCCGCTTGAAGGAGACTATGCAAACTTCGCATCTACCTCTGACCTTGCATCAGAAGGAAACTTATTCTTCACAAGCCATATGAAGGATGCTCCTACATCTCCTGCTTCTGAGGTATATACAAACTATGCTGGTGATATCCAGACTGCTAAGGAAGTATGTATTGCTTCTGTAGTTAACGATGGTGTATCTGTAGATGATGCTATGGCAACCTATGTTGCAACTGTTGGATCAATGGTTGAGGAAAGCTTGGCTGATCTTAACAGTGCTGAATAATCAGTGTTGAAAGAAAACGAATGAATCATTTCGAAAAGCTGTCCTGCAACAGCAGGGCAGCTTTTCGTGACATTTAGAAATATGGTTTTTGCGACAGCAAAGTCATGCTACCTTAAGAAAGGGTGACAGTATGAAACAGAAAAAACAACTCATGACATCTTCCGGGCAACCGGTCCGTAAGACTCCATTAGCTACAAGAGTATGGAATTACCGTGGATATTATCTGATGTTTATCCCGGTTGCAATTTTTGTACTCTTAATTTATTACTGGCCAATGCTGGGTATTCGCTATGCCTGGTTTGACTATAAACCGGTTGGACCGAAGACTTTTGTCGGCTGGAAACATTTTGAGACCATGTTTGCGACTGCCGCATTCTGGACTGCTTTTAAGAACACATTACAGCTTAGTATTATGAAGCTTCTTATTACAACCTTAACTGCGGTTGTGGCGTCTGTATTCTTAAATGAGATGAACAATCTTTTGGCGAAGAAGAGTTTACAGACTATTATTTACCTACCTCACTTTATGTCCTGGGCAGTAGTAGCAGGTATCTTTTCCATGTTACTTTCTCCTACCAGTACAGGTATGGTAAACGGAATTTTGAAAGATATCGGAATTTTGGATCCCGCAGGAAATGGTATTTATTTCCTTGCAAGTAAAGCCTGGTGGAGACCAATCTTCTACATAATTAATATATGGAAAGAGACAGGTTGGGGAACCATTATCTTCCTTGCAACACTTTCCGGAATTAACCCGGAATTGTATGAGGCTGCAGACATTGACGGAGCAAGCCGTATGCAGAAGATCTGGAATGTAACCGTTCCTGCTCTTACCAACACAATTATTACCGTATTGATTCTTAACCTTGCAAAGGTTATGAACATGTTTGAATCCGTTTTCGTATTATACAACAGTGCAGTTTACGATGTATCTGATGTTATTTCTACTTATATTTACCGTCAGACCTTTGCCGTTGCCCTGCCAAACTACGGTTATTCGACTGCAGTTGGTTTATTTAAATCCTTAGTCGGTGGCTTCCTTGTTATTGTATGTAATCAGTTAAGCAAGAAGACCCGTGGCCGCGGAATCGTATAGGAGGTGTTGACATGGCAAAAAATGTATATAAGAAGAAAAATAAAATACACGTTTTTGACGTTGTAAACTACCTTGTATTTATTCTGATCGGTTTATTTATCTTAGTTCCAATCTGGAAGGTTGTTGTAGACTCCTTCAATGCGGTAGGTGTGTACCAGTTCCAGTTATGGCCGAACAGACCGACCTTAGATGGTTATAAGACAATTATCCATACAAAACAGTTGTATCAGCCATTTATCAATTCTGTTATCACAACACTGGTTGGTACATTGCTTGGATTAATTCTTTGTACCCTTGGTGGATATGTACTTGCCCAGGCTGACATGCCGGGACGAAACGGACTGGCATTTTTCCTGTTATTTACCATGGTATTTTCCGGTGGTATGATTCCGGAATACTTGGTAATGAAACAGTTACACCTGGTTGATAATATGTGGATCCTTGTTGTAAAGCATGGTATCAACATTTACAATTTGGTGCTTATGAAGAACTTCTTTGAGGGTATCCCGGAAAGCTTGTTTGAAGCTGCAAAGATTGACGGATGTTCTCCAATGAAGATTTTCTATAAGATCGTTCTTCCTCTTTCGAAGGCCGCTCTTGCTTCCATTGGACTTATGTTTGCGGTAACCATCTGGAACGATTACACCACGGTTAAGATTTATATTACCTCTCCGGATCAGACGAACTTCCAGTATAAGCTGCGTAACATGATCATGGATGGTGATACGCCGACCACGTCATACAATGTATCACAGACCACCCTGTTTAATGCGGGAATTGTAGCTGCAATCCTTCCTTTCATGGTTGCATATCCATTCCTTCAGAAATACTTTGTTAAGGGTGTAAATATTGGAGCTGTTAAAGAATAATGAGAACGATATATTGGGCTTCGGACTCAACAGTACAATATAACGACATATTGACATATCCTCAAACCGGCATGGGACAGGTGCTTCACCTGTTCCTAAAACCGGATGTAATCGTATCGAATCATGCAAAAAACGGTAGAAGTACAAAAAGCTTTATCGATGAATCCCGCATGGTTCCAATTTATGACAGGATTACAGAGGGAGATTTTTTGTTTATCCAGTTCGGACATAACGATGAAAAAATCAATGATCCGACACGCTACACAGACCCGGAGGGTGAGTATAGAGTGAACCTGGAAAAGTTTGTCAATGTGGCAAGAAACAAAAAAGCATTTCCGGTGTTTATCACACCCTTGGAAAGAAGATGTTTTTTGGAAGACGGAACACTCGGACCGGGAGAACATGGTCCATATGTTGCAGCAATGAAAAAAGCTGCAGAACAATTAAATGTACCACTTATAGACCTAAATGAGAAAAGTCGCAGGGAAATGGTAAAGGCGGGCGTAGAAGAGACGAAAAAATGGTATATGCATTTACCTGCAAATGTCTATCCGGCTTATCCGGAGGGACTTACTGACAATACACATTTACAATATGAAGGCGCAGTGCATTATGCAGGTTGCATCGCAGAAGGCCTAAAGGAATTAGGTGGGATATATAGTGACATTCTTTTGGCTCAGGAGTAAGTACCCCTGAGCTTTTTTACAAAATCCCATTTCGGAAAAGTGTTTCCGAATGAATTTTTCTATTGGAATCAGAACCCACTCTCGTTCGTAAAAAGCGTAACGGTACTAAATTCGCAATAAATTGCTCATTAAGTGCCGACGCTTTTTAAACGTTCTGATTTCAATAGCAAAATTCATTCTCAGCAACACTTTTTCGAAAAGAGGGTTAATAAAAGCAAAGATGGGAGTTTATGATATGGAACGTTTATGGAAGTCAGATTTAAATGATGGAACATTTCAGAATCCGGTTCTTTTTGCGGATTA
Organism: uncultured Agathobacter sp.; assembly: GCA_945910395.1. Taxonomy (GTDB): domain Bacteria; phylum Bacillota; class Clostridia; order Lachnospirales; family Lachnospiraceae; genus Roseburia. Next base: position 66,544 of record CAMDYX010000002.1, on the reverse strand, counting down.
TTCGGACCCGGATGTCATACGGGTAGGTGATATCTACTATATGACAGCGTCCAGCTTTAATTATGTTCCCGGCCTTCCGATTTTAACCTCGAAGGATCTTGTGAATTGGAAGCTTGTAAACTATGCAATTGATCGAATTGATTATGAAAATTATAATGTGCCTCAGCATGCAAAGGGGGTATGGGCCCCTGCAATTCGCTATCATGAAGGCGCATTTTACATATATTACGGAATGCCGGATGAAGGCATTTTTATGGTTAAGACAACAGATCCCCTTGGAAAATGGGAAAAGCCTGTCCTTGTGTTAGAGGGAAAAGGTTTAATTGATTCCTGCCCGATCTGGGATGAAGACGGAAGGGCCTACGTGATTCATGGCTATGCCAAAAGCAGAATCGGTTTCAAGAGCTTTCTTGGAATCTTTGAAATGAGCTGGGATGGAACAAAAGCAATCAGTGAAGATCACATTCTGTACGATGGTCTTAAGACCCAACACACCATTGAAGGCCCAAAGATCTATAAAAGAGATGGATTTTACTATATTCTTGCACCGGCCGGGGGAGTGAAAACCGGATGGCAGACCGCCCTGCGCTCCAAGAATATCCATGGTCCATATGAAGAAATGGTTGTCTTAAGACAAGGGAATACCGAAATCAACGGACCGCACCAGGGGGCGCTGGTAGATACCACAAGTGGCGAGGAATGGTTTGTACACTTTCAGGATCGTGGTCTGTATGGAAGAATTACTCATCTGCAGCCGGTAACCTGGATTGACGGATGGCCTGCCATGGGATGTAATATCAAGGGATATTGCGGAGAGCCGGTCATTAACTGGAAAAAACCGGATACAGGCTGTGAGGAAGAAAGCTGCTATCTTGAGGCATCGGATGATTTTATATCGGAGACTCTGAATCTGATGTGGCAGTGGCTTGGAAATGCAGGAGAGGATTTTTATTCCCTTACCAAGAAGGAACAGCTTCGGTTGTATAGTAAAAATCCATCCGGGAGAGAAAAACCAACCATCTGGGAATGCAGCAATGTGCTGACGCAGAAGCTGGTCTGTCCATATTTTGAGGCAGAGTGCCTGTTAGATGCCGGCGCTCTTATGCATAACGAAAAAGCCGGAATGGTGATGATGGGTGGAGATTATGCTTATCTTGCGGTTAAGAAGGAAGAGGATGAATATCGCATCGTATATACTGTTTCCCATGACGAGAAGGGAACAAAGGTCGAAGAGGAACAGGTGATAGCAAAAATTTGCGACGCATCCTGCGTGAAGTTTTTGATAAAGATGCAGGAGGGACCAAGCTTTCAAATGTATTATCAGGTAGGAAGCGAGGGATGGACCGAAGTAAAAGAGGCACAAGCCTTTGTACCCTCCGACCATACCTGGGTAGGAGCAAAGCTGGGACTGTTTGCAATTGCAGAAACACAGGATAACACATGCGGATATGCTGATTTTTCCTATATTCATGTAAAGGCAATTGAGAAATAAAAAAACTCCTAGTAGTAGGGACAAATTGTTATGTTTTGCGATATAAATTGCTCGCCATACCTAAAATCAATGAAAAGTGACCTCTTTTTGGCACCTTTCGGACCTGATTGTGTGGTTTGAGCGGTTGCCTTTTCGCCAGTACCTAAGAATTGGCATTTTCGTAGGTGCACAGCAGAATTGAAGTTGTGAAACCATACATTACTTGAAATATATACGCCAGAAAATCCAACTAATGGTTCATATAACTTAGAAATGCTATTACCAATAAAGAGTAAATAGATAAATATCAGGCTTCTGTTGAGTCTGAAAGCACGTATGAATTTGAATTTACGAAGGCTACGAAATGAGAAAAGTTTTTATGTGTAGTTTGTGTCACAATGGAATATGGGGTGGCGGATTATACCTTGAAAATCAATCTGTTACTTATAGGACACAAAAACTTACTGTCAGTGAAAAGTATCGGAATCTTAAAATGCCGTTGAATGAAATAAAAGAAATAACATGGAAATGGATTATTTTTCCTGTTGCAACCTTTGAGATGAAAAATGGTGAATGCTATAAAATAATCATCTTTAACAAATGGCGTTTTAATAAATGCATTCAAGAATGCGAAAATTAGAAATAGACAAATTCCTGAAAGCCGGTGTGTTTAACTGGAAGATGAATTTGAAGTTGGAGGTCTATTATGATTATTAGAAAAGCTAAAGGTACAGATGCAGAAGACTTAAAGATATTATATTTTGATTATTTAACAGCATATCCACCAAAAGAAGAACAAGATATGAATGTATGGACTAACCTGCTTGATAAATTCGAGAAAGATGAAAACATGTATTTATTAGTAGCCGAGGAAAATGGAAAAGTAGTTTCATCAGTACAAATGGCAATAATAGAGAGTCTAACGCATAACATAAGACCTTTTGCAGTTATTGAAAATGTGGTAACACATATAGACTATAGAAACAAAGGATATGCTTCTGCATTGTTAGATAAAGCATCAGAAATAGCAAAAGAACGTCGATGTTATAAAGCATTTTTGGAAACAGGGTCAAACAAAGAAAGTACTTTGAACTTTTACAGAAATAATGGTTTTGAAATTGACAAAAAGCATTCTTGTCTAAAAAGGTTATAAAAGGAAGCCTCCAGTTTGACGTTTCGATATACCCCAATTTATCAAACTCTTTCGTGTGCAAACTACTTCAGTATTTTTGCATAAATAGGTTTGAATAACAAGAAAAATGAAAATCAGGCAGTTACATATACACGAAGAGGAATAGACGGATTTATCTGTAATTATCGGCCTTTTTCGAATGTGTTTTTGGGGCAATTACATATATACTATCAGAATTTCATTAAATTATATGTAGCATCTGTCTTTTTAGAAATTTTTTTAGCTTATGATTACATATAGGTTCTGAGATAATAAGAGTTTTATATGTAAACTTCACTTATCAAGAGGCTTACGCTTTCTAATAGTTTATATGTAATTTCAGGAAAAAGCACATTCACAAGGAGGTAATACCCCGACGCTTGGTCCTGTTTGGAAATTAGATGTTACAGAGATGAAACATGATAAATATTTGACGACAGAACAGGATTTAAAAGAATTGAAAAAAGGTATATTTTTTTGCCGGAGAGAAGTTATGAAGAATTATACTCAGGTATATGTGAAGAACAGTTATGAAGCAGCGAAAACCTATTGTAAAGCATTTGGAGCAGAAATTACGAGAGAATTCAAAAATGAAGCAGATACTGCCTATGAACATTGTGAATTGTCTGTAAATGGGGAAGGCTTCCTGGCCTTAGCTGAAGCCTCAAATCCTTGTGATATTGAGGTGGTACATAAGAATAAATGGGAAACAATGACCTTTAATGTGTTTGAGATGGGGAGTGAAGAGGCTGTCAATAATGCCTTTGAAGTACTTAGTGACGGAGGTGTGGTTATCGAACCGATTCATGAACTTCCATGGAGCAGATATAACGCAACTATAATTGACAAATATGGAGTGTGTTGGTGGATTTCTATATAGTTTTTATGATATGGAACACTTAAGAAAATGAAATCTATCGGTATTCTTATTTGCAAACGGAGGAGACATGACAAAAGAGGATGTTTGTAAATTGTTGTCACCACAAAAGCTAATGAGCTTAGGAACAGCAGGGGAAAGGCTTCCTGATAATTCCATCGTATGTTTTTCATATGACGAGGATTGCAATCTCTATTTTGGAAGTTATTCCGATACATTAAAATGTAAAAATATCGCTTACAATTGTAATGTAGCGATTACGGTTGGAACATTGCAGATTCATGGTAGAGCAAGCATCGTCGAGTATGGTACAGAAGCGTATAAAATTGGACGTGCAAATTATGATAGCAGATTTCCACAGTATGTGGAAATGTTTGAAAAAGTAGGAAATGAATTGTATATCATAAAGCCGCTTGTTATCTGGAACTATAATCCTTCCATTGGTGGAGAAATGTATCGTGAAACACTTGTGTTTGATGAGGATTATATAAATCAAATTGAAGTGTACTCACCGCATGAATACGAGAAAAGGAAGTAAGGCGGTGTAAGGATAAAATTACAATATAGAACCTGAGAAAGGGCTGGCAGAATTTGCCGGAGGGAAATAATGTTATATCATGTATCGCCAATCGCTGGACTAAAAACTCTACAACCTCGTGTATCAACACATGGAAAAGAGTATGTATATGCTATAGAGAATATGGTGACAGCTCTCCTATTTGGAGTAAAAAAAGATGATTTTGATTTTCTTCTCTATACTGACGAAAAAGGAACTCCTATTATATACGAATGCTATCCAGATGCTCTGAAATCAGTGTATCAAGGAAAGAATTGTTCAGTATATCTTTTGAACGATGACGGTTTTCAAAGAAATAGAACATCATGGAGTGCTGAACTTGTATGTGAAAAAGAAGTAATGGTTATTGACGAGCTTGTAATCGATGATTTGTATAATAGATTGTTGAATGAAGAACAAAATGAAAAACTCATTATCCATCGTTATGAGTATTCTGCTGAATACAGAAAAATTATTTCGAATCACATTGTTGATAGACTTATTAGATTTGAGATAGATTTAAATAGTATAACAGAGACAGATAGTAGGTTTTCAAAATATTACAAAGCGATTGTAGAAAACCTAATACAAATAACAGATGGGCATTTATTACAATAGTTAGTTCATCGAATCCCAATTAACCGAGTTCTTTGAGCAAGGGAGACAAAGGAAATCAAGCATTTGATGAGGGAATATATATTGAAAAGGGTTTTGTTTTTAGATATAGATGGGGTTCTAAATTCTAATTTCTGGAATGACAGTCATCAAAAAGAAATAAGTGATGGAACATTAATCGACGAAGAAAGAATTAAGATATTAGCACCTTTGATAAAAAGAACGGATGCCAAAGTGGTACTCCATTCTGGTTGGAGAATTTGGTTTGACCAAGACTTGAAGCCACTTCGTCCTGAGTCCAAAAGACTGGTTGAAATGCTTAATAAAGAAGGATTATCTATTGATGGAGTAACCCCAGACTTGACTACAGAAGAGATAAAAAGAACTAAAAAATTCAGTTTAGTAAAAGCGGATGAAATTCTTTTGTGGCTAAAACAGCACAATGAAGTTATAGGGTGGGTAGTTCTTGATGACCTTGATTTGCACAATGCCGATATTGAAAAACATCAGGTGATGCCTGACCAAACGATAGGACTTACTCTTGAAGACATAGAAAAAGCAGAAAAGATTATTTTACATAATTATGATTTAATGAATTAGACAAATCAAAATTTGCGGAGGCAGACAATGGCAAGAACTGAAATCGTAACTATAACAAATATGTGTATGATATATAATGGCACCAAGGTTTTAGTACAAGAAAAAAATGATGATGATTACTGTGGAATCACATTCCCTGGAGGTCATGTTGAAAAAGGAGAGTCTTTTACGGATGCGGTAATTCGTGAAGTGCTAGAGGAAACTGGATTAAAAATTTCTTCTCCTAGATTGTGTGGAATAAAAGATTGGTCAAATGAAGACGGTTCAAGATACATGGTACTATTCTACAAAACCAACAAATATGAGGGCGAATTATCTTCGTCGGATGAGGGAGATGTCCATTGGATTGAATTGGACGAGATGAAAAAAACAAATCTAGCAGAAGGAATGGATAAAATGCTTGAAGTATTCTTAAATGAAAATTTAAGTGAATACTTTTTCTATCAAGAAAATAATGAATGGATAGATGTGTTGAAGTAAAAAACGATTTTTCATACTCTTTCGTGTACAAACGGTAAAGATAAAAATCAAGGGATTACATATAAGAGAGGCGAAATTAATGAATTTATCTGTAGCTATCGTTCCTTTGAGAAGATGTTTTTTCCTGCATTTACATATAAACAGTCAGAATTTTTTGAAGTTATACGTAACCTTGACCTCATGAAAAGCATTATTCTACTTGAAATTACATATAAGAGGCTAGAAATTAATCCGCTTATCTGTAATTACCCTCTCTCCTGCGATGCATTTGAGCTGTAATTTACATATAAGCAGGGAGAAAACAAAGTGCTTATCTGTAACCCTCTTTTTTCGGAGAATGAACCAAGCCAGAAATTACGTATAACGATTTTATAGAGTTTCACTATAGATAGAAGGGGATAATTCTATGTTCAACAAACACGAAATATCACGTGATGCGTGTCAATTATACAATGGTCAAGCGAAGCGCGGCTACGATTGGTGGTGGCATTCCTTTACTGCGATAAATGAAAAAACGGGCAAGGAAAAGTCCTTCTTCATCGAATACTTCCTCTGCAATCCGCAAAGTGGCGGTGATGTACCCGTGTTTGGTCAGCTTGAAGAAAACAAAAATAGCAAAGTCAAGCCGTCCTATTTGATGGTAAAAGCAGGCACTTGGGGTGAAGATGCTGCACAGCTACATAGGTTCTTTGGGTGGAACAATATTGGAGTGTCCTTTAAGGTGCCCTTCTCGGTTAAGGCAGAAGATTGCTACTGCACCGAAAACGAAATGCGCGGGCATGTTAAGATAGAGAATGCCGAGGAGCACCCCGAATGGATGTGCCAAAACGGCGAAATGTCGTGGAATCTAAAAATTGATAAAAAGGTTGCTTTCAACGTAGGCTACGGCGCTGGAAGGCTATTCCGCAAAATGCAGCTATTTGAAATGTTTTGGCATGCAGAAGGAATGAAAACCGCCTATTCGGGCGAGGTCATTTGGAATGGCGAAAAATATATCGTTTCTCCCGAAACCTGTTACGGCTATTCCGACAAAAACTGGGGCAAGGATTTTACATCGCCTTGGGTGTGGCTTTCATCTAATAATTTGACAAGCAAAATTACAGGAAAGAAATTGACGGATAGTGTTTTTGATATCGGTGGCGGATGCCCGAAAATTGGTCCTATCGCACTCAAACGAAAGCTATTATCTGCCTATTGGTATGAAGGCAAGTGTTACGAGTTTAACTTCTCAAAATTTTGGACATTTACACGAACTAAATTTGATTGCCAAGAAACCGATACGCAGATTATCTGGCACGTAGAACAGAAAACATGGCGAAATCGAATGGTAACGGATATTACCTGTGAGAAAAAGGATATGCTTCTTGTTAATTACGAAGCGCCCAACGGAAAGAAGCTGCATAATCGACTTTGGAACGGCGGTAACGGAAAAGGTACGGTCAAGCTCTACCATGGCAAAAAGCTCATTGATGAGGTTATCTGCGAAAACGTGGGCTGTGAATACGGAGAGTATGATTCATAGATTACCAGATTCCATTTAGGAAGATAAATTTGATGCGAAAGAATGATAAAGGAAAATGAAATGACAGATTTACAGGGTGTAATAGAAAAAAGTGATTTAGAAGGCTTTCGTAGAATCAATGAGAAGGACCAGACACGCATTGAGGAGCTTACAGATGCGGGCGAACCGATGGCTCTTTACGCAGCAAGGGTGTCAGATACCGACCTCGTAAAATATATCGTGGAATACACCAGAGCGAGCATGAATCTTACAGATGCGCAGAATCGAAATATTCTGCACTATGCAGCAGAGTCCGGAAACTTAGAGACAAACCGGTATCTGGTGGAAAAGGTGGGAATGGATATCCTTGCCGGAGACAAAAACCTCATAACCCCTTATCAGATTGCCTGGGAACGACAGGACAGTAAGCTTCTGAGCTACTACGAATCTGTAGTAGGCGCACCCTATGAGAAGATGTATCATAATCCGATCCGAAGAGGCTTCTTCCCGGACCCGTCGATTGTGCGGGTGGGGGAAGATTACTATATGGTCAATTCCTCTTTTATATTTTTTCCCTGTATTCCGATTTCCCACTCTAAAGATCTGATTCATTGGGAAATCATCGGGCATGCAATCACAGATCCCCAGTGGTCCATGCTGTCGGAGCTGGAAGGCGGAAGAGGCTATTGGGCACCAGATATCTCTTATGATGATGGAACCTTTTACATAACGGCAACCTACCGGCTGAATGATACCGGGACGGTATATCGCAAGCAGATTGTGGTGTCATCCAAAAAGCCGGAGGGACCATACAGCAAGCCTGCGATTATTGAGGAGGACGGAATCGATCCATCTATCTTCCATGAGAACGGAAGACACTATATGCTATTAAACCGTGGCGCACGGATTTTTGAGCTTTCTTCAGATTGCACGAGAAAAATCTCCGAAGCAAAGCTGCTCTATTACGGGGATCACAAGAGAGCCCCGGAGGGGCCCCATCTGTTAAAAAAGGATGGTTACTATTATCTGTTTCTTGCAGAGGGAGGCACAGGACCCGGACATCGCATTACGGTGGCAAGAAGCAGGGAGCTTATGGGAAACTATACACCCTGCCCCTACAATCCGATTATGCGGCAGATGGATGAACAGGCCACCATTCAAAGATGCGGCCATGGAAAACCGGTATGTACACAAAACGGGGACTGGTACATGGTGTATCTGTGCGGAAGAGCATACGAAGGGAAGTACAGTATGCTGGGAAGAGAGACTGCCATTGATCCGATTACCTGGACAGAGGATGGCTGGCCGATGGTAAATCATCTTAAGGGACCAAGTGTGCTTCAGATTGCTCCAAAGCTTCCGACTCAGGCAGCAGGTGATTGCAGAGGACCGGAAAGCATAAATCGATATGAATGGATGACTCCAAGAGAGCCCAGCGCATTGGATGCCATAAGAATCGAAAAGGACGGTTTTTATATCAGGGCAAGTCAAAAACCGCTATGGTCGGTTAGAGCACAAAATGTGCTGCTAAGAAGGCAGACCGCGTTTAATTTTTCAGCATCCGCGCATTTAAAGTGGCAGGAGCTTTATGATGGACAAGAGGTGGGAATCTGCTGCTATTACGATGAGAACACCTGGGTAAAATGCTGTCTGTGCAAAAAGGATGACAGGTATAACATAGAAGTAGCTGAGCATATCGGAACAGATACAAAAATCTGTATAGAGAAGGAACTAAAATCCTATGGGCTTGAAACGCAGGAAGACTTGATTTTTTGCGTAGAAACAATTGGACTAGAGCGAAGCTTTTTTCTGGTGCAGGAAAATCTGCGGGCAAAGATCTGCACGCTTTCCAATGTGTATTATCTCTGTGATGAAGGTATTCGCATGGGAAAACGCTTTACAGGGGCTCTGGTTGGAATGTACGCCTATTCAAAAGAGAAACCACTGACAGCACACTTTTATAATTTTGAATACATAGAGTAGGAAGATGAAACAAAATTTAGATCGAGAAGAGATTTTATCCGGAAATATGGTAAAGGTTATCCTGATGCTGGCGATTCCGGTTGTGATCAATAGTTTTCTGCAAACCATGTACAACCTTACCGATACCTTCTGGTTGGGAAAGCTGGGAACTACGGAGCTTGCAGCCATCAATCTGGTTACACCGGTGCAGAATATGATTATCAATTTTGGATCCGGACTTACAGTAGCTGCCTCTGTCTTGATTTCCCAGTATTTGGGTGCAAGGCAGGACGACGATGCCAAGTCCATGGCAAATCAGATTTTTGCATGTGCAATGATTTTCTCAGTTACCTGTGGAGTGCTTTGCGCAGTGTTTGCACCGAATATTGTATCGTGGCTGGGGGCAGAGGGAGATACCTTCCTAAAAAGCAAAACCTATCTGCAGCTGGTGATTATGGATATGCCTTTTTTGTATATTGTGAATATGTATGTGGCAATTCATCAGGCGACCGGGGATACGGTTCGGCCAATGCTTCTTAATCTTATGGGAATCCTCATAAACATGCTGCTTGACCCGATTCTTATGCTGGTGCTTCATTGGGGAGTCTCCGGTGCGGCCCTTGCCACAGTAATTGCCAAAGCGATTCCCGCCGGGATTGCATTTGTCATGCTGCATAACAGGAAGAATTTAATTTATTTAGAGCTGTCCATGCTTCGGTTTGAGAGAGAAAAGCTGAAAAATATCTTGGTGGTAGGACTTCCAAGCGCAATAGGAGGAAGTACCATGCAGTTGGGATTTCTGCTTATGAGTAAAAGTGTCTTTTCTTATGGGACCCAGGCAATGGCAGCCTATGGAATCGGTAATAAGGTGAATGGGCTGATCTCTCTTCCGTCAAACGGAATCGGAGCAGCCACATCCATAATTGTGGGACAGAATTGTGGGGCAAAGCAATTCGACCGGGCTGCAAAGGGATACAAGATGGCACGAAATATGTCAGTAGTGTTCTTGTTTGTCGGCGGAAGAATTCTTTCGATGCAGGCGGTATCCACAGCAATTGTAAGCATTTTTAGCAGCGACCCCCAGGTGATTGCTTACGCCGCTGATTTCCTCAGTATCATGGCGTTCTGGTGTTTTACGAATGGTGTCCATGATGCAACAAGCGGACTTTTCAGAGGAAGCGGTCATACGCTTGTGAATATGGGAATTGATATAGCAAGACTGTGGATTTTTCGATTGGGAACTCTGTATATCTGTGAGAATTTCCTGATGCTGGGAGTGCGAAGCGTATGGTTTTCCGTTGTAATAAGTAACGGAATCGCTGCAGTCGTTCTGTATATTTTGTATTTGTTTGGCTTTTGGAAAAAGGAAGTAATAAAAAAGAAATAGTTGGAGGAAGATTCAATGGGAAATATGAATTATCAGTCAATGCCAATGTTAATGAAAAAACAGAAGGAGGAAGGGAAAAAGGATTGTTATATTGAAATTACACAGACTCTTCTTTCGGTAAATCCAGAGGAGCTTGCAAAAGAAGAGAAGCTTAACTATATGGAAGCCCTTGCGGATACTTTGGATTTTATGGATTTTCAGATATATGAGCTGTATCGTTCCCTGCAGGATCGTCTGGTTTTTCTGATCAAAGAGCTGGCCGCCTGTACCTGCTCGCAGGAAGCGGACAAAAAGGAATGTCTTGTAAGGCTTGCCCAAAGAGCCATTGAGAAGGGCTTTTTGCTGAAGGAGCAGGTAGAGAGTCTTTTCAGAGAGGAAAAGGAGAAGAAGGATTTTTCCGAAATACCGGAGGAACTGACACTTAAGCTTTTACATGTAACGGCAAGAAGTGCTGCTCTTAAGATCTGCGGAGCCGGATTGTACCAGACCACGGACCGGTACGAGATTTATGTAAATGGGGTAAAGACTCAGGATGCAAAAACCGTTGTATGCAGTATCTATGATTTAAAACCGGAGCACAGCTATGATGTGGTTGTGCTAAATGCCGATAAGAATATCTGCGGAAGGATTTCTGTTTCAACCAGACATGAATCCGTTACCCTGAACGTAAAGCAGTATGGTGCAAAGGGCGACGGTGTGCAGGATGATACAAAATTCCTTCAGGCTGCAATTTTATCCTGTCCAAAGGATGGAAGAGTGCTGATTCCAAAAGGTGTATATTCCATTACCAGTCTTTTCTTAAAGAGCGGCGCAAACATCGAGCTTGAAAAGGATGCAGAGCTTCGCGCTATGACAGACCGCACCCAGTTTCCGATTTTTGAGGGAACTATTCCGCTTAGCGACGGAAGTGATGAATATAATCTGGGAACCTGGGAGGGCAATCCGCTCCCGATGTATGCAGGCATCATTACCGGTGTGGAGATTAGCAATGTAACCATCTATGGAGAAGGAACCATAAATGGAAATGCATCCAAGGAGGATTGGTGGAAAAATCCGAAGCAGATGAATGGAGCATACCGCCCAAGACTTTTCTATATCAATCATTGTAACCATGTAGTACTGCAGGGAGTAACACTTAAGAATAGCCCGAGCTGGACCATCCATCCGTATTTTAGTGATGATCTTGGATTTTATAATGTCAATGTGCAAAATCCATCCGATTCTCCGAATACCGATGGACTTGATCCGGAATCCTGCCGCCGGGTAGAGATTGCAGGAGTGAAGTTCTCCTTGGGAGACGACTGCATTGCTGTTAAATCCGGAAAAATTTATATGGGAAAGAAGTGCAAGCAGCCGTCCGAGGATATCCATATTCAGCACTGCCTGATGGAGAACGGACACGGTGCCGTGACTGTGGGAAGTGAGATGGCGGGAGGTGTGAAGAGCCTTATCGTAGAGGACTGTGTATTTTCCCATACTGACAGAGGACTTCGCATTAAGACGAGACGAGGAAGAGGAAAGGATGCCGTCTTAGACCAGATTGTTTTCCGAAGAATCGACATGGACCATGTGATGACCCCGTTTGTTGCAAACAGTTTTTATTTCTGTGACCCGGATGGTAAGACAGAGTATGTCCAGAGCAGAGAAGCGTATCCGGTAGATGACCGCACTCCATACATAAAAACGTTGGTCTTTGAAGATATTGACGCTAAGAACTGCCATGTTGCAGCGGCATATCTGGAGGGACTTCCGGAACAGAAGATCGATGAAATTGTGATGCGCAATATCAAGGTAGGCTATGCAGACAATCCAAAGTGCGATGTGCCTGCAATGTCAAACGGCGTGGATGCCTGCACCAGAAAAGGAATTTTCGCAAGAAATATCAAAAAGATTGTGCTTGACAATGTTTCCATAGAAGGTCAGGACGGCGACGCGGTAGTACTGGAAGAGGTTGATGAAATTTTAAAATAGAAGAATATTTTTCTTCTAAATTTGAGCATATGAAAATTCATTTCATAAAGCTCATAAATAAAATCCCTTTTTGGAATTGTGTTCCTGAGAATGAACTTTGCTATTTAAACGTTCTGATTCAAATACGCAAATTCATTCGGGAACACAATTTTGAAATGGGATTAAATAAATACATTAGATTGGAGAGAGAACATGCAGATTGGAATTCGCTTACATGATATCAAAAAGGCTCCCCTTGAGGAGCGTCTTGCCATTGCCCATGAACAGGGATTTACCTGCGGACATCTGGCGCTGGGAAAAGTAATCAGTGAGTATGCCACGGATGACGGTGCCCTTACACCAGGCCTGGCACTTTACTTAAAGCATCTGTTTGAAAAGAATGAACTGGATGTGGCTGTGTTAGGCTGCTATCTGAATCTGGCAAATCCAAATCCGGAGAGCTTGAAGAAGATTACAAAACGCTATATGGCACATATCCGTTTTGCATCTCTTCTGGATGTGGGAGTTGTGGGAACCGAAACCGGCGCAGTAAACGAAGCCTATACCTTTGAGGAGAGAAATCATTCCGAGGAGGCTCTTGAGATTTTTATCAGAAATCTTCGTCCTGTTGTGGAATATGCAGAAAAAATGGGAGTAATCATGGCAATTGAGCCGGTTTACAAGCATATTGTCTGCAATTCAAAGCGTGCAAGAAGGGTTTTGGATGAGATTGGCTCACCGAATCTTCAGATTATTTTCGATCCGGTAAATCTTTTGGATATCAGTAATTATGAAAAACGGGAAGAAATTTTTAAAGAAACCATCGAAGCTCTCGGGGACGATATTGCAGTGGTTCACTTGAAGGATTTTGTTGTGGAGGACGGAAAGCTGGTTTCCGTTGGATGCGGAAAAGGAGAGATGAACTATGAACAGATTCTTTCCTTCATCAAGAACAGAAAGCCCTATATCCATGCAACCCTGGAAAATACCACACCGGAAACCGCAGTATTTTCCAAGGACCACATTTTAAACATTTATTCTTCTATTGGTGTTGAATCATAGGACGCAATCAGGTCGCCGTTTTTATTGTAATATTCGATTACAATGGTCTCATCCGTGACACCGTTAAAGCAATTATACATGGTGCCGTACATTTTGAATAGCATCACGGACATGGATTCGTTGAATTCGGCGGTGGAGGTGGAAAGATAAACCTTATACTGGGTAAAATCCTCGTTTGCTTCTATGGAAGAAATATCGTCATATTTGTCCGAACCGGGAATTGCAGCAAGCTTTTCGTTGATTCCTTTTGCAAGATCCTTTAACATTGTCTGATGCTGCTCCTTGGTGATGGTGTAGGTTGCGCTTCCGTCCTGATTTAGGATAATGGACTCATATCCAAGCTCATTTGCTGTTTTTTCAAGATCCGAGGGAGTGGCGCCATATACATATTCGGAAGGAATGGTCAGGGCAACACGGTCATCGTCGAGGTCCACTAAGGAGCAGGAGGATAGGTCCACCTTCTGATAGGAGGAATCGTTTACGGTATGGTTTTCCAGACGGCCGTTTATGATGGTAAAAACTGCGTAGAGAGCTAAAAGCCCAAGTAAAAGGATTGTTGTTTGCTTTTTCATGAGAGTACCTCGTCTTTTTTATATTTTGCTGATTCGTCTGTGGAAAGCTTCTTCGCAAAAGGCGCTTTTGGGAAAAATATTTCAGGCTCCGAAGAACTATCGGAAGGACGGTAGTTGCCATAGGCTGCAAAGAAGGCATGCTCCCTTGCGTTTGGCTTGTTCCAATCGTGGAAACCCTCCGTATGAATATGGGGGCCTACCTCGCACCGGATAAAAACTGCCTTTGCAAAATCTCGCCAGGGCCTTGCCAGGTAACAGGTGGATGCGGCACATTCTGTTGAAAGAAATTTGCAGTTATAAAAAACGTAACCATATTCCTGACCTTCCGGGGTGGATGGTGCAGAAACGTATCCTTGAATTGCATCCTGCTCTGATTTGTGAGATAATGATTCTATCCTGCAATGCTCAAAGTAAGCGGTTGCACTTCCGAAAATGAAATCAATGTTGCCGCAGATATAGCAGTCCTTATAATGCTGGCGCCCATTGATACGGGGGGCAAATTGCTTTGGACCGATGAAACCGTTTGGCTGCAGCTCTTTTGGAGGCAGCGGGCCGGTAAACAGGGTGTCCTGCCTTCCGATCAATCGAAGGTTTTCAAAATATAGATGATCCCCTTCTGCATAGAGGGCAATTGCCTGACCGTGTGTATTTTCGTCACCGGAAGCATTTTCGATAGTCAGATTCTTCATGGTGACGTTGCTTGCATCAAGAAAAACGGAATAGGAACGGAAGGTTCCGCGCTTGCTTCCATCGGGCATATCATCGAAAGCAAAATCGGCGTAGGTAAGCACCACTTCCTCCGGCGCTGTCCCGGTTCCGACAATGGTAAGGTTGTCTCGGTGAATTTCAATTTTTTCGTGATAGATGCCGGGAGCAATCTCTATTGTAACTAGCTCTTGAGAGGAATTATCTAAAGAAGACAACGCTGCTGCTAGACTTTGAAAAATATCTGCACCAGAGCGTGTTTTTGATACATAGATAGTTTGATTCATAGGAAAAATCATCCTTTCTATAATGAAATCTATGCATATATAATGCTTAACGACATTATAGCATAGTTATACCATTCAATCGAATGAAAAAAGAATAAAATATCCACCATTTTGGATTTATATTTTAAAATGAATTTACATATTCGAATCAGAATTGTGGAATTTGGCAAGATTTGAGGTGCCGGAACTGGCGTATACCTAAAATCCTTGAAAAACAGCTTCAAATTGCGGATTTTTCATGCGAATTGTATTATTTTGAGGAGTGGACTTCGCAGTATACCTAATATTTGCAATTTCTTAGGTACAGGCTAAAATTGATCCGGCGAAAACATACAATCGACCATAAAAAGCGCTTAAAATGCCGCTTTTTTCATAGATTTTAGGTACTGGAAGAAAATCAACCGGCGAAATAATACAATTTACCAATCAAGCATGAAGCAGAATCCGCTCCCGCTTCGTAAAAAGCGTAGCGGTACTAAATTCGCAATGAATTGCTCATTAAGTGCCGACGCTTTTTAAGAGTTTGGATTCGAATAGCAAAATTCATTTTTAGTTGTACAAATATAAAAAATATGAAATACATAAAGGAGCAAAGTATGGATAAAATTGAAAAGTACATGGAAGAATTGATGGAAAAGAGCACTCCGGACCGCCCGGTCTGGAATATCGAGAAAATTCTTGCCGGTAAAAAATCTACATGGGATTACATTGACGGATGCATGATTAAAGCAATTATGGAGATGTATGCCATCACAAAGGATGAGAAATACTTTGCTTTTGCGGATGCCTTTATTGACGCAAAGGTATTTGAGGATGGCTCCATTGAAGGATACAAGGTAGAAGAAAAGAACATTGATAATGTAAATGCAGGAAAAACCTTATTCGAGCTCTATGATCTGACCGGAAAGGAAAAATACAGAAAAGCAATTGATTTGATTTATAGTCAGATAAAGGATATGCCCCGTACAGAAGCGGGAAATTTCTGGCATAAGAATATCTACCCCAATCAGGTCTGGCTGGACGGCATGTATATGGGACAGCCCTTCTATATGGAGTATGAGACAAGATTTAACAATAAGAAGAACTATGAGGATATCTACAATCAGTTTAAGAATGTGATAGAAACCATGAGAGATCCTAAGACCGGTCTTTACTACCATGCCTATGACTCCTCCAGAGAGATGTTCTGGTGCGATAAGGTGACGGGACTTAGTCAGAACTTCTGGCTGCGTGCACTGGGGTGGTATTCCATGGCTTTGCTGGATACCCTTGATAAAGCGGACAAATCAGAAGAAAAAATCTGTACACTTTTAAAGGATGCCTTTGTGGATCTGATGGATGCAATGCTTAAGTATCAGGATGAAAGTGGAATGTGGTATCAGGTTGTAAACTTTGGTGGAATGGATCGAAACTACTTAGAGACCAGCGGAAGCTCCATCATGGCCTATGCCCTTCTTAAGGGGGTTCGCCTCGGTTATCTTCCGGCAGAATATGCGCAGTACGGAAAGAAAGCATTTGATGGTGTCTGTGAAAAGTATCTCACCACCGATGAAAAGGGAGATTTGCATCTGGATGGAATCTGTCTTGTGGCCGGACTTGGAGGCGCGGCACACAGGCCGGGAACCTATGACTATTATATGTCTGAGCCGATTGTAAAGGATGATGCCAAGGGTGTCGGACCATTCCTTCTGGCTTATACAGAAATGCGAAGAGCAGGCTTTTAGGCCTGCTCTATTTTTTGTGTTTTAAAAATTGGTAGTTCCTCTTTTTACAAGCTTTCCTGAGAAAATGGATTTCTTTGGCATTTCCTCACCGGAGAGGACTCCGATCAGTGTTTTTACCAGCTGGGTGGTCTGGGTTTCAAGATGATTGTCGATGGAAGTAAGCTCCGGGGTACAGCAGCTGGTCAGGATGGAATTGTTGTATCCAATGACAGATAAATCATCCGGAACGCTGCGACCGTTGCGCTGGGCATATTTGATTGCTGCAATGGCAAGGGTATCGTCGGCGGCAATCACACCATGGAAGGTATGCCCTGCTTTTGCAAATTCTTCTATGTGGCTTGCGATATCTTCGATCTGGGTAAGGGAAGAGTCGATGCGGACGATGAGATTTTCATAGTTTGCAATATGCTTACTCTTCATTGCCATCTCAAATCCGCTTAACTTTTTCTTTCCGCTATAGGAATCCGAATTGTACAGATACAGGATATCGGAAATTCCGGACTCCACCATCTCGATGGTGGCCTCTAGCATGGAAGAAGAATCATCGCATAAGGTGCTGTATACATTTGGATAATCAAAGGAAGCATTTAAAACCATGACCGGAACCTGTGCGGAGCCGTCGATAATGTACTGGTTTTCCTCTTCGGTAGTTCCGATGAAATTTGAACCAACCAGAATCAGCCCGTCCACTTTTTTCGAAAGAATCAGGTTCACGTAATTCTGCTTTAAATCCAGATTATATCCGGTACAGCATAACAAGGATTCATAACCCCGGGCCTGAAGCTCCTGCTGCAGGTAGTACACTGCTTTTGCCAAAAAGATGTCGGAAGAATCTGCACAAAGAATACCGATGGTCTTTAAGGACCTTAGGGACATGGCTCTTGCGGAAGCATTTGGAGTATAGTCATACTTTTCGATAATGTCCATTACTTTTTTTCTTGTGGATTCCCGGACATTGTCACTTCCGTTTAGAACACGGGAAACCGTTGCAATGGAGACATTTGCCTTTTTTGAGATGTCGTAAATTGTAAGTGGCATTTTTATAACTCCTAAACATTGTAAAATCAAGCGTTTCTGGAAATGTAAACAGTTACATTGAATCCAAAGCCATTATACAATTTAGACGAGAAAAATGCAATGAGCCAAAATGGCTAATATAAAATATTAGTGGAAATATACAAAAAAGCATGCTAAAATATGGGTAAAAGATAGAAAATATGGGTTAAGGATAATTTGAGTTGACTTATCTTGAAAAAGGTGCAAAAATAGAAAATGTAAACGCTTACATTTTCGGGGAGTGAACCGGAATTGAAAATATTTTTAACAAGAGAAAGGGCGGGAAACATGGAATTATTAAGCAAGGCAAAGACAAACAAAGTAGAAAGACCGATTCGGGTATTACAGTTCGGTGAGGGTAATTTCCTTCGCGCATTTGTGGATTACATGATCGATATCGCAAATGAATCCGGAGAGTTCGACGGAGATATTGTATTGGTAAAGCCCATCGAATTTGGTTCTTTAGATCTTTTCCATAAGCAGGAGTGCCAGTACACCGTACAGCTTCGCGGAATCGTGGATGGAGAAGCGAAGCGCATTAACCGTATCGTGACAAGTGTTACGGATGTTGTTGCAGCACATGAAGAATATGAGAAGTACGCAAGCTATGCGAAGTTAGATACCCTTCGTTTTATCGTATCAAATACAACCGAGGCAGGAATCGTATATGACGCATCCGACCGTCTGGAAATGACTCCTCCAAAGTCATATCCGGGAAAGCTTACCAAGTTTTTATATGAGAGATATAAGCACTTCAACGGGGCAATGGATAAAGGACTTGTTATGCTTCCGGTAGAGCTTATTGATGATAATGGTATTCACTTAAAGGAATGCGTGTTAAAGCAGGTAGAAAACTGGGGCCTTGAAAAAGAGTTCGTTGATTGGATCAATGAGGCCTGCGTATTTACCTCCACACTTGTTGACCGTATTGTAACCGGATATCCAAGAGATGAGGCAGAACAGCTTTGCAAAGAATTCGGATATCAGGATAACCTGATTGTAACAGGAGAACCGTTTGCTCTCTGGGTAATTGAGAGCCCTAAGGATATCAGCGATGAGCTTCCTCTTCCAAAGGCAGGTCTTCCGGTAATCTTTACAGACAACCAGAAGCCATACAAGCAGAGAAAGGTTCGTATCTTAAACGGTGCACATACCTCTTTCGTACTTGCTTCTTACCTTTGCGGAAATGACATTGTATTGGAGTCTATGCAGGATGAACTGATCCTTAACTTCATTAAGGGAACTCTTTTCGATGAGGTAATTCCTACACTTACCCTTCCAAAGCAGGATCTTTTGGATTTCGCTGAGGCAGTACTTACAAGATTTAACAATCCGTATGTAAAGCATGCACATCTGTCCATCTCCTTAAACTCTGTTTCCAAATGGAGAGCAAGATGTATGCCAAGCTTTTTAGATTACATTAAGAACGAAGGAAAGCTTCCGACTCACCTTACCTTCTCTCTGGCAGCGCTTCTGGCATTCTATACCGGCTCAGAGATTCGAGACAAGGCTTTGATCGGACACAGAGGAGAGCAGGAATACAACATTTTAGATGATATGTTCGTATTGGAGTTTTGCGCAGCAAACAGCGGAAAGCCGGCTGCAGAATACGCAAAGGCTGTACTTTCCAATATAGATTTCTGGGGACAGGATCTTACCGCTATTGATGGCGTTCTGGACGCTGTGGCAGGATATCTTGCTGACATCAGAGAGCTTGGAATGAGAAAGGCTATGGAGAAGACTTTCAACTAATCGTCTTGAAATAAAGGAGAGCGATATGAAGGATCACATTAAGATTCATGAAAATGATAATGTAATCGTTGCATTACAGGAAATAAAAGAAGGTACTGTTGTGGAGGGCGTAAAAGCCCTTTGCGACATTCCTGCCGGACATAAAATGGCAATCAAGGATATTCCGGAAGGGGGCGAGGTCGTAAAATACGGCTTCCGTATCGGAAACGCGAAGGAAGCTATCGCCGCAGGCTCCTGGATTCACACTCATAATGTAAAGACCGCCCTTGGCGACCTTTTGGAATATACCTATGATCCGGTTGAGACACCGAAGGAGACCACCGAGGATGTGACCTTCATGGGATATAACCGCCCGGATGGAAAAGTCGGTGTAAGAAATGAAATCTGGATCGTTCCTACCGTCGGATGTGTGAATAATATTGCAACTGCAATGGCAAAGGCTGCAAATGAACGATTATCCGTAATGGATGAGACCACAAGGGAACGGGTAGAAGAAGTAATCGCTTTCCCTCATCCCTATGGCTGCTCCCAGATGGGGGACGATCAGGAAAATACAAGAGCAATCTTAAGTGATCTGATCAATCATCCAAATGCTGCCGGAGTACTTGTGCTGGGACTTGGATGTGAGAACAGCAATATTGATGTATTAAAACCGTACATCGGTGATTATGATGAAAAACGTGTCAAATTCCTGATCTGCCAGGAGGTAGAGGATGAGATGGCGGCAGCAGAACCAATCCTGGATGAGCTGATTTCCTATGCAGCCACCTTTAAGCGTGAGCCCATCAGCGTTTCAAAGCTGATCATCGGAATGAAGTGTGGCGGAAGCGATGGATTTTCAGGAATTACGGCAAATCCGCTGGTTGGAAAATTCTCGGATCTTTTAATCAGCAAGGGTGGCACCACGATTCTTACCGAGGTACCGGAAATGTTCGGAGCGGAAACACTCCTTATGAACAGATGTGAGAACGAAGAGCTGTTTGAGGAAATCGTAAAGCTGATCAATGATTTCAAGCAGTATTTTAAAGATAATAATCAGACCATTTACGAGAATCCTTCTCCGGGAAATAAAAAGGGTGGAATTTCCACTTTGGAGGATAAGTCCTTAGGATGTACACAGAAGTCCGGAAGCTCTGCCGTAAAGGGCGTGCTTTCCTATGGACAGCGTGTGAAGACACCGGGACTGAATCTCTTAAGTGCACCGGGAAATGACCTTGTGGCTTCCACAGCACTTGCAGCAAGTGGAGCGCACATTGTGTTGTTTACCACAGGACGGGGAACACCATTTGCTTCACCGGTTCCTACCGTGAAGATTTCAAGCAACAGTACCCTAGCAGGCAAGAAAAACAACTGGATTGATTTCAATGCCGGAGTGCTGGTGGAAGACCGGGAAATGAATGAAACGGCCCAGAAGCTGTTCGACTATGTTGTGGCTGTGGCTTCCGGCGAAAAGGTAGCCAGCGAGCGGGCAGGCTTCCATGATATGGCAATTTTCAAGAAGGGTGTTACTCTATGAGTAAAGGTTTAAATTTTGAGAGCCCGTTTATGCGGGCTCTTGATATCATAGCGAATCTTTTGGTTTTAAACGTGTTAACGGTCATCTGCTCGCTACCGATTTTTACGATTGGCGCTGCCTATACGGCAATGCATAAGCAGCTTTTTAAAATGAGGACGAATGACGAGGGATATATTGTTAAGGATTTTTTTAAAGAATTCGGTAAGAATTTTAAACAGGCAACGATCATCTGGCTTGGTATTCTTCTGGTAGGGGGAATCCTCGGAATCGATATTTATATCTTTATGGAAAAGGGGTTAGAATTTGCAGCCTATTATAAGCTTGCAATCTATGCTCTGTTTTTTACGTTATGTCTATGTGTGGTTTATGTCTTTCCGATTATTTCACGCTATGAGACAACGATAAAGCGTGCACTGAAAAATGCACTTGCAATGGCGTTTTACGCATTTTTTAAATCCATTCTGATGGTGGCTGTCACGATAGCACCATGGGTGGCAGCTTTTTTTGTACCGAACTTTATTCTGGTTAACTTCCTTTTTGGCTTCTCGCTTCCTGCATATGTATGTGTCTTCTTATATAATAAGACCTTTGCGGATTTTGAGGAAAAGCAGTCTGAGACACAAAGAGAACAAGAGGAACAGGAATCAGAAATAACAGAGGAAAAGGAGAATAGAAGATGAAAGCATTTATGGATCAGGATTTTTTACTTTCAACGGAAACTGCGAAGACATTGTATCATGAATACGCAGAAAAAATGCCGGTACTGGATTATCACTGTCATATCAATCCCCGGGAAATCGCTGAGGACAGACAGTTTGAGAACATTACCCAGGTATGGCTTGGGGGAGACCACTATAAGTGGAGATTTATGCGTTCCTGTGGAGTAGATGAGTACTATATCACAGGGGGAGCCTCTGATAAGGAAAAATTTATGAAGTGGGCAGAGTGTGTGGGAAAAGCAATCGGAAATCCGCTTTACCATTGGTCACACTTAGAGCTCCAGAGATACTTTGGATATCATGGTGCACTTTCCGCAAAGACCGCAGAGGAAGTATGGGAGCTTTGCAACAAAAAGCTGGCAGAGCCGTCAATGAGTGTTCGAAATATTATCAAGCAGTCCAATGTAACGCTGATCTGTACCACAGACGATCCCATCGATTCCCTTGAGTGGCATAAGATGATTGCTGAGGATGCAAGCTTTGATGTTAAGGTTCTTCCGGCATGGAGACCGGATAAGGCAATGAATATCGAGAAGCCGGAATATATCGATTATCTGAATAAGCTTTCTGCAGTAAGCGGTGTTGAAATCAAGAATTTTGAAGATTTAAAGAAAGCTCTTTCCAACCGCATGGATTTCTTTGCTTCCATGGGCTGCTCAGTATCCGATCACGCATTAGAGTATGTCATGTATGCTCCGGCCGATGAGGTTGAGATTGAATCAATTTTTGCCAAGAGACTTTCCGGCGGAACCATTACAAGGGATGAGGAGCTGAAGTTTAAGACGGCATTTATGATGTTTGTAGGAAGCGAGTACACAAAGCGTGACTGGGCTATGCAGCTACACTATGGCTGCAAGCGCGATAACAATACCACCATGTACAACAGGCTTGGACCGGATACAGGATATGACTGCATCAACAACTATGCACCATCCATGCAGATGGCAGATTTCTTAAATGCCATGAATGAAGCAGGCGGCCTTCCGAGAACAATTCTTTACAGCTTAAATCCAAACGATAATCAGGCAATCGGAACCATCCTTGGATGCTTCCAGGATTCTACGGCAGTTGCCAAGATTCAGCAGGGCTCCGCTTGGTGGTTCAACGATCACAAGACCGGAATGCAGGATCAGATGATTTCCTTAGCAAACCTCGGAAACTTATCCGGATTTGTGGGAATGCTTACAGATTCCAGAAGCTTCTTATCCTACACCAGACATGAGTACTTCCGCAGAATTCTCTGCAACCTGATTGGCGGATGGGTTGAAAACGGAGAATTTCCACAGGACTTCGAAATCTTAGGAGACATTGTAAAGAATATTTCTTATAACAATGCGGTAAATTATTTTAAATTTGACATCTAAGGGAGAGATATGAAGGAAATTCATATATATTGTGAAAAACCGTACAAGTCTCTGGGGGATTTGTACGGACTTTTCTTCGAAGATATTAACCATGCGGCAGATGGTGGTCTCTACGCAGAGATGGTGCAGAATCGATCCTTCGAGTTTGATCCTATTGACCGGCCGGAATATCACAGCCTGTATGCATGGGAAAAGAACGAATATGTCGAATGGGAGGTTAAGACGGAGAATCCAATTCATCCGGACAACTCCCATTATCTTCATATTAAGTCACAAAAGGGCGGATTTATTAAAAATGTGGGTTTTTTGCCGGGAATGTACTTTAAAAAGGACGAAGCATACCGCTTCTGCGTGTACATCCGGTGCAGGGAAAACGAATCCGTAAAGCTGGAAACGAACCTCTGTGATGAGACCGGAAAGGTGCTGGGAGTAGCTGTGATTGAGACGAAAGCAGCATCCGGAAACTGGACTTTTGCGGAAACAGAAATTACCGCAACAGGGGAGAGCAACTGTGGAAATCTAAGGTTATCCTTTGAAACTGAGACAGAATGTGATCTGGATATGATTTCCCTGTTTCCGACAGATACCTTCCTTGGAAAAAGAAACGGACTTCGGAGAGATCTCGCAGAAGCCCTGCGGGACATGCATCCGAAATTTATGCGCTTCCCCGGCGGGTGCCTTACCCATGACGGAAGCCTAAATGACCATGACAGAAATTCCATGTACCGGTGGAAGCGAACCATCGGGCCCATAGAGGCGCGGCCGAGCTGGAGAAATAATTGGGGCTACAATCAAACTCTTGGACTTGGATATTATGAGTATTTCTGCTTCTGTGAAGAGATTGGAGCAAAACCCCTTCCGGTACTTCCGGGAGGATTCAATCCCCACAAGGGAGAAGGCGTTCCCATAGAACAACTGAAAGAATGGGTGGATGATGCCCTAGATCTGATTGAGTTTGCCAACGGAGAGCCGTCTACAAAATGGGGAAGCATCCGGGCCGAACTTGGTCATAGCAAGCCCTTCGGACTTATCTATATCGGAATTGGAAACGAGGAGATCGGAGAGGGCTTTTTTGAACGATATCCTTATTTTCATAAGGCAATCAGGGAGAAATATCCCAATATCAAAATCATAAATACTGCCGGACCTTTTGCGGTGGGAGAAGGCTACGAAGCCGGTTGGAGCTGTGCAAATGAGTATGGCTCGGACTTGGTGGATGAACATTACTATTCATCTCCGGAATGGTTTCTTGCCAATATGCATCACTATGATGATTTCCCGGAGGACGGGCCGAAGGTATTTTTGGGTGAGTACGCTTCCTGGGGAAATACTTTTTACAATGCCCTTGTGGAAGCGGCATACATGACGCATCTGGAAAAAGCAAAGGCGGTTGCCCTTGCCTGCTATGCACCGATGCTGTGCAATGTGAATTATGTAAACTGGAAACCGGACATGCTCTGGTTTGACAATGCATCCATTGTAAAAACACCGAATTACCACGTACAGAAAATGTTCATGGAGTATCAGGGAACTGATGAAGTGGAAGTCTGCTGTAAGGGGATGGAGGAGCGGATTTCTTTGCTGGATGAGTCTTCCATCTGCGGAGAGCTTTGTATCGAAAGAAATGAGATTTCCGGAACCCTTTGGAATATCGAACTTTCGAATGATGCGACAGGAGAGAAAAAGATATTTGAGGATACTATTCTCGATGAGAAGCATGGAACAATTTCTCTTGGACAGATAAAAAGCGATGCATATACACTGCGGTTTAAATTCAAGAGAAACTCAGGAAGAAAGGGACTAAAGATCTTTTTCGGAAGACAAAGCGAAGGAACCTCTGTTTTGTGGGAATTTGGCGGATGGGATAACTGGGACTGCAATATCAGTACCCTGCGGGGCGGAAGGGCCTCAACGATTTCCCACCGGATTTTTCACGTGGAGGATATTGAGTATGACCTGCAGCTAAAGGTAGAGGGCAGGAAAATCGAAACCTATGTAAATGGTGTGCTTTACAATAGCACCACCGACCATTTGCCGGAAATCGAGGAGCTGTATGTAGCAGCCAGCGTAGACAAGGGAAATGGACACACAATTCTTAAGGCAGTAAACCTTACCGGAGATACGAAACAATGCGAAATAACGCTTCATGGTGTTTCCAAGGATAAGGGTTCTGTGATACAATTAAAGAGCAGTTCTTTAGACTTAGAGAACACTTTTGAAAAGCCGGATGCCATCGCTCCGGAGATGTCAGTGGTTACCACAGACAGAAGGGCAGAAGTGCAGACAAGCTGTCTGTATTCCTTCCCACCCCATTCTGTTTCGGTAATGATTTTTTAATTAACACAACCATGAAGCAAGCTTCATGTAGAAAAGTAGAGAAGGAGAGAAAAAAATGAACGCAGTATTAGAACAGTTTCAGAAAATCGGAATCATTCCGGTAGTTGTACTTGATGATGCAAAGGACGCAGAGCCACTTGGACGCGCACTAATGGAAGGTGGACTTCCTTGTGCAGAGGTAACCTTCCGTACAGCAGCAGCAGAGGAGTCTATCCGTATCATGTCTGAGAAATTCCCGGATATGCTTGTGGGAGCAGGAACTGTGCTTACTACCGAGCAGGTAGACCGTGCAGTTGCAGCAGGGGCAAAATTTATCGTAAGCCCTGGAATTAACCCAAAGGTTGTGGAGTACTGTGTAAAGAAGAATATTCCGATCACTCCGGGAACCTGCAATCCAAGCAACGTTGAGACTGCACTTGAGTTTGGTCTTGATGTTGTAAAATTCTTCCCGGCTGAGCCGGCAGGAGGCTTAAAGTATATCAAGGCAATCGCAGCTCCGTATGTAGGAATGAAGTTCATGCCTACCGGTGGAATCAACGCAGAGAACGTAAAGGATTACTTAAAATATGACCGTATCCTTGCCTGCGGCGGAAGCTGGATGGTTAAGGGAGACCTTATTAAAGCCGGTGATTTTGAGAAGATCAAGGAGCTTACTGCAGAGGCAGCACAGATCGTTAAGGATATCCGTGGATAAAAATATTTTTTATAAGTATAAAAATGGAAGCTACAAAAAGTAGCAGAAGGAGACGAAAATGGAATTAAATTTAAGACCAGCAGAGGAGTGCGCATTTGACGCCGTATCTCTTGGAGAGGTAATGTTACGTTTGGATCCGGGCGAGGGACGTATCCGCACCGCAAGATCTTTTAGAGCTTGGGAAGGCGGCGGAGAGTACAATGTTATCCGCGGACTTCATAAGTGCTTTGGTATGAAGACTGCTGTTATTACCGCTTTTGCCGATAATGAAGTAGGACTTCTTATGAAAGACTTTATCGAGCAGGGTGGTGTCAGCACAGATCTTATTTATATGAAGAAGACCGATGGTATCGGCCGTATCTGCCGTAATGGTATCAACTTTACAGAGCGCGGATTTGGTATCCGTGGTGCAGTAGGATGCTCAGACAGAGCAAATACTGCAATCTCCCAGGCAACTCCTGAGGATTTTGATTTTGAATACATCTTCGGAACCTTAGGTGTTCGCTGGCTGCACACAGGCGGAATCTATGCTGCACTTTCCGAGCAGTCCTGCGAGACCGTTCTTGCAGCAATCAAGACCGCTAAGAAATACGGAACCATCGTTTCTTACGATTTGAACTACCGTCCTTCTATGTGGAGCGCAATTGGCGGTCTTGAGAAGGCACAGGAAGTAAATAAGGAAATTGCGAAGTATGTAGATGTTATGATCGGTAACGAGGAAGACTTTACCGCCTGCCTTGGATTCCAGATCGAGGGCAACGATGAGAACCTTAAGACCTTAAATCTTGAGGGATACAAGAAGATGATCAACGAGGCTGCTGCAACCTATCCGAACTTTAAGGCTGTTGCAACCACTCTTCGTCAGGTTAAGACTGCAACCATCAATGACTGGTCTGCAATCTGCTGGGCAGATGGTGAGATCTACAAGGCTAAGCAGTATGACGGACTTGAGATCATGGACCGTGTAGGTGGAGGAGATTCCTTCGCATCAGGACTTGTATATGGTCTTATGACTACCAAAGATGCTGAGCTTGCTGTAAATTATGGTGCAGCACACGGCGCACTTGCTATGACTACTCCTGGTGATACAACCATGGCAAGCAAGAAGGAAGTAGAAGCTATCATGGGTGGAGCAGGAGCCCGGGTTCAGAGATAGTATTAAGGTGGTTTGATTTATGGGAAAAATATTTGGATTGGAAAGTCCCTTCATGAGATTTATGGATACGCTGACCAACCTGATTATCTTAAATCTGGTTGTCATCGTCCTGTGCCTTCCGATTTTTACCGCAGGTGCGGCGTTTAGTGCGCTGCACCATGTGGTGTACCTGATGGTGCATGGTGAAGAGGGATATATTCTGAAGGACTTTGGAAGAGCCTTCATGCAGAATTTTAAGCAGTCCACGTTGTGCTGGCTGATTGTCTTGTTTATGGTATTTATATTAGGCGGCGATTATGTGGCGATGTACCAGGCAGACCCGGGGCATTACTCTTTGCTTTTTCAGGTTGTAATCTGGATCATTTCTGTGCTGGCTTCCATTGGAATCATTTATATTTTCCCGGTAACCGCCCGTTATGAAGATAGTATAAAAAATACCTTTAAGAGCGCTTATGCACTTGGCTTTTACGGTATTTTCCGTACTCTGGCAATGATTGTTATTACTGCACTGCCCTGGGTACTTACCGCATTATTCCAGTATTTCGGCATTTTTGCGGCACTGATTGGATTTTCTCTTCCGGCGTACATATGTGTCTATTTGTATCGGCCGGTATTTCGACATTTCGAGAAGAAAAAGGAAGGAGGAGCACAGTAACATGGAGCTTCGTACAGCAGCATCCCCGAAGGATGTAAAGCATTATGATACAGACAGATTAAGAGAAGAATTTTTAATTCAAAAGGTATTCCGTGAGGACGAGATTTATCTGGTATACAGCCATATTGACCGCATCATTACCGGATCGGCCACCCCGGTTTCAAAGAAGCTGGTTCTTACCGCAGGCGATGAGCTTCGGGCAGAATATTTCTTACAGAGACGGGAGATGGGCGTCATCAATATCGGTGGAAACGGAAGTATCACCATTGATGGAAAGACCTATCACGTATTGCACAGAGAGGGAATGTATATCGGAATGGGAGCAAGGGATATCAGCTTCGAGAGCGATGATCCAAAGAATCCTGCAAAATTCTACATCAATAGTGCACCTGCGCATATGACCTATCCTACGGTACTTATTAAGCCGGAAGGAACTCCGGAAGAGGGAGTTGTGATTGTAAAGGATGAGAATAAGGTTGAGCTTGGGGCATTAGAGTCTTCCAACCATAGAACCATCTGCAAGTACATTTTACCGGGACAGGTTGAGAGTTGTCAGCTGGAGATGGGAATGACCCACTTAGAGCCGGGCAGCGTATGGAATTCTATGCCATGTCACACCCATGACAGACGAATGGAAGTGTATTTGTATTTTGAACTTCCAGAGGATGCAGTCATGATGCATTTTATGGGAGAGCCTACAGAAACCCGTCACATTGTCATGAGAAACGAGGAAGCTGTCATTTCTCCAAGCTGGTCAATCCACTGTGGATGTGCGACCTGTGCATACACCTTTATTTGGGGTATGGTTGGAGAAAATCAGGATTTCGATGATATGGATAATGTGGATCTTCGGGAATTGAGATAAGGAATTTGGTTATTTTTGCATAGCTCTTATGGGGTGGTGCGAAGAAATGGATAGCCCAAAAAACTATAATAGAGATAACATATAAATTGGAGGAAAGAAAATGAGTAATATTCTTGACAAGTTTTCATTAAAAGGAAAAGTAGCATGGATCACAGGAGCTTCCTATGGTCTTGGACTTGCATATGCCGTAGCATATCATGAGGCAGGAGCAAAGATCGTTTTCAACGACATCAAGCAGGAGCTCGTGGACAGAGGCCTTGAGGAGTACAAGAAGAGAGGCATCGAGGTTTATGGTGCTGTATGTGATGTTACAAATGAAGAGCAGGTTCAGAAATTTGTAGCTGATGTAAAGGAAAAGGTTGGCTCCATTGATATTCTTGTAAACAATGCAGGTATCATCAAGAGAATCCCTATGACAGAGATGACTCTCAATGAGTGGAATCAGGTAATCAATGTAGACCTTACCGGTCCATTCATCTGTGCAAAGGCTGTTTTGCCTGACATGATCGAAAAGAAGAGCGGAAAGATTATCAATGCCTGCTCTATGATGTCAGAGTTTGGTCGTGAAACTGTTTCCGCTTATGCAGCTGCAAAGGGAGGACTTAAGATGCTCACCAGAAATATCTGTTCTGAGTATGGTCAGTACAATATTCAGTGTAACGCTATCGGACCTGGATATATTGCAACTCCACAGACTGCTCCGCTTCGTGCGAAGGGACCGGACGGATCTATGGCACCATTCGATCGTTTCATCCGTTCAAAGACACCGGCACAGAGATGGGGACGTACCGAGGACCTTATGGGACTTGCAGTATTCCTTGCTTCTCCGGCATCTGACTTCATCAATGGCCAGGTAGTTTATATTGATGGTGGTATTTCCGCATATATCGGACAGGACCCGAACAATCTGGATGCATCAAAATTTGCAGATGAGATTGAAGAAACACCGGATATCAAGGTAAATGATTAAATTCCATTTCGGAATTGTGTTCCTGAATGAATTTGCTTATTTGAATCTAAACAGGCCAGGCAGATCACAGGCTGATTTGTCTGGCTCATCATATAGGAAAAGGAAACATAAATATGAGAATAGCACTTATTAATGAAAATAGTCAGGCTGCAAAGAATTCTGTAATTGAAAATGCCCTTAAGAAGGTTGTGGAACCAATGGGACATGAGGTTGTAAATTATGGAATGTATGCTGCTGATGATGCTGCACAGCTTACTTATGTACAGGTCGGAATTCTTTCTGCAATCCTCTTAAACTCAAAGGCTGCAGATTATGTCATTACCGGATGCGGAACCGGAGAGGGAGCAATGCTTGCATGTAATTCTTTCCCGGGAGTGATCTGCGGACATGTGGAGGACCCGCTGGATGCCTATACCTTTGCACAGATCAATGATGGTAATGCAATTGCCATTCCATTTGCAAAAGGCTTTGGCTGGGGCGGAGATTTAAATCTGGAGTATATCTTTGAGAAGCTGTTCTGCGAGGAGAGCGGACAGGGATATCCAAGAGAACGTGCGGTTCCGGAAAAGCGCAATAAGAAGATTCTGGATGAGGTAAAGCTTTCCACCTACCGCAAGCTGATTGACATTTTGCCGGATCTCGATCAGGAGCTTGTAAAGGGAGCTGTTGCAGGAGAAAAATTTGCAGATCTTTTCTTTGCATCCTGTCAGGATGAAGAGCTGGCTGCATATGTAAAAACTTTATTATAGTTGATGTACATTGTTTTTTTTATGAAGAGTAAAATAGACCTCCACCTGTTTCATAAACAGGCGGGGGTCTTTGCGTAGATGAAGTGTGTTTTGCTCGGCTTATGTCAGGTTTCACATCTTAAATGGTTTCGAATGACAAATAAAGACGAAGAAACAGAAGTTTACATATAAGCGAAAAGAAATAGATGGATTTATCCGTAGACATAGGCCTTTTGTAATTGTGCTTTTTCTGTAATTACATATAATCTATCAGATTTTTTTGAAGTTATATGTAAGCTTTTCCTTCTAAAAGCCCATTTTCAACTCGAAATGACATATAAGAGACAAGAAATCAGTGCGCTTATATGTAATCAAGCTTTCTCCAGCGACGTATAAGGGTCGGAGTTTACAGATAAGCAGAGAGAAAACAAAGTGTTTATCTGTAAACGACACTTTTTCAAAGACTAAACCAAGCCGGAAATTACGTATAACAAATATAGAATAATCGATTTAGACGAAAAACTTGTTTTTTCATTTTTGTCAAATTGTATTTTCTGCTTCCAGCTCTTCAACAATATGTATCAAATCCTTGATCGACTCACCGGCTCTGATTTTTTCTTTCAGCCTTTGCTCCACTTTTATGTAAGGAATCTGCTCCGGAATTACGCCGTCTGCCACTCCGGGATACTGATTCTTTAGATTATCAATCAGTATTTTTACGGTGTGTTTATTCAAAAGCTTGGAGTAATGCTCCTTACAATAACCTTCAATTTTGGCAATCAGCTCCTGATAAAAGGCTTCACTATTGGTTTTTGTAGAACCAGTCAATATCTCCTTGTCGTATACCAGTACCCGATACTGATCCTTGGCTAAGGCACAGTTATCTCTGAATCGAATCATAGGTAATAGCATACCGTTTTCTCGTGCAAGACGTTTGCGGCTTTCCTGCACAGCAGGGGTTTTGAGACCATCACAAATGAGCGGAATCAGGCTTTCGGAAAATTCTACCATGATTGGATCAGAAATCAGATTCGATTTGATTTCCGTGTCATCGATGGAATTTCCATTCTCCACGACCTTTTCTGTAATTCCGAATAAGGTATCCGCATCAACACCCAGCACATTGCAGATCCCCTCAATCAGCGATACATCCGGCAGACCATTTCCCCGTTCCCACTTGCTGACGGCTTGTGGTGTTACACCCAATCTTGAGGCAAACTCTTCCTGCGTCATTTTTTTGTTCTGTCTGTATTGACAAATAATCTCACCTAAATCGCAACCCATAAAACATATCCTCCAATATTGATTTTATGTGTTTATCGTAACAGTAAACATGCAGCTCGTAAAACAACGTATTGTTGATAGCAGCTAAACGAAAAGCGGGGAAATAAATGCCCACTTGAAGGGGAATGCCGACTTTTCATCACTTTATAACAAAATTGATAACACCTTTTGCCCTTCTACCGGAGCACTTAATCTTGTAACAGCCATCCTCCTGTATTGTTAAAGTAAAATCATCCATTTCACTATAGCTATTTCCATAGAAAATCGGCTCCTTGTTTTCTTCTCCTACGGAAATATATATTTCGCCGTCTTCGTACTCATGGCTAACCTCAATTTTGTCACCTTTCTTAAGATTATACTCCATTTCTACGGACTTGTTCAGATTCTCTGCTTCAATCGTAAAACCGTCTGCTCTTTCTGAAACCGTATAAACAGAACGATTTGAAACATAGAATAAGCTTCCGGTACAAATAATCATTAATAAAATAAGAAGGGCTATGCCGGCATATTTATATTTTACACCGGCGGTATCCGGCAGTATTTTTTTCTCGTATTGATAAAATTGATAAGCCATTGCACCAAATAACACAAGATAGAGGAAGATGAGAAGTAAAAACACAACTGCAAGTATGGTTTGCACAGGACCTCCGCCTCCAAACCCGCCACCTACCGTGTATTCAAGAAACTGTGGCAGAATAACGCATAGAAAGAGAATAATAAGTGGATATATTCTGCCCTTTAGAACACGTTTCATCATGTCAAGTCTGGATGCATCATCGCAGAAGATTTCCTCCTTTTCCGGCTGATTGTCGCTTTCTTTGCAAAAATAGCTATATCCAACGAAATCAAATAAGTAGTCCCAACCGCAATCAGAAAACATTTTCACATATTCTGATTTATGCTTGATACCGTCTTTGTTATAATCGAGACGATAGGTAACCTTTTTGGGGTCACATTTTTCAAAATGATAGATCCCCGGAAACGTAATTTTTGAAAGCTTCCATCCGTTCTCATGCATGGAGCTTAAATATTCTTCCTCCTGTTGATATTGGGCAATTGTAAAAAGTTTTAAAGTAGTTTTTTTGTTACTCATGATCTCATCTCCTTCATATTCCGATACAATCGTTCGATTCTTCTCTTTTCAATGTCTAACACTTCTTTTCCCAAAGAAGTGATGATGTAGAGCTTTCGTTTTTCCTCTTCTCTGATAAAACGAATGAGTCCGTCCTTTTCCATTTTTGACAAGCTACCGTACATGGTTCCCGGTGCAAGTACAATATCTCCATTTGTCATTTCCTTTACTTTTTGAACAATTCCATAGCCATGGTTTTCTTCCTGAAGACATAGAAGAATATAAAATCCTGTTTCTGTCATAGGAACGTAAACCTTCTTTATATGAGCATCCATAGAATCTACTCCTTTACATATTACTACGATATATCGTACTTCGATAGTTAAACTATATCGTGGTGCGATATAAATGTCAAGAGAAATCAGTAAAAGAAGCGGGACAAGAAGAGAATATTACTGACCGGAAACCGGAGAATGCCTGAGAGAAAACAAAAAAGAGGGGAGCTTAAAGCTCCCCGGAAAAAAGAATATGAAACTTATGCTTTTGGTGGCACGAGCCATCCGGTGTATTTTAATACGGACTGATCATGGATATAGGACATCTGCTTTCTCCATTTCAGTGGCGGAATTCCCATGATTTCCGCAAAATGACGGTTGAAGCTTGAGACAGAGTGGAAACCCACCTCTTCTGATATATCGAGCACGGGCATCTCCGTTGTACGAAGAAGAACGGAAGCCTTTGAAATCCGGACATGTGTCAAATAGGAAAGAGGCCCTTCCCCCATAATATTGGTAAAGGTTCTACGGAAATGGGTGGGACTCATGTCGCATAGGGCTGCAAGGTCATCCATGGGAAAATCCTGGGCGTAGTTGATGCGGATATAATCCAACGCAGGCGCTATAACTAATGAATTGCCGGACCCCTCAATGGAAGAGATCTTCTTGTTTGCCGCAGCTTCGGAAAGATTTAACAGTTTAATTAGAAGGGACAGAATTAATCCCCTTACCAAAAACTGGTAATTATTGTCCTTCTGCTTTAATTCATGAATAATCTGAAGGACAAGCTGGTAAAGGTCAGGATGATTGCCCCGGGGAAGAATTGCATAGTAGTTGTGGATAAAGTGGTGCAAAGAATCCTGATCGGTAAACAGGCTCATTGGGAAATACGGTGCCAGAAGCTCCTCAAAGTCAATGAACAGATAGGACCATTTGCTTGCGGTTCCGGGAGAAGAATAGGTTGTGTGGGAAATGTCGCTTCCAACGATGGTGATGTCTCCCTCGGAAAAATGATCGGTGGAGGACATAAATTCCATTGTGCCGCTGTCGCTTTCGCAGATTCCGATTTCCATACAATTATGAAAGTGAAGTCTTCCGGATGGAACATCGGAGATCCGCCATTCCTCTCCGGATAACAGAAGAACCGGGAAAAAGGTAGGCAGGTTGTAATTGCGGTATTCAATGATTGCTTTTTTGTGCTTTGCCATGAATCGACACCTCTATAATATAAGAATCAAAAAACGGACCAAAAATGCACAATGCGAAATTGGCATTTTTTTTAAGTTTAAAGTAGCCAAAAAGGAAACGAAATGGAGAAATAGTACTAAACGAGCAAAAAATGACCCGAAAAATAAAAATATCGTAAAATTTCGAGAAAACGTTATAGTAATAATGCACAAAATAAAGGCGCTATAATAGGACATATCATACAAAATGGTTATGGAAGCAAAAAATAAGTGGTCAAAAATGCACAGTATAAGTTGAAAAGAAATAGAGATAGAAGCATAATGGCTGTATAATACAATTAGATTTCGAGAGAAAGGGAGACGGGTTATGAAAGCAAAAAAAGCAAATATTAGACCTGGGGTAAAAACAACAACTTCCTGGAAAAGTGCAATGAGGAGAGACTGGCAATTATATCTGATGCTGCTTTTCCCTCTGGCAATGGTTTTCATTTTTAACTATGCCGCTTATCCGGGACTTCGAATGATTTTCATGAATTATAAAGTAATGAAAGGATATGACGGAAGCGACTGGGTAGGCATGCAGAATTTCGTTACATTATTTACCAGTGCGGATTTCATGAGAGCATTAAAGAGCTCTATTGTATTTAACTTGTTGGATTTATTACTTGGATTTCCAATGCCGATTATTCTGGCTTTGATGTTAAACGAGCTTCGCTTTAAGACCTTTAAGAAAGTGACGCAGACCGTTCTTTATCTTCCTCACTTCCTTTCGTGGGCAGTAATCGGTTCTATTGCATATGCAATGTTCCGCCCTTCTACAGGACTTGTTAACATGACACTGATGAAGTGGGGCGTGATTGAACAGGGAATCCCATTCCTGACGGAAAAATGGCATTGGGCTGTCACCTATTTATTGATTAATGTATGGCAGACAATGGGATGGGGAACAATCCTCTACCTTGCAGCCATCACAAGTATCAGCGGCGAGCTTTATGAAGCAGCCATGATCGACGGAGCAACCAGATGGCAGAGAATGATCCACGTAACACTTCCGGGAATCAGAAGTACAATCGTAACACTTCTTATTATGAATCTTGGTAAGATTATGGGATCAAACCTGGAACGTCTGACAGCATTGGATAATGCGATGGTAAAAGACTTCTCTTACCAGCTGGCGGTGTACATATACCAGTTCGGTTTGAAGAGCCAGCATTATTCACTTGGTACTGCGGCGAACTTCTTCCAGTCGTTGGTTGGACTGGCGTTGGTATTGATATCTGACCGGATAGCCAAGGCTCTTGGCGAAGACGGATTACTATAGGAGGTGGACGAAAATGGCAAAGAAAAAGAAAGAACTCGATGCTACCATGAATGATGGCTCCGGCGCTATTATGAAGGTCCATATCAGCGATATTGTTATTATCGTTGTGATTACGCTCCTTTGTCTGACCTGTATCATTCCTTTCTGGCATGTGCTTGTAAAGTCCATTTCCGGAAACAGCTTTGTACAGGCAAAAGCAGTATTCCTCTGGCCGAAGGGTGTAACCTTTGATGCATACAAATCACTGTTTGAAGACGGAAGCCTTACATATTCCATGAAATACAGCGTTTTTATTACCGCAGTATTTACATTGCTTGGTATGCTGGTTTGTACCTGTGCAGCATATCCGCTTTCCAAAAAGAGATTAAAGGGAAGAAGTGTAATGACCTTCCTTTTGATGGTTCCTATGTATTTCTCGGCAGGACTTTTACCAACCTACCTTTTATATTTTAACCTGCACCTGATTGACAACTGGTGGGTACTTATTTTGCCGCTGATTTATTCTCCGTACAATATGCTTATTATGAAGAACAACTTCATGAGTAATATTCCGGATGAACTGGAGGAATCTGCATTCTTAGACGGAGCATCCAATTTCCAGATTCTTGGAAAGATTGTGCTTCCACTTTCGAAACCAATTCTTGCAACCTTGTCCTTGTTCTATGCGGTTGGTCGTTGGAATGC
This sequence comes from uncultured Agathobacter sp., assembly GCA_945910395.1. Classification (GTDB taxonomy): domain Bacteria; phylum Bacillota; class Clostridia; order Lachnospirales; family Lachnospiraceae; genus Roseburia. The sequence goes on along the minus strand of CAMDYX010000002.1, from coordinate 29,989 downwards.
ATATTCTGATAATATGTACTACATTAATTCGAACAAATTAAAGATGGCACAGTACAAACTGTATGAGATGATCTTAAATGCCCAGGAAGCTGCACAGACGGCTCTCACCGAGGCAACCAACGTTACCTCTACTCCTGAAGTGCTTCAGGCAGCATCCATTATGTTTGTAACGATTCCGATTATTGTTATTTATCCTTTCGTTCAGAAGTATTTTGTAAAAGGAACCATGGTTGGCGCTGTAAAGGGCTAATCGGAAAGCTTATTAATCTTGATAGTATTCCCGCATGGGGCGGGCATAACTATATAATCTATTTTAAGCGTAAAGCTAAAGGAGGAAAAATTTATGAAGAAGAATACTCTTCAGAAGGTATTGTCAGCATCCTTAGTTGGTGCTATGGCAGTTACCATGTTAGCAGGCTGTGGAAACAGCGAGACAGCTTCTGAGCCAACCGAGAAGGCCACAGAGTCAGCTCCGATTGCAGAGGTTGAGCAGGTTGAGGTTCAGGAAGAAGCAGGAATGGCTTCCTGGACACCATTCGAGGAGACTGTAACATTACAGGTTCCTGTATATGACAGAGGTGGAGAGGTTGACGTAACCTCTAACTACTGGACAAACTGGATTCAGGAAAACTTCGGTGATGCTTACAACATTAATGTTGAGTATGTAGCAATCCCACGTGGAGATGTTCTGAATGCATATGCAAACCTTGCAAACTCAGGAACACTTCCAACAATTCTTATGGAGTATGACTTCCCGAAGCAGGCACAGTGGGCTGATGAAGGATATCTTCAGGAGCTTGATTTAGACCAGCTTGCTCAGATTGCACCTACCTACTATCAGATGATCGTAGATCAGGGAAATCTTCAGAACACCTCTCTTAACGGAGTAACCTATTTCGCTCTTGCTGAGAGACCGTACTGGAACAATACATACAATTATGCAACCTTCTACCGTGCAGACTGGTTAGAGGAGCTTGGATTAAGCTATCCTACAACATTTGCTGAGACTCTTGAAGTTTATAAGGCAATCAAGGACGCTGGACTTTGCGATTATCCGGCAGGCGGATCTAAGGTTACAGGCGCTGGTGTTGACCAGAACTACGGCTTCAGAACCTACCCACAGGATGAGTATGAGTGGGCTACTACCGGTGACTATGCTATCCCGGCTCTTTCTACTGAGGCAAACAAGAAGTTAGTTAAGAGACAGAATCAGTTATTCAACGAAGGATACTTAAATCCAGAGTTCTATACAAGAGAAGCTACCGATAATGAGGCAGATTTCATCGCTGGAAAGTGCTTCGAGTACAGAGCATACATTGCACCTTCTATCGCAGTTCTTGACTCCTTCTATGAGCAGAACCCAGATGGAAAGCTTGCAATCGCTGTTTGCCCAGGTCTTGTAGTTGATGACGAGGGCGTTTCTAACTCATACAGACCAAACAACAGCTTTGGTATGATGGTATCCTTCTCCGCTACTGCTACAGAAGATCAGGTTAAAGCCGGTATGATGTACATGGAGTGGTTAATGCAGCCAGAAAATCTCTTCACATTCCAGTATGGATTTGAAGGAGAAACCTTCGATTACGTAGACGGACTTCCTGTAATGAGGGATCTTACCGGAACAGAGTACGCTATGGCAAACAACAACAAGGATTACTTCTGTATCGTAGTTGAGTCTAAGACTCTTGGAAACATTGAAGATGATGTTAAGTTAAATGCACCGGTTAACTATCCGGATAGCGATGATTTCTATACACAGTTGCTTGAAAACTACAATGGAATGGTTGCTATGGCTGATTCCGGTTATGTAAACTCTGACTGTAACTTCGCAGTTGTAATCTCTGCTCAGTCAGAATATCAGCAGGTACTTCTTGACAAGTACACAGAGTACAGAACAAAGCTTACCACCTGCTCTGCAGATGAGTTTGATGCTCTTTACGATCAGTACAGCCAGGAATACTTAGATGCTGGTTACCAGGCAATTATCGATGAAAGAGGAGAGGCATACAACAACGGATATACCTCTAAGCTTCCACAGTAATTACTTAAATAGGTAAAATTTATTTGCAGCCCTCCGGCTTTGGCTGGAGGGCTGTATTTAAAAAAGGCAATATTTTTCTTGGAGCTCTCCTAAGAACTTTGCTATGAGAGTTTGAAGAAAAGTGTTGCAAAATACGAAAAAGCCAAAAAACAAAGAGGAGAAAAAGATATGGCAGAACTTTCATTTAATCAAAAGCAGGTAGAGGAAGTGATTGATAAAATTGTAGAGCGTACCATGAAAATGGATCTCACATGGGATTGGCCGTGCGGAGTAGCCTACTATGGAATCAGTAAAGCCTATGAGGTTACCGGAAATGAGAAATACCTAAACGTCATGAAGGAGCGTGTGGATAAGTATATCCATGAAATCGGGCTTCCTTCTGTATGGACAGTAAATACCTGTGCTATGGGTCACTGCCTGATTACATTATATAATGCCACAAAGGACCAGACCTACATGGATATTATTATGAGCAAGGTGGAGTATCTTAGGAAGGATGCACTCCGCTTTGGAGACCATGTTTTGCAGCATACGGTATCCGCAAACAATGATTTTCCGGAGCAGTGCTGGTGTGACACCCTGTTTATGGCAGCCCTGTTTTTGCTCCGGGTTGGTGTCATGTTAAAGGATGCAGAAATCATTGACGATGCATTAAATCAGTATTATTGGCATATCCAGTACCTGCAGAATGAGGATACCGGATTCTGGTATCACGGATATGATAATATCCATAAGGACCACATGTCAGGATTTTACTGGGGACGCGCAAACTGCTGGGCAGCCTATACCATGTCACAGGTGGGGAAAATCCTTCCGGAAGCATATCTGTATCCGCAGTTCTTAGAGATTGTAGGATCCCTAAATGAGCTTTTGGGTTCTCTTAAGACTGTTCAGACAGAGAATGGATTATGGAGAACGATTCTGGATGATGAGGAAAGCTATGAAGAAATTTCAGCTTCCGCAGGTATTGCAGCAGCAATGATCGATAAGGGAAATCCACTTCATATTGAATATATTAACAAGGCAATCCAAGGCGTACTTGACAATGTTGCCCCGGACGGAAGGGTTATGAATGTTTCCGGAGGAACGGCAGTTATGAAGGATCGTGACGGATACCGCAATATTTCCAAGAAATGGATTCAGGGATGGGGACAAGGAATGGCCCTTGCGTTATTTGCGGGAGCCCTTGATTATGCCAATACCCGCAGTGACGGAGCGTTATAAGATGCGTTTTTCCTTTGATAAAGAAAGAAGCGGATATACATTTGTATCCAAAGATGACCTGTACTTAAAAAAGAAAAATCAAAATTACGGGTTTCTGACAGAAGAAAATCGTAATGCCTATAAAGAACTTCAAATTGTTGAATTGAACCATGGAATGGAGCCCTCCTATTGGTGTCAGGACGAAATTTTAGCAAAAATTTGTCAGGATGAAAGGGGCTGCTTTCTGGATTGGCAGAAGGATGGCGGGATGCCACTTACCTTTGTGCAGGAGGTATCGGAGGGGAATTATAAAGTCACGGTAGATTTGTGTGCAGACCAGGAGGAAGAGGTATTCGTTTGCTTAGGTAGAAGAAGAATGATTTACCGGGAACCTCTTCAGGCTGGGGAAACAGTAACAGTGAGTGGGCTTGTAAATGTATGCCCTGTGATTCCAAGAACCTACACGACGGCAATGGAGGATAAAACTGTTGATGTGACAGTAATCGGTAAAGGTGTCCACGTGTCTTCCATATGTATAGAGCCCTGGGAGGGACGCACCCTGTATATTGCAGGCGATTCTACAGTAACCGACCAAAGTGCCGCATACCCTTATTACCCCTGGAACAGCTATTGCGGATGGGGACAGATGCTTTCCGCGTATTTGAAGGAGCAGATGGCGGTTTCCAATCATGCTCATTCCGGTCTTACCACAGAAAGCTTTCGGACAGAAGGACATTACCAGGTGCTGATTGATCGGATTCAAAAGGGTGATATCTGTCTGATTCAATTTGGACATAATGATCAGAAGCTGGCGGAACTGAAAGCATACGAAGGCTACAAAACCCGTATGCTGACCTATATATCAGAGATTAAGGAAAAAGGGGGAGTCCCGGTCATCGTGTCACCCCTTGCAAGAAACTCCTGGCTGGTAAGCGGAGAGTACAACGATTTGCTGGAGGAGTATGCAGATGCCTGCAGGGACATCGCCGCAGAGCAGCATATACCGTTCCTTGATTTACATCAGTTAAGTATGAGTTTCGTAACCCGGCATGGAAGAGAGGATGCAAAAAGATTCTTTTTCCCTTCTGATTTTACGCATAGCAATGATTATGGAGCATATTTGTTTGCGGGATATGTGTATGAAGAGATGAAAGCGGCAGGGCTTTTGGAAGCAGAGCCTTACAAGCAGTGGATTCCGGCGGCCGTTTTTCCGGAAATTGTAATTCCAAAGGAATATGCAGACAAAAAGAACCCCTTTGATCAGAATCTGTTTGCGGATTTAGAGAGACCGGAGGATGCCCTGACAAGGGTGGAAGCCTTAGAGATGGTAATCCAGACCATGAAATTTTTTCCAACCAATGTGTACAACGATATGTTTGAGGATGTAATCGGTCATGAGACCTATGCGGGAACCGTGGAATGTGCCTGGCAGAATGGGTTGATTCCTGAGTCCATGATCTGCAATCATAAATTTCTGCCACAGAAAAAAGTGACCGGAGAAGAATTTATAGCAATCCTTTTAAATGGTTACATGAGCAGAAAAACGATAGATGAAGCAGGGAAAGAAAAGCTAAAGGAAAAAGTTCTTTTGCAGAAAGAAATAAAGAGAAAAGATGCTGTAGAATTATGCAGACAAATGCAGATATAGGAGGAGCAACAGCTATGGTAGAAGAAAAGGGTAGCTTTACCCTGCCGGGAGAGGCCGGTTATGAACAACTGACACTTAAGATGGCAGAGAAATGGGGAGCGGATGTGATCCGTGATAGTGACGGAACCGTGTTATCAGATGAAATCACAAAAGCCGGATATGGCATTTATTCTACTATATGTATCATTCGTGACCATAATGAGTGGGCAAAAAAGCACATGGATAACCTACAGCAGAGCTTCCTTATGAGCCGTGGGGTTATGGCTAAGGATGAAATCCTTACCATTCACTTAATGGATGGATATTTTGAGGAACAGTTTGTTGTAAACAGCAGTGAAGATTCCGTGAAATATTGGGAGGTCTATGACCGGACTGCAAACGAAAAGGTCCCTGCTGAGAAATGGCACTATGAGTCAGAGGCAGGCAATGTATTTATTCAGGGGGCGATTCCTTTTCACAATTATACGGTAAACTTCCTGGCATACCGTATCTGGGAAGAGATTTCCATGTACAATCATGTGACAAACAACTGGAATAAAGAGCATTTAATGCCAATCGATCCAAGAAGCAAAGAAGCCCAGAATTATATGTATAAGTGGATGGAGGACTGGTGCAAGAGCCATCCGGACACAACGGTTGTCCGTTTTACCTCCATGTTTTACAATTTTGTATGGATTTGGGGAAGCGATGAGAGAAACCGAAATCTCTATTCAGACTGGGGCTCCTATGATTTTACGGTAAGTCCAAAGGCGTTGGATGATTTTGAAAAGGAATACGGATATGCTCTTACCTCAGAGGATTTTATCAATCAGGGGAAGCTACATGTAACCCATATGCCGGCAGGCAAAAAGCAGAGAGATTACATGGAATTTACCAACCGGTTTGTGGTTGAATTCGGTAAGCAGCTTGTGGAGCTGGTACACCGTTATGGCAAGAAGGCATATGTATTTTATGATGATAGCTGGATTGGCGTAGAGCCATACAGTGAGCATTTTGAAGAATTTGGATTTGATGGATTGATCAAGTGTGTATTCTCAGGATATGAGGCGAGACTTTGCGCGAATGCAAAGGTAGAAACTCACGAGCTGCGTCTGCATCCGTATCTTTTCCCGGTAGGACTTGGTGGAGCACCAACCTTTATGGAGGGTGGAAATCCAACTCTTGACGCAAAAAATTACTGGATCAGTATCCGAAGAGCGCTGCTTCGCCAGCCGGTAGACCGCCTCGGTCTTGGCGGATACCTGCATCTGACAGAGGATTTTCCGGATTTCCAGGATTATATCGAAGAGCTTATGAAGGAATTCCGTAAGGTAAAGGCAATGCACGCAGACGGTGGAGTATATACTTTGCCATGTAAGGTCGCTGTTCTTCACAGCTGGGGAAAGCTTCGTTCCTGGAGTCTCTCCGGACATTTCCATGAGACCTACATGCATACCCTGATTCACATTAATGAGGCTCTTTCCGGACTTCCGGTGGATGTTGCCTTCATTGATTTTAATGATGTAAAGAACGGGGCTCTGAAGGATGTGGATATTGTAATCAATGCCGGACGTGCAGGAACGGCATGGAGTGGCGGAGATGCATGGAAAGATGCTGCTCTTGTGGCAACGCTTCAGAAATGGGTTTATGAAGGCGGCGTGTTGATTGGCGTGGAGGACCCATCTGCAGTAGAAGGATATGATACCTACTTTAGAATGGCCTCTGTACTGGGTATTGATAAGGATACCGGCGCGAAGGTATGCCATGGAAGATGGCAGTTTGATGTGGATGAGAAAACAAAGAAAGTGATATTCCCAGAGGGAGCAGATGTTCCGGCAGCAGCCAATCTGTATCTCACCGACCCGACAGCAAAGGTTCTGGTGGAAAAGGATGGTATTCCGGTTGCGGTAGTCCACGATTTTGGAAAGGGAAAGGGTGTTTATCTCTCCAAATTTGAGAAGAACAACGCAAACAACCGTATGCTTCTAAATCTGATGCTGTATGCAAGGGGCATGGATTTAGACCAGAAGTTTTTGACAAGCCATCCGGATGCAGAGTGTGCATACTATCCGGCAAGTAAGAAGCTTGTTGTAATCAACAATAGCGACAAGGCACTTACTACAACGGTAAAAACCAATAACGGAACCAAGGAATTTTTCTTAAATCCGTTTGAAACCCAGATTGTAGATGAATAAGTTTCTTTTCATAAAAGCCTTTTCGGAATTGTGTTTCCGAAATGGGAGTTTAAAAAACTTAGCAGAATTAATGGAAGGAGAAAAGAGCCATGGTAAAGGGATTTAAAATGAAGCTGTATCCGGGTCAGGAGGCAGAGTATGAAAAGCGTCATAATGAGTTATGGCAGGAAATGAAAGACATGATTCATGAGCACGGTGGAAAAAATTACACCATCTTTTTGGATAAGGAGACATTAACTTTATTCGGATATATTGAGATTGAGGACGAAGAGCTCTGGGCAAAGGGCGCCGATACTGCCATCAATCGCAAATGGTGGGATTTCATGGCGGACATTATGGAGACGAATCCGGATAACAGCCCGGTATCCATCGATCTAAAGCCATTGTTCCATTTAGATTAAAATGTGAAAAGAGAATGGATAGTGTGGGAACATGCTATCCATTTTCTGCTTATATTTGTGGAGGGACAGCATTATGAAATTTATAGGTTCTACATTAAATAAAAACGAAATAGAAATTACTCCGTCAGAGGGGAAAGATGCTGTGAGCTTGGCACTTAAGAATGTGAAGCTTACCGCAAGCTATGATGATGGAAGCAGTAAGGAATATAAAATCCGGTGGGATGCAGGGGAAGTAGAGGCGTTAGCCAACGAAAAGAACGGCAGGTTGCAGCTTCATGGACAGGTAGTTTTCCCGGAGTATGATAAGGTGCTGGTGGAGGAGCGGGCTGATCCCTACATTCTTCTCGCTGAGGATGGATGGTACTATTTTACCGCCTCCTATCCGGTAAGGGGAACCAAAGAAAACAAAGAGGGAATCGGATACGACCGGATTGTTCTTCGCCGGGCAAAGACAATTCAGGGACTGAAAGAAGCCGAGGAGGTTACCATTTGGCACCAGAAGGACTCCAAGCGGTTACATCGCTATATTTGGGCTCCGGAGCTGCATAAGATCGGGGACAGCTACTATATTCTTTTTACGGGAAGCGTTGATCCGGAAAATGTATGGAGCATCCGCCCCCATATGTTAAAATGTGTCGGAAAGAATCTGATGGACCCAAAGAGCTGGTATGCTGAGGATGAGTCCAATCTCTATCGTCTGATCGAAAGGGAGGACTTAAAGGGGGAGGGAAGAACCTTTGTACCCTTTAGCGACTTTTCTCTGGATATGACCTGCTTTGAAAATAAAGGAAGATGGTATCTGATCTGGGCACAAAAAGGGGAGGACCAGCTGTCGGATTTATTCCTTGCGGAAATTAATCCCAGGAAGCCCTGGGAGATTATCTCAAAACCGATGCTGTTAACCAATCCGGAATATGACTGGGAAATGCGTGGCGGTGTAAAGGTGGATGAGGGACCTTCGGTATTAAAGCATGGGGATAAGCTTTTTGTGGCTTTTTCAGCGTCTGCCACAGATTATACCTACTGCATTGGAATGCTTATGGCGGATTGCAATGCCGATTTACTGGATAAGAAGAACTGGAAAAAATTTGATCATCCTTTTTTAAGAAGCGAGGATTTTTTGGATCAATGCGGACCCGGCCACAATTCCTTTACAAAGGATGAAAACGGAAATGATGTGCTGGTATATCACGCGAGACCGTTTGCCTGCTCCAATGCCCAGGACGCGGAGGGACATTATGGGGAGTGTGAGTATGTGGAGCCCGGAAAGAATCCACTTTCCGATCCCTGCAGACACGCCAGGGCAAAAGCCATTTTGTTTGACGAAAAAGGAATCCCGGTGCTTCATATGACACCGGAGGAGGAACTGCCGGAGAGTGCAAGAAAGGTAGAATTATGGGTGACAATACAATAGAAACAGGTGGATACCTCTTTGTTACATTTACAGATGGAAGAGAGGATGGAGAGCAGATTTACTTTGCAATCAGTAAAGACGGATTACATTATAAGGATCTAAACGGTGGAAATCCAATTCTAATATCCGATATTGGGGAATTGGGAGCAAGGGACCCATTTATCATACGGGATGTATGGAATCCCTCTCATTTTTACCTGATTGCAACGGATCTTAGAATTGCAAATGGAAAAGGCTGGGATGTGGCACAATACGCAGGAAGTAAAAGCCTACTGATCTGGGAGTCCGAGGATCTGATCAATTGGACGAAGGTTAGAAGCGTGGAAATTGGCGTAAAGGAGGCCGGTTGTGTGTGGGCACCGGAGGCAATCTATGATCAAAAGAGGGAGGCCTATCTGGTTTTTTTCGCTTCCATGGTAAAGCTTGAGGGGGACGAAAATGCAAAGCAGAGAATTTATGCCACCTATACCAGGGATTTTAAAGAGTTTACAGCACCAAAGATTTATATTGAGCGTGAAAATCATGTCATCGATACCACCATTATTTTTGATGGAAAGACGTACTACCGGTTTTCCAAGGATGAAACAGATAAGGTGATTACCCTGGATAAGGGAACAGATCTTATGGGTGAATTTGTAAGTGTGCCGTCGGAAACGCTGCAAAATCTCTATGGCGTGGAGGGCCCGGAATGCTATTATTTACATGACAGGCAAAAGTGGTGCCTGATTGTGGATCGTTTTGCTACTCAAAAGGGATATCTTCCGATTCTGTGCGAAAATCTGGATAAGGGAGAGCTTGTAATTTTAGAAGAGGGAAGCTATGACCTTGGAGAAATCAAAAAGCGCCATGGAGGAATTATTCCGATTTCAGAAGAAGAGTACCTTCGATTAGAGAAGCAGTATATGGAAGAGTAAGGAGGAGTTTTATGAAGCTTGGTGTTCGAGCACATGATTATGGGAAGCATGAGGTAGATGTTCTTGCGGATATTTTAAAGAAAGAAGGATATGAGGCAGCGCAGATTGCGATTCCAAGATCCTTTGCCGGAGTGGAAGGCTTCGAGGATATAAGTGAAGAGCTGCTTTATCGCATGAAGGAAGCCTTTGAAGCAAGAAACATAGAAATTGCAGTCTTAAGCTGTTATCAGGATCTTGGAAATCCGGATGATGAGATTCGGGGGAAGGCAGTGGATACCTTTAAAAAGTATTTGTATTACAGCAAACTGGTGGGAGCTCGGCTGGTAGGATCTGAGACCTCCTACGCCCATCTTACCAAGCTCCAGAAGCATATCTGGTTTCCCTATATGATGGACAGCTTAAAGCGCCTTGCCGAGGAGGCGGAAAGACAGGATGTGTGGATGGCAATCGAGCCGGTTGCCTGGCATCCCCTTGAGGACGTGGAGACCACATTGGAGGTGCTTCATGAGCTTGGCAGCGATCATGTGAAGCTGATTTTTGATCTGGCAAATGTACTGGAGAGACCGGATGAAATCAATCAGCCGGTATATTGGGAAAAATGCTTCTCCATGATTGGCGATTACATCGAGACCATTCATCTGAAAGATTTTACCGTTGGACCCAAGGGAGAATACCAGCCCACACTTTTGGGAGAGGGCATCATGGACTATGAAGTATTTAAGAAATGGCTTAAGACGCGGCCGGATATGCCTGTGATGCGGGAGGAGATGAATCCTGCTACCGCAGCGCATGACCTTGCATTTATGCGCAAGCTTATGCAATAATTTGATTCTCCCATTTCGGAAAAGTGTTCCCGAATGAATTTGTATATTTTATTGCAGACGCGCTTTCGCTTGGGACGGAACGTAGCGGTACTAAATTCGCAAGAATTGCTCATTAAGTGCCGCTACGCTTTTTACGAGCGAAAGCGGGTTCTGAATGGAATATGCAAATTCATGGAGTTTCAAATCAATAAACAGTACTAATTGGAAATATAAAGGAGAAAAAGTATGTATACTGCAGCAGCGAACAGATATGAAACTATGAAATATCACAGATGCGGAGCAAGCGGACTCATGCTTCCGGAGGTTTCCCTTGGGCTTTGGCATAATTTCGGGGATACCGGCGATTACGAGAATATGAAGCAGATGTGTTTTACCGCATTTAATCATGGAATTACGCATTTTGACCTTGCAAATAATTATGGCCCCGAGCCGGGAAGTGCCGAGCGCAATTTTGGAAAGATCGTAAAGGAAGAAATGTCCGCATACCGGGATGAGATGATCATCAGCACAAAGGCCGGATATGGCATGTGGGATGGCCCTTATGGTGATTGGGGAAGCAGAAAGTATCTGATTGCAAGCATTGATCAGAGCTTAAAGAGAATGGGACTGGAATATGTAGATATTTTCTACCATCACAGAATGGACCCGGAAACACCATTAGAGGAAACCATGGAGGCGCTGGCGCAGATCGTACGAAGCGGAAAAGCATTATATGTTGGCATCTCCAATTATACGGGAGAGAAAATGGAGCAGGCAAAGGCCATTTTGGATGAGCTGCACTGCCCCTTTGTGATCAATCAGAACCGGTATAATATGTTAGACAGGACCATCGAACAGAATGGACTTAAGGATGCGGTGGCAAAGAATAAAGTGGGACTGATCTGTTTTTCTCCTCTGGCCCAGGGACTGTTATCCGATCGGTATCTGAAGGGAATCCCTGAGGACAGCCGGATTCATACAGATGGAAGATTCCTAAAGGCAGAAACTGTGGAAGAAAAAACAGGACAGCTTTTGAAATTAAATGAGATTGCGAAAAATCGTGGAGAAACCCTATCCCAGATGGCGCTTAAGTGGATTTTAAAGGATGGCATTGTAACAAGTGTGCTAATCGGGGCAAGTCGCCCGGAACAGATTATTACAAACCTTGGAGTCCTTTTTAGTCCGGAATTTACAGAGGATGAATTAAGACAGATTGATGCAATTGTGGAGGCAAAATGATGAAACCATTATTTTATAACGGAAAAGAAAAATGTCTGACCTTCAGCTACGATGACGGAGTGACCCAGGACCGTCGTCTGGTGGAATTGTTCAATAAATACGGCATTCGTGGAACCTTTAATCTGGACTCCGGATGCTTTGGAAAGCTGGCAAAGGCCAACGGAAATTTCATCAAAGAAACCACACACAACAAGATTGAAGAAAGCGAAGTGGCACAGCTATATAAAGGCCATGAGGTTGCGGTTCACACGATTTCCCATCCAAATCTGGTGTATCTGAATAAGGATGCCATCCGTTATGAGGTCATGGAGGATCGCAAGAACCTGGAGCGTCTGGTGGGTTATCCGGTTACAGGAATGGCATATCCTTTTGGAACTTATGACGATACGGTGATTTCTGTCTTAAAGGAATGCGGAATTCACTATAGCCGCACTACGGTTGCTACCAAAACCCTTGGTGTGCCAAGAGACTTTATGGCGTGGCATCCGAGCTGTCATTTCGGCGACGATACGATGGAAATGTTAATTACCCGGTTTTTAAAGGATAAAACCGAACAGAGCCACTATAACTATCAAAAGCTTTTGTACATCTGGGGACATAGCTACGAGCTGGATGGACATGAGACCTGGGAGCTTATGGAAGAGACCTTACAGAGATTGTCCGGACAGCCGGATGTATGGTATGCAACGAACATCGAGATTTTCTTCTATGAGCAGGCTTTGCAGAATCTGGAGTATAGTGCGGATCGGACCATGATCAAGAATCCATCGGCAATGCCGGTATGGCTTTTGGTGGATGGTAAGACCGTAGAAATCAAACCAGGGGAAACCTATATCGCAGGATAGGATTTTCTGCGGTATTGTAAGGGAGATACTCCCACCATCTTTTTGAATGCGGTGCAAAAGATGCTTTCGCAGGAAAAACCGCATGCAAAACAAATATCTTTTACCGGCAGAGCCGTGTTCATGAGCATATATTTGGCGGCGCCAATCCGCGTCTGAAGAAGGTACTCATGAGGGGTGAAGCCGGTTTCTTTTTTGAAACGACGAATAAAATGGTAAGGACTTAGATGTGCAAGCTGCGCAAGGTATGGAGTGGTAATATCCTCCCAATACGACTCGTTGATATAGGAACGGATCTCGTCAAAAACAGAAGTATTCTGTTGATCCCTTTCGGAAGAATGCAGCAGGAACAGGGTAAGAGTGTCGGAAATCAGTTTCGAAAGCTCTGCCTCACGGATCGGCATACTGTGCGCAAAGATGTCGTAGAGCTTTTGCATATGGGAGTAGGCAGGAAAGCCATCCAAAAGCATAAAATGATTTCCCAGTTTTTCTGCTATCAGGGCATAGTAACCACGGGCTACCGGTCCGTCAAAATGAATCCAGAGACAATCGCAGGTGTTGTCTGTAAAGTATTCATGGGGGCGATAGCAGTCGAGGAAGACAAAGCTATCTGTCTCTGCGGTAATAGTCTGATCCCCTATGCAAAAATTCATGGAGCCGGACTTGATGTATAAAAGAAGAAAGCTGTCAAAGGAGCTGCGCCTCTGATGATATCCCGGTTCATAAATGAAGTGCCCGATGGCAATCGGATAAAAGAACGTTTCTTTTCCGATCAGGCTGGGGGTGTAGTTATAATAATTGGAAGAACTATGAACATGTGATTCGCAAGATTTCAAAATAAAACTCCTTTCATATATGGAATATTATAATAATATGGAAGAATAAAGGAAAGCAATTTTTCTAAATAAATGGATACTTTTTCTCATTCATAATCTTAGGACTAAGTGCTATATTTACACTAATTAGAAATCCCTTTCGGGAAACTGTTCCTAAGAATGAATTTTGCTATTTGCATCAGAACGTTTAAAAAGCGTCGGCACTTAATGAGCAATTCATTGCGAATTTAGTACCGCTGCGCTTTTTACAAACGAAAGTGGGTTCTGATGCAAATACGCAAATTCATTCAAGAACAGTTTCCCGTAAGGGAGGATGAAAGAGTATACTTGAAAAGGAAACAAAAGGGAGGTCGCTATGGAAGAAGTAAGGGTATGGGAAGAGGTCGTTGTGATACCGACCTATGAGATTGGGGAGGCAGAGAAAAATCCGATTTTTCTGGATAAACGAGTGTATCAGGGAAGCTCGGGAAAGGTGTATCCCTATCCCACCATTGAGAAAATAGAGGATGAGAAAAAGGATAAGGAATACCACGCCGTTTTTCTGGAAAATGAATATCTGAAAATTATGATTCTCCCGGAGCTGGGTGGAAGAATTCAAAGAGCCTACGACAAGACAAACGATTATGATTTTGTTTACTATAATCAGGTAATCAAGCCGGCTCTTGTAGGACTGACAGGACCGTGGATTTCCGGCGGAATTGAGTTTAACTGGCCGCAGCATCACAGACCAACCACGTTTTTACCGGTGGATTACAGTCTTTTTGAAAATGAGGATGGAAGTAAAACCGTCATGTGCCATGATGTGGATCAGATGTACGGAACAAAAGGGATTACAAAATTTACCCTTTATCCGGGAAAAGCATATATCGAGATTACCGGACAGCTTTATAATCGTACCCCGATGCCACAGACCTTCCTGTGGTGGGCAAATCCTGCGGTGTCGGTGAATGACTATACCCAGTCAATTTTTCCACCGGATGTTCATGCGGTGATGGACCATGGAAAGCGGGATGTGTCCAGGTTCCCCATTGCCACCGGTGTATATTATAAAAAGGATTACAGCGAGGGTGTGGATATCTCCCGCTATAAAAACATTCCGGTTCCCACCAGCTACATGGCGGAAAAGTCCGATTACAATTTTGTCGGAGGCTATGATTATCAAAAGGAGGCAGGAATCCTTCATGTGGCAGACCATCACATTTCTCCGGGGAAAAAGCAATGGACCTGGGGAAACGGGGATTTCGGAAAAGCCTGGGATCGGAATCTGACGGATGAAGACGGCCCGTATGTGGAGCTTATGACCGGTGTCTATACGGATAATCAGCCGGATTTTACCTGGTTAAAGCCCTATGAGGAGAAGACCTTTCACCAGTATTTTATGCCCTACAAGGCGGTGGGGCAGGTAAAAAATGCAACCATTGATGCTGCGGTAAATCTTGAGGTAACAGAAAAGACGATCCGGGTTATTGTATATGCCACCGGCGTACATCAGGCAGAGGTTCTTCTGCATTATGAGGGAAAGGAAATCTACAAAAAAGAGCAGCAGATTTCTCCCACAGAAATTTTTGAGGATGAGATTGCAGCAGTCATAGAGGATGAGACGAAGCTTACCGTTTCTGTAATGGAGGGGGATAAGGAACTGGTCTCCTACACAAAAAAGAAACAGGAGATTGAAAAACTCCCGGACCCGGCAGAAGCCATTGGGGACCCAGAAACCATCCAAACCAACGAGGAGCTGTATCTGGCCGGTTTACATATCGAGCAGTACCGCCATGCCACGTATCTGCCTGACCCGTATTATCTGGAAGGATTAAAGCGGGACCCGGGGGATATCCGGATCAATAATGCCTATGGAATGCTGCTTTTCAGACGGGGCTGTTTTTTGGAGGCAAAGAGTTATTTTAAAAAAGCCATTGAACGGCTTACAAAGCGAAATCCGAATCCTTACGATAGCGAGGCATACTATAATCTTGGGCTTACAAATTTTTATCTTGGAGAAAAGAAAGAAGCCTATGACGCTTTCTTTAAGGCAACCTGGAGCAACGAGCAGCAGGAGATGAGCTTCTACTATCTGGCAGCCATTGACACAGAAAACAAGGACTATGACCATGCCTTGGAAATGGTGGAGAAGGCTCTTGTGAAAAATGCCCACAACATCAAGGCAAGAGCACTTCGGACCCATCTTCTGCGAAAGATGGGAAAAACGCAGGAGGCAAAGCTTGCAGTATCCGAGAGCTTAAAAATCGATCCCTTTGATTTTATGAGCCGCTATGAGCAGATTCTTCTGGAAGCTGCTCCGGGAGAAATGGAGCCTGGGGAGGATTTGCAAAAGAAGGAGGCCTTATGCAATCTGATGCGTGATTTTTATCAGAACTTCCTGATGATCGCAAGAGATTATGGGGAGTTTGGGGCATACGAGGAGGCGCTTCAAATTCTTACGCTCTGTAAGGAGGAATCACCGCTTATAGCCTATTATAAAGCTTTTTATCTGCATAAGCTGGGAGAGGAAGCTAAGGCAGAGCAATGGATCCGTATTGCAGAACAGACGGACTCTTCCTACTGCTTCCCCAATAAGCTGGAGGACATCGCGGTACTAAGCTATGCAGTAGACTGGTATGATGCAGGAATGGCGGCTTACTATCTCGGAAATCTTTATTTTGATAAGCTGCAGTGGAAGCGCTCCATCACCCTGTGGGAAATGGCAAAGGAGCAGTATCCGGGATTTGCTACGGTACATCGTAACCTTGCACTGGCATATTACAACAAGCTTTCCGATAAGGAGGCAGCAAAAAAGGAATTGGAAAAGGCCTTTGAGCTGGACATGGAGGATGCCCGGATATTCTTAGAGCTGGACCAGCTGTATAAGAAGTTAAATTATACCTTCAAGGAGCGGCTGTTAAACTACGAGCTACACAAAGAGGTGGTAAAAAAACGAGATGATCTCTTTGTGGAATACATTACCCTTTGTAATATGGTGGGAGAACATAAAAGAGCCTATGAGCTTTGCATGAGCCGCCATTTTCATGCCTGGGAAGGCGGGGAAGGAAAGGTTACCACCCAGTATGTGCTGGCGCTTCTTTCCCTTGCAAAAGAAGCTCTTTTGCGACAGGAGCCGCAAAAGGCAGAGGAATTGCTGAAAAAAGCACTTGTGTATCCCGAAAACCTGGGGGAAGGAAAGCTGGAGGGAACAAAGGATAATCACATTTTTTATCATCTGGGACTTGCTTGTAACATGCAGGGAAAGACCAGGGAGGCGGAAGCATATTTTGAGCTTGCCACAATAGGGACTGACGAACCGGCGGGAATGATGTATTATAATGATCAGCCGGCAGATATGATTATGTATCAGGGACTGGCGAAGAAGGAGCTGGGAGCAGATGCCCAGAGTAAAGCCAGATTCTACCGGCTCATCGACTATGGTGAAAAACACCTGTGGGACGAAATGAAAATCGAATATTTTGCTGTTTCCCTTCCGGAGTTTATGATCTTTGATGAGGACTATACGATCAGAAACAAAGCCCATTGCTACTATCTGATGGCCCTGGGAAATCTGGGACTTGGAAACAGGGATAAGGCAAGGGAATTTTTGCATCAGGCACTAGAGCTGGAGCCATCCCACATGATGGCAACCATGTATTTAAAGGAAGTAGAATAGAAGTAGAAAAAAGAAAGCCGCCTGTTTTTGCAGGCGGCTGGATGTGATGTTGGAGGAAGTCATGAAGTATCAGTTTAAGGAGTATCACAAATCCAAAATCAAACGGGGACATCTTCATATGGGAGGCAGCAATCCCTCCGGTGAGACCATAGATGTGACCAGCTTGTATTTGGAAAGGAATGGAAAACCCTGGATCGGAGCAATGGGAGAGTACCACTTTTCCAGAGATAAGCGGGAGAACTGGCATAGGGAGCTATGCAAAATGAAGGCAGGTGGAATCGGGGTAATCTCAACCTATCTTTTCTGGAATTATCATGAAGAGGAGGAGGGAATCTTTGATTTTTCCGGCAATCAGGATATTCGTGCCTTTATCGAAGAATGTAAGAATTTAGACCTTGATCTGGTGCTTCGCTTCGGCCCCTGGTCCCATGGGGAGGCGAGAAACGGAGGATTTCCGGACTGGCTGAATGAAAAAAAATATGCTCTTCGTGATACAAATGAGGGCTTCATGAATCAGGTAAAACGATATTGGACGAAAATCTACGAGCAGGTGGATGGGCTGTTTTACGATCAGGGAGGCAATATCATTGCAATCCAGATTGAGAACGAATGTGTGGATAACGCAGACTATATCGCTGCCTTAAAGGAACTGGCATTAGAGATTGGATTCCGTGCGCCAATATATACAGCTACCGGATGGAACCGGCCGGACGGAGCAAGACTTCCCCTTAAGGAAGTACTTCCCGTATTTGGCGGTTACGTGGAATACCCCTGGGAGCCTCATACCGATTTACTTCCACCCTCCATGCATTTCTTTTTTCAGCCAATGCGAAATGAAGGGGCAGTCGGGGCAGATTTAAGGGAGATTACAGAATTTGGCGATTCCCTGATTCCGCCGGTTGGACGGCTGCCCTATGAGGACTTTCCATTTGCAACCTGTGAGATGGGGGGAGGAATCGAAAGCACCCACCACAGAAGATCCATCATTGATCCCTTTGATGTATATGCGGCATCCCTCATAAAGCTGGGCTGTGGGAACAATCTGATCGGATATTATATGTATCACGGAGGCCAGCATAAGCTGGGCAAATTCCATGCCCTAAATGAGGACAAGCAGTGCGGATATCCAAACGATTATCCAACGATTTCCTATGATTTTCAGGCTCCCATCTCGGAGTTTGGAGAAATCCGGGAGCATTATCGTCTGTTTCATTTACTCAATCTGTTTGTTGCGGACTTTGGGGATGTGCTTGCTCCTATGGAGTATGTTGCGGCAAAAGAGTTTGTGGAAAGGGATGATTGTACATCCCTTCGCTACAGCATGCGAACCGATGGAAAAAGCGGATTTGTGTTTATCAATCATCACCAGAGACACACTCCGATAGCAGATATCAAGGATGTTGTCATAGACACAGGAAGTGCGGTATTTCCGCCCATTGATGTATGTGGAAAAGTCTGCTTCTTTATGCCATTTTATATGAAATGTGGAACAGAAGTGCTAAAGACTGCAACGGCCCAGCCGCTTTGCAAGGTGGGAAGCACCTACTACTTTATCGAGATTCCGGGAGTAAAAGCCCGCTTTGAATTTGATGACGGAAGCGTGCTAGAGCCCCATGCAGGAAAGATTGATGGATTTAAAAAGGGGAAAGTGACCTTCGTTCTTCTGACCTTTGATCAGGCCAGATATGCAAGAAAGCTAAACAACAAATTGTGCCTGGGAGATGGACAGGATCTGTATTTAGACCAGGGCGAGGTAAAACGCATTTCGCCATCCAAGACGGTAGAGCTAAAGAGAGAATCCTGCGAGGAACCCTTTGCATTAAAATATGACTATGAGCTTTCCATTGGAGGGCAGCGGGAAAGAAGCTGGTATAAGCTAAGGGTGGATACGGCAGAGGGCTTTGTGGAAATCCCGGATGTCTGCGATGCAGCGCAGGTTTATGCGAACGGGGAATTGGTGGCAGATGAATTTTACCATGGAAGTATCTGGAGACTCCCCGCAAGTCTCATTTATGGAAAAGAAGCATATCTGGTTACCTCAGAGATGAAGGATGATTTTTACAGGGAGTTTTAGAAGGGGATTTTTATGGAACAAATATTATCATTAGCCGGGAACTGGCGCTATAAAACAGATGAGCAGGATGTGGGAATCCCGCAGGAATACTATAAGCAGGTATTTTCGGAGAGCACCTTTGTGCTTCCGGGTTCCACCTGTGACAACAAAATCGGGGTAAAAAAAGAATATTATGACAGCTACTGCAAGGAAGCGGTCCGTGCCCCCATCGAACGGTATGAGTACATCGCACCGCTTTGGCTGCAGAGAGAAATTGACATACCGGATTCCTTTGAGGGGAAAAGCATCCGGCTGTCCTTGGAGCGGGTGAATATCTCCTCCATGCTTTGGATTGACGGGGTACAGATCGGACGGGAAATCATTGATCTGTCCGCCCCTCATAGCTATGATCTGACCGGAAAGCTTTCTAAAGGGACACATACCCTTACACTTCGGATCGATAATCGAAATCTTGTCAGTATGTATGAGATGGCAAGCGGATATTCGGTGGATACCCAGGGGTACTGGAACGGCGTAATCGGAGAGTTAAAGCTTGTTGCACAGGAGCTGTTGCATATTGAACGGGCAGAAATTTTCCCGAAGGAGGACGGCATAAGGGTTCGCCTTGTTACCGCAACGAATCAGCACGTTCCCTTGGAGGAGGAAGAGGCTTATGTTACGCTTTGCCTGATTGACCCGGATGGAAAGGCAAAGGAAGAGCTTACGGTAAAAATTACAACCTGGACCTCGAAGCAGACGGATTACCTTTTCTATCCGGTAAAAAATATCCGCTTGTGGGATGAGTTTCATCCGGACTTATACAGACTGCAGATAACCTTAGCCGATCAGGATAAAAACGTAACGGATGAAAAAATGTTTTCCTTTGGAATGCGTTATCTTTCGGTAGAAGAGAAGCAGTTTCGCCTGAACGGACATGGATTATCCCTTCGGGGAACCATAGACTGTGCGCAGTTTCCGATTACGGGATATCCGCCAACAGATGAGGAGTTCTGGAAAAAGCGCCTGCTTGCCATCAAGGAGTACGGAATCAATCATATCCGTTTTCATGCATGGTGCCCACCCGAGGCAGCATTTGCGGCAGCGGACGAAGTGGGAATGTACTATTCCATCGAAATGCCACTGTGGTTAAACCGGGATGTCTGCGGAATCGAATTCGGGGATGACCCGGTGCATCGTGACTATTATATGCGGCAGATGTACACCATCCTAAAATCCTACGGAAATCATCCAAGCTTCTTTTTGTTTTCCAACGGAAATGAGAATATCGGAGACTTTGAGACCTTAGAGGACATTCTTCGGGCTGCGAAAAGCTATGATGACCGCCATCTGTACACCATGACCTCAAACTTTGATCATCCCATGTCACCATATGAGGATTATTTCAGCGCTTTTCGCGCGTATCACAACATGGCACGTATCCAGGATTTGCAGGATGAGGTAGCAAAAGACACCGGGCTATGTTATGATAAAGCGGTATCAGATGTTCCGGCGCCGATTGTTACCTTTGAAGTAGGACAGTACTGCGTCTACCCGGATGTGGATATCATCGAGGATTATACCGGGAATATGTTACCGGTGAACTTCGATGTCATTCGAAAGGAAATGAAGGCAAAAGGCGTTTACGACAGAAAGGAAGACTATATAAAGGCTTCCGGGGATCTGGCAGTAAAGCTCTACAAGGAAGATATCGAAGCGGTCCTTCGGACAAAGGGAATGGGAGGATTTGAGCTTCTGTCCCTTACGGATTACACCGGACAAAGCACCGCAACCATAGGTGTGCTGGATGTTTTTGCAAGAAGTAAGGGGGTTGTTACACCCAAGGAGTGGAGATGCTTTTGCGGGCCGCAGGTTCCGCTTTGGAATGCGAAGCGAATCTATAGCAACGAGGAAGAGATTTGTGCAAAGCTTTCTCTTTACAATTTTGGACAGGAAGAGATAGAAAAACCGCTGTTTCGGGTAAAACTGTACCAGGTAAAGAATGATGGGACAAAAGAAATCTTCTATGAAGAAAATACGAGGGCATCTGAAATTAAAATTCCGTTACAGGGTATCACAAAAGCAGCACAGCTTTTGGTTACGGTAGCGGTGGAGGAGTTTGTAAACAGCTGGAGAATCTTCGTATATCCGAAGGAAAACGAAGAGGAAACCATATCTGTGATACGGACAAAAGAGGAGTTAGATCAGGTTATTGAAAATGGAGGAAAGGCGATTGCCGATATCCGCCTTATGGGGAATACCATAGAGGGAAGCTTCATCCCGGTATTTTGGTCTCCGGTACATTTTCCGTCGAAAAAGCCCTGCGGAGCGATCATTGATGAAACGCATCCGGTTTTCGGGGAGTTTCCTACCGGAAAGTATCCGGACTACCAGTGGAAGGAGCTTTTAGAAAAATCAGTAGCACTTGATTTGACGAAGCAGACGAATATCACTCCGATTATGGAGCTTGTTCCAAACTA
Organism: uncultured Agathobacter sp.; assembly: GCA_945910395.1. Lineage (GTDB taxonomy): Bacteria > Bacillota > Clostridia > Lachnospirales > Lachnospiraceae > Roseburia. The sequence continues at coordinate 8,289 of CAMDYX010000002.1, read as the reverse complement.
TGTGGACAATACAAGGAATGCACTTCTGTTTGAAAGGAAAATAGGAGAGGCAATCATTGTTTTCTGCGGCATCGACTTAAGTGGGTCTGATGTTGTGACGGGACAGCTTAAGAAGAGCCTAAAGAGCTATCTTGCCACGAAGTAAGAACTGTAGTAGGAGGCTCATAAGAGAAAGGAAGTTGCGGTATGCCGGATGGAATCGGATTTAAGGAAGGCGTAAAGATCGAAAAAGAAAAATGGGCAAAGATGGATGCAAAAAAGCGATGGTCTTATTTTAAGACCTATTATTTAAAATGGGTCATTGCGATTATTTTGGCTATTGTAGCAATTGTAAGCATTACATCAAGTATTATCAAAAGTAAAAAAACCGAGAATTTGTTTGAGGGTGCGTTGGTAAATACTTACATCTCAACGGAGGGAGAAAATTATCTGGGAGAAGGGTACCTTAATCATCTTGGAACAGGTAAGTACCGAAAGGTCTACTTAAATACTGCCATTAATATCAGTGTGGATGAGGAAAATCTGGACCAGTACATGTATGCAAACCGCGTAAAGCTGATGTCCCTTATGGCAGCCCAGGAGCTGGACTATATGATTGTGTCCAAAGAGGCGTTGGAAAATTTAGAGCCGGGGGATACCTATGCGGATCTTACGACCTGTCTTTCCGAAGAACTGATGGAGGAGCTGTCGGATTATATTGAGTGCGCGCAGCATGATGAGACCATGGAGGAGTATCCTGCGGCGATTCGGATTACGGACAGCTATCTGGTAAAGGAATATCAGCTTTCGCCAAAGGACTGTTATCTTGTTTTTATATCAAACAGCAAGCGGTTAGACAGGGCGGAGGATTTTGTAACATATATTTATTGGGGAGAATAAAGCACAGATGGGCAAATTTGAAATTCGAGACACATTTTATTTGAATGGAGAGCCATACCAGATTATTTCCGGGGCCATACATTATTTTCGTACAGTACCGGAGTATTGGCAGGATCGATTGGAAAAACTGAAGGCTATGGGCTGCAATACAGTGGAGACGTATATTCCATGGAACATGCATGAGCCTAGAAAGGGACAGTTTGTGTTTGAGGGCATGCTTGATGTAGAGCGGTTTATCCGAATGGCGCAGCAGCTGGGATTATATGTCATTATTCGTCCGTCACCGTACATCTGCGCAGAATGGGAATTCGGCGGACTTCCGGCATGGCTTTTGGCGGAGGATGGAATGAAGTATCGAATCTCCTATCCACCGTTCTTAAAGCATGTGGAAGAATACTATGATGTGCTCATGAAAAAACTGGTACCGCTTCAGGTAGATCATGGCGGTCCGATTATCGTGATGCAGATTGAAAATGAATATGGATATTATGCCAATGACAAGGAATACCTTGGTCATCTGAAGAAAATGATGGAGGACCGGGGCGTGGTTGTTCCGATGATTACTTCAGACGGGCCTTTTGAGGAAAGCTTAAATGCAGGATGCCTGCCGGATGTTTTGCCTACCGGAAACTTCGGATCAAGGACAACGGAGCGCTTTGAGGTATTAAAAAAGTATGTAAAGAATGGTCCGCTGATGTGTGCGGAATTCTGGGTCGGATGGTTCGACCACTGGGGAAATGGCGGACATATGACCGGAAATCTGGAGGAGAGCACCGCAGATCTGGACAAAATGCTGGAGCTGGGACATGTAAACATTTACATGTTTGAGGGTGGTACGAACTTCGGATTTATGAATGGCTCGAATTATTATGATGAGCTGACACCGGATGTTACCTCCTATGACTATGATGCCGTTCTTACCGAGGATGGACAGATTACCGAGAAGTACAGAAGATACAAGGAAGTAGTGGCAAAATACCGCAGTATTCCGGAGGTGACTTTTACGACAGAAATTAAGCGTAAAGCCTACGGAACCCTGCAGGTGGAAGATAAAGTCAGCTTAAGCTCTGTACTCACAGATATTTCCGCTCCGCAAGAAAGCATCTATCCGGTTTCCATGGAGCGGTTGGGTCAGTACTACGGATATATACTGTATCATTCTACTTTAGATACGGAAACAAAGGTGGATGAGCTTCGTCTTTGGGGAGCCAATGACCGTGCCAATATTTTTGTGGATCATAAGCCGGTGGCGGTTCTGTATGACAGACAGCTTTTATCTCCGGTAAAGCTGGATTTACCGATTGAAAAAGGTGCAGATTTTGATATACTTGTAGAGAACATGGGACGTGTGAATTTTGGTCCGCACCTGGAGCATCAGAGAAAAGGAATTGACCAATGTGTGCAGATCAATGGACACATGCATAATCATTGGCAGATTTACACACTTCCTCTGGATAATGTGGAAAAAATTGATTTTTCCAAGGAATATAAGGAAGGCGTCCCGGGGTTCTATCGATTTAGTTTTGATGTGGAAGAAAAAGCAGATACCTTCCTCGATTTTGAAGGCTGGGGAAAGGGCTGTGCATTTTTAAATGGCTTTAATCTGGGAAGATACTGGGAGATTGGACCGCAGAAGCGTCTGTATATCCCGGCTCCCCTCTTAAAGACCGGAAGAAATGAAATTATTCTCTTTGAGACGGACGGAAAAGTAAGTGACCATATTAGTTTAAAGGATGAGCCGGACATCGGCTAGGAGAAAATATGCTGACCTGGAAAATACAGAGTAAAAACGGAGATACCAAAATGGTCGCTCACGGAGAACGTGAGGTTGGACTTGTAAGCACCTATGCTTATGAGGAGGGCGATTTTATCGTTTTGGAACAGGCAGAAAAAGGAGCATATGTATGGGTACAGGTGGACGAGTGTTTAGGCTCGTCCCTCCTTTATATGGAGGGAAATTTGTATTTCCATGTGCCATTTGGAGAAAAACATATCAGCTATGCGCCAAATGCTTTTTCCGGAAACCGGCATTATTTGTATGCAAGGTATGCAACAAAAGAAGAAATCGGACAATACCGGAATCTGGCAGTAAACGTAAACGACAGCCATGAAAATGACAGTACTTATCCACATGCCAGTGCGAATGTTGAAACCAGAGGGGAAGCGGTATTTGCAGCGCGCAATGCCATCGATGGAATTACAGAAAACCATGCCCATGGAGAATGGCCATATGCTTCCTGGGGAATCAATCGAAGGGAGGATGCCTGCTTTCGCTTAGATTTCGGAAGAAATGTTTTGGTTGATAAACTGGTAATCTATGAGCGCGCGGATTTCCCCCATGATAATTGGTGGAAGCAGCTTACGGTTGCTTTTTCCGATGGAACGCAGATGAAATGTGAACTTATAAAAACCGATCAGGGACAGGAAATCACGTTTGCGGAAAAAAAGATTGAATGGCTGGAGCTAAAAGACCTTATAAAGTCTGAGGAGCCTTCGCCATTTCCGGCGCTTACCCAATTACAGGTTTTTGGAAGGGATATCATATGACAAAGAAGGAATACCTAGAACGCGGATATGCACATCATTTTGCAGATGATATGAAAGCCACAGCCGAATATTGTAAAAAGCATTTTCCAAAGATTGTTTCTGCCGTAATCCCTTATGCAGATATGTTCTGTGAGCATAAGTTTTTATTCAACACAGAAAACGACCTGGATCATCTTGGAACACCCATCGAATATGGAGAGCAAATCGACTGGGAATACAAGCCGGGGGTGGACCAGGAGTATGTCTATCAATTCAACAGACACAGGTGCTTTATTACCCTTGGTCAGGCATATCAGCTGACAGGGGATGAAAAATACGCCAGATGCTATGTGGATATGCTCATGGACTGGATCAAAAGAAATCCATTTCGCTTCGGGGATGAAGAGACAAAGCACCGCATGGGAACTACCTGGAGAATATTGGAAGCGGGATTTCGGGGAGAATACTGGACAAAGGCATTTTACTACTTTTTAGACAGTCCCTATGTGACAGAGGAAGTGCTAAAGCTATATGAGGAGTGTCTTCACAGGCATTGTGAGTACATTATGGCAATGCATTCACCCTATCGTCTGATCAGCAATTGGGGCGTGATTGAAAATCACGGTCTCTTTATGTTTGCAACAAGCTTACCAAAGAGCGAAAAATCTGCTCATTACATAGAGGTTGCATTAGGTCATCTGGAAAAGCTATGCCGGATGGCGATTATGCCGGATGGTGTGGAATGGGAGCAGTCACCAAGCTATCACAACGAGGTACTGAAAGATCTTTTGGATGTGATTCTCATTGCAGAAAGAAATGACATTCCGGTTCCCAAGGCGCTTTATGAAACAACGAGAAGGATGTCAATGGCAAATGTCATCTGGCAGAAACCGGACCATCACGAATTTATGATGGGGGATAGTGACGATATGGACATCGGACAGTTTTTGTGCCGTGCCGCATGTACATTTTTAGACCCGGTATTCAAATTTGGAGCAAGCAGGACACCGGACTATGAGACCGTATGGGATTATGGGGCAGACGGAATCAAAGCATACGAAGAACTGGCAGCGGAAGAACCAAAGTTTACCTCAGCAACCCTTTCGGATACGGGCAACCACTATTTCCGCTCGGATTGGAGCAGAAGGGCAAATCTGATGCATTTTCACTGCGGAACCATCGGTGCGGGGCATGGCCATTCGGATCAGCTTCATTTTGATCTTGTGGCAAAAGGCGAGGATGTGCTGGTGGATTCCGGAAGGTATACCTATGTATATAATGAGAAGCGCAGAGAATATAAGGACCCCATGGCTCATAACACCATCACCGTGGACCATGAGCTTTTTACCATCTGTAAGGACTCCTGGGAATGCAGTAAGCTGTCCCAGCCCATCAAGCAGCAGTTTAAGCTGGATGGCAAATTTGAGTTCGTGCAGGCCGGGCACCTGGGCTATATGGATCGGGGCGTGTTCGTAAATCGAAAGATTGTGTACATCCGACCGGATATTTATGTCATTATGGATGAGTGCTACGGAACCGGTTCCCACAGCTATCAGTCCTATTATCACTTTGACAGTAAGGGAAAGGTGACCCTTAAAAGCGCCTCCACAAAGGAGCAGGGAGCCTCTGGGGATGTGACAGTGGCCTTTGAAGGACAGGAAGCCTATGCGAATCTGTATGATTTAAGTAAGACAGAGTCAATAACACTTCTGGATACACATATGTCCAGAAGATACAACGAGGAGGAAGAGAATAAGACCCTTCGTGTGGACTGGGAGGGGGATGGCTTTGCCTCGAACCTGCTTGTCATTGAAACAGGAGATAAGAATCAGAAAAAAGCCTTTGCCTGTGAAAAACTGCCGGTTTCCTCTGCGCTAAAGCATACGGACTATCCAAAGCATATGGCGGAGGGGGTAAAGATCACCGCAGATGGAGAAGAATATGTGGTCATCTTCTGTCATCAGGAGGTAAATTCTCCCACCGATCTTGTGGTATGCGATGACTGTATCGGATTTGGAAATGTAATTGTATTCGATAAAAAAGAGGATACGGAAGTAGGACATGTAATGGTATATTAACTCCCATTTTGCATTGTGTATCGGAATGAATTTGCATATTTGAATCAGAACCCACTCTCGTTTGTAAAAAGCGTAGCGGTACTAAATTCGCAATAAATTGCTCATTAAGTGCCGACGCTTTTTAAACGTTCTGATTCAAATAGCAAAATTCATTCTTAGGAACATAATTCAGAAATGGGATATTTGGAAAAGTGAGACTTAAGTTGATTTGAGACATACCTGGATCAGAATTATGGAATTTGGCAAGATTTGAGGTGCTAGAACTGTCGTATACCTAAAATCCTTGAAAAACAGCTACAAATTGCGGATTTTTCCTGGGAATTGTATTATTTTGAGGAGTGGACTTCGCGGTATACCTAATATTTGCAATTTCTTAGGTACAGGCTAAAAGTGATCCAGCGAAAACATACAATCGACCATAAAAAACGCTTAAAATGCCGCTTTTTTCATAGATTTTAGGTACTGGAAGAAAATCAACCGGCGAAATGATACAATTCCGAAATGGGACTATATTAGTTGAAATAAAGGGGAAAGAATATGGAACAGAACTGGATTAAGGATGCATATGAAAAGATCATTGAAAAAGAACGTGTAGTTGCCAAAAGAAGCCGGGGTAAGATTCCCTACACTACAAAAGAGAATGTTTTTGATGATCACACAGAGGATATCTGCTGGTGGACCAATGGGTTCTGGGGCGGAATGATGTGGCAGCTTTATGCCGCAACAAAGGAGGATTTATTTAAAGAAATCGCGATTTCAAATGAAGAAAAGCTGGATGAAAATCTTTTAAGCCATCAGGGAATGGACCATGACAGCGGATTTAAATGGCTTCCCACGGCGGTAGCCCACTATCGCCTGGAGGGGGATAAGCAGGCAAGAAACAGGGGACTTCTTGCAGCAGACAATCTTGCGGGAAGATTTAATCCGGTGGGGAATTTTATCCGTGCCTGGAATAACTGGGACGGAAACGAGGATGGCTCCTTTGCCGGACGGGCAATCATCGACTGTATGATGAACCTACCGCTTCTGTATTGGGCCAGTGAGGAGCTTCATGATCCAAGATACGCGCAGATCGCAATGCGCCACGGAGATACCGCTGCAAAAAACTTTGTGAGAGAGGATGGCTCCGTAAAGCATATTATTGAATTTGACCCCTATACAGGAGAATACCTGCACTCCCTTGGAGGACAGGGCTATGGCCATGGCTCTTCCTGGACGAGAGGACAGGCCTGGGCAATCTATGGTTTTGCCCTTAGCTTCCGTCACACAAAGGAGAAGCGTTATCTGGATACAGCGGTAAAAGTGGCAGACTATTTTATTTCCTGCATCCCGCAAAGCGGACTCATTCCTGTGGATTTCTGCCAGCCAAAGGAACCAGCCTATGAGGATTCCACCGCCGCTGCAATCGCAGCCTGCGGGCTACTTGAAATCGCAGGGCATCTGAAAGAAGCCGGGGATAAGTATAAAGAGGCAGCACTTCAATTATTAAAAGCCCTTTATGATTGTCGGGTAAACTGGGATGAAAATGCGGACCAGCTGTTGGAAAAATGTACGGCAGCCTACCATGATAAGGAGCATGAATTTACCATCATTTACGGAGACTACTATTTTATCGAGGCAATCTGGAAGCTGATGGGCAAGGAGCTACCAATCTGGTAAGCCTCTGGCAGGCGCGTGAAACCTGCTAGACCCATCGACCCGGTGTAACTCCGGTAGCAGCGGAAAATACTTTGGAAAAATAGGAAGTATCCTTATATCCGGTTTTGCGGGCAACCTCCTCCACGGAGTAATAGCCGGTGGAAAGAAGCTGTTTGGCCCGTTCCATTCGGATTCTTTTGAGACAGGAGAAAATCGTTTCTCCTGTCCATTTTTTATATTCACGGTTAAGATAGTCAAAATGATAATGATACAAATCCGAGAGCATATCTCCGGTTATTTCCGATTCATAGTTCTGCTCCAGATAACCCTTCAGATCGTTTAGGGTAGCCTGTACTTTGAAGGGAACTAAGGCATCGGAAAGCGCCACACCCTTGGAAAAATCCCAGGAAATTTCAAACAAAAGCTGGACAAGAATAGATGAGGCTATTGTCTTTGCGTAATCATTTCTGCTACGAAAGCTTTCCACCAGCTGCTTTAGAAGGGGAAGAATCCGGGCAATCTGCTCATGGGATGTCAGGTGATAGAACTTTGGAAAGACACACGCATTGGAAACCTCACCGGAGGGCTTGTCAAAAGAACAGGTCGCAAGTGCGTTGCTCCAATGAAAATGGACATAGTAAAACTGGCATTTGCTGGATTTCCTTCCGAAATGCACATGGCTGGGGTCTAACAGCAGAACGTCATTTTCTTTTAGCGTATATTCGGTGTTCCCCTCGGTAAGATAAAGTTCACCGGAGCGAATCACGTATAAAATGTATTCCTCGGACTGCCTTTTAAAGTGAACGTAAGGCGGGCGGATATGCGCCATATCCGCATCAGATATGGTGGGAAGTGTTGTGGAGGGTAAGATAAAACCAATGGACTCATTCATAAAGGCACCTCTTATCTTCTTTTGGATTGTACGCCGATTTACAATGCCGATTTTCATATTTTAACTGTATTATAGCACATTTGAAAAATAAAAAGTCGCTAAATTACCAAAACAGATCAGTTTCATTTCTTGTATTCCACAAAAAAGAGCATATGATGTTACTCAAGAGGTTCATATTAAAACTCCCATTTCGTAAAAGAACTCCTAAGAATGAATTTGCATATTGGAATCAGAACGTTTAAAAAGCGTCGGCACTTAATGAGCAATTTATTGCGA
>CAMDYX010000001.1 GCA_945910395.1 uncultured Agathobacter sp. | reverse complement strand
AGCGTCGGCACTTAATGAGCATTTTTTGCGAATTTAGTACCGCTACGCTTTTTACGAAGCGCGAGCGTGTTCTGATTCGAATATACAAATTTATAGAAAAGCACACAATTTTGTATGGGGAAAAATAAAAAGAAAGAGGTGATACTGTGGTTGAATTGGATAATTTTAAGAGTACGCTCTTAACCTACAAAGCTCCGCTACAGGAAGTGAGGGATTCACTTTGACTTAGCAAACAAGGAGCATAAGATCCAGGAGCTGGAGCGGGAGATGGAATCTGCGGATTTTTGGAATGATCCGGTGGTGTCCCAGAATAAAATGAAAGAGTTAAAGAGCATGAAGGATGATGTGGCAACCTATGCTTCTTTGACCAGACAGTACGAGGATATTGAGACCATGATCGAGTTGGGCTATGAGGAAAATGACGAAAGCCTGATTCCGGAGATTGGTCAGATGCTGGAGGAATTTGTAAACACCTATGATGGAATCCGGCTGAAAACACTTCTCTCCGGGGAGTATGACAGGGATAATGCCATTCTTTCTCTCCATGCCGGAGCCGGTGGAACGGAATCCTGCGATTGGGCACAGATGCTGTTTCGTATGTATTCCAGGTGGGCGGATAAAAAAGGATTTTCTCTGGAGGTCTTAGATTCCTTAGACGGAGATGAGGCCGGGATTAAGTCCATCACATTCCAGATCAACGGAGAGAACGCCTATGGATATTTAAAGTCAGAAAAGGGCGTACACCGTCTGGTCCGCATATCGCCCTTTAATGCGGCGGGAAAAAGGCAGACCTCTTTTGTATCCTGTGATGTGATGCCGGATATCGAGGAGGATCTGGACATCGAGGTAAAAGACGAGGATATACGAATTGATACCTATCGTTCCAGCGGTGCAGGCGGACAGCATATCAATAAGACTTCCTCCGCAATCCGAATTACCCATTTCCCTACCGGAATTGTTGTCCAGTGTCAGAATGAGCGCTCCCAGCATATGAATAAGGATAAGGCGATGCAGATGTTAAAGGCAAAGCTTTATATCCTAAAGCAGGAGGAAAATGCTGCCAAGGCAGCGGGTATCCGTGGAGAAGTAACCGAGATTGGCTGGGGAAATCAGATCCGCTCCTATGTCATGCAGCCCTATACCATGGTAAAAGACCATAGAACCGGTGTGGAATCCGGAAATGTGGATGCTGTTATGGATGGTAATCTAGACAGCTTCATCAACGGCTACTTAAAGTGGCTGTCCCTTGGCTGTCCGAAGGGCATGGGAGGTGATGAGGATGTCTAGTGGGGCAATTGTGGGACTCGTGCTGTTTTGTGCAGTGGGAGGAGGTCTGATCGGAGTATTTTTTTATCTCAAAGGAAAGCTTCGAGAATTTTCCAAGGCGGCCTTCGGAACAGAGAGCTTTATCGAAGGGTATAAAAGACAGGCGGATGTGCTTGCCGAGCAGCCGAAATCCGTCTGCGGTATGACAAGACTGATGGAGCCTCAGATTATGCGGGATTTCCCGGATTTTTCCTGGGCGCAGTTTAAGGCAAAAGCAGAAAATCTTTTGACCTCTGCCCTGTATGCAATCTCGGAGGGAAACCTAAGCCGTTTGGCGGCGGATACCTCGGAGAGCGTGAAGGATGAGATCCGCACCAGAATCGAAGAGAACAATTTTTCTCAGATAAAGGAACGGTATGAGAACATCCGGATTCACCAGACGGAGATCTCCAATTACCGACATGAGCCGGGAAAATGCATCATTACGATACAAAGTGCTGTGGGATATCTGTTCTATAAGGAGCAGAACGGGAAGGTAATCGAGGGCAGTAAGGAACGTAAGAAGCAGACAAAATATAACATAGAGCTTATTTATGTCCAGGATGCAGATATGTTCGAATTTGACAATGCATATGGCACAACCTGCCCCCATTGCGGGGCGCCCATCAAGGGAATCGGGAAAAATTTTGTCTGTGAGTACTGCGGACTTGGCGTGACACCAATAAATATTAAGGTTTGGTCTCTTCACAAATTTTATGAAGTAGATTATAATCATGTTTAAAGATTATTGTAACCATAAGAGGAGGGTACATAATGGGAATTATTAAGGCATTTACCGGCGCAATTAACAGCACGCTGGCTGATTCTTGGAAAGAGGTCATTGAAGCAGGTGACATGGGAGACCAGACAGTCTTTACAACCGGCGTAATGATCCGTAAGGGACAGAATACGAAGGGAACCATAGATACGGTCAGTAACGGATCTATCGTTCATGTATATGATAATCAGTTCATGATGCTTGTGGATGGAGGCAAGGTTGTAGATTATACTGCGGAGCCCGGATACTATAAAGTAGACAATTCATCCCTTCCATCCTTATTCAACGGACAGTTTGGCGATTCCTTAAAGGATGCCTGGGGACGTATCGGATTTGGCGGCGGTACTCCAACAAAGCAGAAGGTATTCTTCATTAATCTTCAGGAGATTAAGGGAATCAAATTCGGAACCGCAAATCCGGTAAACTACTTTGATACATTTTACAATGCGGAATTGTTCATCCGCGCACATGGTACCTATTCGGTAAAGGTGGTAAATCCCCTTCAGTTCTATGCAGAGGCTATTCCGAAGAATAAGAACCACGTGGAAATTACAGAGATTAACGAGCAGTATTTATCTGAGTTCCTGGAGGCATTACAGTCTGCAATCAACCAGATGTCTGCGGATGGAACAAGAATTTCCTACGTAACCAGCAAGGCTACCGAGCTTGGAAGATATATGGCAAACGTCCTCGACGAAGAGTGGAACCAGATGCGTGGTATGGAAATCCAGGCAGTTGGTATCCGAAGTATCTCTTACGACGAGAAGTCTCAGGAGCTTATCAACACCAGAAACGAGGGCGCTATGCTTTCAGATCCGGGGGTTGCGCAGGGATATATGGTTAAGAATATGTCTGAAGGCATTAAGGCTGCCGGATCAAACTCAGCAGGCGCCATGACCGGCTTCATGGGTGTTGGAATGGGCGTTGGAGCCATGGGCAATATGATGGGCAGCTTAAACCAGATGGGGCAGAATGTTCAGGCACAGACGGCGCAGGCACAGCAGGCGACCTCTGCTGGGGCAGTGGTAGGTGCAGGAATGGCAACAGCAGCTGCTAACACCTGGAAGTGTGAATGTGGTAAGGATAACACCGGAAGGTTCTGCAGCGAATGCGGAAAACCGGCTCCGGCACCGGCAAAAGAGTGGACCTGTGTGTGTGGTAAGGTAAATACCGGAAAGTTCTGCAGTGAGTGTGGAAAGCCGGCACCGGCAGGGGAATGGACCTGTGAATGCGGTGCTGTAAATACCGGAAAGTTCTGTAGTGAGTGCGGAAAGGCACGTCCATAATAGAGCGAAGGATAAGGAAACCGTGCTGGGAAACCGGCGCGGTTTTTTTGGGTTGTTTTTAGGAAGGAACTGTGATAAAATCTTCCTCATGGAGACAGATGTAAGCCGTGTGCGAACAAAAAACGGCGGTTTATACGTAGAAATTGAGATGTCAAAAGACGGGAGTCGAAGGGAAATGGCAGAGAAATCAACGCATTATGTTCTGCGGGAAAAAGCAGTTCCGGAGGTCCTTCTTAAGGTTGTGGAAGCAAAACGCCTTTTGGAGTCCGGAAAAGTGGAGTCCGTGCTTGAAGCAACGGAGGCAGTTGGAATCAGTCGAAGCTCTTTTTACAAGTATAAAGATGATATTTTTCCATATCATGAGAATCCCAAGGGCAGAACGATCACCATGGTCATTCAATTGGATGATGAACCGGGACTTTTATCAACGGTGCTTAAGACGATTGCGGAATTTCACGCGAATATATTGACCATTCATCAAAGTGTGCCGGTAGGTGGAATCGCTTCCCTGACTCTTAGTATTGATATTTTCAGAGAGACAGGGGATGAGGCGGAAATGGTAAGCGCCATTGAAGCTGTCCGAGGAATACATTTTGCAAAAATATTAGCTAAGGAGTAAGAAAATGAAAATTGCAGTAATGGGCTACGGAACAATCGGTTCTGGTGTAGTCGAAGTATTAAACATCAATCAGGAGAAGATTACAAGACGTGCAGGAGAACCGGTAGAAGTAAAGTATGTACTGGATCTTCGGGATTTTCCGGGGGACCCGATTCAGGACAAGGTCATAAGAGATTATAAGATCATTGCAGAGGACCCGGAGGTCGGAATTGTTGTTGAGACCATGGGAGGCGTGGAGCCGGCTTATACCTTCGTTAAGGCTATGCTTGAAGCAGGGAAACAGGTTACTACTTCAAATAAAAATCTTGTTGCGGCAAAGGGCGCTGAGCTGATCGCAATCGCAAGGGAGCATGGAGTAAACTTTCAGTTTGAGGCCAGTGTAGGCGGCGGTATTCCAATCATCCGTCCACTTAACAAGTGCTTAACCGCAGATGAAATCGAAGAGATAACCGGTATCCTAAATGGCACCACAAACTATATGCTTACAAAGATGACGGATGAAGGCGCAGATTTTGACGAAGTATTGAAGGATGCCCAGGCGAAAGGCTATGCGGAGAAGGACCCGACAGCGGACATCGAAGGCCATGATCCTGCCAGAAAAATTGCAATCCTTACTTCTTTGGTATGTGGAAAACAGATTGATTTTGAAGATATACATTGTGAGGGAATCACAAAGATTTCTGCCACAGATATTAAGTATGCCAAGGCAATGAACCGTTCCATTAAGCTTCTTGCCTCCAGTAAGAAGGTGGGTGACAGCTATTCCTGTATGGTTGCACCATTCATGCTAAAGGCATCGCATCCATTATGCAATGTAAACGATGTATTTAACGGAATTTTTGTACACGGCAATGTGTTAGGCGATGCCATGTTCTATGGAAGCGGAGCAGGAAAGCTCCCGACAGCCAGTGCCGTAGTGGCAGATGTTGTGGATATGGTAAAGCATCAGCACACCAATATTTTTATTGACTGGAAGCCGGAGAAGATGGAGATCATCGACTACCTGAAGACCAAGAATGCCTTTTTCGTGCGCACTTCTTCCAACAAGACTGCAGTTGAGGAAGCATTTGGCAAGGTGGAGTATGTGGATGGCGTCTCCTGTGGAGCGGTATGTGCCTGCGCAGAAGAAGTAGCATTTACAACCGAAGTCATGACAGAAGCAGAATTTGAAGAAAAAGCAGCAAAGCTCTCTGTGATCAATCGCATTCGGTTGGGATAAGAGTGATTACATTATTTTACTCCTATCTCGGGAACACAATTCCGAGATGGGAGTTATTTTATGTTTTTCGGATTGTTGAAATTCATCTGCGCGTTTTAGACAGAACGCGCTCTCACTTAATAAAAGAAGTGGTCATTGAAAAAAGCTATTTGGAAGCTTCTTATAAGAAGTTTTCAACGGAAAACTGCTTTGAAAAGTTAATTTGTATAATATGAGGGTATATTCTTTGGAATATACCTAATTTCTTGAAAAAATAGCCTTAAAATGCCGTCTAAAACGGCATTTTGTATTTTTTCGCGAACTGGATTTTGCTGTATACCTAGAAATGTGCTATTCTTTAGGTACAGGCCAAAAAACATCTTGCGAAAACATACAATTGCCTTGAAAAAGTCCTGAAAACATGGTTTTTTTTTACTTTTTTAGGTATAGCAAAAAATTTATATGGAGAAATATAACAGATGTGAAAATGTTACAAGTGCGAAATGTCTTTTTTGGAAGATGTGTCGAAATTGCTTTTGCGGCTTCTTTTTTGAGAAACACAATGATATAATGATAGCAGGTGAATAAGGTGAAATCGGAGATTGGAGAGTGATTTTGATATGTCGGAGGAAATCCTTCGGTGTTCATTTCGTGTATCTCCATTTTTTTATGCAAGAAACCATGAATTGGGAGGAGACAAAAATGAGTAAGTATATTATGGCATTGGATGCCGGAACAACCAGCAATCGCTGTATTTTGTTTGATGAAGCAGGAAATATCTGCTCCATGGCACAAAAGGAATTCCGACAGTTTTTTCCGAATCCGGGGTGGGTGGAGCATGATGCAAATGAGATTTGGTCCACACAGCTTGGAGTTGCGGTGGAGGCTATGAACCGGATCAACGCAAAACCTCAGGATATTGCAGGAATCGGAATTACCAATCAGCGGGAGACGGCAATTGTGTGGAATAAAGAGACCGGAGAGCCGGTGTACAATGCCATCGTATGGCAGTGTCGGCGCACCGCGGATATTGCAGACGAGCTTAAAGCAAAAGGCTTAGAAGAGTCCTTCCGTCAGAAGACCGGACTTATTATAGATGCCTATTTTTCCGCCACCAAGATCAAGTGGATATTAGATCACGTGGAGGGGGCAAGAGAGCTTGCAGAGGAAGGAAAGTTACTGTTTGGAACTGTGGAAACCTGGCTGATCTGGAAGTTTACAAAGGGACAGGTTCATGTGACGGATTATTCCAATGCAAGCAGAACAATGCTGTTTAATATCAACACTTTAGAGTGGGACGAGGAGATTCTTGCAGAACTGGATATTCCAAAGAGCATGCTTCCGACTCCGATGCCCTCCAGCTGCGTATATGGCTATACAGATCCTTCTTTCTTAGGAGCTGCCATTCCGATTGCCGGCGCGGCAGGAGATCAGCAGGCTGCACTTTTTGGACAGACCTGCTTTAATGAAGGGGAGGCAAAGAATACATATGGAACCGGCTGCTTCCTTCTTATGAATACCGGAGAAAAACCCGTATTTTCGAAGAATGGTCTTGTGACTACCATCGCCTGGGGGCTGGATGGAAAAGTAAATTATGCATTGGAGGGGTCCATTTTCGTTGCAGGTGCCGCAATCCAGTGGCTTCGGGACGGGATGAAGATGATTGACTCTGCCATGGATTCCGAATATATGGCAACGAAGGTAAAAGGAACCCATGGATGTTATGTGGTTCCGGCCTTTACAGGGTTGGGAGCTCCCCATTGGGATCAGTATGCAAGAGGAACCATTGTGGGAATTACCCGTGGAACAAACAAGAATCACATTATTCGCGCCACTCTGGAGTCGATTGCGCTTCAGGTATGTGATGTAATTGATGCGATGAAAGCAGATGCCGGAATTGAAATCCGCTCCCTACGGGTGGATGGAGGAGCAAGCGCGAATAACTTCCTAATGCAGTTTCAGGCGGATATGCTGGATGCACCGGTCAACCGCCCGGCCTGTGTAGAATCTACGGCAATGGGGGCTGCATATCTTGCGGGTCTTGCGGTTGGCTATTGGGAAAACAAAGAGGCGGTTGTAAAGAACCAGCAACTTGACCGGGTATTCACTCCAAACATGGACCCGGAAGAACGCCGGGCAAAGCGTAAGGGCTGGAATAAGGCCGTAAAATATGCCTATGGATGGGCAAAAGATAACGGAGACGACGAGGAAGAACATGAAATTGCTCATTAAGTGCCGACGCTTTTTAAATGTTCTGATTCAAATTGCAAAATTCTTTCGGGGGGATACAATTTCGAAAAGATAACAAAAAGCTCAAGTACAGATGTACTTGAGCTTTTTGTTACAGCATGAACTTACATGCCAAAATGAGAATTTCTTTCTGTTACATAAAATACTGCTGAATAATGGCTTCCACAGTTTGTGGATCTAAGGGGTGGGATTTTGTTTCATAGGTCGTAATTAGATTGATAGATGGAAATACCCCATATTCACAGTAAGTGCGGAGCTTATAGAACGCATTATTTGCATAGATGGATTCATCCATTTTTCCAAAGTGCTCCCAATAATAGATTTCATGGGTCGTTGGATGCAGGATTGTAAAATCCGGAAAGTAGACCTCATCGCCAAGCTCGAGCCCGCATTCATAGCGGTAGGGAATTTTATTTAAATACAATGAGGTATCAATGAGAAGCTCCGACTTGGACCTTACAAAATGATTGGAAAGAGACCGGTGTATCAGATTTTCCGGATGCCTTGTGTTGTGTGCATAGTTTGCATCCATCCATTTTTTGGTGTCCTCTTCAAATAGGAAAAATGACTGGTCTTCCAATAAGTCCATAAGAAATGGCTTCTTTTGCATTAATAGATCCAGCTTCTTGCTGCGCCTTTGATTTTTTACGATATAGGCATCTAAGGCAAGCTTCTCAGAAAGTGTGTCCTCAAGCTTTGCGGTAAGAACCATTTTAAGAGCCAGCTGTCTGGCAAGGGGGAGCTCTTTGGCGGTCAAATAGATGGATTGTCCGTTGACTCTGTGATAGTATTTCCGGTATTTCCCTGTGGCGGAGCATACCAGGGAGCCCCGGGGCAGTTTTGCGATTTCGTTTTGCAGAGTCTCGATTTGATTTGCCAAGATGGATTGATAATTGTTATTTGTATCAGTCATAAAAATGTGACTCCTTTTCCGTAAAAGAATCTGGAAAAGAGTTCATAAGCACAAAACCAAATCATCAATTGGAAAAAAGATAATGTCATTGTAGCAACTGAGAGAAGGACTGTAAAGTATGGAAATTGTATAATTTCGAGGGGTTATTCTTGCCGTATACCTAAAAAACGAGAAAAATGGTCGAATATGGAGCATTTTTTCGGCAAATTGTATGATTTCGAAGGTGTGATTTTGGTATATACCTAAAATATTGAAATTTTTAGGTATACAGTAAAGGTAGGTGCTTCAGAACATACAATTGAGGGAAAAAAGGCATGAAAACAGCGTTTTTTTGAAGGATTTTAGGTACAGAGCAAAAAAAGAATGCTCATATTGGAAAAGTGTTCCCGAAGGGATTTGCGTATTTGAATCAGAACCCACTCTCGTTTGTAAAAAGCGTAGCGGTACTAAATTCGCAAGTACTTGCTCATTAAGTACCGACGCTTTTTAAACGTTCTGATTCAAATAGCAAAATTCCTTCGGGAACACTTTTCTGAAATAGGATAAATAGAATGCTCAAATAAAAAAATCCGACCAGATCTCCTGGCCGGATTCTTTATTATAAACAATTCTTTTTTAAACAAGTCCCTTTTCGGAATTGTGTTGCTAAGAATAAATTTGCTATTCTAATTGCAGACTGTAAAGGAACGTCGGTACTTAATGAGCAATTTTTGCGAATTTAGTACCGCTACGTTCCGTCCCAAGCGAAAGCGCGTCTGCAATAGAATATGCAAATTCATTCGAGAACACTTTTCCGAAATGGGAGTAAAACAATTCTATCCCAGCAATGCTTTGTCCGAAGCAAATTGTTCGCCGCTGACTTCCTCGAATTTCTGGAGGAGATCTTCCACGGTAAGCTTTTTCTTCTCCTCGGCACCGATGTCTAAGATGACCTTTCCCTCGTGCATCATGATCAGCCGGTTGCCATGGGCGATGGCATCCTTCATGTTGTGGGTTACCATCATTGCGGTCAGATGATTTTCCTCAACGATCTTGTCGGTTAAGGAAAGAACCTTTGCCGCAGTCTTCGGATCAAGGGCAGCCGTGTGCTCATCCAAAAGAAGAAGCTTTGGCTTTTGAAGTGTCGCCATAAGAAGTGTAAGAGCCTGACGCTGTCCTCCGGAGAGAAGACCGACCTTAGAGGTCATGCGGTCCTCCAGACCGAGATCTAACTGCTTTAACAATTCACGATAGTGCTCTCTTTCCTTTGAGGTGATGCCCCAGCGAAGAAAACGCTTTTTTCCGCGGCGGGCTGCCATAGCAAGATTTTCATCGATTTGCATGGTGGCTGCAGTTCCCGTCATTGGGTCCTGGAATACACGTCCGAGGTAGGTTGCACGTTTATGCTCCGGAAGTCCGGTTACATCAATGCCGTCAATGGAAATGGAGCCGTCATCTACCGGCCACACACCTGCAATGGCATTTAAGGTGGTGGACTTTCCGGCACCATTACCACCGATAATTGTTACAAAATCACCTTCATGTAAGGTAAGGTTCACACCATCTAATGCAATCTTTTCGTTGATGGTGCCCGGATTGAAGGTCTTATGAACATTTTTGATTTCTAACATATCTAGACCTCCTTTCCGTTTGCGGAAGAATCTTGGGATACCTTCATCATGGCACCGCGCTTTGCGGCACGGCGGAAGGAATTCTTGCTCTGGGCCTTAAGATAAGGTACGGCAAGGAAGATTGCAACGATAATCGCGGTAAACAGCTTTAGGTCGTTGGAATCCATCTTGAGCCAGATAACGATTCCGATTACGATATAGTAGATTACACCACCTAAAGCAACAAAAGTAAGTCTTCCCTTGAAGTCCATATGCTTTCCTAAAACGGCATCTCCGATCACCTCGCCGATAATGATTGCAGCAAGTCCGATGACGATGGCGCCACGTCCCATATTTACATCTGCAAAACCGGAATACTGGGAAAGAAGACCGCCGGACATTGCAACGATTCCGTTTGAGATGCAAAGAGCAATCAGCTTCATGTTCTGAATATTGATGCCCTGTGCTTTGCTCATTGCCGGATTACAGCCGGTTGCACGGATGGCAGAACCCTGTTCCGTTCCGAAATACCAATACATGATGGCAATGACCACCACGCAGAACAATGCAGCAGCAATAATGGCTCTGGTAATGTTGCGTGAAGAAAGAATCAGATGGTATTTGTCTACAGACAGCGCCTTGTTTGCACTTCCGATGATATGCAGATTCACAGAATACAAGGCAATCTGTGTAAGGATTCCGGATAGGATTGGCGGAATACCCAGCTTTGTGTGAAAAAGTCCGGTAACAAGACCGGCACATACACCTGCAAGAGTGGCAACAAGAAGCGCTGCCCAGATATGCCATCCATTTGTGGTAAGTACTACAGTCACAGCCCCGCCGGTGGCCATGGAGCCATCGACGGTAAGGTCTGCAAAATCAAGCAAACGGAATGTGATATAAAGACCTAAGGCCATAACGCCCCAGATCAGACCCTGCGCAATATTGGATGGCAGAGCATTGAAAAAGCTTGCTGGATTCAGCGAAGCAAAATAAGACATTAACATAAAAACCTCCAAAGGAAGGAATAACTAATTATTCCTCAATAGCCTCATAATCATCCGGAATGGTAATTCCAAGAGCCTTTGCGTTTGCAGCGTTGTACTTCTTGGTTACGTTTGGAGCAAACTCAATCTCCATGGATGCCGGATCAGCACCATTTACAAGAATCTCGTAAGCCATGTCACCGGTTGCACGTCCAAGATCATAGTAGCTGATGGAAAGGGTAGCGATACCGCATCCGGCGCAGATTCCTTCCTCGCCGGCAAATACAGGAACCTTAGCCGGGATTACTACGTTGGCAATAGCCTCTGTACAGGAAGCAGCGGTGTTGTCGGTTGGGATGTAAAGCACATCGTTTGCATCAGCAGCAGCCTGTGTAACAGAAGCAACGTCATTGGAATCAGAGAACTTGTACTCGGTTACGGTATATCCGTCCTTTTCAAGATACTCGGTGATAACAGTAGCCTGATACTTGCTGTTTGGCTCAGCAGAGCAGTAGAGGATACCGATATTCTTTGCATCCGGGAACAATTCCTTAATGCAGGCAGCCTGCTGATCAAGAGGAGCAAGGTCTGAGGTGCCGGATACATTGGTGCCGGTCACACCGGTCCACTCATCGATTTCCATTGCAGTTGCATAATCGGTAACTGAGGTTCCGAGAATCGGGATGCTGCTGGTAGAAGAAATAGCTGCTAAAAGAGCCGGAGTTGCGTTGGCAAGAATCAGATCATAGCTGTTGGCAGCAAAGGTGTTGGTAATGGTGGAGCAGGTAGGTGCATCTCCCTGGGCGTTCTGGGTGTCAAAGGTAACCTGATCCCCTAGCTTTTCGGTAAGGGCATCTACAAAGCCCTGGGTTGCAGCGTCAAGTGCCGGATGCTCAACGAGCTGGCAGATACCAACATTGTAGGTCTTGTCGCCGGAAGCGCCGTTTGAGCCTCCGCAGGCGGTAAGTGATACAACCATAGCTGCTGCTAAAAGTGCAGACATTAGTTTCTTTTTCATAATTGTTTCCTCCTTCATATAAACTTAACACTTTAACGCGTTAAGTCGGTTCAACGTTTCAATTATAATAAGAAGAGACAGTAAAGTCAATAAAACCGGACCGGAAAATATTTATTTTAAGGAGAAAAAGTGTTAAAATGAAGGCTCCAAGGGGAAAGCCGTCCAAAAAACGGTTGTGTGTGTGAGTGAGAGTCGAAAGGACTCTATATATGAAAAAAAGTGAAAATGGTTTTTCCTGGAAAAACAGCTTCAGGCAGGCAAGAAACGCGGTATATGACATTATGTTTCCGCCCCGGTGCATTCTCTGCGACGAACTGATGGAGCAGGGGCAGGGACAGCTTCATCTGGCCTGTAAAAGTAAGCTTTTTCCCGTGAGCGGCGCAGTATGCCTGCACTGCGGAAGACCGGTGATCGGCGAAAGCTATGAATTCTGCTATGACTGTGCAAGAAAAGAAAGAGCCTGCCAGCTGCCGGGTAAGGATACCTTTTTCCAGGGAAAATCCCTCTTTCTGTATCAGGGAGAGATCAAGCAGACCATGTACCGGTTTAAATACAGCAATAAGAGGGAATATGCCTCTTATTTTGCAAAGCGGGCAGTGGAAGGCTATGGGGAATGGCTTGAAAAAATTGACGTGGATGCGGTAATTCCGGTGCCAATGTACAAAAGAAAGGAAAGAAAAAGAGGCTACAATCAGGCGGCGGAATTCGCAAGGGCATTAGCCGAAGCAATGGAAGCGGATCGAAGCGCCAGGCAAAAGAAAAGGAATGAAAGGGAAAAAAGCGGGAAAATACCGGTATATGATTCCAAAGCGGTACTTCGCATCAAAAACACCAGACCCATGAAGGAGTTAAATGATGTGGAGCGGAAAAATAATCTCAGAAATGCTTTTCAGGTAACGGGAAATATTGTAAAATATAAAAAAGTATTGTTGGTGGATGACATCTATACTACCGGAAGTACCGCGGATGCAGTATCCCATGAATTGCTTGCTGCAGGTGTCGACGAAGTGTATTTCCTTAGTATATGCATAGGAAAAGGTGTTTAGGAGGTATAATAATGAATGTATCAAATTGCAGAACCTGCGGAAGACTGTTTAATGCTTTAGCTGATGAGAGACTCTGTCCGGCCTGCAGACGGGCGCTGGATGATAAATTTCAGGAGGTAAAGGCATATCTTGATGAGCATATGAATGCAACTGTGGAGGAGGTTTCCAGGGAAAATGAGGTGTCTGTAAAGCAGATCAAGCAATGGATCCGTGAAGAGCGTCTCACCTTTGCGGAAGGCTCTCTGGATGGAATTGAATGTGAAAGATGCGGTAAGCTCATCCGGACCGGGCGTTTTTGCGATGAATGCAAGAGTCAGGTGGCAAGTAACCTGATGAGTGCCTATGATAAGCCGGCGCAGGCGGCAAAAGAGCCGGAAAAGCGTGACAATAAGAACCGCATGAGATTTTTATAGAAGATATTGATAATAAAAAGATGGGCCCTGTTGCCGTAGCAACAGGGTCTCGTCTTTTGAAAGGAAGGAAGAGAATGAAGAAAACAAGCAGAATGCTGTGGATTGCTGTACTGGGACTTCTTATTGTATGTGCAGCAGTATGGGGAATCGTGGAAAAAAGGCAGAAGCAGAGGGAAGCACAAAATTATTGGACAATGACCAGCTATCCGGATGCGTCCGGAAATCAGGGTATGTTCTATACACTGCATAATGAACTGACAGGAGCACTGATTGTGATAGACAGCGGATGGGAACAGAACGAGCAGCAGGTAAGGGATGCCATAAATCAATACGGAGGCGTGGTGGATGTGTGGTTTATTACACATTATCATAACGATCATGTGGATGCCTTCAACCGGATCTGGGAGGATCCCCGGGGAATCGAAATCAAGCAGGTATATGATTCACCAATGAATTATGAGGAATATGTGGCAGTGGCTCATGAATGGGATTTTGTGGATTCCTTTACAAAGTATCTGGAAATTACGCAAGGGGCTGAAAATGTGTCCCACTTATACCGCGGTGATGTGTTGGAAATCGGTGATCTTACGGTCACAGTCTTAAATTCCTATGATGAGAAGATCGCAGAAAGCGGGTCGGCAGACATACCGAATGACGCCTCCCTTGTATTAAAGCTTGAAGGGAAAGAAGACAGTGTGCTGTTTTGCGCAGACTGTCATTCCCAGGGGATGGCAGATCTGTTAATGGGTGAATATACGAAAGAGCAGCTTCATGCAAAGTATGTTCAGCTTGGGCACCATGGAAATAACTCATTCCCGAACTATTTTTATGACTATGTGGAACCGCAGATTGCCCTGTTCGACAGTCCGGAATGGCTGATGACGGGGGAAAACTATACTGCAAAGGATATGCTTGGCTATTTTAATGAAAAAGGGGTGCAGTCCTATGATTATCGGACGGCACCAAATCAGTTTGAAATTCGTTAGAAAAGGGCGCTGGAGAAATCCGGCGCTTTTTCGTTTGGGATTGTGATGACAAATTTATTGTTTGAAAATGAGACATACTATGTTATAATCGAAAATGAAAATTGCTGTCCTATGCTCAAAAACGGGAATGGCAAAAAAAGGAGATTTTATGATTAACGAAGAGCGTGTGCGGGAAATGGCACAGCTGGCTGCTATGGATCAAGGTGAAACCCGACAGACCAGACAAATGAAAGAATATTTCGGCAGTGATTATGTTGCAAAAGAAATGCTGATCAGTCTGTTTACCGGTACGCTGGCATTCGGACTAATTCTGCTGCTGGGCTTTTTTGCGGCGGGAGAGGATGCGATAGATACCATCAGCTCCGTTGCTTCGGCAGACTTCTTAGGAACAGGAAAGCAGTTCCTCTTTCTTTATCTTGCCTTTGAAGCACTGTACCTTTTGATCACAGCCATGGTGTACCGGTCAAGATATCATGAGAACCGACTGGAACAAAAAAAGTACGTAAAGCATTTGAAAAAGCTGAACAAACTGTACGAACGAGAAGAAAAAATCAAGGCTTAGGAGGCTACTATGACCCAGCTAATCGAAATAAAGGATAAGATCATCAAATTTTTCTGCTACTACGAATTCTATATGATGATGGCAGTGAAATTTGTCTTGGCCTTAACATTGTTTTTAACCATCAATGCAAATATCGGATATATGAGCAGAATCAGCAACGTACCGGTTGCCATTATTCTGGCCATGATCTGCTGCTTATTACCTGTTAACGGAACCATTTTACTGGCAGCAATCGTAGTTTTGCTGGATATGTATACTCTGTCCATAGAGGTCGCGCTGGTAACCTTCATCCTGTTCCTTCTCATCTATCTGGTATATTTTCGCTTTGCACCGAGGGATGGCATTGCCGCCATACTGACTCCGATTACCTTTCAGATGAAAATCCCATACCTTATGCCAATGGCAACCGGACTTTTAAGACCGGCTTACTCCATAGCCTCCATCATTTGCGGAACCGTACTGTTTTTTTTCCTGGACGGCGTAAGGCAGAGTACCTCCACACTGACCGCCACGGCCGGTGCGGATGATGACACGACTTCAAAGCTAAACGTCATCATCGGGCAGATTACCACAAATAAGGAAATGACCCTTACGATTGTGATTTTTGTGCTTGCCTTTCTGATCGTTTATCTGATTCGCAAGATGAATATTGAACATGCCTGGACCGTAGCCATTATTTCCGGAACCATATTTCAGGTTGTGGGACTGATTGCAGGATATCTGGTCCTTAATATTTCCGGGAAAATGATCGGACTTCTCATCGGAAGCATAGTATCCATGCTTCTGGCCTTTGTGGTTCAGTTCTTCTGTATGGACCTTGATTATGCCAGAACCGAGCGTGTCCAGTTTTCGGATGATGAATATTTCTATTATGTAAAAGCGGTTCCAAAGAAAATGGTCACATCCACCTCTAAGACCGTGAAGCGCTTCAGCACCACAGGCACAATCGGAAAGCGCATCGAGCATCCGTCAAAGAGCGAGGATCTGTCGGAGGAGAATTCCAGCAGAAAAGTGATTGCAAAGGAACTGGAGATTGATGAGGACCTGCTGAAGTAATCACAATCCTAAGAAAAAATTAAGAAACAACTAAGAAAGAATACAAGAATAATATAAAGATTTGGAATATGATACCAAATTGAGAAAAAAGGAAAGGAGAGAGACGATGGAAAACATAAGTGGAATGCTAAATGAATTCACGGAAAAGACATCCCTTGTACTTGGAATGTCCGATATCAAGATTGCCTTCGGTGATGTTGTGGAAATTCTGATTATCTCCTTCCTGTTTTATCATGTATTACTGTGGATTAAAAATACAAGAGCATGGAATCTGTTTAAAGGAATCGTAATTATTCTGATATTTGTGGCATTTGCCGCAGTATTCCAGATGACCACGATTCTATGGCTGGCACAGAACCTTTTAAATGTAGGTCTGATTGCACTGGTGATCATTTTCCAGCCGGAGCTTCGGAAGGCTCTTGAAAATCTGGGAACAAAGAATTCCCTTGGAAAGCTGTTTGTGATGGGAAAAGAGGGAGAGGCAAAATTTTCGGACAGGACCATTGATGAGCTGGTAAAGGCAAGCTTTGCCATGGGACGTGTGAAAACCGGAGCCCTCATTACCATTGAGGACACCATCAGTCTGGATGAGTACGTCAGAACCGGAATCGATGTGGATGCGGTTTTGACCAGCCAGCTTTTGATCAATATTTTTGAGAAGAATACGCCGCTTCATGACGGCGCAGTTATTGTGCGGGGAGACAGAGTGCTTTCGGCAACCTGCTATCTTCCGCTTTCCGACAGTCTGTCCTTAAGCAAGGATCTTGGAACGAGACACCGCGCTGCAGTAGGAATCAGCGAGGTCAGTGATTCTTTGACGATTGTGGTATCCGAGGAGACCGGAAAGGTATCCCTGGCAATGCGGGGACAGATTTATCACGATATAGACGCAGAGTCCCTTCGGGACAAGCTTCTGTATCTGCAGAATCGTAACCACGAGGTAACCGGATGGGAGCTTATCAAGAGGAGGTTGAAGAATGAGAAGTAAATTTTTCAAATCTCTCTTTAAAAATTTAGGATTTAAAATACTGGCAGTGTTTTTTGCCTGCCTGCTCTGGCTTGTTGTGTACAATACCGACGACCCCACAAAAACCCAGACCTTCAGCACGAAGGTAACCATTGAAAACGCGAATGCAATAAAAAATATGAATAAATACTATGAAGTTGTGGAGGGAACAGGAAATGTTACCTTCTCAGTATCCGCAAAAAGAAGTGTTTTGTCCAAGCTTGCGGATTCAGATTTTACTGCAGTCGCGGATATGAGCAATCTGGTCATGAACGAGGACGGAACCGTGGGTACGGTGGAAATCAAGATCAGCTGTGGCAGATATGAAAGCTACTTAAGTTACAATAAGCAGAAATATCTGAAGGTTGCACTGGAAAATTTGATGGAAAAGCAGTTTGTCATCTCTGCAAGCACCACCGGAAAGGTGGCGGAGGGCTATGCCCTTGGGGATGTAACGATATCAGGCTCCAATATTCTTAAGGTATCCGGACCGGAATCTATCGTGAGCCAGATAAACAATGCAGTTGCAATCATCAATGTGAATGACGTATCCACCAACGTATCAGACAATGTGTTCCCAACGCTTCTGGACGATTCGGGAAATACGATTGATACCACAAAGCTGAACTTAAGCACCTCCACGGTTTCCATCAATGCAGCGGTATTAAGCACCAAGTATCTAAGCTTTACCTTTGATACCATGGGAACCCCGGAAGCGGGTTACGAGGTAGTATCGGTGGTGGGTACGCCGAATTCGGTACGTGTAAAGGGAACCTCCTCCGTACTAAACGGACTGACAACCATTGCGGTTCCTGCGGATATATTTAATGTGGACGGATTAAAGGAAAGCTTTGAGACCACCATTGATATCGCAGAGTATCTTCCGGAGAATATTTCTCTTGTAAGCAATAAGGATGGAATCATATCGGTAGTCGTTACCATTGAGCCATACGAAGAAAAAGAATTAACAATAACCACGGATAGGATCGATGTTGTAGGATTGGCAGAAGGACTGCAGCTTGAATATGATAATACAACAGTAGATGTAACGGTAGGCGCGGTGACAAGTGTTCTTGACACCTTAGATTCCCATAATGTGCTCCTTGCATTAGATGCATCTGAGCTTACTGCCGGAAGACACCGCGTGCAGCTTTCCCTTGCGGATGAGGCTGCCGCCTATGATTTGCTGGATGCCCATGTGGAGATTACCTTAACGGAAATAGAAGAAAATAATGAGAATCCGGATGAGCAGGACAATGGCAACAGCAATGAAACCTAGATTCGGAAAAAATAACCAAAGGAGATTAACAGAACATGTCTAGAATGTTTGGTACGGACGGAGTCCGTGGTGTAGCAGGAACAGAGCTTACCATTGAGCTTGCTACAAAGCTTGGCCAGGCTGGTGCATATGTGCTTACAAAAGAAAAATCACATCAGCCAACCATTATCGTAGGCTGCGACACAAGAATTTCGGGGGGGATGCTGGCAAATGCACTTATGGCAGGAATCTGTTCCGTGGGTGCAAATGCAATTTATGTCGGAGTGGTTCCGACCCCTGCCATCGCATACCTTACCAGAAAGCATAAGGTAGATGCCGGGGTAGTTATCTCGGCGTCCCATAATCCTATGGAATTTAACGGAATCAAGTTCTTTAACGGAGAGGGCTATAAGCTTTCTGACCAGCTTGAGGACGAGATTGAAGAACTGATCAAAAACGATATGGAAGACGTGGTATTTCCAATCGGACCGGGAATCGGAAAAATTGATTATCGTTTTGATATCCGGGATGAATATGTGGAATTCGAAAAGAAAACGGTTCCGGTGGACCTGTCTTCCCTTAAGATCGTCATTGACTGCGCAGAAGGGGCAAGCCATTACACCTCAGTAAAGACCTTGACGGATCTTGGCGCAAATCTGGTTGCCATCCATACCAATCCGGATGGAACCAACATCAATGCCAACTGCGGTTCCACCCATATGGATGAGTTAAAGGCAAGAGTGGTATCGGAAAAAGCCAATATCGGAATCGCCTTCGACGGAGACGCAGACCGGATGCTGGCGGTGGATGAAAACGGAAAAATGGTGGATGGCGATGAAATTATGGCTATCTGCGGAAATTTCCTGAAGGAAAAGGGAAGGCTGGCAAAGGATACCATCGTGGTAACGGTAATGACAAACCTGGGCTTTACCCTGATGGGAGAGAAGGAGAAAATCCACATCGAGAAGACAAAAGTCGGAGATCGCTATGTTCTTGAGAATATGCTGGAGAACGGATATAACCTTGGAGGAGAACAGTCCGGCCATGTCATTTTCTTAGATGACAACACCACCGGTGATGGGCTTTTATCGGCCCTTCATCTGCTGGAGGTCATGGTGGAGACCGGCAAGCCTTTGTCGGAGCTGGCAAAGGTGATGGAGGTTCTTCCACAGGCCCTTGTAAATGCAAAGGTGCCGAATCATAAAAAAGAAAGCTACATGGAATATACAGAAATCGCAGAAGCGATTGGAGAATTGGAGAAAAAGTTTGCCGGAGAAGGAAGAGTCCTGATCCGTCCGTCGGGAACGGAGCCTCTTGTGCGTGTCATGATCGAAGGAAAAGATCAAAAGGTCATCGAGGAGGAGGCAAAGAAGTTAGCAGACCTGATTCAGAGGGTTATGCTGTAAGGGGGAAAAAGAGTTGGTATCAAAGAGACTGAAAATTACCAATCCTACGGGGCTGCACCTGCGCCCTGCGGGAAATTTATGCAAGGAAGCGATGCAGTACAAAAGCAAGATTACATTTGATTACAGCGGAAATACTGCAAATGCGAAAAGCGTGTTAAGCGTCCTCGGAGCATGCATCAAATGCGGAGATGAGATTACGTTGATCTGTGAGGGCGAGGATGAAGAGAAGGCCTTAGATGCATTATCTAAGTATATCGAGAGCGGTTTAGGGGAATAACGCATGTATAAAAAGATAAATTCCGGGTGGCTGAAGCATTGGGATTTTGAGCTTCTGGATATTATCTGCCTGGAAGTGGCATTTTTAATTGCATATATTATCCGACACAGGGATGTATTTCCGTACCTGCCACATTTGTATCTGCGTCTGTGTATCCTGCTTTTTGCTTTTGACATCGTGGTAGTGTTCCTGATGAACAATTACAAGGGAATACTGGAACGGAATAAGACTCAGGAGCTCTGGGCAGTCATCCAGCATGTCACGGTAGTGGAACTGATGCTCCTTTTGTATGAGTTCATCATTCAGGAATCGGCAGAATTCTCCAGATCCGTATTTGTCATGAGCTGGGGCTTCGGAATGGCTTTGTGTCTGGGAGGACGACTGACCTTAAAAAAGATCGTTCGAAGGAAGCTTACCTCAGAGCGGAATCAGGCGAAGCTTCTGGTTATCGCATCCCAGGATCATATCGCACAATGTGCCCAGCAGCTGCAGTCCAAGACCTGGAGGAATTACCGGGTCTGTGCCATTGCCATCCCAAGCGATGAGGAAAATGACCGGATCGATGCCAATATTCCGATTCTATTTGGAAAAAAACAGATGATGGAATATATCCGGCAGGACGTTGTAGATGAGGTGTATATCGATACCTTTAAGGATAAGGAGGATTTAAGTAATCAGGTGGATATGTTCCTTGGAATGGGAATTACCGTGCATATCAGTATGGGCTTTCTGCCGGATAATCTTCCGAATCAGATTGTGGAAAAAATGGGTGGCGGATATGTGGTTACCACTGCCCTTAAGACTGCCAACAGTATTCAGGTCACTGTAAAGAGACTGATGGATATCGCGGGGGCGCTGGTGGGACTGCTCATTACCGGCATCATCTTTATTTTTGTTGCTCCGGCAATCAAAAAGGCGTCTCCCGGACCGGTATTTTTCGTTCAGGAGCGCATCGGAAAAAATGGACGTCCTTTTAGGATGTTCAAATTCCGCTCCATGTATCTGGACGCAGAGGAACGCTTAAAGGATCTGATGGATCGCAATGAGATGCAGGGGCTCATGTTTAAGGTAGAGAATGATCCCCGGATCATCGGAAGCGAAAAGGGACCGGGAAAAGGAATCGGGAATTTCATTCGAAGGACCAGCCTTGATGAATTTCCGCAGTTCTGGAATGTATTAAAGGGTGATATGAGCCTGGTGGGAACCAGACCGCCCACAGTCATAGAATATGAGCAGTATGCCCTGCATCATAAAATCCGGTTGTCCATGAAACCGGGAATCACCGGATTATGGCAGATCAGTGGAAGAAATGACATCAAGGATTTTGAAAAGGTGGTAGAACTGGATGCCGCATATATTGAACACTGGTCATTGGTTTTAGATATTAAGATACTATTTTCAACCATAGGTGTGGTTCTATCCAGAAAGGGATCCAAGTAATATGCAGCATGTTTTTATCGTGGGAAGCAAAGGAATTCCTGCTGCTTATGGCGGATTTGAGACCTTTGTCGAGAATCTGACAGCAAAAAAACAGAATACAGATATCTGTTATCATGTATCAAGAATCAGCGATACAGATGGCGAATATGAATACAACGGAGCAAAATGCTTTGATGTAAAAGTGCCGAATATCGGACCTGCAAAAGCGATTTACTATGATGTAAAAGCACTGAAACGTTGCATCCGGATATGTAAGGATTTACAGAAGAACGAAGAACAGAAGGAAAAGGGCGCGGCATCACGCCCTGTTTTCTATATATTGGCATGCCGTATCGGACCCTTTATCGGAAGACTAAAAAAACAGATCCATGCCTTAGGTGGGCAGCTTTATGTAAACCCGGACGGACATGAATGGAAGCGCTCCAAATGGAGTGCACCGGTGCGCACTTACTGGAAGTTCTCCGAGAAGCTGATGGTAAAGCACGCGGACCTTTTAATCTGTGACAGCAAGAATATCGAAAGCTACATCCAAAAAGAGTATGGGCAGTATCACCCCCACACGACCTTTATCGCATATGGCTCGGAAACAGAAGGCTCAAGTCTTAGG
This sequence comes from uncultured Agathobacter sp., assembly GCA_945910395.1. Classification (GTDB taxonomy): domain Bacteria; phylum Bacillota; class Clostridia; order Lachnospirales; family Lachnospiraceae; genus Roseburia. Next base: position 283,669 of record CAMDYX010000001.1, on the reverse strand, counting down.
GATGACGATGCAGGCTTTACCGGCTGGCTGTCGGAAAAAGGGTTAAAGGCAAAAGAGTACTACCTTGTTGTGGGACGTTTTGTTCCGGAAAATAACTATTTTACCATGCTCCGGGAGTTCATGGCCTCCGACACAAAAAAGGATCTTGCAATCATAACCACACCCAATGAGAGGCTGTACCAAAGTCTCGAGCAGGAGCTTCATTTTTCGAAGGATGCAAGAATCAAATTTGTGGGAACGGTATATGATGAGCAGCTGTTAAAGAAGATTCGTGAAAATGCATATGGATATCTCCACGGGCATGAGGTGGGAGGAACCAACCCGAGCCTGTTAGAGGCCCTTGGAAGTACAAGCTTAAATCTTCTGCTCTCCGTGGGCTTTAATGAAGAGGTGGCAGAAAATGCAGCGCTTTACTGGACGAAGGAGCCGGGAAGCCTGGCCGGGCAGATACACCATGCAGACAGTCTGAAGGAAGAAGAAATTGAAGGATTTGGAAGGCTCGCCAGACAAAGAATAGACAGGGAATACAATTGGAAGAAAATTGTAGAGTCCTATGAAGCCTGCTTTATGAATGGGGACTTAAGAAAAGCTTAATTTTCCATACGAAGGAAAGTATGATATAATAAATTGTTTGCGAAGCAAAACTGCGGAGGAAGAACATGGATACCATCACAATTGTCGTACCCTGCTATAACGAAGAAAAAGCAATTCCGTTTTTTTATGAAGAAATCCAAAGAGTAAAAAAGCTCATGCCAAAGGTAAACTTAGAATTACTTCTGGTAGACGACGGGTCAAAGGATGGAACCTTAGAACAATTTCATTCACTAAAAGAAAAGGATCCATCGGTAAAATATATCTCCTTTTCCAGAAATTTTGGAAAGGAAGCGGCAATCTATGCCGGGCTTTCCCATGCAAAGGGAGATTATGTGGCAATCATGGATGCAGACCTACAGGACCCTCCGGCTCTGCTTCCGCAAATGTATGATGCCCTTACGAAGGAGGGCTACGATTCCGCTGCCACAAGGAGAGTAACCCGAAAAGGGGAACCGCCGATCCGGTCCTTTTTGGCAAGAGAGTTCTATAAGCTTATGAATAAAATCAGCGATGTGGAGCTGATGGACGGGGCAAGAGACTTCCGCCTCATGAACAGAAAGTATGTGGATGCCCTGCTTAGCTTAAAGGAATATAACCGCTTTTCCAAGGGCCTTTTCGGATGGGTGGGCTTTAAGACCAAATGGATTGAATTTGAAAACGTGGAGAGAGTGGCCGGGGAAACGAAGTGGTCCTTCTGGAAGCTGTTTAAGTATTCCGTCGAAGGAATTGTGGCATTTTCCGAGGCTCCCCTGTACATTGCCTCATACCTAGGAGCACTGATGAGTGTGGTGGGCTTTCTGGCAATGCTTTTTATCATTATCCGGCAGCTTTTGTTCCACAATTCCGCATACGGCTGGCCATCTATGGTATGCATTATTATCCTGATCGGTGGAATCCAGCTTCTGTGCATCGGAATTTTGGGCTTGTATTTCTCCAAAATGTACCTTGAGACAAAGAGGCGCCCCATCTATATTGCATCCGAGGAGGCTTTAGACGATGAGCAGTAGACCGTTAATCAGTATCGGAATACCAACCTACAACAGCGCTGCCACCATACGAAATACCATAGAATCGATACTTAGGCAGACCTACACCAATCTGGAAATCAACGTGGTGGATGACATGTCCAAGGATAACACCCTTGAAATCGTAAAGCAGATACAAAAAGAATGCCTGCAAAGCGGTGACGGAAGAATCAAGATCTATGAAAATGAGAAAAATCTTGGAATGTCGGGAAATTGGACAAAATGCTTATCCGTTGCAAGGGGCGAGTTCGTGAAGCTGATCTGTGCAGATGATATGATGGATGAGGAGGCACTGGAAAAAGAAGTAAAGGCCATGGAAGAGCATCCAAGCGTCAATCTGGTGGAGAGTGATACAAGACTTGTGGATATCACAGGAAAGACCACCGGAAGGTTCCCAAGATATCGGAAATCCGGTGTGGTAGACGGGAAAAAGGTAGCAAGGACTTCCATTATCTGGAACAACTTTTTCGGGGCACCGGTCAACAATCTGATTCGAAAAAGCGTGCTGGATAAGGTGGGATACTTTGACCCGGAATTTGTATATATCCTGGATTTTGAGATGTGGATGAGGATCGCCTGTGAAGGAGATATTTATATCATTCACGAAATGCTCAACAGCTTTACGGTACGAAATGATTCCAATACCGGAAATCTGATTGGGAAGGACCGCAAGACCTATGTAGATGAGCATGAAAAGCTGGTTTACAAATATAAGGATGTGCTGAAGCTTTCTGAGTTTGAATGTAGGTTCAGTATATTCTTTCGAAAATTTAGAAATGTAGCAATCGGTATATATCTTAAGATATTTTCCAAATAGAAAACAAAAAGAAAAAGGAGAAACATAGCATGAAAATAGCAGTAGCAGGAACCGGATATGTAGGATTATCCAACTCAATATTATTGGCACAGAATCATGAAGTAGTGGCCCTTGATATTATTCAGGAGAAGGTTGATATGATCAACAACCGCAAATCTCCACTGGTGGATAAGGAAATCGAAGAATACCTTGCAAGCAAGGACTTAAATCTTCGCGCAACCGTGGATGTGGAGGATGCCTTAAAGGGCGCTGAGTTCGTAATTATCTCAACTCCGACGAACTACGATCCGGATAAGAACTACTTTGATACTTCCCTTGTGGAGGATATTATCGAGAAGGTTTTAAAATATAATCCGAAGGCTACCATGGTAATCAAATCCACCATTCCGGTTGGATATACCGAAAGGGTTGCAGCAAAGTACGGGATTAAAAATATTATGTTCTCACCGGAATTCCTTCGTGAGGGACGGGCTCTTTATGACAACCTTTATCCTTCCCGTGTCATTGTGGGAATGCTTAAGGATTCCGGAATGGAAGAAAAGAGAGAGCAGTTTTCCAAGCTTTTGACAGAAGGCGCTATCAAGGAGGATGTGCCGGTGCTTCTTATGAATACCACGGAAGCGGAAGCTGTAAAGCTTTTTGCGAATACGTATCTGGCCCTGCGCGTATCCTACTTTAATGAGCTGGATACCTATGCGGAGGTAAGAGGATTGGATACCACCCAGATCATTCAGGGAATCGGATTAGATCCAAGAATCGGAACCCATTATAATAATCCTTCCTTTGGATATGGCGGTTACTGCCTTCCAAAGGATACCAAGCAGCTTCTTGCAAACTATGCGGATGTTCCGAATAACATTATTGCCGCAATCGTAGATTCCAACCGTACCAGGAAGGATTTCATTGCAGACCAGATCATTGCAAGAAAGCCAAAGATGGTGGGCGTATACCGCCTTACCATGAAGGCGAATTCGGATAATTTCCGTCAGTCCTCCATTCAGGGTGTTATGAAGAGAATCAAGGCAAAGGGAATTCCGGTAGTAATTTTTGAGCCGACCTTAAAGGACGAGGAATTTTTTGGCTCAAAGGTGATCCGGGATTTAGATGAGTTTAAGGCAATGTCTGATGTCATTATCACCAATCGTATGTCATCCAAATTAGACGATGTAAAGGAAAAGGTATATACAAGAGATCTCTATCATGAAGACTAAAAGACTGGTCATCATTCCGGCCTATAATGAAGCCGGAAATATTGTAAAAACAGTGGAAGATGTGAAAAAGAATGCCCCCTCCTTTGACTATGTAATTATCAATGACTGCTCAAAGGATAATACCCTTGCAATCTGCAAGGACAGGGGATATAACGTGGTGTCTCTTCCGAATAATCTCGGAATCGGAGGCGGCGTGCAGACCGGGTACCGGTATGCAAAGGAGCATGGCTATGAGATTGCCGTACAGTTTGACGGCGATGGGCAGCATAATGCTTCCTATCTGGAAAAAATGGCAGAGCAGATGGAAGCGGAGAATCTGGATATGCTCATCGGTTCCCGCTATATCGAAAAGGAAGGGTTTCAGTCCACCGGTCTTCGCCGTGTGGGAATCCGGTATTTTACATGGCTGATTAAGCTTCTTACCGGAGCTACCATCACAGATCCCACCTCCGGCATGCGAATGGTAAACCGCAAGGTCATTGAGCTTTTTGCAGAGGAATATCCAAAGGATTATCCGGAGCCGGAGAGCGTCGTTACGCTGCTAAGGTTAAAGAAAAAGGTAAAAGAACTGGCTGTCATCATGAACGAGCGGGAAGAGGGGGTATCCTCTATCTCGCCTGTAAAATCGGTATATTACATGGTTAAAGTCAGTATTGCTGCAATTATTGCAGCTTTCTAAGGAGTGCCTATAAAAGGAAGGTGGAAAGATGTCTATACGACTGCAGATTGTTGTAGGTGTAGTGATCGTACTTGCACTGATTGGAATATTTAGACAAGTTCATAGCAATCATTTAAATCTTCGATATGCTCTCATATGGATACTGGTGGGCACTGTGGTTTTCATTTTTGATATCTGTCCAACCCTTCTGGTGGGACTTACGAAGCTTCTGGGAATGGAACTCCCCGTGAACATGCTCTTTTTCCTGGGATTTATATTTGCTCTTGGCATACTGTTTGTCCTTACAACGAAGGTATCCAGGCAATCGGACGAAATTAAGCGGCTGACACAGGAGCTGGCACTTATGGAGCACCAACTGGATGCATTGAAAAGGGACAAATCAGAGGACTGATAGATGATAAAAGAAGTAATTTTGAATCGAAAAATTGTATGGAATCTGGCAAAGGATGATTTGAAAAAACGATTTGCCGGATCTGTCTTTGGTATATTCTGGGCATTTGTACCGCCAATTATTACCACCCTGTTGTATTGGTTTGTATTTGAAAAGGGGCTGCATGCTTCTGCAAGCAATCTTCGTACCGGAGTGACGGTACCCTTTGTCCTTCACCTGATGGCAGGCCTTGTTCCATGGTTCTTTTTTCAGGAGGCCTGGGGAAGCGGAACCAATGTACTCTTGGAATACAGCTATTTGGTGAAGAAGGTGGTTTTCAAGATCGAGGTACTTCCGGTGGTAAAAATGATGTCTGCCTTATTTACCCACCTGTTTTTCGTAGTGTTTATGATAATTTTATATGCCTGCATGGGATACTATCCGGACTGGTATACCTTACAGGTGGTGTACTATTCCTTTGCACTGTTTTGCTTTACCGTTGCGATTACTTATTTTACCAGTGCCATTGTGGTATTTCTTCGAGATGTGTCACAGCTTGTGGGAATCGCAATGCAGATTGGGGTGTGGGTTACACCGATCATGTGGACCATTGAAGGGATGAGCAATATCCCGGCCTGGGCAGTTACCATCCTCCGTATGAATCCACTGTATTACATCGTATACGGATACCGGGATTCCATGATCAACAAGATTGGATTCTGGGAGCACCCATATCTTACCGCATGGTATTGGGGACTTACGATTGTCATGTATTTGATTGGAACACATGTATTTAAGAAATTAAAGATGCATTTTGCAGATGTATTGTAATGAAAGAACCTATTTGGAGACAGAATATGAGTGAATATGCAATCCGGGTAAAGGATGTCTCAAAAGTGTATAAAATGTATAACCGGGCATTGGAACGGTTAAAGGATGCCTTCGGGTGGTTAAAGCCCGGTGCGGTGGAGGAATACCGTGCCTTAAACCATGTGTCCTTTGATGTAAAAAAGGGCGAGGCTCTTGGCATTATCGGTGTGAATGGCTCCGGAAAGTCCACGGTACTTAAGATTATTACCGGAGTCCTCAGCCAGACCGAGGGAGACGTGGAGATTGACGGGCGTATTTCAGCGCTCCTAGAGCTTGGAGCAGGCTTTAACATGGAATACACCGGAATCCAGAACGTATATTTAAATGGAACCATGTGCGGATTTACCAAGGAGGAAATTGATGCAAGACTTCAGGAAATCCTTGATTTTGCGGATATCGGGGATTTTGTGAACCAGCCGGTAAAAAGCTATTCCAGCGGTATGTTTGTGCGCCTTGCATTTGCAGTGGCAATCAACATCGAGCCGGAAATTTTGATTGTAGATGAGGCCTTGTCCGTGGGAGATGTGTTCTTCCAGGCAAAATGCTATAAGAAATTTGAAGAATTCAAAGAACAGGGGAAAACCCTTCTTTTTGTAAGCCATGATCTGTCCAGCATTGCAAAGTACTGTGACCGGGTGGTGGTGTTAAATAAAGGGGATAAGCTCGCAGAGGGCAATCCCAAAGACATGGTTGCGCTGTACAAGAGGCTTCTTGTAAATCAGACCAAGAGCAGTCAGGAAGGGAAGGCACTGCAGGCCCAGGCCTCTGCTTCAGAGGATAGCGGCGAGAAAAATTCTAAAGTCCTGTGGAAATCCCACTATACCATCAATCCAAATGTGGATGAGTATGGCACGGGTAAGGCAGAGATTATCGATTTTGCGATCATAGACGGGAATGGGCAATATTCCAACTGTATTGAAAAGGGAACCAGATTTCAGGTGAAATCCAAGGTCCTCTTTCATGAGGCCATCGACAATCCGATTTTTACCTGCTCCTTTAAAAACGTAAAGGGAGATACCATTACCGGAACCAATACGATGTATGAACATAAAAATCCGGGACTGGTGCAGGCCGGAGATGAATATGTAGCAACCTTCGAGCAGGATATGTATCTGCAGGGAGGAGAGTATCTGCTTTCCATCAGCTGTACCGGGTATGTGGATGGCGGCTTTACAGCATATCACAGATTGTATGATGTTTGTACCATCACTGTGGTATCAGATAAGAATACAGTTGGTTTTTATGATATGAACTCAACTGTGACTTTGGAGAAAATAGAAAGCCAGTAAAGGATATGCATTTGTGCTTTGGGTGGGGGATATATAAAGTTTTAAGGAAGAATTTGTAGATGAAGAAGAGCGTTTTTCATGTAAATAGAAATTATATTGTACATTTTATCGCATTGCTGGTTCTTATCACAGTTCAAGTGTATGTCTCAAATCTGTTCATCTATCATCGCGATAAAGAATCCTATCAGGTTCAGCCTTCGGAGCTGGCGAACATATCCGGCTATGAAGTAAAGGACAATGGCTTTGAGATGGTGGGGGATGATCCTCAGATACTCATACAGAATTCCATGGATGAGATTCACCGTATCGAAATTCATCTGACGGAGCCGGCAGACAAGAAAATACAGGTTGAGTTGTACTATATAAAGGATGATAAAGTTTTAGAGAAAGAAGATGGAATTACGCTTCACAGAGGAGATGACAAGGCGGTTTTTCATGGAATAAGAGAGTGCGGAGAATTATTGCGCCTGGATATCAACGGGGATTTCCATCTGGAAAGCATATCCGTATCCGGAGCACGCACATCCTTCAGCTTAAAACGATTTGTAATCTATCTGGGTGGATGTATTTTTTTTGATATCTTGCTGGCCATTTTGATGATAAAAAAGTGGAAGCAGGCATACCGGCAGACCATTGCGGCGTATGAAAGAGCAGCAAATGGGCTGCAAAGCTTAGGGAAACGGCTTCATCTGACCATTTACCGCTTTTATGTGCTGGCGGCGGTTCTGCTAAGTATCGCGTATTCCTTTTTAATGCCTGTCACCCAGGTCCCTGATGAGGAAACCCATGTGGTTCGAATGTGTGAGGCCGTGGGCGCCGACGATTTGTATTTACAGTACTGGCAGCTAACAGCGGATATTGGTGCATATGATGTAAAGGATTTCCATGAAATCGTGGATATGGATTTATATGTAGACGGATCTCTGGTGAAGTTCGATAAAGAAAGAATTGATTTCAATCCTCATTTTAGCTTGTCTGCCATCAGCTATCTGCCCATGCTTGCCGGTGTTTTCCTCGGTTATATCATGGATATGCCGATTCTGTGGTGTATGCAGTTAGGAGAGCTCTTTGCCATATTCTTTTCTGTGGTGCTGGGCTATCTGGCACTTCGGCTGATGCCGGTAAAGAAGGAATTGCTTTGTGCAATTCTTTTACTGCCCATGAACATCCAGCAGTGCTCTTCCTTAAACTATGATGCGGTTTTACTGCCGGTATGCTATCTGCTGATTGCGTATATCTTCCATCTGAAATACCGCAAAGAGAAGGTGAAGTGGAGAGAGCTGCTTTGGCTGGTGCTGATGCTTCTTGTAATCGCAATTACCAAAGTACTTTATGTGGTACTGGCGCTTTTGTGGTTCATGATACCTATTGAGCATACTGACTTTAGGATCGGAAAGCTTGATTTTAGTAAGTTCTTTTCGAAACACAAATTTTTGCTGGGGCTGCTTGTGGTGGCGGGATTTGCTGCAGCCTGCTATGTGGTCCGGAATGTCTCCTATGTGATGGCCCTTCGGGCATGCCTGATGGACCCGGCGCAGGGCTTTTCTATGCTTAAGATGACCACTGAATATATGACCTGGGAATATCTGAAGTCCTTTGTAGGTAATTTCGGATTCCTGGATGCAATAGTACCACCCTGGTTCGTTGTATTTGTCCTTGGTTTTCTTATGCTTTTTACCCAGGTAAAAAACCCAAAGAACAGAAGTATAAAGATGGGGCAGCGGATCTTATTTGGTGTTCTTGCACTTTTCATGGCGGTGCTTATTAATGCCAGCATGATTACCTGGACATTCTTTGTGTCCGATATGAACCCTGTTACCTTTGAGGAGTATCGATTGGCAATTAAGGAAATCGGAATCATATTAGGCGTGCAGGGAAGATATTTTCTTCCCATGGCTCCCATTGCCTATATGTTCTGGGAGGGAATCCTTAAGATAAAAAAGGAACATTTACTGGTTTGGCAGGTGGTATATTATGCCGTAACTTTTACGGTTCCCATTTGGACCATTTTAAACCGCTACTGGTTAGCGTAATGGAAAATGACTATGCTTACAGATAAAAAAAGTGATAATGTAAATATCCTGCGCTGGGTTGCTGCAATTATGGTAATGGTATCCCATGCGCCGACTCTGGTGGACGGAAGCGGAGACCTCTGCTACCGCTACACCAACGGGCAGAGCAGCTTTGGTGGAGTTGCAGTGGCGGTCTTCTTTTTTTTTAGCGGACTCTATGTGACGAAATCCTTACAAACATGTGGGAGCGAGAAGGAATATCTGAAAAAGCGCTGCAAGCGCATTTTCCCATCCCTTTGGCTGGTTGTGGTGGCTTGTGTATTTCTTGTAGGACCGGCTGTAACAACAAGGTCTTTGATACAGTATTTTACGGATAAACAGACCTATCTGTATCTGTTAAACGGAATCCTTCTTCCTGTGCATGAACTGCCGGGAGTATTTGAAGAAAGCTTAAATTCTACGGTAAACGGCCCCTTATGGACCCTTCCGGTAGAATTTTTGGCATATATTGTACTTATGTTGGCCTGGACCTTTGCAAAGCGTGTGATAAAAAAGGAACAGGCACAGGTCGTGCTTCATCTGCTGGGAGTTCTTGTGCTTTTTCTTGGGATGCTGGCAGCGCCTGTATTTTTATCCGACACGGAATTTGTGGTATCGGTGATTCGACCAGTGGTGATTTTCTTTGTAGGAGCCTTGTATTTTGACTTTGAAGACAAAATACCCCTTAAGCCTTGGCTTGGCCTGCTGTGCACAGCACTTCTAATCCTGCTTGGGAAAACACCGTTCTTTAGTGTTGCAATGATCCTTTTTATTCCGTATATCGTTGCTTCTCTGGTAATAGGAACCAGGCAGATCCCATTAAAGACCTCCTTTTTTATGATTTCTTATGAGATGTATCTGGTGGGATATCCCGTTCAACAGCTTGTGATGAAAGCCTTTCATTACCGGATGAGTGCCTGGGAAAACTGCCTGATTTCCATACCTATAGATCTTTTGGCAGCATATGGGATTTACGCTTTGATTGAGAAGAGGAAGAAGAAATGAACATGAAAAAAAATCTGGCGTGGAATACCTTTGGAAGTATTTTTTACAGTGCCTGCCAGTGGGTAATTACCATCATCGTGGTGTATGTGGCAACCTATGAGACTGCGGGATTTCTGTCTCTTGCAATGACTATGAGCAGCAGTTTTTCCGCCATCGCACTTTTTAGTATGAGAAATTATCAGGTATCCGATGTGAAAGGCGAGTTTCATACGGGACAGTATGTAAGCAGCCGGATCTGGACCTGCGGAATTGCTTTTGTCGTCTGCGCAATTTTTGCAGCGGTGGGAAACAGTACCTTCCAGATGCTCTGCATCGATGCCTTTATGTTGATCCGCGTGGCAGAAGCTCTTGTAGATGTCATGCACGGTGTAGATCAGAAATTCGACCGGTACGACTGGATCGGAATCTCTTATATTCTAAGAGGTATCGTTACGGTCCTCACCTTTTCCATAGGCTTAAAACTCACCGAGCATCTGCTTGTTACCCTGTTTTTTATGGCAGTATTTAATCTGCTTGCAGCAGTCGCATTTGATTGCAGAAAAACCGGAAGGCTGGAAGAAATTTCTATTCATCTGGCAGATAAAAAGATTCTAAAGCTTTTAAAGACCTGTCTGCCCCTTGTGGTTTTTACCTTTTTATTAAGCCTGGAAAATTATATCCCCAAAAAAGTATTGGAGTATTTCTTTGGGACAGAGCAGCTGGGAATCTATTCCACAATTGCATCGCCGACCTTAGTGGTTCAGATTTTCGCATCGGTGGTGTTTTCTCCATTTTTGCCGCAGTTTTCAAGAATCTATTACCATGGAGAAATCCATAAGTTCCGTAAGCTTCTTCACAAGGTGTATCTCTTTATGGTGGGACTTTGTGTGGTGGTAACCCTAGGTGCAGTCCTTCTGGGAAAACCGGGGCTTTTCATTTTGTTTGGGGCAGATATCCTGACGTATTATGATCTGTTTATGCCAATTGTATACTGCACACTTTTTACCGGAATCGTGTGGATTTTGTCGGCTGTTGTCATACTGCTTCGCAGGATTAAAGCATTGGTCATTGCCATTATTGCAGACTTTCTGCTTGGCATAGGAATCGTAGTTCCGATTGTTCAAATATTTGGTCCAAACGGAGTCAGTATTGTACAGCTGATTACCCTTCCGATCCTTATCGCCATGATGATCGGAATCTGCGAAGTGGCTTCATATCAAGCAAAACGGGGAGTGGTGTAGTTTGAGAGCAACGATTATTATTCCGGTGTACAACACAGAAAAATATCTAAGGCGCTGTCTGGATAGTGTCCTAGATCAGACCATAGAGGACTATGAGGTTATTTGTGTAAACGACTGCAGTCCGGATCATTCTTTGGATATCCTGGAAGAGTATGAAAAGAAGTATGCACCAAAGCTTTTGGTGCTTTCCAACGAGGAAAATCTCGGACAGGGAAAAAGCCGTATGAGAGCGGTGGAAATTGCTAGGGGAGAGAACATCTTCTTCGTGGACAGCGATGACTATATCGCAAGGGATTACCTGGAAACCTTCCTGAAGGAAGAAAAGGCAGATGTGGTAATCGCCGGATACACCAAGGACCTGGACGGGAAGCTGGTGCAGCATGATATTATAGAGAGTCCCTGGACGCTGATCTGTTATCCGGTGGCCTGCTGTAAAATGTACCGAAAGGCTTTTCTGGAAGAAAATCACATTGATTTTTCCGATAGCAGAATCGGGGAGGATATCTATTTTTCCCTTGCATTATTCTGCGCCAATGCCAGGGTAGCGTTTCTTCACTATTTTGGCTATTACTATTATCTGAATCCAAATTCCACCACAAGGTCCCTGACCTATGAGAAAAAGCATGAGCGGTATGTAGCTGCCATGTTTGATACGCTGATTCAGAGATTTGACAGAAATAAGCTTACAGAAACCCAGCAGTATATGGTGGAATATGCCTATGCTGCGAATATGGTGAATGCCCTGATTACCTATGGGCATGGATGTAAGCCAAGGCTTATGAGAGAAAAGTATGAGTTCTTTTTAGAGGATATGAGGAATAAATTTCCAAATTATAGGAAGAATCCATATTATAAGATATTGGGATTTACCGGACCCACCGCAAAAATCAAGTGGGGCGTGGGTATTTCCATGAAACTGATCAAACTGGGGTTAGGATGGCCGCTATACTGGCTGATATCCTGGCTCTAGGCGAAATAACACAAAAGAGAAATGTATATAGAGGATAACTCCTTGGAAAAGCAAAAGAGAAACCAGGGTATTGACCTGATTAAAATTCTTGCGATGCTTATGATTGTAACCCTCCATGTGTTAGGCTGCGGGGGCATACTTGGTGCATCGGTTTCAAATGAAAAGAATTGTGCTGTGGCATGGCTTCTGGAAGTGGCAGCCTTTGGCGCTGTCAACCTGTACGGAATGGCATCCGGCTATTTGTGTACAGGAAAACAGATTCGCTACAAAAATATTGGAAAGCTTTGGCTTTTGGTCGTGTTTTATACCATAAGCATAACCGCAATCTTTTTTGTGGTAGTTCCGGGAACCGTGGGCCCACAGCAAATGATAAATGCGGTTTTTCCGGTTATGACGACACAGTACTGGTATTTTACCGGGTATTTCTGCATGTTCTTCTTTTTGCCGGTTATGAATGCAGCAATCGCGCATCTGGAAAAAAGACAGCTTCAGATGATTCTTACAGCCAGTTTTCTCTTATTTTCCGTTCTGCCAACGGTATTTGGTGCAGATCCGTTTCATGAAAATGACGGATACAGCGTACTATGGCTGTGTGTCCTTTATATGGCAGGTGGTTACATAAGAACATATGGTTTGTTTGAAAAATTGCCGCAAGCAGCACTCATACTGATGTATCTTGTGCTTTCTGTCATTACATGGGCAACAGCATGGATCAGACAGGGGATAGAAATTACCCTGGGAGGATGGATTTCCTACCTATCACCAACCATAGTTTTTGCGTCCCTTGCTCTTTTTGTTGCAGGCACAAGAATACGGATCAAAAGGGGACAAAAAGTGCTTTCTCTTCTTGCATCCGCAACCTTTGGGGTGTATCTGATACATACACATCCTTTGATATGGCATCACCTGCTGTATAATCGCTTTGTATTCCTTGCCGGGGCAGGGCTTAGACGCCTACTACCGGGGCTACTGGCTGCGGTACTTGCTATTTTTGCCGGATGTATGATCATTGAACTGATTCGACACGGCATCTGCGCCGGAATGAAAAGACTTGTCGCAGGTAAAAGAACAATTGTATCGAAATAGAAAAACTTGTTGCAGACAGGAGAATATCTGAATGAGTTATGCAATAATACTATATTTCTTTTTGATCTTCCCACTTTTGCTGGGGAGCATATGGATCAAAAAAGGTCAGGAAATGGGATTTGCAGATCTGTATCTGTATGGATACATGACCGTGTTTGCGGTATTTGAAATCCCCGGATTTTTTATGGTGCACAGAGGAAGCAGACTGTCTTCCTTAGGACTGCTGTGGGGTGCGGCGGTTGTGGCCATATCTATTGGAATGCTGGGATTCATTTTACTTCGAAGAAAGGCGCTTTTTCCAAAATACAAAAGTGCTGCTTACTCCGCAGGAACTGCACTTAGAAGGCTTCGCTGGATGCTTGGAGTGCTGGCCTTTCTTGCTGTTTTTTCCATCACCATGGTGCAGTCCTCTCCGGAGGATGCAGCGGCTGAGATTGTGGGAATATCCTTAAACACAAACACCATGTATCTTTTTGCACCCTATACGCAGCTTGCCTATACCAATAAACTTTTGATAGAAATCTCACCCCTTGAAATGCTGTATGCAGTAGGAGCGTATCTATCTAAAATGGATGGAAGAGTACTTGTACACCTGCTTTTGCCCTGCTTTTTGATTCCGCTGTATTATACTGTCGGATGGCGGCTTAGCGGATACTTTTTTCGTGAGAATCTGTGGAATCGTGGCATGTTTACCACCTTCTGGGGCGTATTTGCCACCATCGGAATGGCATCTGTCCGGGATTTGTCCGTAGGGGTTTTTCAGAATAGCTGGAACGGAAGCACACTTTTTTTCAGCTGCGCAATCCCACTTCTATTCGCAGAAGCAATGGAGCTTTGGAGGCACATATTCATTGAAAAAAAGATTTCCATCTACTTACTTGCGCGGTTAGTCACAATTTTGCTGGCCTCGCAGCTGTTTTACAGCAGAGCGCTAATCTACGATGCCATTGTACTATTCGTTTGTCTTTTAGCCTCACTTCTACAGAAGAAAAAGCAGGCTATTCGGTAAATATAAAGGAGCACTATGTGGGAATTCATTCAAATCATGTGGAAAACCTACGGAGCAAACATCATCAGTCTGGTACTGTATTATCTTGCCGTGGTGTGGCTTCTCGTTTTCGATAAAGAAAAAAAGAAAATCGATGTGATTGTATATGTTCTGGGTATTCCTGGGCTGATACTGGCGATCCAGATTGCAATGCAGCATTTTTCACCGGAAAAGGTAACGATGCATCTGCTTGCTCTGCTTCCGACAGGAATTCTTCTGTGTTATGTAGGAACAAGAATTGCGGCAGAGCAAAAATCCGCAAATGCCATGAAAAAGGCATGGATAACCATCCTCCTTTATGGTATAATCATTCAGTCAGGAGTCAATCTTCGTTATAGCATAGAGGTATTACAGGGAGGCTTAAATCCCTACAAGATTTCTCCTACCGTTTGTCATCTGGCGGAATTTATTACAGCAGATGAAGAACTCCACGATCCCTATGTGCTGGCACCAAATGAGGTTTCCACACAGATTCAGGAATATGACCCCAATATCCGGGTGTATTTTCATGAGGGCTTTGAGTATTCGGCTCGGGATCTTACGATTGTAAGTATGCAGATGGACCAGACAGGGTGCAACTGCGTGATAGTCCCCGCCGAGCAGGATGTGGAGGAATTCTGGAAAGAAAACGGATATCGTATGATTGTAATTTTCGATGGCTATACCGTATATGCAAGAGTCTAGCCACATAAGACTATAGAAAAGAGATAAGGTTATGAAGTTTACAGAAAAACAGATTTTAACAAGAAGATCTATGCTGGTGTTTTATGATATTGTAGCAGTCATTGCGTCAACCTATTTTGCACTCCTGGCACGCTTTGATTTTTCCATGGCACAGATTCCGGTATATTATCTGGATGTGGCACTCAATGCGCTGATTCCAAATATTCTTCTTACCATTTTGATTTTTTATTTCTTCCGTCTGTATACCAGTCTTTGGACCTATGCGGGAAGTACGGAATTATTTTATATGATTGCAGGCTGCATCATGGAGACCTTCGTGTGTCTTCTTACGGTACTGTTAATGAACCGCGGAATTCCCTGCCCTCTGCCACGAAGCTTTTATCCGTTTTACGGGTTCTGCCTGCTGGCATTTACCTTTGTAAGCCGCTTCTTCTACCGGATACTGCGGGCCTTTAAACGAGTAAAACTTGGTGACAAGGAGAAGAAGAACGTACTGATCGTAGGTGCAGGTGAGGCGGGAAATGCCCTTGTAAAGGAAATCAAGGAAAGCTCTTATCTGGATATGAACATCGTCGGCATGATTGATGACAATCCAAATAAGCTTGGAAAATTCATGCATGGCATCAAGGTGGTAGGCGCAAAGGAAGCCATTCCGGATATGGTGGTATCCCTAAAGGTACATGAAATTATTATCGCGATTCCTACCGCAACACCACAGCAGATGAAGGAGATTCTTGAAATCTGTAAGAGCACCGGCTGTGAGCTTAAAAGACTGCCGGGAATGTACCAGCTGGTAAACGGCGAGGTAAGTGTTGCAAAGCTAAAGGATGTAGATGTAAACGATCTTCTTGGAAGAGATCCGATTCAGGTAGATCTGGATTCTATTATGGGATATGTATCCGGAAAAGTGGTACTGGTAACCGGAGGCGGCGGAACCATAGGAAGTGAATTGTGCCGTCAGATTGCATCCCACAAGCCAAAGCAGCTTATTATTTTTGATATCTATGAGAATTCCACCTATGATATTCAGCTGGAACTGAAAAGAAAGTATCCGGAACTGGATTTGGTGGTACTTATTGGTTCCGTTCGAAACACAAAGCGTGTTGACTGGCTTTTTAAGACATACCGGCCGGAAATTGTATACCATGCCGCTGCACATAAGCACGTTCCTCTCATGGAAGACAGCCCGAATGAAGCGGTTAAGAATAATGTACTTGGAACCTGGAAGATTGCGAAGGCCGCAGATATGTATGGGGTAAAGAGATTCGTCATGATCTCCACAGATAAGGCCGTTAATCCAACTAATATCATGGGCGCAACCAAGCGGATCTGCGAGATGATCATTCAGACCTACAACAACCGGTCTAAGACGGAGTACGTCGCAGTGCGTTTCGGAAATGTGCTGGGAAGTAACGGAAGCGTGATTCCAATCTTTAAGAAGCAGATTGAAGAGGGTGGCCCTGTAACGGTAACCCATCCGGATATTATCCGCTACTTTATGACGATTCCGGAGGCAGTCTCCCTGGTACTTCAGGCGGGAGCCTACGCAAAGGGCGGAGAGATCTTTGTACTGGATATGGGAGAGCCTGTTAAGATATTAGATCTTGCAAAGAACCTGATCCTGTTATCCGGACACAAGCCGGATGAGGATATCCAGATCGTATTTACCGGACTCCGACCGGGGGAGAAGCTCTATGAAGAGATGCTTATGAAGGAGGAAGGACTTTTAGATACCGCAAACAAAATGATCCATATCGGAAAACCCATTGAGATGGATGAGGAACGCTTCCTTAAGCAGATACAGGAGTTGGCGGATTATGTGGTAGAGGAGCCATCCGACATCCGCGAATGGGTACACAACATCGTACCAACCTATCATTACCGGAAGGAAAACGAGCAGTAGAAATATAGGGAAAATAAAAAGCAGGGAGGAAATCCATGATTTATCCCAAAATCAAGAGAGTTATCGATTTTACATTAAGCCTGATCGGATGCATTGTGCTATCTCCGATCCTCATTGTACTTTGTATTGCAATCAAGGTGGATAGCCGCGGACCAATTCTGTTCAAACAAAAAAGAGTCGGTCTGCATAAGACATATTTTAACATCTTAAAATTCAGAACCATGCGGATTGATACACCAAAGGATATGCCGACGCATATGCTGGCAGATCCGGATCAGTATATTACAAAGGTGGGAAAATTCCTACGAAAGAGCAGCCTGGATGAACTGCCGCAGTTGTTTAATATTTTAAAGGGTGACATGAGCATTATCGGTCCGAGACCGGCTCTGTGGAATCAGTACGATCTGATCGAGGAGCGGGATAAATATGGCGCAAATGATGTGATGCCGGGACTTACCGGATGGGCACAGATCAACGGACGCGACGAGCTGGAAATCCCGGTGAAGGCGAAGTTAGACGGCGAATATGTAGAGAAAATGAGTCTGGGCTTTGATATAAAATGCTTTTTTGGAACCATTACAAGTGTGCTAAAGCATGATGGTGTTGTGGAAGGCGGAACAGGAGCAATGAAGAAATGAAAGCAATTTTGATTACCGGAGCAAACAGTTACGTAGGAACCTCTTTCGAGAAGTGGATGCAGCAATACCCGGATTATAAGGTAGATACAATTGATATGATAGATGGGGAATGGCGTAATAAGAGTTTTTCTGGACATTATGCCATTTTTCACGTTGCAGGACTTGCCCATGCAGATATCACAAATGTCTCTGAAGAGGTAAAAAAGAAATATTATGCCATCAATTGCGATATGGCAATTGAAACCGCAAAAAAGGCAAAGGAAGATGGGGTAAAGCAGTTCATTTTTATGAGCAGCATGTCCGTGTATGGCGAGAGTGCCCCGGTTGGAAAGCAGCGAATCATAACAGCGGATACCCCCACATCTCCGGCGAATTTTTACGGAGACAGCAAGGTTCAGGCAGAAAAAGGACTGTTGGAGTTAAATGATGAGAACTTTAAGGTTGTCATTATGCGGCCACCCATGGTGTATGGAAAGGGAAGCAAAGGGAACTTCCCGACCCTTGAAAAATTCGCAAAGACCCTACCGATTTTTCCAAGTATCAAAAACGAGCGGTCCATGATTTTTGTAAATAATCTGTGTGAGTTCGTGCATCTTGCCATTGAGCGTGAGGTGAGTGGTATTTTCTATCCTCAGAATGCAGAGTATGTAACCACCTCAAAGATGGTGGAAAAGATTGCAGCTGAGCATCACAAGAGAATCTGGGTTACCCCGATTTTCAACTGGGCCATTTATCTGGTATCGAGAATGCCGGGACAGTATGGAAAGCTGTGTAATAAGGCCTTTGGAAGCCTTGTATATGAGAAGGATCTCTCAGAGGGCCCCATTAAGGTGTCCGAATACCAGACCGTCAGCTTTGAGGTATCCATTAAGCTGACAAGAACAGATGAACAGGAATAAGAGATGTCAGAAAATCAAGTTTTGGTAAGTGTGGTAACTGTCGCCTACAATAGTGAAAAGACCATTCGAAAGACCATAGAAGCGGTCTTAAATCAGACCTACCCCCATGTGGAGTACTGGATTATTGATGGCGCGTCAAAGGATGGGACAGTTGCCATCGCAAAAGAATATGAAGACCAATTTGCCGGGAAGGGATATGCATATCACATCCTAAGCGAGCCGGACTCCGGTATCTACGATGCCATGAATAAGGGGTGCAAAAAAGCCACCGGTCAGATTGTCGGAATCATTAACAGCGATGACTGGTACGAACCGAATGCCCTTTTTGTTGCGGCCCAGACCTTTATGGAAGAGCAGTATGATATGTTCTATGCAGATGTCCGCCTTATCAAAGAGGATGGAACCTCCATGATCAAGCATTCCCGGTATCGTAGGTTTGCCACCAGCAGGGACTGGAATCATCCCACCACTTTTGTAAAAAGAGAATTGTATGATCGTTTCTCATATCAATGTAAAACCGTACATGATGACTGGGATTTTGTATTAAAGGTTCGGGCGTCCGGTGCAAAGATTGTAGTAAAGAATGAAGTCCTTGCAAACTTCCGGGTGGGAGGCGCCAGCAATAACGGCGGATTTAAGCAGGCAGTAGCAAGATGCAAGGCAAGATACAGTATCTATCGGCAGAATGGCATGAGCCGTTTGTATCTGATGGAATGTATAGCGATGGAAGTGGCAAAGGCGATTTTGAAATAGCGAAGGAGAATCACTTGAAAGTATTATGGATATGTAATGTTCCAATCCCAGAGGCGAAGGACGTCATGGGGGACGAGGTTGAGGTAAGAGTATCCTGGCTCGTCGGAATCAGCAAAGCACTTCGTAAAAAAGTAGATTTATATATCGGTTATCCATCTTTTGCACACAAGGAAATTGCGGTGGGAAAAGGAGATCAGGTTACCTTTGTTGCAATTCCAAGAAAAACAAAGGATGGGACAAAGTTCGATCCTTCCATGGAAGAGGAATTGGTAAAGGTGTATGGGCAGATCAATCCGGATGTGATTCATGTGTTCGGAACGGAATTTCCGCATTCCTTAAGCGTAATACATGCAAGCAAAAAAACAAATCGACAAGACCATACGGTAGTGTCCATTCAGGGACTGATTTCCATGATTGCAAGGCACTATACCGGAGGGATTCCGGAATGGGTCACACATTTTTACACCATAAGGGATATCATCCGGCACACAAATATCAGGGGTGCACAGAAGGAATTTGAAAAAAGAGGTAAGTATGAAATAGAAGCTCTGTCGGAATACAGGCATGTAATCGGAAGAACAGATTGGGATAAAGCTTGTGTGAAGATGTATCACCCGGATATTCAGTATCATTTCAACAATGAAATTCTTCGGACAAGCTTTTATGAAAACGACTGGACCTATGAGAATTGTACGCCACACCGGATTTTCTTAAGTCAGGGAGGATTTCCTTACAAGGGCTTTCATCGGATGATAGAGGCACTGGAAATCATCAAGCGAAAATACCCGGATGTAAGCTTATATATTACGGAGCGCGATTATGTAAATCCCACGGGAATCAAGGAGCGGCTCCGCTTGAACAGCTATCAGTACTATATTCGAAAGCTGATTCGAAAAAAGCATCTGGAGGAAAATATCCATTTCCTGGGAACCTTAAACGAAGGGGAGATGTGCAGGCAGTATCTTATGGCAAATGTGTTTGTGCAGCCCTCCGCCATCGAGAATTCACCGAACTCCCTTGGGGAGGCCATGCTTCTCGGAACACCGGTGGTGGTTTCAGATGTGGGTGGCGTAAAGAATATGATCACCCATGGAGAGGAAGGCTTTGTCTATCAGCACGATGCTTCCTACATGATCGCCTATTATGTGGAGCAGTATTTTGAGATGAAGGATAAGGCAAAGGACATGACAGACCGCGCAAAGGCACATGCAAAGCAGATTTTTGATATCGAAAAGAACATTGATGATCTGGTTGCAATCTATGAAGAAATCTGTTGAATCCGGGAAATTAGCGCAGTAAGCCAGAAAGGAGACCGGCAAATATGAACGTATTCCAAATTAATACCGTATGCGGCTTAGGAAGCACGGGAAGAATTGCTGTAAATCTGGCTAAAATGTTAGAAGAAAAAGGAGACAGGAGTCTGATTGCATATGCAAGAGGACAAGCGCCACAGGACGTAGTTTCCTTTAAATTTGGAAATAAGTTTTCTATTGCATTACATGGTGTCCTGACAAGAATTACGGACCGGCATGGGCTGTATTCCACCCATGGGACAAAAGAGCTGATCAAAAAGATTCAGGAAGAAAACCCGGACATTATACATCTTCATAATATTCACGGCTACTATGTGAATATAAAGCTGTTATTTACTTTTTTACGAGAATATCAAAAACCGGTGGTCTGGACACTTCATGATTGCTGGAGCTATACCGGGCACTGCGCATACTACAGCTTTGCAGGCTGTGATAAGTGGAAAACGGGCTGTGAACACTGTAAGCAGAAAAGGGCCTATCCGGGAAGCCTGGTTTTCGATGCTTCCAGAAAAAATTATGAAGATAAGAAAAAACTGTTTACCTCCCTGGAGAAGTTTTGTCTGGTAACCCCCTCAACCTGGCTAAAGGAAGAAGTAGAACAGTCCTTTTTTCAGGGAAAAGAAGTGGTTGCAATTCCAAACGGAATAGATACAAAGGTCTTTGTACCGACGGAATCAGACATCAAGGAACGATACGGATTACAAAATAAAAACCTATTGCTTGGCGTGGCAAATCTGTGGGAGGAGCGAAAAGGTCTATCTGATTTTATTGAGCTTGGAAAACAATTGGATGATTCTTATGCGATTGTGCTGATTGGCCTTTCCAAAGAGCAGATTGCATCTCTCCCGGAGGGGATAATTGGAATCGAAAGGACAGCAAATATTGCAGAACTGGTGCAATGGTATAGTGCCGCAGATATCTATATCAATGCAAGTGTGGAAGAAACCATGGGACTTACCACAGGTGAGGCAATCTGCTGTGGGACACCAGTGATTGCATATGATGCAACGGCGATACCGGAGAGTGTAAAGGAAGGCTGTGGACTTGTTGTAGCACCAAAGCAGATCAATCAGGTAGTAGCTGCAATTGAAGAAATTATGAAGAATCATCCTACCTATGTAGAAGGCTGCAAGAGACAAAGGGAAAGCTTTGCAAAGCATCTTGCAGAAGAATCCTACTACAGACTGTATCAGAAGATGATGAGGAAGTAAGTATGTATATAAAGACGCGGCATAAAAATCCGTTTGCCTCCATGACAATAGATAGAAAAATATGGGATCGGACGCAGGTAATTGATAAGGTATGGGAAATACTCTTGTATCTTACCTGTTTGTTCCCTTTTACCATGTGGATACCGGTATTCAATACGGCAACGGATACACAGCCCTATGCGTTTGTGGTTTCTGCACTCGTCATTGGATATTATTTTTTGATAGATGGATATAAAAAAAGTAATCGCTTGATGAGCAAAAAGGTCTGTGCTCTTTTTTTAATCTGTCTTTTGATGGGAACCCTTGCAATTGTTGCCATACCGGAATATGGAATTGTCCGGGTTGCAAAACAGTATGTCATGTACATGTCTGTGATCGCCATACCCTATGCAGCTTCCTTGGTATGGAAAAGAAATGGTGGAATGAATGAAAGCCTGATCAAGGCAAGCATATGGATTTGGTTTGCATCGGGAATGATTCAAAAGACGATTAACAGTAATTTCGGAAGCAGATTTGTCATGAGACAGAGTACAAGTGCTATCCGTGGTGTGGTAGGCCTTGCAACAGAACCATCAGCCTATGGATTCTACTGCTTTTTTGTACTGCTTCTGGTATTGGCATTTCAGAAGCAACGCCTGCTTTATGCAGGTCTGCTTTTAGTACAGATTTTTGTGCTGGCAGAGTCTTCCGTATCTGTTGTGTATTTTGGAGTATATATTGCAGGATATGTCATAAACGAAATCCTTTTGCATAAGCGCTTTGCCTTCTTGAAGGCTGCAACGGTAACAATTGGTGGATTTTGTGCAGTTTACTATGCATATCAGAAAAAGCTGCTGCCATTTCGTATGCAGACACTCTTAGGATATATTTTCCATGGACAGTGGGATCGCCTGTTACGGGACGGAAGTATCGAGGAGCGTATTGGAGGAATCACAGATTCGTTCTCTGTCTTTTGGCAGAATTACGGACTTCCGGATGGATTCGGACATGAACGCTATTTTTCAGGTGTTGGAATTCTAATTGCGGAAGGCGGTATTATTTCCATCGTTCTGCTATTTATAATTGGAAAGCTTATTTGGCAGGCATATCCGAAAAAGTATCGCTTCATTTTTGTTTTTGGATTTATGATTACCATGTTATCTGCAATTCCGTTTTCCTCACCAATTGTATGTTTCTATTTGGGATATTGTGCATATATGGGACAAGTAAAAAATGCGGATCAAAAGGGAGTAGGAAATGAGTGAAATGGTATATGCACCTGTTGTGCTGTTTACTTATAACAGACCGATACACACGAAAAGAACCGTCGAGGCGTTAAAGCAGAATGTGGGAGCAGACAAGACAATTCTATATGTGTATAGTGATGCTCCAAGGAAAGAAGAAGCAAGGACGGCTGTTGAGGAGACCCGGGCGTATCTTCACAAGGTAACAGGATTTCGTGAGGTGATTGTCACCACCCGGGAAGAAAACTTTGGACTGGCAAAATCGATTATCACCGGAACTACCGAGGTGATCAACAAGCATAAAAGAGCGATTATATTGGAGGATGACCTTATCACGGGAAAATACTTCCTGCAATATATGAATGAAGCATTAGAGCACTATCAGGATGACAAAAAGGTGTTTTCCATTACCGGATATTCCCATTTTCCGGAGGGAAACAAGAAGCTACCGGAGAGCTACTTCTTAAAGGTGTTCTCCTCCTGGAGCTGGGCGACCTGGGAAGACCGCTGGGCGCTGTTTGATCCGGACGCAACAGGCTGGCAGCAGGTTAAGACCGATGTCGATCTGGCGTACCGCTTTAACTACGAGGGAAGACAGTACAACACCAATATGCTATTGGACCAGATGGAAAGTCACACCATAGACTCTTGGGCAATTCGGGCTTACTGGACACAGTTTCGGCATGATATGGTAACCTTATTTCCAAACAAGAGACTTGTGGACAACGAGGGCTTTGACGGCAGTGGAGTACATTGTAATACCAAGGGCGACTATCTGGCAGGCACGCTGTTAGAGGAACCGATTACCATGTTTCCGAGTGAAGGGGTTGAGACAACAGAAGCAAGGGAAGAAATGCTTGCCCAGCTGGATGCAAAAAAGGCAGCCTATAAGCGTTTTTTAATACGGCATTATCTGACACACCCGGCAGAGGGAGCCAAAAAGGTAATGGAGAAGCTAAGAGGAAAGAAGAACTAGTCTATGGCAAAAATAGGAATGTATGTATCACATATCTGTGATATCGGCGGAGAACAGAGAGTCTCGGCACTTTTGGCAAATGAGCTTGTAAAAAAGCATGAGGTTGTAATCTTCACTCAGGATACAAAAGAGCAGCAGAGGGAAAACCCATTTCATTTGTCAAAAGACATTATGATTCATGAAATTATACAGCCGCAATTTCCGTTTTTAAATCGAACCCTGCGTAGACTTGTACGACAGCTCAATGAGGATACCGGACTGCTTTATAAAAATAAGCTTTTTTTTCCACTTTTGGAATATGCCTATTTCCAGAAGCGCTGGCAGGACATGCTGGTGGAAACACTTAACAAGGAGCATTTTGATGTGCTTTTGGCAGTTTCCGGAGGCAATACGATTCAGATCGGTCTGATTGCCCATCGACTAAACTGTAAAACCATTGGTTGGGAGCACAACACCTATCAGGCCTACTTTGAGACGAAGGGTAAATATTTCTACCACCAGCAGCAGTTGTTTTTGAAGAGCCTGAAGCAATTGGACGAATGTGTGGTATTAAATAACCGTATAAAGGAGGATTACAGGGAGGCATTTGAAAAAGAGTGCAGGGTCATCTATAATCCAAGAAGCTTTGTAAGTAAGGAGAAGAGCCCGCTTACAGAAAAAATGTTTGTTACCTTAGGACGAATTACAAAGCAGAAGGGGTATGATTTACTTATAGATTCCTTTGCAGAATTCGCAAAAGAAAACGACGACTGGAAGCTTACGATTGTCGGCGATGGCGAAGATCGTGGGCTGATTGAAGAAAAAATAAAATGCAGGCAGCTGGAAAAACGGATTTGTATCACC
The DNA here is from genome assembly GCA_945910395.1 of uncultured Agathobacter sp. Taxonomy (GTDB): domain Bacteria; phylum Bacillota; class Clostridia; order Lachnospirales; family Lachnospiraceae; genus Roseburia. The sequence continues at coordinate 258,991 of CAMDYX010000001.1, read as the reverse complement.
GGCTATCAGAGTAACGTCAGAGATTATCTCTTACAGGCATCCTGTTATCTGATGCCGTCAAGATGGGAGGGTTTTCCCATGGTGCTTACGGAAGCCTTTGAGATGGGACTTCCGGCCATCGCGTATGATATTATTGCAGTAGAGCCGTTGATCGAGGATAAAAAGCAGGGGCTTTTGGCGAAAGCCTTCGATACCAAGGATTATGCAAGCAAAATGCTTGAAATGGCAAATATGCCAGAGGAAAAGCGCCGGCAGATGGCACAAAACGCAATCGAAAAAGCAAATGAGCTTTCCATCGATAAAATAGTAGAACAGTGGGAGCAGATTTTATTATGAAAACCTTTATCAAAAATCATTTTCCGGGATTGGTACAGTTCGTAAGAGATTTTCAGACCTTAAAGCAGTTTAAAGCAAAACGCGCGATGTTCCAGGAGCGAAACGCACGCCTGCATAAGATGTATGAGGAAAACCTAAAGAAGTTTAAGAATATTCATAAAGGCGAAAGATGTTTTATTGTAGCTACAGGCCCAAGCCTTCGCATGGAGGATGTAGATCGCCTGAAGGAGGAATATACCTTCGGTGTCAACTCCTGTCTTACCATGTATGATAAGACGGACTGGAGAGCCACCTATTACGGAATTGTGGATTCCAACACCGTATCCATCATGAAAGATGGACTAATGAGCGATGAGATTCCGGTGTTCTTTTACACGGATTATGATGCAACCTATGACGGAAAAAACGGAGTTGCATTCCCGAAGGACGATGCGGACAATCTGATGACAGATACCTTCTGGAAAAAACTGTTTCCGAAGAAATTTAAAGAGACATCTTTTTCCGATGATATCACAAAGGTGGTATATACCGGAAAATCCGTTGTGTATGCAATGCTTCAGATCGCTGCATATATGGGGTTCTCTGAAATCTATCTGATTGGTGTGGACTGTAATTACGCACAACCGAAGATGTACAGCGAAAATGTAACCTATGTGGATTTTAAGACCAAGTGGGATATGGAGAGGCTGAAAAAACAGGGCAATCAGATGCTTCCGCAGTATGAGATTGCAAGAAAATACGCGGATGAACATGGAATCAAGATATACAATGCAACCAGAGGCGGTCAGTTAGAGGCCTTTGAACGCGTAGATTTAGATGAATTTTTTGCAAAAAGAGACAAAGAAAGTGTGAGGTAATACGATATGAAGATTATTGGAGTTATTCCATCCCGCTATGAATCCTCCCGTTTTCCGGGAAAACCACTTGCCGAAATCTGTGGCAAGCCAATGATTTACTGGGTATATCATCAGGCCATTCAGGTAAAGGCCTTCGATGAAGTGTATGTGGCAACCGATGATGAGCGGATTGAAGCTGCCTGCAAGCAGTACAATATGAACTGCATCATGACAGCAAGCACCCACCAGACAGGAACAGACCGTCTCGGCGAGGTTGCAAAAAAAATCGAAGCAGATTTCTATGTGAATATTCAGGGAGATGAGCCGATGATCGAGCCGGAGACCATCGAGAAGGTGGTAACCTATAAGCTAGAGCATCCGGATACGGAGGTCATCAATACCATTACTCCAATTAAGGAAGAATTTGAGATTACCTTAAACACCTGTGTAAAGGTAGTGACCAATGCACAGGATGATGGAATCTATCTGTCAAGATCTCCGATTCCTTATCCAAAGAAGGGACAGGATATCACCTACTATAAGCATCTGGGCTTATACGGACTAACCAGAAAGGCTTTGATGTTCTTTGCATCTGCAGAGAGAACAAAGTTAGAACAGATTGAAGACATTGAGATGCTTCGTTTTGTGGAGAACCATTGGAATATCAAGTTTGTAACCGTGGACTCCATGACCATCGGCGTGGACCGGAAAGAGGATATCGCCCGGGTAGAAGCAGTAATGAAGGCCAAACAGAATTAGAGAATAAGAGGATATTTCATGAAAACAATACAGGTATTAGACTGTACACTTCGCGATGGCGGATGTGTCAACAACTTTAACTTCGGAAGCGAATACATGGAGAAAATTCTTCACAGTATAGAGGCTGCCGGAATGGAGCTGATCGAATGCGGATATATCGATGAGGCAAAGGGCTCCGCCACGGAACGCACCCAGTATTCCTGCGAAGAGGACATCAAAAACAACTTTGTAACAAAGAAAAAGCCGGGTACCGCATATCTGGCCATGATCGATTATGGAAAATACGATGTGACAAAGCTTCCCCAAAAGACCGACGCAGATATCGATGGGATTCGTCTGGCCTTCCATAAGAAGGATCGCCACAACATCATTTCCTGGGGAAAAACCATCATTGAAAAGGGCTATAAGCTCTTTATCCAGCCAATGACGGTTATGAGATATTCGGATCAGGAGCTGTTGGAATTGATCGAGGAGGTCAATACCGAGCTTCCGGAGGCTTATGCATTCTATATTGTAGACAGCTTCGGAGAGATGAGATCCAATGACATGATCCGGGTTTTGAATCTGGTGGATCATAACCTGCTTCCACAGATGCATCTTGGATTTCATTCACACAACAATTTACAGCTTTCTTACTCCAACGCGATCTCCTTTATTGATTTCCATACAGAGCGGGAACTGATCGTGGACGCGTCCATCATGGGAATGGGAAAGGGAGCAGGAAACTTAAATACAGAGCTTTTTGCAGAACACTTAAATCTGTATTTTGGAAAGAATTATCATATTCAACCCCTTTTGGAAGTCATTGATACCGTAATCAATCAGCTTCATTCGGAGTTCTACTGGGGATATTCGGTAGAGTACTATCTCTCCTCCATTAATCACTGCACACCAAGCTATGCGGGACATTTCTTCAAGAAGCATATGCTTTCCATCGATCAGGTGGCAGAGCTTCTTGCAATGCTTCCGGAGGAAAAGAAGATTTCCTTTGACAAGGATTTTGCAGATCAGCTGTATGTACAGTACAACGAGAAAAAGCAGCAGGATGATGGGGTTGTGATCGAGAACCTGAAGAAGCAGTTTAAAGGAAAGAGGGTACTCCTTATAGCTCCGGGAAAACATCTTACCGATGCGGATGAGACCATTAAGCAGATGCTTAGTGACGAGAGTGTGATTTCTGTAGCCTTAAATAACGACAAGACGTATCTTACCGATCTTGTTCTTGCAACCAAGCAGGAGCGTTACGAGAAGGCTGTGGGAAGAGGAAAGCATGTCATTGTAACCTCGAATGTACCATGCACAGCTGCTCCACAGTTTGAAGGACAGGTTCAGATTCTAAATTACAAGGAATGGACGAAAACCGAAGACGGCGTGAATGATTCCGCCATCGTAATTATGTTTAACATCCTAAAGGCGGTTGGCGCAAAAGAGATTTACATGGCAGGCTTTGACGGATTCTCTGCAAATATCAACGAAAACTATATGGATCGTAATCTCCGTCGTCCGGTAACCGAGGAGCAGGCGAATGAACGAAATCGGTTTATCAAGGACTTTCTTGGTAAGATAAAAAGTGAGATGAACCTTCATTTCCTGACAGAATCCAAGTACGAAGACTAATACGAAAAAGAAAGGCAGATTCTTGTATGAAAAAAGAAAACGGATATGAGATTGAGGCACGTCAAATATCATTTACAAAAATGCTGGGGTGCATTGTAAAAAAGTGGAGATTTCTGCTGATCTGTGCGCTGATTTGTGCAGTCGCAAGCGGGGTGTACCGCTATCAGAGCGATTATCGTGCAAATAAGGCTGCATATGAAGCTTCCTTACATGAGGAGGAACAGCAGCAGGTAACTGTGGAAGAACTGATGGAAGAACTGAATGAGGATCAGATTGCAGGGATCTATCGTGCCATCTATTATCAAAAGCGCGCAGATGTAACTGCAGAATATTTGGACCATTCCATTCTGCTTCATGCAGATCCATATGCAAAGAATATTTATGAGATTACGTATCCGTTAACAGGAGAAGAGACTGCAAGTCAGGCAGTTTTGGTGCAGCAAGCTATTTTTGATGTAGATTTTTTTCAGTCTCTGATTGATAAGCTTGGCTGGGATACACAGACGCAGCATATGTGGGAACTGTTTGATAGTGCTTATGAAAATGAACAGTTAGTAATTACTGTGACGGCAGATACTATGGAAAATGCATCTGCACTAAAGGATGCAACAATGGAACTTGTAGAAGCACAGTTTTCTGAATTAAAGGGAACCGGCTACGCAATTGCGGATTGTGTTGTCGATTATTCTCTAGTTACCAGATATAACGAAATGTATGATTATTCCGTTATAAGTAGCGAAAATTATATGAACTATATGTATCATTTTAATGATACACAAAAAAGAGTGTTTTATATGCTGACAGAGGAAGCGGTAGCGGAAGAACCTGTAGAAAAGCCGGCGCCTGTTTTAAATCCAACCCATTTAAACAAGAAAATGGTGGTATTTGGAGCGGTTGCAGGTCTTGTACTCGGACTGGTAATCCTTGGAATTTGGTATACATTTAATGGTAATGTGCATGGAGTGGAGGAGATTTCCTATCAGTTCGCAGAGCCAGTTTTGGGTATCCTTTCCACAGGTCACAGCAGAAAAGAGCAAAGAAAATTTGAAAGTCAGCTTAGTATGCTTGTATCCAACGTGTACTTAAGCTGTAAGAGAAGAGATATTAATCGCATTTACTTAACTGGAAGCAGAATGGACAAGTTAAGTAAGACTTTTACCCAAGAGTTACAATCTCTCTTAAAGGAAAAGGGAATAACTCTTGTAATCGGAAAGAGCATAATTAGTGATGCAGATGCTCTTCTTGAAGCGGTAGAATATCCGGCAATCCTATTGGCTGAAGTGGATGAAGCATCAAAGTGTCAAGAGATTGCAAAGGAATTAAATCTGTGTCTTGCGCATCAAATGGTAAGCTTAGGCATCATTATGGTTCAGAAATAAATGGATTGGGAGCGTATATGATTGCGATACTAAAAATCGTTTTTGGTATTGTGTGTGTGTTGGTTTTGTTAGGAGTGTGTCCTTTTGTAATTGGTGTACTTCTTTCCAAAAAGACATCACATGACTTGTCTTACAATTTTATATATGTCTATATGCTGGGACTGATGCTTCTTGTAGCAGTATCTGAGGTAATTGGCGTACCGCTTACATTAATGAAAGCAAGTTTTTCAACCTATGTACTTATCTATAGTGGGGTACTTATCCTACTCATGCTATTAGCGGTATTGACCGCAAGACAGCGTATGGCAGAGCTTCTAAAGATTACCATACAGAGCGTAAAAAACGCGGATCGCAGATGGGGATGGATTTTACTTGGAGTATTTCTTCCTATACTTTTGTTGGAGTTTCGTACTACCTATGTGTATGGGGATGATAAGGTCTATCTTGCGATGGTCAATGATATTGTAACGTCGAATCGTTTGTATCTTACCAATATCGAGACAGGCGGAACTGATGGGTGGGTCATTGCAAAGTATGCATTGTCCTCTTACTGGCTTTGGATTGCATACCTTGTAAAGATATCCAAAGTTCATGTGCTTATTTTATGCAAGACAATACTTCCATTTGTATTTGTACCACTTGGATATGCGTTGCAGGGATTATTGGCATCCTATCTTTTTAAAGGAGAACAGCGAAAAATCTGGATTTTTATGTTTCTGGTATTGATATTCACCTTTTTTGGTGGATTTTCCACATATCCGGTAACGTATCGATTCTACACCTGGGTGTGGCAGAGCAAGGCATTTCTTGCCATAATCGCGGTTCCATTCATGTTCCTTTATTGTAGCTATATTTATGAAAAAGGACCTTCTTTTAGAGACTATGTATTTCTTGCAATTATGAATATTGCGATGAGCTCAACGACGCTTACAGGAACGGGACTTGCAGTTGCAATGTCATGTGTGTTATCCATGCTATATGCGGTTCTTTACAAGAGACTTAGAATCGTATTTTACACGATTTTAACCTGTATTCCGTCCTTTTTCATTATGGTATTTTACCTAAAATATGCGGCTATCTTGGAAAAAATCAACTTTTATGGTTAGAGGGTGGTTTGCTTGGATATTGTTAATTTTTTAAATACAACATTTTATAGAGACAGCTCCTACCTAGTGCTTACAGTACTTTGTCTGATTTGGATACTTGTAGACTCAAAATGTTCAAAACGGGGAAAACGAATGGCAGTATATGCAATTTTGTGTTATTTCGGAATCATTTGGAATCCGATTGTTGCATCGTATGGTGTCGTATTCTTTGGAGAAGACATGTATGCATATATGCGTATTTTCTATCTGATTCCTCTTATGACAATTCTGGCATATGGTGCGACTTCCTTTTACACACATTGTATTTCCCCGGAAGACGAACGAAGAAAGAAAGTGATCTATATGCTTCTCCTGGTCTGTACCATTATGATCAGTGGAAAAACCTATGGAAAAAGCATGTATCGGGATATACACAATATCTACAAGATTGACCAGGACGCATATGAAATCAGTAATATCATCATGGAGAACAAAGGGGATGAACGCCCCATCGCCTGGGTGCCAAAGACGGAGGATATCTGGTATGGAATACGCCAATATGAAGGCCATATTATACTGGAAGGAGATTCCAATACCATAACCGATCGAACGGAATTGTATCAGGCGATGCGTGAACATGAATTTGAATTTATTGTTTTTCCAAAGTCAGGGAAGCTGTGTGCACAGATTTCGGAAAAACTTTTTTTAGAGGTTGGACAAACAGAAAATTATATTATTTATAAAAAAGTAGAGAGTTGAGGACGTCTGTTTGGGGAAGAATATATTATATATTGCAAATTATTATCTGGATGATGTAATTGAACAACGAAACAGTGCACCCTACATCTCACAGGCGGGACAGAATAAGAGCACATATATGATCGAAATGTTTCGAACGGGCGGAAATGAAGTAACCGTTTGGTCGAATGCGTGGACAAAGAGTACATCCGGAAAATTTTACAGAGGATTTCAATCCAAAATGGACCCACAAGTCTATTATGCAGATATCCTTGGGTTTCCATTTCTAAATGTTTGGACATGTAAAAGAAGCTGCAAAAAATTTTTGCGGACCATGTGTAAAACGAAGAAGTTTGATGCCATTGTATTTTATAATATGAGGCTGGAAAATGCACCGGTTGCACTTTGGGCGAAGAAGAAATATGGGATTCCGATTTATCTGCAGTATGAGGATGGACTTACAAAGGATGCAAATGTAAAAGGACTAAAGCGATATTTATACAGCAGAATGGAGAAACGTACGCTTCCGGAATTAGACGGAGCATTTTTAGTTACTTCAATGCTTAAAGTTCCATGCCCGTCCCTTGTGGTCCGGGGAGCAATACGCAAGCAGACAGCCCCGGAACGTACCTGTGAAAAGAAAACGCCGGTGTTATTGTTTGCAAGTACCCTTGACAGACAAAGAGGCATCGAAGTCCTGCTTGAGGCACTAAAGTTTACATCAGAAGATTTTTCTCTTGTTATTACAGGAAGAGGAGATTTAGAAAGCAAGGTCCTTGGTTGCAAGGACCAAAGAGTGGATTTTCGCGGATATTTGGATTTTGAAGAATATAAATCATTGCTTAAAAATGCGGACATTTGTATCAATGCGCAGCTATCGGATGCAGAATTCGGAAATGTGTCTTTCCCATCCAAAATATATGAATATTTATCCAACGGTAAAATGGTAGTATCTTCTGATGTTGCTGATGCAAAGACTGCTATCGGGGATTTTAGTTTTATCTACGAAACAGATAGTCCAAAAGAATTGGCAAGGTGTGTGGATGAGGCAATTTCAGCTTTAAAAGATCCGAAAACACAATTGGAATATCAGAAAAAAATCGAGCAGTTTGTGGAGGACAATTCCATAAAGAAGATGGCACAAAAAGCAAATCTGCTTTTTGATGGAAAGATGATGAAGTGACAGAGGGTAAGGAATGCAACCTGCAATCAACAGAGAAAATAAGAAATTGGATATCATAAAAATTGCAGACCGTATTTTTGAAGTGCTTTTGTATATCACCTGTTTGTTTCCATTTACCATGTGGATTCCGGCATGGTACACGGGAACCGATTCACAACCCTATGCATTTTTTGTTTCGGTTTGTGCAATCATCTATTATGTCTTTGTACGGAAGGAGAAGAGTTCACCAAAGTGTATTCTGCAATTAGCACTATGTGTTTTCCTTTTAGGCGCATATGCAATAACGGACGCTCTTAGCTTAGGGCTTTTTACGATTGCAAAAAAGTATGTGACCTTTGCTTCTCTCCTTACCATTCCACTGGCTTTCTTTTATACATTAAAGCTAAGAGGAAGCGTGTGGGAGCGGATCATCAAAGCTGCAATCTGGATCTGGCTGATTGTGGGGCTGGTACAGATGTGGATTGCACCGGATTTTGCAGGCAGCTTTGTTATGCGGCAGACAACAGATGCGACAAGAGGAGTAGTAAGCCTTGCCACGGAGCCTTCGGCCTATGGATATTATTGTCTGTTCCTGCTGCTGTTTGTCTGGAATTTTCAAAAAGGGCGTCTTCTGTATATGGGACTTGTGCTGCTTCAGATTTTGGGACTGGCACAATCTACGGTTACACTGATCTATATAGGGGTATATGTGGTCGGATATGCCATCAATGAGATACTGATTGGGAAAAAATATGCGTTTGTGAAATATTTTGGACTGATTCTGATTGGCGGACTGGTTACATATGCTGCGTATATCAGACAGCTGCTGCCATATCGAATGTATCAGATTATCCGTTTCGTCTTAAACGGAGACTGGGATAGCCTGTTAAAGGACGGAAGTATCATAAAGCGCTTGGACGGCATTAGCCATTCGGTCATTCGTTTTATTAATAACATTGGATTGCCCCAGGGATTTGGCGGGGAACGGTATTTCTCCGGAAACGGTATTTTGCTGGTGGAAGGAGGATTTGTTTCGGTAATCATATTGGTGATACTGGCAAAAATGATTTGGAAAGCATATCCGGAAAAATACCGGATGATGTTTACCATGGGATTTTTCCTTGTCATGTTCTCGGCAATCCCATATTCCTGTCCGATTATCAGTATGTATCTGGGATATTGCTGTTATCTGGGCAAACAGGAGGAAATGCCATATCGGCCGGTATGCAGCAGTATTGCAAAAAAATGGTACTTAGCCTTTGGACTTGCTATCATCATTGGATTAGCGTCAGGCGGGATTCGAAGTCTAGCAGACGAGCTTCGCAGTAAGCCTGATTATCATCCAATCATTACGGAAAACAAAGATTCTTCAAAGGAAGAGCTCATCAAGATGCTGACGGAGGAAGAATATGGGGAAGTACAGGAAGCCTTCCTTTACTGGAAGATTATGAATGGCAAAGCCCCATCAGAACAGGAAGCCCTCGGATATGTAAGTAAAGAACAGGCAACAGAAGCTTTTAATGGATATGAGGTTAGTTTTTCTTATAAGCAGCAGAGATTATGCACAATCATGATCTATGAATATTTGGGACAGGATCTTACTGAGTATTTGGGAACCGTAGAAAATGATATCGTCCTAAGAACCGGAGAACAGGAAAATCGAATACTCTTTGGTTGTCTCATTGGCCTGTTTGGAGCGATATTTGCATTTGGAATGTATGAGGTAAAAACGTGGAGCAGGGACTAGTATCAATTATTACGCCACTTTATCAGGCGCAAAAGTATATTTCAAAAACCATTGAATCAGTACGGAGTCAGACCTATGAAAACTGGGAGATGATTGTTGTAGATGATTGTTCTACAGATGCAGGTTCATCCCTTGTTCGGGCATATACAACCGAAGATTCCAGAATTCGCTATCATAGAAATGAGAAAAACATGGGGGCTGCCAAAAGCCGGAATGAGGCAATGAAGCTTGCCAGAGGACAGTACCTTGCCTTTTTGGACAGTGATGATTTATGGGAGCCGCAAAAACTGGAAAAACAGATAAAGCTGATGCAGGAAAAAAATGCGGCCTTTGTGTTTGCAGGATGCGATGTGATAGATGACGATGGGAAGCCTCTTCAGAAAATACGCCATGTTCCGGAGTACATTACATATGAGAAGCTATTGTGGGGGAATGTGATTCCCTGTCTGACGGTGCTGATTGATAGAGAAAAAGCGGGAGATTTTTCAATGCCGAATATCGGGCATGAAGACTATGCAACCTGGCTTAAGATACTAAAAAAGGTAAAGGAAGCATACGGAATTGACGAGGTATTGGGGCATTATCGCGTGAATCGAAATTCCCTAAGTGGAAATAAGCTTAGAACAATAAGGTGGACATGGAATATCTACCGAAATGAACAGCATTTGCCGATAATAAAGAGTATCCTGTATCTATTTGGGCATCTAACACAGGCGGCAAAGAAAATGAGGTAATATGAAAAAACATATACTGATTTTTATACCCTCCATTGAAAGTGGCGGGGTAGAGAAAAATGCAATTATAGTGGCAAACAAACTGGCAGCACAGGACTACTTGGTCTCTGTGCTTTATTGCCGTATTATAGAAGAAAAAAAACAGGCATTTAACCCAAAAGTGAAAATGGAAAGATTTGACCGGAAAACCATTTCACACATAAATCCCCGCCTGACGGATGCCTATTTTATGAAAAAAGCCTTGCGGGAATATCTGAAAAAAGTCGACCCAAAGGAAACAGTTCTCATTGCCTTCCAGTCTGCCTCCGTTGCAATCGGAGAATGTAAAAAGGCAAGGGTGCCGGTAATCTGCCGGCTTTCCAATCATCCATCCGCAGTCAGACATGAGCGCAGTTTCACACGTAGGCTGGCAGAATGGCTAAAGCCATTTACCTATAAGAAGGCAGATGTCATTATTGCAAACTCAAAGAAGCTGGCAGAGGATTTCGAAAAAAAAGTGAAAAGAAGTGTAGTAACCATATATAATCCCATTGATTTTGAAGAACTACGGGAAAAAAAGGAAGAACCTATCGAACCGGAGTTTTTGGACGAGGCAGCGCAATATGAAGGCCGTCTTTTGGTTGCAGTAGGCAGACTGACAAAACAAAAGGATTACGACACAATGCTTACCGGCTTTGCAAAAAGCAGGCATAAGGATACAAAGCTATGGATTATCGGAGAAGGTGCAGAAAGATCCCATATAGAAGAACTGATCAAAAAACTGGGAATAAGTGATCGGGTGCGTCTGCTTGGGTATTGTGCAAATGTGTACAAATATCTGAAATATGGTACAATATATATATTATCTTCACGTTATGAAGGCTGTCCGAATTCCCTGATTGAAGCAGCTGCATCAGGGCTTGCATGTATATCCTCAGATTGTTTAACCGGGCCCCGGGAAGTCCTGTTAGACGGAGAGGGTGGACTGCTTTATCCGGTTGGCGACAGCAGTGCTCTGGCGTCATGTATGGATCAATATCTGGACAATACCAAATTGATGGAAGAAAAGCTTCATATAGCACAGCAGAACATAGATCGTTTTACGATGGAAAAGACCATTGAGCAGTATATCAAATTATTGGAGCAGGGATCGGATGAATTATAATTTTGTATTTTTTGCAACAACCTTTGACTGGTATAAGTTTATGTACAAGGATCTGCTGCAAAGAAAAGATGTACAATTTTTTGAAGATTTCTCAGAACTTCTAAATCCTATTGAAAAAAAACTGTACAGAATACATTTTAGTAAAAAAGTGAATCGAATCGTCAGGCTTCCCTTCAAGAATATATGGTTTCACAAGGCAATCCAAAGAATTGAATTTGAAACGGAAAAACCAATCTGTTTTATATGGTTCAGTCACTATATGCATGAGATCGAAAGAGGGTTTGTTTCGATTGTGAAGGAGGAACTGCCGGATTCCAAGCATGTATTCTATTTTACGGACGCAAAGAATATTACGGAAAAGAATCTTGCTGTTTTAAGACCCATTATGGATCGTATTGGGGTGTTTGACCCGATTTGCGCAGAGAAAAACAATTTGGAATTCTGGCCAAACCTGTATCCGGACACCGAACAAAAGGAAAGTGAGATTCTCTACGATATCTGCTTTATAGGAAAAGACAGAGGACGGCAGGAAAAGCTGGAGGAAATTGCAAGGGCATGTGACGCCCAGGGCATCAAAACAGCCTTCTACCTGCTGACGGACCATGATAAGAATTGTGTAGGCTCCATTCATTATATAGACCGGCTTATTCCCTATGAAGAAGCTCTTTCCCTTGTCCGAAGCTCGAAGTGCGTGTTAGAACTGCAGATTGAACGTGTGAAGTCCTGTTCCCTTCGGGTTCAGGAGGCAATCATACTGGGCAAAAAGCTTTTGACGGATAACGTAAATGTAAAAAAAATGCCGTGCTGTGAAAAGTCAGGGAATGTAACGTATTTTTCAGAGGTTTCCGAGATTCCCTGGGAGGATGTGTTAGACACGGAGCCGGTAGATTATGGGTATAAGGGGGAATTTTCAGGCAATGAATTCCTTAAGAACATCAGCAATTTTTAAGGTGGCATTTTTCCATCCATACTTTCGATTTGGCGGAGTAGAAAAAACAAATATCAGATTGGCAAAATATTTTATAGAACACGGATATTCCGTTGAATTTGTATCACTTGGATATACGGAGCATTTTGTGAAAGAAATGGACGAGATCGGAATATCAAAAGTACAGCTAAAGGCCACCCGCACTTTTTTTGCAATTCCACAGCTGAAGGCTTATATAAAATCACAGATACAGGAGGCGAAAAAGCAGGGAAAGAGGTTTGTCCTTATATCCTGCCAGAATTTTGCCAATCTTTGCACAGTTTTGGCAACTCCAATGGATTGCAGGAACGGAAAGTGCAAGAATTTTAAACTCATACTGTCCGAACGACTTCACCCGGCTGAGTTTCAGTATTCCGGGAAAGGAAAAAAGGGGAAGATCATCCTAAGACTTATGCGTCTTCTGTATAAAAAGGCAGATGCCGTAGTAGCAAATTCAAGGGAAACTGCAGAAGAAATTGAACGTATTACCGGAAGCCCATGCAGATATATTTATAATCCTACGCTGACCGGGGATCTGCAAAAGCTAGCAGAACAGGAAGTAAACCAGGAATGGCTGAAAAAGGATTGTAAAAATCCTGTTGTAATTAGTGTTGGACGTCTTTCGAAAGAGAAGGGCTTTGATATATTGATAAAGGCTTTCTCAAGGATTCAAAAGGAACTGGATGCCCGTCTTGTGATCATTGGAGAAGGGGAAGAGAGAGCTTCCCTGGAAGAACTGGCAGAGTCTCTTGGAATAAAAGATAAGGTATGGATGCCCGGATATGATGAGAATCCCTATAAGTATGTGAGCAAGGCAGATGTCTTTGTATTATCCTCCTTTTTTGAGGGACTGCCCAATACACTCATCGAAGCCCTTGCCGTTGGAACCGGATGTGTGGCAACACGATGTCCAAGCGGACCAAGTGAAATCCTGCTAGATGGGCAGGGGGGATTGCTGGTTGATGTGGGAGATACAGAAGGTCTTGCTATGGCAATAAAAGAGGCTTTAAAGGACGATGGCGCGATGCAGGAAAAGCAGAGAAGGGCGATGGAGGCATTGCACCGCTTTACGCCTCAGGAAGCAGGAGAGAAGTATCTGGAATTAATAAATGAGTAAGAATATAGGGTGAGCATGAAAGTATATTATTGGACCCCGTATATGGGAAATGTTGGCACGATAAAGGCCACAATCAATAGTGCTGCGGCATTAAAAAAAAGAGGACATGAGGTAAAGCTTTATAAGCTGTTTCATGAGTGGGAAGGCTATGAAGACCTTTTGCAGCAATACGGCATAGAAGTGGTGGATTTTGGCCTTTCAAAGAAATGGAAAAGTCTGCCAAGTAAAGGAATCGGCTTTCGAATTTCTATGATACGTCTGTCTGTCGCATCATTTGGAAAATTAAAAAGAAACTGGAACGAGGAAAAGCCGGATATCGTAATCGCAAGTCTGCTTGGCTATCTGCCCCTTCTGGCAAGAAGGAGCAGCTCCTATAAGCCAATCATTGTCAACAGCATTCAGGGAAGACCAAGGCTACATGCCCTTCGAAGGCTTCTATGGAAGCTGCAGTATTCCGATTCCGATCTGCTCGTTACCTTATCGGATGAGACACAGAAGGAGATCCACGACAAGCTGGGTTTCTCGGAGAACAAGATTGTACGTATCGATAATCCGGTCATTGACGGGGAAATCCACCGAATGGCACAGGAGGAACTGGAGCAGACCTATCCGGAGGGCTTTATTCTTGGAGTAGGGCGGCTTACGAGGCAAAAGGATTTCACAACCTTGATAGAGGCTTTTTCCCGACTTAAGGATTATAAGGGAAAGCTGGTCATCTTAGGAGACGGAGAGGACAAAGAAAAGCTAAGCCACAGAATATCGGAATTACAGCTGTCTGACAGAGTAGAATTAAAAGGCTTTGTAAAAAATCCATATTGCTACATGAAGAGGGCGGATGCATTTGTCTTAAGCTCCCTTTGGGAGGATGCAGGACACGTACTTTTAGAGGCCGCCTATGTGAAAGCGCCTATCGTGTCAACGAGATGTCCAAGCGGACAGGAGGAATTCTTAGACTACGGGGAAGGCGGAGAGCTCTGTGAAGTGGGTGATCCGGTTGACATGGCAAAAAAGATAGAAGCTGTTTTATCGAGAAATGGTCAGAATAAAATAGAAAGAGCATACAGAAAATCCTTGAATTATACAATGGATATTCACGGAAAGCGATTAGAAGCTGCACTGGAAGGTCTGCTTGGCTAGAGGAGTATAGGGAATGGAATTACAGGATCTGTTCATACGAAAGGAAAAAGAGAATATAAAGGAATTCATTTGCAAAAGCCTTGAAAAGAGAACGAGGCCATTGACGGCAAAGGACCTTCTCATATACCGGATAAACCGCTTGATCATGCCGATTGGCTTTGACAGGAAAAAGGATACCATTGCAGTATATGGAGATCGGTTGGGCTACTATGTGCAGCAGCTGGCAAGGTATTATAACGTTGTGGGAATCGGCTCTTTTGCAAGTATAGGAGTGAAGGAGGCCTGGAAAAAGGGGATTCATTCCATAACGTATCGAACATGGTATCGCAGATTGGCGGAAGGATATCAAGAGGATGATTATGCCCTCATCGAAAAGGAAATCGGGGAGCTGGAAGCGATGTTTGAAAGGCTGCATGTCAAATTTGTCATCGTGACGGATCTCTATCCGGTGATTCAAAGAGCGGTTTGCCTTGCTGCCAAAAGAAAGCAGATTCCGGTTGCACATTATGAGCATACATCTCTTTTAAATCTGACACAGGATCCGGACGCAAGCAGATTTTATCAGGAGCATGCCAAGGATTATTCCGATTTTTATTGGTATTGGAGCCAGAAGAATATGGACACCATTGTAGATTTCGGAATTGCGAACATAGACAACTCTACAGTGATCGGATATCCATATAAGGTGGAACGGCTGGATATAGAGAAGAAAAAGTCCGTGATCTGGATCGGAGATGGTGAGACCCATGATTCGGATACACCGGAGGTCTACTATGGGATTGTAAAGGCTATTTATGAGCATTGCAAAGAAAAGGGAATCGAGTTTATATACAGACCTCATATGAAGGAAAAGAAGGCCTTCTATGAGCCCCTTGTGGAACAGGGAATGAAGCTTTCCCATAACAGGCTGGCGGAGGATCTGGAAGGAAATTATGTCGTTATCGGCGGAAAGACCACCTGCCTGTTAGAAGCGGGATTATATGATGATGTAGTATTTCAGGTGCTGTGGGATCAGAAAATCGTTGGAGCCTTTTTGTTTGAAAATGCATATGTTCTTTCCACAGACAAAGAAGAAATATTAAACAGTATCGATCAGGCGCTGGCCGGGAATCTGCCGGCAAAGAAGATTAGAGAATACAATCTGAAAATTTCAGAACTGGGAGAGCTTTCCAAAGCTACGATTGAGAAGAATATCCGACAGTATGAGGAAATGAAATGACAATTAGCGTAGTTATCATTACCTACAAACGAATACAGGAATTAAAGGAAACCATCGATTCTCTTTTGGAAGAGAAAGACGCCTTTGATGAATTGATTCTGGTAGATAATTGCTCCATGGATGGAACAAAGGAATACGGTATCTTTTTGGAACAGCAGGAGGAAAAAGTAAAGTTCTATTCTTTAGATAGCAATCTTGGAGTTGCCGGGGGAAGAAATTATGCTATAGAGAAAGCAACCGGCGATATTCTGGTCTTTCTGGATGATGATGCGGTATTTGAAAACCAGGGATGCTTTTCAAAAATCAGACAGGTATTTTCAGAGAATGAAAAGCTGGGGGCGCTGGCATTTCGGATTATTAATTTCTATACCGGAGAAATGCGCTCGGAGGAGATTCCATTTACGAACAAGCATTTGAATCTTGATGAAGAAAGACTTACCTCCTCGTATATCGGTGCAGGACATGCAATCTTAAAGACCGTATTTGAGAAATGCGGAGATTATCCGAAGGATTATTTTTATGGGGTTGAGGAATTAGACTTAAGCTTCCGCATCATTGACACCGGATATGAGATCCTATATTACCCCACAGTACGGGTGCTGCATAAACAGGTAAAGACAGCAAGAGTAACCAACCGGGAAAAATGGATCATGGCATACCGGAACCGCATGCTGACATCCTACCGCTATTTGGGAATACCGTATCGGCTGGTCATAGGAACACTTTTGTTCGGTAAAATCATGATATTAAGCAGGAGTATATCGGCACCCTGGAAGGGCCTGATGCGCTATCAAAGGGATAAGAAACAAACTGCGCCCAGGCGAGTCGGAAAGGAAGCAATTCGGTATATGAAAGCAAATTACGGAAGGCTATGGCTGTAACAGTTATGAAAAAAATTGTCTATGTATCCAATGCGGACATTCCGTCGAATAGTGCTAGTAGTGTGCATGTCATGAAAATGTGCGAGGCATTTCAAAAGACAGGAACGAATGTTACGCTTGTGATTCCCAATCATTTTAACAGAGAACTCCACAGGAATACCGATATCTTTGAATTCTATGGCGTAAGCAAGAGGTTTCCTGTAAAAAGAATACGTCTGATTCGAAAAGATGTAAAAGGCTTGCGCGAGATATGTTATACGGTATTGGCGGTGCTCTATGCCATTATGCGAAGACCGGACGTAATCATGACAAGGAAAATTATGGCTGCAAGAGTTGCATCCATGCTGGGATTTCCATACATTCTGGAGCTTCATACGAGTACCGAGCCGCGTCACTATTCCCTGCGCAAGACCTTGCAGTCGAAGTATATGAAAAAGCTGATTGTAATATCGGAATCATTGAAAAAGCATATGATGGAAGCTTATGGCATTGACGAAAGTAAGATTCTGGTATTGGCGGATGCGGTGGATATCAGCCAATATGAAGAGCTGGACTTAAATTGCCGTATCAGGAAAAAGGTCGAAAAAGGGGAACCGTTAAAGATCGCCTATGTGGGAAGTCTTTATCCGGGAAAAGGAATTGAGACGATTGTCCGGATGGCGGCACAGGACAGGAAGAATATCTATGATGTGTACGGAGCCCGGGGACCGATGGAAAAGTGGGAATCCTTAAAGGAAGAGCTTTCCTCCACGGTAGAGTTCCATGGACAAATCGCAAATGCATTGGTACCACAAACTTTAGAGCAATATGATGTGGTTTTGATGCCCTACAGCAACAAGGTAGAAGTGTACGGAGAAGATTTGACAAAGTGGATGTCCCCACTGAAGATGTTTGAATATATGGCCAGCGGTCGTGTGATTATATCCTCCAATCTTCCCGTAATCCGCGAAATCCTTACGGACAGAGAAAATGCATATCTGGTGGAACCGGATAACCCGAAGGAATGGCTTCGGGTAATTGAGGAAATAGAAAAAAATCCGGAACAGGCAGAGCAGATTGCACAAAGAGCGAAAGAAGCTGTTAAGAATTATACCTGGGATGCAAGGGCAAAAAAGGTTAGTGAAATATGAAAGATCAAAAAGTCAGTATAATCATTCCAATCTATAATGTGGAAGCTTACCTGGAAAAGTGCATATCCTCCGTAAGGAATCAGACCTATACAGATCTGGAGATCATTTTGGTAGATGATGGATCCACCGATGGCTGTGCCGGAATATGCCAAAATGCAGCGAAGGAGGATGCCCGTATCCTGGTTATTCATAAAGAAAACGGAGGTCTGTCCGATGCAAGAAATGCCGGAATCCAAAGGGCAAGCGGAAAGTATCTTATGTTTGTGGACAGCGATGATTACATTCATGAGCAGATGGTGGAGCGCCTGTATCAGGAATTGACAAAAAAGGATGCAG
Organism: uncultured Agathobacter sp.; assembly: GCA_945910395.1. Taxonomy (GTDB): domain Bacteria; phylum Bacillota; class Clostridia; order Lachnospirales; family Lachnospiraceae; genus Roseburia. The sequence continues at coordinate 240,667 of CAMDYX010000001.1, read as the reverse complement.
ACCTTGCCATGTGTGAATTCTACAAGGAAGCTCCGGATGGCAGACATTATTTTGAGGCCACCAGGAGATTAAAAAAGGCGCAGGATGGACAGATCTTTGAAGGAGAAGAAATTGAAAAGCTGATCTTTGAGGATATTTTTGAGAATAGAAGCTCCCTTGTTGTGGCATGGAATAAGCTGTATAAAGCCGAACTGTTTGAAGAAATCCGTTATCCGGCAGGTAAGCTCCATGAGGATGAGTATGTAATCCATGAACTTTTATATAAAGCAAAGCGGATGGTGTATATCGACGAACCCTGCTATTATTATGTACAGCATAAGAGCAGCATCATGGGGACGGTATCGCAAAAGCGAATCGAGGACGGATTTGGTGCAATTGAGGCCCGAGCGGACTTCTTTAAAGAAAAAGGGGAAACAGAACTGTATAAGCGCACGCTGAGAGACTATTTAAACCTTGCGAAGAAGACATACCGTAAATTGTCACAGCAAAAAGGCAAAGAAAACCGAGGACTTAAGAGGCAGATACGCAGTAAGACCAGGAAGAAGGTCTTGGAAATGCGGCAAAGTTATGTTATCGTAGGAATGAGATTTTACATGGAAATGGGCTGGACCTGTTTCCCGGGATTATTTGATACAATAGTAATGAGGTATTATCAGTATGAAAATGAAAAACGACGCAGCAAATGAAGGCTGGTCCATTATAATCAAACCGAAAACGGGACTGTTTGAAGTCAATATCGCAGAGCTGATTAAGTACAGGGATCTGATCCTCCTGTTTGTAAAGAGAAGCTTTTCTGCGCAATACAAGCAGACGATCCTTGGACCGTTATGGTTTTTGATCAGTCCGCTTCTTACCACGGTAATGTTCACATTGATCTTTGGTAATATTGCGGGCTTCGAGACAGATGGTGTACCGCAGTTTGCATTTTACTTATGCAGTACGGCAATCTGGCAGTATTTTTCAACCTGCCTCAGCGAGACCTCGAATACCTTTACTACAAATAAAAATATATTTGGAAAGGTGTATTTCCCGAGACTTACCATGCCGATTGCAACGGTGATTTTTTCACTGATTAATTTCCTTGTGGTCTTTTGCGCTGCCCTTGTGACAATCATTGTATATATGATTCAAGGCGCAAATATTTCGATTTCATATCGGATTCTGCTGGTTCCTGTTTTAGTACTGCAGACAGCGTTATTAGGACTTGGGGTAGGTATTATTATCTCCTCAATGACCACAAAATATAAGGACCTTAAGGTTTTAGTATCTTTTGGAATTCAGCTGTGGATGTATGCAACTCCGGTGGTGTACACCCCTTCACAGCTTCCGGATACACTTCGAAGAATTGTGATGTTAAATCCCGTATCACCGATTGTTGTGAATTTCAGATACGCAATGATGGGATGCGGAGAATTGGAAATAACCTATTGGATTATTAGTGCTTTTGTTACACTTTTCCTTCTCGCAGGTGGAATCCTTCTGTTCAACAAGGTTGAAAAGACATTCATGGATACGGTTTAATTATAGAAAAAGAGGATATAAAGATGTCAAATGTAAGTCAAGAGGACATTGTAATTAAAATAGAGGGACTGAAAAAGCAATACCAGTTAGGGGTAATCGGGGGAACAACCCTGTCAAGAGAGCTGCAGTCCTGGTGGGCATTAAAGCGCGGAAAGGAAGATCCGAATGCGGTAATCGGAAAGGATACCAGACATTACGGAGAAAAATTCTATGCTTTAAATGACATCAATCTGGAAGTGAGGAAAGGGGAGACGGTAGGAATCATTGGTTCCAATGGTGCCGGTAAGTCAACCCTGCTTAAAATTCTTTCCCGTGTAACTGCACCGACAGAAGGCATCGTTAAGATGAAAGGAAGAATCTCAAGCATGCTTGAGGTCGGAACAGGATTTCATCCGGAATTAACCGGCCGCGAGAACATCTATCTAAATGGTGCAATTCTTGGAATGAGCCGGGCGGAAATCGACAAAAAGATGGATGCAATCATCGAGTTCTCCGAGTGTGGACAGTTCATTGACACACCGGTTAAGAGATATTCTTCCGGTATGTATGTAAAGCTTGCCTTTGCGGTTGCTGCACATCTGGACGCGGAAATTCTTGTTATGGATGAAGTCCTTGCGGTAGGCGACATGAAATTCCAGAAGAAGTGTCTTGGAAAAATGGGAGATGCCGCGACAGAAGAAGGAAAAACGGTATTATATGTCAGTCACAACATGAGCACGATCCGCCAGCTCTGTTCCAGATGCATTGTGCTGAATCATGGACAGATTGTGTACGATGGAGATGTGGAAAGCGCCATCGAGGTATATATGGATTATCAGGCATCGGAGCTTCTTACACACTATGATTTTACGGATATAGAGAGGCCCATTGACCATGGGGATGCGGTATTCCTAGAAAGCCTGACCTTCTTAAATACGGATAAGCCGGTTTATTTTACAAGCGATAAGGTTTTGCTCAATATGAAGTGGCATGCAAATGCCAGAATAGAAGGGCTGCGATTCCTTTTCCAGTTCATATTCCGGGACGGAACGGTTGTAGGAACCATGGAATCCGATGCGGTTGTGGATACAGAGCCGGGATGCAGCTATAGCGGAGATTTTGAGCTGGATGTATCAAATCTGGTGGAGGGAGCATACTCCATTCAGATTGATGTGATTTCCATAAATGAATTTGGAAGTCATACAGGATATGATTACCCATATCGAAAAGTGTATATAGAAATTGAACGTGGAGCTGATCAAAAGGGTGTAAACTGGATCAGAAGAGCATGGGGCAGTGTAAGATTAAATCAAATGGTGAATGTGAAGCTGGAGGAATCCAAGGAATGTCCAAAGAACGACAAATAAATTGGAAAATATATATTGTTGCTCACGAGCAATTATATGATGACATGTACTTGGGCGATCCGAAGTTCGACGAGAAGCACTATGAGGTCTTAAATGTAGGAGCAAAAAGCCGGATTTTAAACACAGGAAAGCTGTCTACCGTTGACCAAAAGACACTCGAAAATTATGAAAGCCTTGGAAAATGGTGGGCAGAGAGTGAGGGCATCTATAATCTGTGGAAGAGCGGATGCTACAAGGAACTGGAGTATATTGGCTTCATTCACTATGACCTGGAGCTTAGATTAGAGCATCCGGGAATGAAATGGAATAAGACGAATATCACCCAGCGCATCACAGACTACTTGAACCGGCATCAGAGGGCACATATTTCCTTTGCAACATTTCAGCCCCAGGAGGATTACAGACAGCGTATTCTTGCAGATGTGAACCAGCCAAACACTCTGAGGGGAAAAGGATATAACTGTTATGAATATATCCTGGATGACTATAATGAATACTTCGGAACCAATTACAAAAAAGAGGATTTGTTTGCAAGAAAACAGATCAATTTGTGTTCGTGCTTTTTGATTAATACAGAAGAATTCGACAAAATGATGCAATTCTGGGATTGGGTCGTAAAAAGCAAAAAACTGGAAATATTCGACACGGAACATAAATACCGTCTGCAGGGAGGACTTGCAGAGCGGTATTTTGGCGTTTATCTGGCTTTTGCATATGATAAGCTTCTTGACCTGACGCTGATTCATCATTACAATGACGGATTAAAGGAAAAGCCGTACTGTATTGTATTGCGAAAGGATCAGAAGGTAGGACTGTTTTCTTTCTTTAACACAACTCTGGGAAGCGTGGTATACTGGACAGAAAAGGGATATGAAGTCTATGTAGATGACCGGAATGTTCATGAATGGGACAGGCTTTTTGCAAGACCCGGAAGAATACCAAAGGAGCGACAGGAACAAAAAGGGGTTACATCCGATGAGCTGTTGGATTTTAGGCCGGATGATTCCATGGAAATCCTTACAAACCAAAGGCTGCTTGCCTTTTGGCACAGCCGGTATGAGGAATATTTTGAATTTCAGCCACAGGTGAAGACCTATCTTGAGGAAAAAATGAATGCTGTAATCGGAGATGGCAGGGAACGCACCATTGGTGTTCTTTGCAGAGGAACCGATTATCTATCCATCAAACCGAAGGGACATCCAAGACAACCGCAACCGGAGGAGCTGTTCCCGAAGATTGACCAATTCATGCAGGAAGGAAACTATACCAGAATCTTTCTTGCCACAGAGGACCCTAAGGTGGAGCAAAGCTTTAAGGAACGCTATGGGGAAGCGCTCTGCGTAAACGAATGTGAGAAGCTTGTTCCTAAAGAAGGGGAATACCTAAATCACGCATTAAAGAGAGAAGAAGTATCTGTATTTGACAGAAACAGGGACTATCTTGCCAACATTTACATGCTATCAAAATGTAAGGCTTTTGTCGGAGGAAGAACCAGCGGAACGGTAGGAGCGTTTGTGATGTCGGAAGGCTTTGAAAGGGTCTTTCTATGGAATGATGGTCGTTATCAGGATGAACTGGAGCATATACAATGAAGGTCAAATTCGTTGATTTTTGGGATGGAACAAATTTCATAAAGGATGTTACGCTCCGCATATTGCGCGCACATTTTGAAGAGGTTGAGGAAGGTGATGATCCCGATTTCGTATTTTATTCGGTGTTCGGTTATGAGCATTTGAAATATGATTGCGTGAGGATTTTTATAACAGGGGAAAATCTCCAGCCGGATTTCAATATTTGTGATTATGGAATCGGATTCTCCTATATGATCTACGAGGACCGCTATCAAAGAGTGCCGCTCTATTTGTTTTATGAAGAGGATATGGAGAAAGCACTGCAGAAGCATCTGCTGTCGGAGGAACAATTACAGCAGAAAACAAAGTTTTGTAATTTTGTATATTCCAATGGCAAGGCAGCAAAGGAACGGGACCGGATGTTTGAACTGCTTTCCTCCTACAAGCAGGTGGACTCCGGGGGAAAATACAGGAATAATGTAGGCGGACCTGTGGAGGACAAATATGAATTCCAAAAGGAATACCGGTTCTCCATCGCATTTGAAAATTCTTCTACAAACGGGTACACCACGGAAAAGCTGTTGCAGGCCTTTGCCGCTGGAACAATACCGATTTACTGGGGAGATCCAAGAGTAGGCGAAATATTTAATGAGAAGGCCTTTATCAACTGCCATGCGTATTCCTCCTTTGACGAAATTGCAGAACGGATTTGTGAAATTGATCATGACCCGGAATTATTTCGGCAATATATCAAAGAACCAATCTTTAGGAGTGGGACAGAGGAATATCAAAATCTCAATGCCTATGAAAAATTCCTGATTCATATCGTAAGTCAGGCACCGGAAGAGGCTATGCGAAGAAATAACGGTGGGACAGGGAGAAAATATCAGTATGAGCAGTTGGAAATGCGCAAAAACTATCGGAAGAAGAAAAAAAGCGTTATAGCGCGCATCAAGAAGAAAATTTGGAAATAGACAGTAGGAAATCATATGGATATTAGTGTAATCATGCCGGTATACAACGGCGCAGATTATATGAAAAAAGCAATAGAAAGCGTAAGAAGCCAGGAGAAGGCAGAGTGGGAGCTCTGGCTGGTGGATGACGGGTCAAAGGATGAGTCCCCGGAAATATGTGATGCCTATGCAGCCATGGATGAGCGGATCCATGTGATTCACAAGGAGAACGAGGGACCCGGAATTGCAAGAAACGCAGCCATCGATCAGGCAACAGGGGAATACGTTTTTTTTCTGGACTGTGATGACTGGTTAGTAGAGGGTGCGCTTTGGTATCTGTATGCCATGGCAAAGGAAAGAAATGCAGATGTAATCTGCTATGGAGTCCATAAGACCTCGGACCGTAATGCGGTAATTCATAGGACAGAAAATCCCCAGATCCTTACCTTTGACGGGGAGGATGTGCTGCGCAGATATTTCACGAAAATGTCTGCTTCCATATGTAAGCTTTTCAGACGGACGCTCTTTTCGGAGCATCACTTTGAAAAAGTCGAATTGTGTGAAGACGCCTGGTCCATGCACTTATTTTTGTCAAAAGCCAAAAGGCTGCTGGTATGCCAGAGTGTATGCTATGTGCAATATTTCGGGGAAAAGAGCAGAAGCAGATCAGATTTTTCCGAAAAGAATTTTATTTCCGAAACATGTGGAATGCGGATGGTAGAGTTCGCAAAGGAAAAACGACCGGATGTATACGGTGAGGCTTTATATAATCTGATTAAAAGGCAGCTTCGCCTGATGTATGAGGTTGTTGCATATCATAGCTTTCGTAAGTTTCAGGAACAGTATCAGCAGATACATACAAGGCTGGCTGCGGAGTATGAAGACGCAAAGCAGTACACGCAGATCAATGAGAAGCTGTATCGGAATATGTCCCTTGCAATTTCACATCCGGTTTTGTATCGCTATCGTGATAGGTTGAAAGCATTTTATTATAGATGGATAAAGTATGGGAAAAAGTAGATATGATCAGATACTCTCTATGCCGGCTTTGATCAGTAAGGCAATTACCGATGTAAGCGATTTTTTGAAGGACCCCAAGCTATGCATAGAGAACCGCAGGCAAATTCGACAAATATTTAGAAGCTACGGAGCATCCTCTAAAAGCTTTGAGAAAGCGCTTCTGTATTATGCAATATCCAGTCCCCGGGCAGCAAGGAAAATTGCGGAGAACTACTGCAAATGCACACTTACGCTTTTAAAGGAAGGAAAATGGAATTTTGATACAGAGGATGACCCCATCTTTTTGTGTGTGGTAAAGGATGATTTGAAGCGGATTCAAATGTCCTATACCCATCATAAGAGAATCGGAATCCGGAAATTTATATATATCGATAATGGATCTTCTGATGGAACCTTAGAATGGCTGATGGAGCAGGATGTTACAGTATTTCAGACACAGGATCCTTTTATTATGTGGTCCAAAGTCGCCTGGATTAGCCATGTGATCGAACAAATCGGTTTTGATAGGTGGTATCTTATTGTGGACTCTGACGAATTGTTTGTATACCCGGGCTATGAAGAGCATCCAATTGGAGAATATATTTCCTCCCTGAAGGAACATAGTACCGAGCGGTGCCTGTCTTTTATGCTGGATATGTATACAGATCGTCCGCTGTTTGAAAAACATGCAGGGGAAATCATGGACAGATTCTGCTATTTTGATGCAGACTCCTATTCCATGAGCAACTGCCTGCATTATACCAAGATTATGGGAGGACCAAGACAGCGGGTGTTTGCAGACAAGGATAGTATGGACATGCTCCAAAATAAATACCCGCTGGTCTATATGAGAAGAGGCGATGTATATCGCTATCATTACGTCTGTCCATATCGTAAAAATTTCAAAACCACCTGTACCAGCGCTTTGCTGCATTACAAATTTCTGGATGGAGATCTGGAAAAGTACCAAAAAATTGCAGCAGACGGAAATTATGCAAACGGAAGCCGCCTGTATAAAGATATTGTAAAAAAGGTTGAAAACGAAGGAAGCATCTGCTTTTACAATGAGAATTCTGTGAAGTACCATTCTTCTATGGATTTATTAAAGCATCAACTGATTCATAACTGGAAATAGAATGTGAGAGGAATATGCAACAATTTATAAAAAATAATCTCAAAAACTGCATAGTAGTATTGGTGTTTGTTCTATACAGCGTCATAGTCGGTCTGATTCTTCAGCCGGTTTATGATGCAAACATATGCATTCAGACCACGGAAAGCACAGATGAAGGGGAAGTGCTGCAGCTGTTTTATGATATCGGAAACGGATATAATGCAGAAGATCATCTGGATGCATCCATGCAGGAGGGCGCATATCGTCTTACTTTAGACAAGGAACTCTTCACAAAAATCAGTGCTTACCGAATCGACCCGGTACATTATAATAAGAACCTGACAGTTACTCAAATCACCATAAATGATAGGGAAGTTCCGCTTCAACAGTTTGTGGAAATGATTGCATCATGGGACCAGCTACAGATCGGGTATACCGATATAGACAAAGAAGCGGGAATCCTCCTGGAGGCCATGGGAGATGACCCACAGATTTATATGACACCGGAGTTCGGTGTGTATGTGCAGGATGCCTGTAGACTTCCTCTTGAGAAGAAGTGCATGCTTTGGGGAATTGGCGCAGTTCTTGCACTCTTGGGGATTTTCTACCGAAGTATCGGAAAAGCAATTTATGTGGCAGTAAGCTTTTTTGAGGATAGACTAAAGAAGCTTCTGGAGGGAGAAAATAAGCGCAAGGCTGTACTGGCTGTTGCGCTCTTTGTCGTTCTTACAGGAATTATAATGTGGCAGTATTTTATCGGACAGAAGATGTTTATCTTTATCGATGCCTCCGATTCCTATGTTCAGACGTACCCAAATTTGCTTAGTATTGCAAGAAAAATTGCCACTGGACACGTGACCGGAAACTATAATTTCGCCCAGGGATTAGGGGCACCGGAAGGCGCGACAAGTCTTACCCTTGCCAACTGGGTTTGCTGGTTTGGAGAAGCCCATGTTGCCTATTTGATGGGACTGTCACAGATTCTGAAAATGATATTGGCCTGTGGTCTTTTTTACGCCTTTTTAAGGGTAAAAGGAACCGCAAGCTGGCTGTCTGCCGTATTGGCTTTAGGCTATGGATACTGTGGGCATATGACAGTAAGGGCATCCTGGGAAAACTATCCGAATGAAATTGTATTAGTGGCACTATGGCTTCTTTGTTTTGAACTTTGGTTTGCCAGAAGGGATTACAGATGGCTGCCAATCTGCACGGTCGTATTTTTCTATAATTTTAACGGCGGATATTATCTGATGTTCTATATGGCATTTTTTATTGGATATGCAATATTCCGGTATCTTACAGAACGAAAAATAAAAGGAAAGTTCTTGCTGATCGGTGTGGTTCTTACTGCTGTGGCAGGTGCAGTAATCCTCACCAGACCCTATGTGGTGCTTCAGTTACAGTATGCCCTTAGCTCGGAACGGGCACAACAGACCATCGGTTCCATTGACTGGAGCCTGAAGGGCTTTACCCCAAGCTGGGCAATGCTGCCCTATTTATTCGCAAGAGCCATGAATCCGGGAACGCTTGGAATTGTGGGACAGAACTATACCGGACTTATAGGCTTTCTGGAGGACTCCGCACTATACTGCGGAATCATCGTATTACTGTTGATTCCGGTGGCATTCTATTCCATGAACCTGCAAAAGAGGATTGGCTATGGACTGGTTTATCTCGTGGCAGCAGTATACTGTCTGGTGGAACCGGTACGAATCATGGCAAATGGCTTTTCAGGGAACACCTTTAAGCTGTCCTCGTTTTGGATCAGCATTTTTCTGATTTTTACCATTGCCCAAATCGATCCGGAGAAAATAAGGCAAAAGGAGCATAGGTGGGTTCCTGCAGTACTTATTATAGGTGCTGCTCTGGCATTGCTATGTGCATTGGTTTACTTACCGGACAGCATTGAGGTGGACCGGGAACAGATCAATCTATGCATGTTCTTTTTGATTGCGGAGAGCATCCTCTTATTACTTGTATTATATGTATCGACCTGGAAGTATGTGGTAAAAACGGTGCTTATTCTGCTTGTGGTTGCTGAGACAGTAGCTTTTTCCTACCCGCTTTTCAACAATCGTGAGACTGCGGATGCGACAGTATATATGGACGGAACAGAAGAAGCAATAGAATATTTGAAGGAACAGGATGGAAATACCTTCTATCGAATGGATAAGCAATATGTAACGGTGCATATGTGTGACTCCCTGGCACAGGATTATTATGGAACGGCAATGTATGCGGGAGGAACCGGATTTTCCAATGAAGTCATCCGGTTTATGAGAGATCTGGTTCTGCCGGGAAGGGTAAATGGAGATAACAGGGCATTTTATGGTACTACGGCACACAATGAAATCAGTACGTTACTCGGAATAAAATATGCCATAACGAAGGAAGATTCCTTTGCAAATTACGGATATGAAAAAACAGCAGAGCTGGATTCTGTATCTATTTATGAGAATACAAAAGCTGCGCAAATGGGATTTGTATATCAGTATGCCATTGAGCGAAGCGAATTTGAAAAATTAACCAGTAAGCAAAGACAGATGGTCCTGTTAGAGGCATGTCTCGTGGAGGACGGAAGCAGTCTGCTCCCGCTTTTGCCGGAAGAGAGAATCGAGGAAATAAAACAGCAGGAAGAACTGTTTAACCAATATGAAATCGAGTATCAAAGTGCAGAGAATTATTCCTTCGTATTTGAACCGACTACGGAAGAAGAGGTACTGGTAGTACAGATGTCCTTTGATAAGGCCGGAAAAGGCTATCTGTGCTATAGTACTGTCGATGAGAAATCCGGCAGAATGATTTTGACAGAGGAAATCGAGTCAACGGGACAAATGTATGAAATTGCAGCAGACGGAGTCAACCGCATCTGGGTGGATTCTCCGAACTGGGCGGAGCTGCTAAGCCTGCGCATTGCGAAAATACCGAAAATAGAGTATTATGCATTATATGAGAGAAATACGCAAAATATCAGGGAAAATGCGGTTTCTATTACGTCGTATAGGGATAATTATATGGAGGCCGAAGTTAACGCAAAAACAGATGGTATGCTGTACCTTCCAATCGTTAATGCGGGGTGGTATGTTTCGGTAGACGGAACATGGCAGGATAGTCTGATGACAATCAATGATGCATTTATTGGAGTCCCGATAGGCGCAGGAGAACATTCGCTGATCATAAAATATCCGGATGGTGAATTCTGGTATTGCTATAAGAGGGATATTGCAAGATTTGCAATTGCTATAGGAATTGTGATCGTTGGAACCATCCTGATGAGAAGAAAAAAGAAAGAGGTTCGAGCATGAAAGGAATATCAGTCGTAGTACCTGTTTTTAATGAAGAGGGAAATGTAAAGCTGCTCCATGAAGAAATCATGGAAGCCTGTACAAAGGCAGGATATGATTTTGAAATTATATTTGTAGATGACGGATCAACAGATCATACATCCAACATCTGTAAGGAGCTTCGACCGCTAAAATATATCCGAATGAGGAAAAATTTTGGACAGACAGCAGCAATGGATGCCGGAATTAAGGCATCACAATTTGATTACATTGTAACCATGGATGGGGATCGGCAGAACGACCCGGCAGACATTCCAAGTCTTGTGAATTATTTAGAGGAAAATGATTTGGATATCGTATCCGGATGGCGTAAAAACCGTAAGGATACCTTAATGAAAAAGTTTACATCCAGAGGTGCAAACTTCTTACGCGGAATTATCGTAAATGACGGAATCCATGATAGTGGATGTTCTCTAAAAATTTATAAGAAGGAATGCTTTGATCATATTAATCTGTATGGGGAAATGCACCGCTTTATTCCTGCGCTTCTTAAGATCAAAGGCTTTCGTGTGGGGGAAATTGTGGTAAACCACAGACCAAGAACCTCCGGAAAAACCAAATACAATTGGAAGAGGACCTTCAAGGGATTTGTTGATATGATTTCTCTTTGGTTCTGGGGAAAATTTGCAGTGCGCCCATTACATATACTGGGAACGGCGGGACTGGTTTCCCTGCTGTGCGGATTTGGCTGTGGAATCTGGTCTGTTGCCCTGTATCTGATGGGAAGGAAAATGTCCAACAATATTATGCCGCCGCTTCTTACCATATTCTTTATTGTGATCGGTCTGTTGATGTTCGTGTTCGGACTTATGAGCGACATGATGAGTAAGACCTATTATGGTATGGGAATTGATACTTCATACAGTATAAAAGAAGTGATTGAGAATCAGGCTGAAAAGAAAGAAGAATAAGGTTTGATATGAATATATTAGTTCTAAATTACGAATATCCGCCACTTGGTGGAGGCGCAGCGCCTGTATCTAGAGATATATCACGACAATTAGTAAAAAGAGGACATCATGTGGTTGTTGTTACCATGGGGTATAAAAATCTGCCTGATTATGAGATTGATGAAGGGGTAGAGGTATACCGTGTAAAATGCTGGAGAAAAAAGAGCTTTTCCTGTATGCCTTGGGAGCAATTTACCTATTTATTATCCGTTCGTCGTTTTATGCGTAAGCATAAGGAACTTCAAAAATATGATATATGTCATACTCATTTTGTTATTCCGACAGCAGAAGTATCAAGGTGGATATTTAAAAAGTATCATATTCCATATGTAATAACCGCACATGGAAGTGATGTGGAAGGATATAATTCCAAGAAATATATGAAGGTAATGCATGTATTCCTCAGACCATTCTGGAAGGCTATTGTCAGAGGGGCATATCGAGTGATATCACCATCCTTTTACCTAGAGGATTTGATGAAAAAGGCGTATGATATTCCGAATAAATACCTTATGATTCCAAATGGAATAGCCCTTCTGGATTATCAACAGTTATATACAGAAAGCTCCGAAAAGAAGAAAAAAATATTAATAATGGGGAGAATGCAAAAGTATAAAAATGTACAGACAACCATAATGGCTCTTAGTAAGGTAGACTTGGAAGACTGGGTCGTAGATATCTTAGGAGATGGACCATATAGAAATGAGCTGGAGAATTTGACAAAGGAGCTTCATTTAGAGAATAAAGTGACTTTTCATGGATGGATTGAAAATAAATCTTCGAAGCAGTTGCAATTTCTCAAGGAGGCTTCTATTTATATTACGGCCAGTAAATTTGAAAATTGCCCGATGGCAGTTATAGAAACAGCCAGTGCCGGTTGCTATATGCTGGTATCAGATATATCCGCACATAGGCAAATCCTATCCGGAGAAGAGCATTTCTTTGAACCTGATAACGTAGACCAACTGGCGGAGAAAATAGAAAGACAGATACGGATAGGAGCAAGGGCATACGAATACGATTTTGCACGATATGATTGGAACAATGTTATGCCACAATATGAAAAAGTACTAAGTGAAGTGGTAAAATCGGGAGTGAAGAGATAAATTAGATGCTATGAAGAATAAAATTAGATTTATTATGCAGAGCAAAAAAAATGATATCTTTGCGATGCACATTATGCAAGACGGATATTGCGTAAAAACTTTTCAACGATTCGATAATTTGTTGTGTAATGCATGGAATGTGCTTTGCCGTAGATTCATTAGTCATTCCATACCGAGAATATATGATCCAAATTTAAAAGATTATAAAGGTATCTATATTGTTTTTGACGGATTAGTTGAAATGGTGGATCTTGCTTGGCTAAAAAAGAACAATCCCGTTGCTAGATTAATACTTGTTGTTTGGAATCCTGTCAGCAGAATTAAATTAGATTTAGATGCCGCAAGACAGATGGGATATGAAGTGTGGTCTTATGGAAAACAATGTGCGCAGTATCATATGAAGGAAAATTTGTACTTCTATTGTGAGAGCATGTACGAGAAAGCACTACAGACCGATGCGAGGACACAATATGACATAATCTTCGCCGGAAAAGATAAGGGGCGAATGGATAAAATCAAAGAGCTTATAAACCAAAACGGATGGCAAAAGCTAAAGTGGAATCTGTATTTTACCCCGGATCATTTCTGGCAGATTTTTAAGAAAAAGGAGTACCGCAGGACTTTAGATTATGAAGATGTGCAGGCGATGCAGGCAAATGCAAGGGCAATCATGGAATTGATGCCTGCGCCGGATGCTGACATAACCATGAGGACGCTGGACTCGCTTATTTTGAAGCGCAAGCTTATTACGGACGCGAAGGAAATAAAGGAAAGAGATTATTATAATCCTAATAACGTCTTTGTAATTGGAGATGATCCGGCGGATGCTTTGGAGGAATTTTTGAATAAGCAATATGTGCCGATTTCAGAAGATATTGTGAAAAGATATACCCTGGATGAGTGGGTAAAACGAATTGTAAATGACACACCCGTGAATGAGTGGAGAGATTAGGGATGCTGTTTAGTATTATTGTTCCGGTATATAATATTGAAAATTGGATAGAGACCTGTGTCGATAGTATTTTAGAGCAATCCTATGAGGATTATGAAATCATTCTTGTAGACGATGGCTCCACAGACCGAAGCGGTAAAATCTGTGACGACTACAGGGCTAAGTATCCGGATAAAGTGCAGGTAATTCATAAAGAAAATGAAGGACAATCCATCGCGCGAAACATTGGAATCGGATTGGCAAACGGGCAGTATTTGCTTCTGGTTGATGGGGATGATTATATAAAGGCGGACACCTTAGAACGATTATCGAAGGTAATTGAAGAAAACGCACCGGACATTGTATTATCAGAAGGCATGTATCGCGTCAATGACGAAAAGATATTTGAGGAGCATCGCTTTAAGGCAAAAGAGTTTAAAGGATTAAGTGGGCAGGAAGCTCTTAGGAAAACTGCAGGTATTGCAATCAACTGGAGCCCATGTGGAAAATGCTATAAAAATGAATTTTGGAAAAAGCATCATTTCCGGTTCGTTGGGAAAAGAACCTGGGAGGATTTTCAGTTAATTGACCAGATTGTAATAGAGGCAGAAAGTGTTGCTATGATACCCTCCTTCTATTTTTACAGAGCAAGGGCCGGTTCGACAACACACGAGATAAAGGCACAGAACTTAATTGATATATTGGACGGATTTGATGAATGGAAGCTCTATCTGGAGAAAAATCCCCTGATAGAAAATCTGAAAGAAAATCTACAGGCTATTCATGCTGAACTGTTATACAAAACCGTATGGGGATATGCATTTCTGGTGGAAAAGGAATATACGCCGGAAATTTTGAACAGAAGCAAACAATACTTATATCTGTTGAACGCAAATCAGTCAAAAGTGTGTAAGGCAGTTAAGATAATGATTATGATATGCGGAGTAAAGAATACGGCATACATCCTGTCTCAAATAAAAAAGCATAGGATGCATATCGCATAAAGAGAGGGAAAAAATGCAGCCACTTATTTCAGTTATTGTACCTGTTTATAATATAAGTTCATATCTGAATGAATGCGTAAATTCTTTGCTTGCACAAACCTATAGCAATATAGAAATTATACTTGTGGATGATGGTTCAACCGATTGCAGTGGAAAAATGTGTGATGAGTGGGAAAAGAAAGATGAACGCATCAAGGTGCTTCACAAAGAAAATGGGGGACTATCCGACGCAAGAAATGAAGGAATCAAGATAGCATCAGGAGAATTGATTGGTTATGTTGATGGAGATGATGTAATTGATCCGGACATGTACGAAGAACTGTATCATGGGCTAATCACACAGAGTGCGGATATGGCAGTCTGTAAGCATCTGGAATTTTCTGACAAAATTCCGGATAACAGGAAGAAGGGGAATACGAAAACCTATACAAAATCAGAATTCATGAGAATGTATGCATATCAGGAGGATGGAATTACAAGTGCAGTATGGCAGAGATTGTATAAGAAATCACTAGTATCTGGATTAGAATTTCCCAAAGGCCATAATTATGAGGATGTAGTCTGGTCTGCACAAGTAATACAGCAATGCAAAAAAATAGTTCTTCTTGATAGTTCACTCTACTTTTACAGAGTAAGAACAGGAAGCATTTGTCTGGAACAGGACATCGAAAAAAAAACGAGAGGAAAGATCAACGATCTTTTGCTTGCATATCGCAGCGAAGCGGAATTTTTACAGAAAAGTGGATATGAAAATGAGGCCACTTGGATATGGAAAAAGTATTTTTCAGAGGCAATAAAGATTTGCTTCTGGATTAAAGAATATAATCTAGAGAGCCTTGAAAAAGAGGCAGAAAGACTGAAAGCAGAAATTAGAAAGACCAAAATATCATATTGGAAAATCTATGCATTTAAGATATGGCCTGGTGGATACTATTTTTTATGGCACTTAGGAAAGAAGGGAGCAAAAAAATGATTATTGTCCGATTTCAGGGCGGATTGGGAAATCAGTTATTTCAATATGCTTTGTATAAAGAACTAAAATCATATAGAGATGATGTGAAAGCTGATATGACTGTTTTTGACCGTGGAATTGATAAAAGGGCATATCGTTTAAGGTCTGTTTTTGGAATTGAGGTTGATGTCGCAACACCATGGGAAATCTTTAAGGTTTCCGGGGGAGAATGTAATATTATTGGAAAAGCAGTTCGAAAATTTGTATTGAAAAATAATATTGTTCGAGACAATAATAACAATACGATTCAAGAAATTGTGAATAGAAAAGATGCATATTTGTATGGGTATTGGCAATCTGAAAAGTGGTTTAAAGAAGTAAAGGAACAATTATATACGGAATTGAGGTTAAAAAACGATTGGGAAGCAGAAGAAGCAAACTCAGTCAGCGTACATGTCAGGCTAGGGGATTACCTGGAATTACAGGATCTCTATGGAGGAATTTGCACAGAAGAGTATTATATAAAAGCCATACAATATATGAGAGAACATTTGGAACAGCCAAAATTCTATATATTTTCCGATGATATAAAATTGGCACGTAAGATACTGGGAACGCATGAGGATATGATGTATATAGACAATGAGGGAGATGACATCAGAGACCTTCAAATGATGAGCGCGTGCAAACATCATATATTGGCAAATAGCAGCTTTAGCTGGTGGGGATGCTGGCTGAACCGCACAAAAGGCGGAATTGTCGTAGCACCAAAGCAATGGAATAAAATTGATGATCCCCAGGACATTTATCAAGATGACTGGATTAGAATATAGAAAGATAATAAATCAATGAAATCAATTGGAATTTTATATATAGCAACAGGTAAATATACGATTTTCTGGAAAGAGTTTGTAGATTCATTTGAGCGTTTTTTCCTCCCGGGAGTAGAAAAACACTACTATGTGTTTACCGATGCCACACAAATATACTTTGAAGAATGTAATCGAATACATAAGGTATATATTAAGGCAGAGCCTTGGCCGCTTCCAACCTTAATGAAGTATCACTATTTTTTGGAAATAGAAGATCAATTGGCATCCCATGATTACTTATATCAATCCAACGGACCGATTTTGTGTTTAAAAGAAGTGTCTGAAGAAGCATTCCTGCCAAGAGATGACCACAATGAAGCTCTCATGTTTACTTTACATCCGGGCTATTATCAAAAGAAAATGTACTTGTATCCCTATGACCGGAATCCAAAATCGAAAGCGTATGTACCATATAATTGTGGTGAAACATATGTATTTGGTGCAATGAATGGTGGGAAATCTGCAGAATACATTCAGTTCATGAAATGCATGAGGAACAATATAGAGGATGATTTGAAGAAAGGGATAATCGCAAAATATCATGATGAATCTCATGTAAATCATTATATTATTGGAAAGCAGAATTACCGATTACTTCCATTTTCATATGGATATCCTTCTAATATGACTGTTCCGGGGGAGCAAATTATTACCTGCCTTGATAAAGCAAAATATTTGGATATTGAGGAAATAAAGGGAAAAGGAGATTCTCAAACCAAACTATTGTGGGACAAATATGTCAATTCACCACTATGCCTATGCAGAGACTGGTTATTAAGAAGAAAGGTTGTACAGTGAAAGCGAAGATCAGCGTATTAATGCCCTGTTATAATTGTGAAAAATATATCGCAGAAGCAATTGATAGTATTATTGCACAGACCTATAAGAACTGGCAATTACTGATTATTGACGATGGATCGAGTGACCAAAGTGTAGACATTATACGCAAGTATATGCGGTTGGATTCGCGGATTTTGTTATATGAAAATGAAAAAAATAAGGGTGTGGTATATACTCGAAATAAGGCTCTTTCCATGTGTGAGGGAGAGTACATTGCGTTTATGGATGCCGATGATCGTTCTTCGGGTGACAGGCTGGACGCAGAGTGTAAATTCCTTGATGAGAATCCGCATATATCAGCAGTAGGTGGCTTATACCAGCTTATCAATGAGGAAGGAAGAGAAATTCCGACGAAGAAGATTGAGGCTTATTCCGATTGCCAAATACGAGCACATATGCTGTTTCACAATGTAATTGCAAACGGAACAGTCATGATTCGCAGAGACTTTATTCTACAGAATAAGCTGAAATATGATGAGAATTTGAAATCAACAGAAGACTACAGATTCTGGGTAGATGTGCTTCGAGTTGGAAAGCTGCAGAATTTGAACCATGTATTTCAGTTTTATCGTGTACATGAGGGAAGCTTAGAGCATTCCGGTGACAATCAGATAGAAAGCAATCGGAAGAAAGCATTATATTCAACCAGAGAATGCATGCTTACGCTATTGCAGATAGAATTATCGGAGGAAGAAAAGGAAGTATTGTTTACTTTTTTGGAACAGCCTTCTTCTAAAATGAGTTCAGATAGAAGAAAGAAATTGAAGCTTATCTTTGAAAAGCTTGAAAAACAGAGCGGGAATATGAGCCGGGAATTGGCAGATGAGTTTCATAAACAGATTTGTCTTTGGAAGAAATACACCTATTCAAAACTGGTTAGAGGTTTATATCGTATATGGTCATTGTAAAGGTAATGGGCGGATTGGGAAATCAGATGTTCCAATATGCATTTGCAAAAAACATACAGCTACAGTATGGATATCACGTTAAGCTGGATTTTTCCTATTATGACAATATTCCGGTGAAAGACACCATAAGAGTGCCATATGTAAAGCGTTTGGTTTCGCAAGATGAAGTTGCTTCTGCAGCGGAATGCAAAATGTGGGAAAAAAGTGATAGAAGAATATGCAACCGTATATTAAAAAAACTGAATATATATAAAAAGCATGTCCTATATGAAAAAGAAGGAATTGTGGATGCTTCAAATGTAATGGATGATTGTCAATTGATTGGGTATTGGCAGAGTGAGAGGTTCTTTGACTTAAATAGGGATGCTATAGCCGAGAGGTTTGATTTTTCACAGTGGAATCTGAGTGAAGAATCTGCGAAATGGGAAAAGATAATCAAAGAAGATGAAAACGCTGTCAGTATTCATGTTCGAGGGGGCGACTATCTTTTACCTGAGAATGACCGGATTTTTGGTGGAATCTGCACACAAACGTATTATGAAAACGCAATAGAAGCTGTGCAGAAGAAAATGCCGGATGCTAAGTTTTACTTGTTTACCAATGCTGTGGAATGGGTAAAGACACATTTTATCCTGCCATGGGAGAAAATACGTATCGTATCAGATCAGGCATACGCAAGAGAAGATTGGGAAGAAATGTATCTGATGAGTATTTGTAAAGGAAATATACTTGCGAATAGCAGTTATAGCTGGTGGGGCGCCTGGCTGAATAGGAATGAGAATAAACTTGTAGTTAGTCCAACATACTGGTCAAATGATGAATCGAATGAAACTACAATCTGTGATGACTGGATAAAAGTGAGTGGAGAATCGTAATATGGGACCCAAATTTAGTATCATTATTCCGGTGTACAATGTTGAGAAGTATCTTGGAACGGCAATTGAAAGTGTGCTGGGGCAGACCTGCCAGGATTTTGAAATCCTGCTGGTAGATGATGAAGGAACAGATCATTCGGTCCAAATTGCAGAGGAATATGTAAAAAAGGATGAACGAATTCATCTCTATCATCATCCCCACGGAGGCTTACCATCTGCCAGAAATGTTGGACTTTGTCATGCAAAGGGAGAGTATATTGTATTGCTGGATGGGGATGATTTCTTTGCATTGGATCATCTTCAAAAGGTACAGGAAAAAATCGACCTGTATCACCCAGATATGTGCATATCGAACAATATAACGAGATATTGGGAGAATCGCACCGAAGCGGCAGAGCTTTTCCTATATCAAGAGCAGTTAAACGAATGGTCTGTGAAAGAACAAATCGCTTATATCTGTAACGCGAATTATCAGCTGCCGGCATCAGCAGTACTTACGGTGTACCGGAAGGAATATCTTAAGGAACATCATTTTATGTATGATGAGTCTCTGTGCTGTTCGGAGGATATGGATTTCTTCCTGCAGGGCTTATCAAAGGTACATAAGATCTGCTTTACCAATCATGAATACTATTATTATCGTCAGGATAATACATCTGCAATGACAAAAAATATGACGGATGAGATGTATCTGGCACGACTTTGCATAACGAAAAAGTGGTTTGACTATTATGAGAATCAAATCTGTGTAAAGTGTAAAAAGGAATTTACGGATAATGTATTCCAACTGATGAGGGAACACCGCAATCTGAAGTGGTCAAAGGCAGTTGGAGATTTTCTTAAGGCTTCACAGTATATGTGGGGAGTAGGAATCAATTGCTACGGACTCAATCTGCTGATTCGGGAAGTACAGCTGTATTGGTCAAAACTAAAAGGGAAATTAAAGCATGAGTAAACCAAAGGTCTCTATTGTTCTGCCGACCTATAATGGAGAACAATATTTAAAAGATTCAATCGAAAGTATCAAAAATCAAACCTACCGGGATTGGGAGCTAATTATCGTCAATGACTGCTCTACGGATCATACCCACGATATCATACGGGAGTATGGGACCGGTGATGAAAGAATACGTGTGATTGAAAACGAAGAAAATCAAAAGCTTCCCATGAGCCTGAACATCGGATTTCAAAGCTCCACAGGGGAATATCGTACCTGGACTTCGGATGATAATCTCTATGAGCCGGATGCACTTGAGCGGATGGTAAGCGTTCTTGATGCCCACCCTGAGGTGGGAATGGTGTATGCAGATCAGCATCTCATTGACGAGAACGGTAAAACCACCATGACGAAAAAACTGCCGGAACCGGAATTGTTTTATCAGGGAAACTGTGTTGGTGCCTGCTTTATGTACCGAAGGGATGTTGCGCTTTCCGTTGGAGAATACAGATCGGAGCTTTTTTTGGTAGAGGATTATGAGTATTGGCTCCGTATCTGGTGCAGGTCTAAGCTGATGCACCTTCCGGA
Organism: uncultured Agathobacter sp.; assembly: GCA_945910395.1. Lineage (GTDB taxonomy): Bacteria > Bacillota > Clostridia > Lachnospirales > Lachnospiraceae > Roseburia. The sequence goes on along the minus strand of CAMDYX010000001.1, from coordinate 219,856 downwards.
AGTGCTGTATCGCTATCGTGTACACGAAAAGAGCCTTACGGCAACCAGACATGAGATGATCATGAATCGCACAGCAGAGCTGTGGATGAGCTATATGGACCATTTGATTCAACTGGTTCCAAGCTACAAGGACAAGAAGCAGTGGTTTGACCAGATACTGCTGATGTCCTCGGATACAAAAAGAAAAGAAATAGAAAACCAGCTGGTATCCTATAGCTTTTTGTATCGGCTTCGCAGACTTCGGAAAAGAATCCTAAAAAAAATAAGAGTTAGTTAGAAAGAAAAAGAAGATGAGAAAAAAGAATTTTCGATTAGGAATATGGGGATGGTGGCAGGGCCACAACTTAGGAGACAATTGGATACGGAATATCCTGCACGAAACGTTTCCTATGGCAGAGCTTGTTCCCACAAGTGTACAGGATTTTTCGAATTATGATTTCATGATCTGTGGTGGAGGGGGTCTTTTTATCTATGACGCTATTTCACCATGGAATCAGCCGGAAAAAATAAAGATTCCCTTTGGAGCCCTGGGACTGGGAGCAGAGTTTGCCCATGAGAGCAATATTGCAAAAGTGTTGCAGGAAAAGGCAAATTTTTTCTTTTTAAGAGACGACTATTCTATTGAGTGTATGCATGTATCCCATCAGGCAAAATCCTATGACTGCACATTTATTAAGCCATTGGCCTGGAGTGACAGCAATACTGTCAGAACACAGAAGGTATTTTTTGTGTGGAGAGATGGACAGGAGCTTATGTCCAATGAAAAGTTCTATCAGTACATTGGAAGAGAAAAAAGCGAAGACACCGCGAAAGAGTTAAAACAGTCCTATCAGACGATATTAAAAGAACACTTTGCAGAAATTCTGGAGGATGATTTTCAGACAGATGAGTACGACATGGAACCAAGAATGGAGGATGCGGGTTTTGTCGTGTCCGGAAGATTCCATGGAGTCGTTGCGGCAATTCAAAAGGGTCTGCCCTTTATAGCCATCGATATCTGCCCGAAAATACGTGCATTGGTAAAAGAATGCAGGTTAGAGCATTATTGTATCAAAATCTCAGAGCTGGATAAGCTTTCCGGGTTAATCGAAGAGGCAAAGGATAACCTGGAGGAAATTCGGAACAAGGAATTACAGTATCGTACAGCAGCCCATCAGAAGATGATGCAGGATGTAAATACTGCTTACTATGAGATGATGAAGGCATGTAAGCCGCTTCGGGGGATTCATTACGGTTCTTACTGGATGAAGGAAAATGATATTGTAAGTGTCATGGCAGATGATCTGGAAATGGTGTCAGAAATAAAGAAGGTTGACCTGAAAATATATGACAACAAGCCGGACCGACGGGTAAAAACAATATTAAAGGAGCCCAATACGGTAATTACCGTATTGGATCATAAGCAGATTGTAAGGGATGTCAGGCGATATCAACCGGATTATATTGTATTAAATTCCGGTGGACTGGTGTTGGAGGATGAAACCTTTGCATATTTAGAGAGACACGGAATCAAGACCTTAGGATTAGAATTGTCGGATCCGGATGTATATCCGTATAATGGTGCGATTTATGCCCATAAGTTTGATTTGTTCTATACCAATGCGAAGCTTTCTCTGAAGGAACAGTATGATCCAAAGAAAGTAAACATCCGGTTAATGCCCTTTGCGGCATCACAGAAGCATCACTATTATATGCCCAAGATGGAACGGAAATACGATATTGTAATTGTTGGACATGCAAGGCCGGACCGGAAAGAAATCGTGGATCGTTTAAAAACAAAATATAAGATTGGTGCCTACGGAAACGGATGGGATGACTCCCTTGGCGTTGTAAATGGAATTGACCATGTAAAGGCCATTAATTCCGGAAAAATCTATCTTTCTTTTGCAAAGACAGTAGCCGGATATACCAATGTAAAGGTTGGGCTCTTCGAAGCAATGGCATGTAAACAGGTGGTAGTGACGGACTACATGGAGGAGCTGGGAGACTATTTTGACATTGGAAGCGAAGTCCTGTGCTATAAAAATGTGGAAGAACTGGAAGAATTGTTGGATTACTATCTGACTCACGAAGAGGAGCTGGAGCAGGTAAGAGAGCGTGCATACGCACGATTCCTTAGGGAGCATACTTATGAAGTAAGGTGGGCGAATGTGTTGAAGGAGCTTATGGTATGAGCATATCTTCTCTTACAAAATACAGAAATATATGGATGGGAATTGCGGTATGCTGGGTAATGCTGTATCATTCCGGACTAAGCTGTCAAAATGAAATAGTTATGCTTTGGAAACGTCTGGGATATGGCGGCGTAGATATCTGCATCTTTGCTTCCGGATTGGGCTGCTTTACATCGCTTGACAGGAATTCCAACATTCTGGAGTTCTTGAAACGGCGTTTTCTTAGAATTGTTCCGGTATGGATCTGCTTTTGCCCGGTGTGGATAGTATTCCGTGCACTAAATGGTGGAATATCAATAACAGATGCACTAGGGAACCTATTTATGGTTCAATATTATACCGGACATCTGCCGTTGTTTAACTGGTATATCGGGGCAATCTGGTGTTTTTATTTATTTGCACCATTGTTTTTTGCAATTATTACGAAGTGTGATAAAAAAGGAAAACTGGGGGTGCTGCTTTTATTGACAGTTCTTTCCATTCCTTTCTGCGGACAGCAAATGGGAAGCTTTATTGGGCTTGCAACCAGAATCCCTCTTTTTTATATGGGAATGTGTGCAGGATGGGCAGTAACGGAAGAAAAGACACTAAGCTTCTCTAAGAGTGGCATCATGCTTTTTCTGGGAATCCTGGGAATGGCATGTCTGGCTATCTTGCGTATTCAAATGTCCGGAATTGAATTTGAATCAACAGGAGCAGCCTTCTATCCCTTTATTCTTTTTGCCCCGGCTTTTTGTTTGATTATTTCTATCTTGATGGAATTTTTGAAGGCGCATGTAAAGGTATTGTGGAAGGTGATTTGTAAAACCTTCGGCGTTTTTGGAGACTGCTCTCTGGAAATTTATATTGTTCATATATTGGTTTTTGAATGGCTTGGAACCATCATTTTCTATGAATCGTGGAAGGAATGGATGACGGCGATCCTTCTTGTAATTCCCTGTGTTGCGGTATTGCATATCGCCTCTAAGCAGGTGCGTAGATGGATGAGCTGCCGATAAAGGAGTAGAAAAATTGGATAAAAAGCAACGAATCAAAAAAATTCTATATATACCGCTCTATTTACTGCTTCTTAGCTTAGTCGGATATCTGTTGCTGGTACTGGCGTATTGTATTCCGACATCTTCGATGGAAAAGAATATCCGGCAATCTGCGGAATTTATACAGAGGGAAGGTAAGCAGAGCATGCTTACCAACAAAGAAAACTCCAAATTGGACAGCTATACCGATGCATTGATGCTATTGACTGCCGGATTTGAGAGCAAGGAAACTCCGTGGATTGCTTCACTTCTATCGGAAAGAGAATGGAACGAAACAGGTACAACAGAAGATATACTATATCAAAGGTATGTGGAGAATAAAGCATTCGAATCAGTGGGATATGCAAGATACTGGCATGGATATCTGGTGGTACTAAAACCCCTCCTGACAGTCATGAACTATCCAAACATACGCTATGTTCTCGTGACCATTCAGATAGGACTGTTTGTATATATGATATATTTATGCGGTCAGAGGAAAAAGCAGCTGATCTGCCCCCTTGTAATCTTATGGCTATATTGGAACCCCGTCACGACCATGCTGTCTCTGCAGTTTCATTCCATGGTAACAGTTACATGGCTTGCCATCATAGCAGTTTTTCTACTGGAAAGAAGAAGGACCATGAATCTGTACCGGTGGGGAATGCTATTTCTTACTGTCGGAGCAATGACCTCTTATGCTGACTTGCTTACGTATCCAATCGTATCTCTTGGAATTCCGATTGTTGCATGGCTGAGCCTTCAGGAGGAAGAATTGGTTGCCGGAGTGAGAGCCTGCATACAATTATCTGCATTTTGGGGAGTTGGATATGCCGGAATGTGGGGAATGAAATGGCTGCTTGCAAGTGTAATTACCGGGAAAAACGTGTTAGCAGAGGCGATAAATCAGGTGGAGCTTCGTTCCGGGGCAGAGGTTGTCGATGCGGGAACGGTATCCGGGGTACAGATTATACTGCGTCAGATTGGAGCAGGACTTACACCGGTAATGATTTTATGTGGCATTTGCCTTGTGTTTATGGTATTCTATAAGATGGTGAAAAACAAATTGTCATGGTGGAGGATGATACTTCCATATGCCATCGTTGGAAGCTATCCGATTGTATGGTATATGGTATTGAAAAATCATTCTTATTTGCATTTCTGGTATACCTATCGGGATATGGGAGTTTCCCTGTTTGCAATATCAGTATTTCTTTTGAGAGAAAATAGAAAGACGAATAAAGGAGAGTAATGAGATGGAACGAAAGAGAGTGTTGGTAACAGGCGGAGCCGGATTTATTGGCTCACATTTGTGTGAAAAGTTGTTAAAACAGGGAAATGATGTCATTTGTTTAGATAATTTATTTACCGGACAGAAGGATAACATCCGTCATCTGATGGATAACCCGTATTTTGAGTTCGTAAGACAGGATGTACTGGAGGATATCTATGTGGAGTGTGATCAGATCTACAACCTGGCGTGTCCTGCCAGCCCAATTCATTATCAGTATGATCCGATTAAGACCGGAAAGACCAGCGTCATTGGTGCACTTCATACCTTAGGACTTGCAAAGAGATGTCACGCAAGAATTCTTCAGGCAAGCACCAGTGAGGTATATGGAGACCCGGAGATTCATCCACAGCCGGAAAGCTACCGCGGATGCGTAAATCCCAATGGCATCCGTTCCTGCTATGATGAAGGCAAGCGAATGGCAGAGACCTTATTCTTTGATTATCACAGACAGCACGGAGTAGATATCAAAGTAATTCGTATATTTAATACCTACGGACCAAGAATGAGATCTGACGATGGTCGTGTGGTATCCAATTTTATTGTACAGGCATTAAAGGGTGAAGATATTACCATCTATGGAGATGGAAAGCAGACGAGAAGCTTCTGCTATGTGGACGATCTGGTTGAGGGAATGGTCCGCATGATGAACAGTAGAGATGGCTTTACCGGTCCTGTGAATCTCGGCAATCCGGGAGAATTTACCATGCTTGAGCTTGCTCAGCTGGTCATCGAACTTACCGGTTCTTCTTCCAACATCGTCTATATGCCGCTCCCACAGGATGATCCCACACAGAGAAAGCCCGTTATCGAGCTGGCAAAGAAGGAACTGGACTGGGAGCCAACCGTGGTGCTTGAGGATGGCTTGAAAAAGACGATTGAATACTTTAAATCTGTAATCTAAGAGGAATGGAGCAAGTTCAGATGCAAAAGAGCAAGCTTTTGAATGTAATTTTAGCGGCAATTTATGCCTTTGTGTTTACATTCTGCTTTTTTACAATGGAATATCAGGATGGGCGTGTAAATGCATGTATCGGATATCAGCTGTGCTATTCGTTGTTCCATGGGGAGCTAGGTCAACTGTACAATGCATTTAGTTTTACCTATGGAATCCTGATTTTTGTGATCTATACCATATGGAGCCTTCCGCTTTTTATTATCGATTCCATACGGGGGGAGTACATTGATGTGATGCACAGTATGATCGCAGGGCTGTGGTATAAGAGCCTGCTGGCTATATTTATGGTAATCTGCTGTGTACTGTTCTACCGCATTGTAAAAGAAATCATCGGGGGGAAAGAACAAAGCTTTTGGATGAGTGCGCTTCTTGCCGCATCACCCCTGATGCTCTTTCCGCCAATTGCCATTACGCAGTGTGATGTCATGGAGCTTACTTTCATTCTTGCAGGAGTATATGGTCTGATCAAAGAAGATGACAAACGCTTTATTCTTTATTTTGCGATAGCAATTACCATGAAATATATGGCGTTGTTTATCTTTATTCCGTTATTCTTTTACCGGTATAAGAAGGCAAAGCAGATGATGATCGTTGGCGGAGCAGCACTTAGCCTCCTGTTGGTATCCGTAATTATTTTGTCGTTTTCAGAGGGAGTACGGAATGCAATTACAAACCCATCCTTCTTTGATGTGACAGCAATGCTGGCGGAGTTTTATGAAGGAAAGACCATAAGCCTTGGAATAGGCGGCATGAGTGTTGTAGTTGCATATTTTCTTGGAGTATGTCTGGTATCCCATATGGCGGATGCAAAAGGAAGCCGGTCCATGCATATAGAGTGGGTGCTGTGGCTGTGCCTGGCCGGATGGTATACGCTATTTATCTTCTATGGGGCACATACCTACTGGTATGTACTGCTTGCACCATTCCTACTTCTGATTTTGTTAAATGACCCGGCACAGATAAAACGAGGATTGTTCTTGGAAGTTGTGCTTGCTAACATGATGCTTTTGGAGCGCGTGGCAGCGGAAGGCTGGGTATTCGGAGGAAACGGAACCTTCTCCGGACTGGTACTGAAATACCTCTTCCCGGGGCACTATACCTTACTGAAAAATCTGCTGGACCGTGTGACGGTGGGATTATTCACAAAATGCCGCACCATCTATGTCTCTGTGATCGTGGTCTGTGCAGCAGCTTTGCTTGTCCTTTATTTCCCAAAAGCAAAAGAGAAGGCAAAGGAACTTGATACAAAGGCAATAAAAATTGCTGTATGGGTTAGCGTGATTCTGCTTGCACTTTGGACCGGACTGACCTTTGCAGAACAGCTTCGGATCTCAAAGGGATGGGAGTATTCTATTTCTGACATGGAAATCCCGGAAAATGTGCAGATTGAAGAGAATGCAGTGGTGCTTCAGAATGGAGATACCATATATGGCCCCTATACAACCCTTGAAGCCGGAAGCTACCGACTTACCGTATATGGGGACCATCTTCAGGCAGATCAGCTGCAGATATATTATTACCATATAGAAGATCATTCGATTGAGTATACGGTTATAGAACAGGGTGAAGATTATCTGACTGTGGAATTTACATTAAACGAGTATTTGGAGAATGTGGAATTTCGTATCAGCAATCAAGCAGATGAACCGGTTACCGTACATTCCTACAAACTGAATGCTCTATAGAGAGGAAAATGAAGATGAAGGTTGTTATCCTGGCAGGGGGATTCGGTACACGAATCAGCGAAGAGAGTCATTTAAAACCAAAGCCAATGATTGAAATTGGCGGAAAACCAATATTGTGGCATATTATGAAAACCTATTCCTATTATGGATATAATGAGTTCATTATCTGTGCAGGATATAAGCAGCATGTCATCAAGGAGTGGTTTGCAGATTATTATCTTCATACCAGTGATGTAACCTTTGATTTTGCAAACGGTGGAGAGATGACCATTCATAATAATGTTGCAGAACCATGGAAGGTAACCATAGTAGATACCGGCTATGACACCATGACCGGTGGAAGAATTAAGAGAATACAGCCATATGTGGGGAAAGCGACCTTCATGCTCACCTATGGGGATGCCGTCTGTGATATCAATATTCCAAAATTGTTGGAATTCCATGAAAAGCATGGAAAAATTGCCACCATTACAGCAGTTAATGTTGGACAGCGCTTTGGTGTCCTTGAGATGTCAGAGGATGGAACCGTTGGGAATTTCAGGGAGAAAAAAGAGGCGGATAGCTCTGTGGTCAATGGCGGATTTATGGTCATGAATCCAAAGGTCTTTGATTATCTGGAGAATGATCAGACCGTTTTTGAGAAGAAACCGTTAGAAACCCTGGCGAAGGAAGGGAATCTGAAGGCATATCGTCATGACGGATTCTGGCAGTGTATGGATACGCAGCGGGATCGGCAGAAGCTAGAACAGATGATCGCAGAACGAAATGCACCTTGGATGCTGTGGGAGAAATAGAAAATATGAAGAAAATAAGCATAATGATTCCTTGCTATAACGAAGTGGAAAATGTGGTTCCAATCAGCGAAGCGGTTGTGAATACCATGACATCTTCCCTTCCGCAATATGATTACGAGATTGTATTCATCGACAATGCATCAACAGATGGAACAAGAGATAAGCTAGAGGAAATATGCAAAAAAAATAAAAAAGTTAAAGCAATTTTTAATGTTACGAACTTTGGACAATTCAACTCCCCATTTTATGGCATGTGTCAGACAACCGGGGATTGTACCATATCCATGTGCTGTGATTTTCAGGACCCGGTTGAAATGATACCGAAGCTTGTAGAGGAATGGGAAAAGGGACACCGGATTGTCAGCGGAATAAAAACATCCAGCAAGGAAAATCCGATCATCTATTTTGCAAGAACAATATATTATAAGATGATTAAAAATATGTCCTCGGTAAAAATGATTGAACATTTTACCGGATTTGGATTGTATGATAAGACGTTTATTTCGCTGCTGAAGGAATTGGATGATCCGATTCCGTTTATCCGGGGGATTGTCGCAGAGTATGGCGCAGGATTTAATTTGATTGAAATTGAATATGAGCAGCCGAAACGAAGAGCTGGAAAGACCCATAATAACTTCTATAGTCTGTATGATGCCGCTATGCTCAGCTTTACATCATATACAAAGGTTGGACTGCGTCTGGCAACATTTTTGGGATTTTTCAGTTCTGCAGTCAGTTTACTGATTGCACTGTTCTATTTTATATACAAACTGACACACTGGAATACTTTTCAAGCCGGAAATGCACCCCTTGTAATCGGTGTATTTGTACTTGGATCGATTCAGTTGTTTTTTATTGGGCTGATCGGTGAATATATTCTGAACATGAATACCAGAATTATTCATAGACCAATTGTTGTGGAAGAAAAAAGAATAAATTTTGATGAGGAAAAGTGATATTGCAGCGAGTAAATATTCTATATCAATTTGATGATAATTATGCCCCACATGCCGGTATCTCTATGACATCGCTGCTGGAAAACTGTGATAAATCTACAGAATTGTATATTTATTGTGCGGCCATGAATGTATCGCTCAAAAACAGAATGAAAATGGAAGAGCTGGTAAAGGAGCATGGTCAGCATCTGATATGGCTGGATATTGACAAAGCAATCGAGTATATCAACAGCTGTAAAACCGGCGAGTGGAACGGATCAAAGGCCACGTGGATTAAGATATTTGTCATACAGGATCTGCCGGAGGATGTAGAGACCATTCTGTATTTAGACTCAGATACCATTGTTACCGGAGATCTGGCAAAGATTCTGGATATTGATATATCCGGTCATTCCATTGCCTGTGCATATGATTCTGTGGCCTTTAAAAATGGAAAGATGCTGGGGCTGGACCACTATTATAATGCCGGAGTGATATATTATAATGTGAAAAAGTGGAAAGAACCGGGATTCTTTGAGAATCTACTGGAGCATTTGTATAAAAATGTAGAGAAGTATCCGGATAATGACCAAAGATTATTGAATGATTATCTTAGAGATGACGTCTATACGTTATCGCCGGTTTTTAATTATCAAGGACTTCATTTCCTTTATAACGAAAAACAGTTTTTCCCTGCATATAAGGGAATGAAATATTATACGCCACAGGAGATTGCCTCTGCAAAAAAAGAGGCAACTGTGCATCATTTCTTCCGAATACTCGGAGATTATCCGTGGGAAGAGGGAAACCTCCATCCATTGAAGGAAGAGTATGAGGAATGGAAGGAAAAATCAAAATGGGCGGATGAGCCGGTTGCTTCTAGAAAAAGACCATTGGTTTTTCAGGTGGAAAGAATCCTGTTTCGATTACTTCCAAAGAAGCTTTTCTTAAAAATATATAGAATGATATGTGATTCGAAGATTACGTATTAGTGTGAGAAGATGGATTCCAAAGTAAAGATTTCAGTTATTATCCCATTATATTATGGAAAAAAGTATATACCGGATATCTGTAGCATGATGCAGGAGAACCACAAGCATTTACAGGAAAGAGGAGCACTGGAGCTTATTTTTGTAAATGACTCTCCGGAGGAGGCCATAACAAGGCAGGATATTCCGGCAGCAGATGGAATCGATGTGATTCTAAGGAATAATGAAAAAAATGTCGGGATACATGGGTCGAGGGTGGCAGGTCTTGTGATTGCAACCGGAACCTATGTGATGTTCTTTGATCAGGATGATGAGATAGCCGGGAATTATTTTGTAAGTCAGCTAAAAAAAATCGGTAAGGCAGATGTTGTTGTATCCAATGGAATCGCCCGGTATAAAGAACATTCGAAATTATTGTACCGTTATGGGTTTATGCAACAGACGGTAAAATTTGGATGGTTTTATGTGGCTTTTGATTGTCGCATTATCTCGCCGGGACAATGTCTGATTCTAAAAGATAGCATTCCGGAGGAATGGACAACAAATGTCATGAAAAAAAATGGAGCCGATGATAAATTTCTCTGGCTTCTTATGTTAAGCAAAAAGAAATCCTTTGCAATAAACCGTGAGTGCATTTATACACACATTTATACAGGCGAAAATGCATCTGATAACATGGAGGCGATGAGATTATCCCAGCTTGAATTTGTGGAAATAGGAAAAAAGCAGGGAATACTAAAAAAACGTTATATTTCGATTCTGGAAAAGAAATTGTCCGAACAGAAGGGAAAAGGATATCTGACAAAAGCTATAGAAAGAATGAATAGAATGTAAGATGATGAAAAAAAAGTTATTGTATGTCATGTCTGTCGACTGGGGATGGATTGTGCAAAGACCTCATTTGCTGGTTGCCGAATTGGAAAAAGATTATGAGGTAACCGTATTATTTCAGAAGCCTTTGATCAAAAGATGGAAGTCCCAAAAAGAGCTGGAACAACCGAAAAATGCAAGACATAGCGTCTGCTTTCCATATCAGGATAGAATCCGCTTACTAAATACAATATCCGAGATATCATTTAAAAATGCGATAAAGGATGTGGACCAATATGATGTTGTATGGATTGGAGCACCGTTACTTTATCGTTTTTTTATGGATTATAAAGGTAAAATCATTTACGATTGCATGGATAATTATCCGGCTTTTATTAAAAACGAAAAGGCAAAGCAAGAGACTATCCATTATGAAAAGCTTTTGATACATCGGGCTGATCTTGTCATAGCAACCAGCACCTTTTTAAAGGAGAAGATTGATACACTAGGAGCAGAGCAGTCCTTATTAGTAAGAAACGGGTATCGCAGACATGCAGATTATCCATTGGCAATCGCAAAGAGAAAAGAAAGCTATACAATCGGATATATTGGAACCGTATCGGAGTGGATAGATTTTTCTGCTCTTGAACATATCGCCGGTCAGATGAGCGATGTATGTATCCATCTGATTGGGCCGGCAAGCGGGTATGAGATGCATGCTAAGCCGAATCTGGTCTTTGACGGAGTGGTAGAGCACAGCAGACTGTATGAATTTATTAAATCCTATGATTGCTTAATCATGCCCTTTGTGATAAATGATATCATTCTTGCGGTTGATCCGGTCAAGCTGTATGAGTATATCAGCTTCGGAAAATGTATTATCTCTGTTTACTATGATGAAATTGCTCGTTTTGAACCATATGTCTATTTTTATCATAATGAAGAGGAACTGGTAGAATTAGTAAAATGCCTTAAGGAACAAGGGTTCAAGCCCAAATATAGCAACGAGCAGAGAGAACGTTTTTTGGCAGATAGTACATGGGAACAGCGGGGAGTGCAGATTCGGGAAGAGATGAGAGAGCTTTGGAGTGAGTAATGGTTGCAATAGTGATACTGAATTACAAAGGATTTGAAAATACCTGTGAGTGTATAGAATCACTCCATCGGCTATCTTATAAGGATTATAGGATCATTGTAGTGGATAACGATTCACAGGATGGTTCCTATGAGACGCTGTGTGAAAAGTATCCGAATATCCGGGTAATTCCAAGCGGAAGGAATCTGGGGTTTGCCGGAGGAAATAATATCGGGATTGCTTATGCAATGGAAACGGGTGCAGAATATATCTGTATCATGAACAATGATGTAACGGTTGAGCCGGATTTCCTGGAAAAGCTGGTTACAAAAATGAAAAGTAATTCTCAGTTAGGCGCAGTCGCCCCCTTGGTAAAGGATTACTATCACAGACAATTGCCGGGAGTGACAGGCAGCTATATGAATATGCGAACCGGCGAGGGAAAGAATCTGTATCAGGGACAGGAAGAGAGCGAAAAAGAACGCAGAATGCTTCGGTATATACCGGGCTGCTGTATGCTTCTTCGGACAAGCGCAATTGAACTTGCCGGTAAAATACCTACTGCATATTTTATGTTCTATGAAGAAACTGAATGGGCTGTCAGATTGCAGCAAAAAGGTATCAGGCTTGCCACAGAGGAGGCTGCAATTCTGTGGCATAAGGAATCTGCGTCTATGGAAGGACAGTCCGATTTTAAAAAGCATTTTTTGCAATATAATCGAATTTTGTTTGAAAAGCGAAATGCAACGAAACCGGATTTCGTACTGTTTTGCATCTACTTTATGCTGCAAAACAGCTATCGCTGTCTATTTCGAAAGCAAGAATATACTCCGTGGCATACCTTTTGGAATGCACTAAGTGGAAAGGAAGAAGAAAAATATGCAGATTTCTTCCGAAATCTTGAACAATAGTGGAAAAAAGACATTTGTTTCACTGTTTATTGATATTACGAATAATTTGCTGATTAAGGATGTGGGAATGCTTCCTTATGAGATGCAAAAAGAAGGTGGATATTGGGCTGCACTTGCAGGATATACGGAGGGAAAGAAGTTTCCCTATATCGATCAGGAAGTGAAGGGGCTAAATCTGCTTGGGATCAAAAAGTGGACAGGAAAACCCACGATAGACGGAATGATTTTCCTTGCAAAAAATGCAAAGAAAATCGATGTGCTGCAGCTGAATCATATCTCTACCACATGGAACCGCTGGTGGATATTTGGATATAAGCTGCTCAATCCACAGGGCAAGGTATATTTAAAGCTTGACACCAATTATGATATGGTGCACTTTAAACAGAAAAAATGGCAGCTTAGAACCCTAAAAAGATGCGATCTGGTAAGTGCCGAAATTGAAGAAGTAGCAGCATTACTCTCTGAGAAATGGCATAGAAAAGTACTATATGTTCCGGACGGAACCTATGAAGAAAATAAAGAAATATGTCAGTGGAAGAACAAAGAGAACATAATATTAACTGTTGGAAGAATCGGAGCCTATCAAAAAGCAACAAATGTAGCTTTTGAGGGATTTCGAAGATTTGTTAATAAAGGAAGGAAGGACTGGAGGCTTAGTGTAGTTGGACCCATTGAACAGGGTTTCTATGCATATATGGACAAGTTTTTTCAGGCTTATCCATATATGAAAGAAAAGATAGAAATTGTTGGAGAGATGGCAGACCGAAATCAACTGGAACAGGAATATGCCAAGGCGAAGATCTTTCTTCTGACATCGAGATGGGAGAGCTTTGGAATTGTACTTGCGGAAGCAATGAAAAAGGGGTGCTATATCGTAAGCACAAAGGTTGATTCGATTGAAGATATTACTTCATTCGGGAAGTATGGATGTTATTATGCCTGGAAGGATGCGATACATGATTCTTCGGAAGTATCGATTTCTCATATCTGCGATCTTGTAGCAGAGAAGCTAAGCCAAGCATGCAATCGAGAGGCTTCTGTTTGTGAGAAGTGTTGTCTGGATGCGCAGGAGTACGCAAGGAAAAAATTTGAATGGGACGAAATTGTAAAGCCGGTAGTGAATGAATTGAAGAAGACGAAAATTGCATTTATAAAAAGAGCAGGACTGGGAACGGGTGGAACCGAAAAATTTATGCAGACGGTTTCTGCGCTTCTTCCAAAGGATGAATTTGAAGTGGATTTTTATTATTCAAAAAGCGAGAATGCCCTTGCAGATGCGCAGAATTATGAAAAACTGTCTAATGCAGGAGTTCACCTGATTGAGTTTGCGGTGGAAAAGGAGTTTTTGGACTATAAAGGCAGGATGGTAAATTGGGGAAAGAATAATTTTTTTGAGGTGTTCTCCAAGGATTATGATCTGATTCAAACGGCAAGAAGCGGACCAAGGGAGTATCCGTTCTGCAAAATCAAGAATATACCGATCATTGATTCGCTTCATTATGTGGGAGCTGCCTATAACCAGTACAATATTGCCAGAGTCATGCATATCTCCCGGTTTAGCAAGAAGCTGTGGATCAAGCGTGGAGGAGATGCAAAACGTACCGTTGATATCTCTCATCCAATGGAAATTCCAACGTTTGAGTTTACCGATATCCGAGAGGAATTCGGTTTATCCCGGGATACATTTTTATTCGGGATGCATCAGAGAGACTGTGATGGGATTTTTTCAGAGATTCCGCTTCTGGCTTACAAAGAGGTTGAAAATGACAGGAACGCTTTTGTTATTTGCGGAGGAAGCAGTCTGTACCGGGAACAGGCTAAGAAGTTAGGTCTTAAGAACTGTTACTTTATCGATCATACCTCATCTACGGATGAAGTATACAGCTTTTTGGCATCGCTGGATGTATATGCCCATGGAAGAAAGGATGGGGAATTAAATTCCTGTGCAATTGCGGAGGCTCTTTCCATGAGGCTTCCTGTTATTACACATCCGTCCGAGGATTTTAACGGACATCTGGAAATCATTGACGGAAATGGTTTTGTGGCAAAAACTGTCGAAGCATATGCAAAAGCAATGAAAACGCTGGAATCCAATGCTAAGCTGAGGGAAGATTATGGTGAACAGTCTTACCGCATTTTCCTTAGAAGGTATTCTGTAGAAGAACAGATGGCAAACATTTGCAGGATTTACCGGGAGACCGTAAAGAATCCATATCCTCATCCGATTCGAAGGTGCCTGTTTGCATTAAAAGATGGAATCAAATTTGAAATAGGAAAGCTGCTATGAGTGGATTTGAAATAAACTACTTAACCTCATATGAAAAAGGAAATCAGCAGGCAAACTGGAGCGGTACAACCTATGCATTATTGCAAGCATTGAAAAGAAAAGCGAAAGTAACAAACTTGGATGTTGGACTCAATCATATCGAATGGGTGGCTGACCGAGTTGCCTCAAAGACGATTTATCGTGGTGATTATCGGGGATTGCGAGGCAGGATTGAAGATAAAAAATGTAAGAGACTTAGAATTCAAGATTGCAATAATCTGTATTTATATGGACCGGATATAAAGAAAAAAGAAAAGAATTCCTGGGTATATATTGATTTATCAGTAGGAAGTCTGATACATTTCAAAGAAAATTATCCGAAAGAGTTCTCTGTTAGTACCTTTGAATGGATGGATGAAAAGTGTCTTTTGGAATGGAACAAAAGACAGTTAGAGACCTTTTCAAATATTAGAGGCATTTTTACCATGAGTCAATGGCTGCATGACTACTTGGTGAATGTCGAGAAGGTTCCCTGTGAAGTCGTATATGCCGGAGCCGGATCGAACTGCAAGTTTCAGCTTGAAAAAGTGGAAAAGACCCATACAAAGCTTCTGTTTGTAGGGAAAGACTTTGAACGAAAAGGCGGATTTTTGGTGCTTGAAGCATTTTCCATCCTAAAGAAGAAAATGCCGGAGGCGCAGTTGTATGTGCTTGGCGGATATGAAAGCAAAGAACCCATAGAAGGCGTTCACTTTGTCGGAATGGCGGATCGTGACACCGTAATCCATTATTACAATATGTGTGATGTATTCTGTCTGCCTTCCTTTTTTGAGGCATATGGAATTGTGTTTGTAGAAGCATTGTTATATGGACTGCCTGTAATTGCAAGAAATGCATTTGAGATGCCATATCTGGTTGAGGATGGAAAGACCGGTCGCTTGTTACAAAAAAATGATCCAAACGAATTGGCAGGATACATGTATGAGCTTTTGACAGAAGAAAGCTATCAACAAAATGTGAAGGATAACTTTGAATTTTACAAAAAAAATTATACATGGGAAATAGTTGCAGATCGAATTGTTGAAGCAATGAAAGAGGAGTAGGGATGCATAAAACAATAACCGCACATATCATTGTGCGAAACGAAGAAAAGTGGATATGGTTTTCGATTATGTCGGTCATTGACTTTATGGATCAATTGCTGATCTATGATACAGGATCTACTGATCAGACAGTAGAGATCATCAAAGAAATTCAAAAAAACTATCGGGATAAGGTCATCTTTGAGGAAAAAGGTACTGTCTGCAGAGAAGAATTTGTACGTCTTCGAAGAGAACAGGTAGAGCGTACACAAACAGATTACTTTTTAGTAGTAGACGGAGATGAAATACACTACAGGGAAGAAATGGAGCATATGCGTCAGGCCATAGAGACCGAGAATGTGGAGTGTGGTATTTTTCCGTTTATTGCGAGTGCCGGTGATGTGTATCATTATCGGGATCCCAAGAAAGAATTGTATACATTTGATGGAAAGACCGGTGCTATGGAGCTTCGATTGGTATCAATGCATATTCCGGGAGTTACCTGTGGCGGGGACAACGATACAACAGATGGATATTATGATGGAAATGGTGTCTATATAGTACCTGAAAATGGATTTCGTACGTATTGGTCAGAAGATTTTTACCTTCATATGTCTTATATGCTAAGATCTTCTTCGGTAAAAAAGGACGCAGAGATTAAATGGCCGGGAAATCGAATCAATAAATTGAAGACACAAAGCACATGGGATTATAAATGCCCGAAGGATTTTAAGTATCCGGAAGTATTCTATCTGGAACGTCCGGATATGGTGGAGGATCCATGGAAAAAACAACCATTTGGAATTCGCTCTATTTTACAAATGGTAAAAGTGGTTGTGATGTTTTTTAGGAGATAAGTGTTCGTGTTGCAAAAAGAAAAGGAAACCTTTGACAAAATAACAATTGTGACCATGCTTTTTAACATGGGAATTGATAAATTGAACCATGTAAAGGGAACATCACGGTCGACCTATTATGAGTATTACGTGAAAAGCCTGATTACAATGGCGGATCTGTTTGAGAACATCATTTGTTTTTGCGATGCAGAATGTGCGAAGTATCTTACGGAGAAGGAATTAGACAGGAAAATATGTATCGTTGAGATGAAATTCTCAGAGCTGGAAAAGTATGATAATCTCGAAGAATATGAAAAAATATTTGACAGAATGCAAAAAAAACTCTTTTTCAGACAAAAAATACATTATCCCAGAATCTCAAGAAGAACAAGCTGTATCGTGCAGAATAAACCTACCCCAAGAGAAATTGCAACTTATACGATTTTAAATTTTGCAAAAATAACGTTTATGAAAGAGGCAGTAAAACGGAATCCCTATCATACAGAATACTATTATTGGATGGATGCAGGATGCTTTCAGGAATGCTATAATATGCTCTGGGAAAAATGGGATGGCAATATCATGTATAGGCCACAAGGAATACGTGTTTCATTGCATGCACCAAGATGGAGTGCACTAAGACAGAAATTTCTGTGGACACGAGAGAATATCGCGTATTGCTTTATACCGGACCAAATGGCTGCAGCAGCATTTGGAGGGGACAAGGAGAGCATTATCCAATTCACAAAGTGTTTCGATGATACTGTTATGGAATTCATGAAGCACAAACTATTATCTTCTGAACAGGGGATAATTACGTACATGATAAAAAAATATCCAAAACTATTCGATGTAGCATTTTCATATGATGGATATACTCATATGATGGATGATATCATGAATGGAGCAAGCAATGGGAAGGATATAAGAGTAGAAAGATGAAGAGAGTTGCAATCATCGGTGCTACCGGTACAGTAGGACATGGCCTGATTCAAAGCTGTATGGCCCATGGAATCGAATGCTATGTTTTTCTTCGGCCGGATTCAAAACGCAAGAATGTAATTTCACAGACAAAGAACATTCATATGGTATGCTGTGGAATGGAAGATATGAAGGATTTTTCGGAAAAATCACTTCCTCAAATAGATGCATTCTATTTTCTTGCATGGCAGGGAACCTTTGGAACTGATGCAAGAAATGACATGGCACTTCAAGCGAAGAATATTTCATATGCGATTGATGCGGTTCATCTTGCCAAAAGGCTGGGATGCGAGGTGTTCGTAGGAGCAGGGTCCCAGGCGGAATATGGACGGGTGGAAGGTGTCATTACACCGGATATGCCATGTAAGCCTGAGAATGGCTATGGAATGGCAAAGCTGTGTGCGGGAAACATGACGAGAATCGAATGTCAAAAGCTGGGAATGCGGCATGTCTGGGGAAGAATCTTAAGCGTATACGGACCCTGTGATGGAGAAAATTCTCTGGTATCCTATGCAATTCGTACAAGCTTAAAGGGCGAAAATCCACGCTTTACAAAGGGAGAACAGGTGTGGGATTATCTGTATAGTGAGGATGCCGGAGAAGCGTTATACCGTATGGGGCAGGCTGGCATGGATGGGAAGACCTATGTCCTTGGAAGTGGGAGAACAAGAACTCTCCGGGAGTTTGTTACCGATATATGCAATACTGCAAATCCAAAGGTTACTCCGGAATTTGGAGCAATCCCATATTCAGAAAAACAGGTCATGCATTTAGAGGCGGATATCTCGCAACTGACAGAGGATACCGGTTTTGTGCCGAAGGTAACCTTTGAGGATGGAATAAATAGAACCATAGAGTGGGTAAAAGAGAATGTTTGAGAATAAGACAGAGAGTCAGGCAAGGGAAGAAATCCTTGCGGCAGTAGCAGAGTACTGCGATAAATATCATGCAAAAAAAGAATATAAGGAAGGCGACCGTATTCCATATGCTTCCCGTGTATATGACCATGATGAGATGGTCAATCTGGTGGACAGTTCTTTGGAATTCTGGCTTACTGCAGGAAGATACACGGTGGAGTTTGAGCGGGAATTCGCAAAATATCTCGGTGTGAGATACTGTTCCTTGGTAAACTCAGGCTCCTCTGCGAATTTATGTGCATTTATGGCACTTACTTCTCCGCTACTTGGAGAGCGCCAGGTGAAACCCGGAGATGAAATGATTACGGTTGCAGCAGGATTTCCGACAACGGTCACACCGGCTATTCAGTATGGAGTTGTTCCGGTATTCATTGATGTGACGATTCCGCAGTACAATATGGATGTGAACATGCTGGAAGCCGCGCTATCCGAAAAGACCAAGGTGGTTATGGCTGCACATACTTTGGGCAACCCATTTGACCTTGCAGCAGTAAAAGCCTTTTGCGATAAGCACCATCTGTGGCTCATTGAGGATAATTGTGATGCGTTAGGCTCTGTATATACAATAAACGGAGAACAGAAGTTAACAGGAACGATCGGAGATATCGGAACATCCAGTTTTTATCCGCCTCATCATATGACAATGGGCGAAGGAGGCGCGGTATATACGAATAACCCATTACTGAACAAGATTGTCCGCTCCATGAGAGATTGGGGAAGAGACTGTGTATGTGCTTCCGGACAGGATAATCTGTGCGGGCATAGGTATGATGGGCAGTATGGAGAGTTGCCAAAGGGATATGATCACAAGTATGTGTATTCACACTTTGGGTATAATCTGAAAGCCACCGATATGCAGGCAGCAGTCGGATGTGCGCAGATTAAGAAATTCCCTGATTTTGTGAAACGAAGAATACACAATTTTAATCGCCTGTATGAAGGGTTACAGGATACACAGGATAAGCTGATTCTTCCGGTGGCCTGTGAAAATGCGAACCCAAGCTGGTTTGGATTCTTAATTACCTGCAAGGAAGGAACGAGCAGAAATGAGCTGGTACAGTTCTTAGAGGCGAGCGGAATTCAGACGAGAATGCTTTTTGCCGGCAATCTGACCAAGCATCCATGCTTCGACCAAATGCGAAAATCCGGGCAGGGATACCGTGTGGTTGGATCTTTGGAGAATACAGATCGCATCATGAGAGACAGCTTTTGGATTGGGGTATATCCGGGGATGACGGATGAGATGATTGACTATATGATAAAGATGATAAAGAAGGGATTAAAATAGAAGATGTCATTTACAAGTATTTCCTTTTTGTTCGGATTTTTGCCGATTGCGTTGTTAGTGTACAATGTAATAAGGGAAGAATTAAGAGAAATAGCATTAGTAGTATTAAGTTTAATTTTTTATGCAATTGCAGCACGAGAGTTTTTGATTTTGTTTGTTATTTCTATTATTGTAAATGTACTATGTGGACGCTTTATTTATTTCATAAAAAAGCAAATTGGATTAAAAAAATTTTTGCTTTTTGCCGGAATAATTTATAATATAGGCTTACTAACTTATTTTAAATATTTTGATTGCAGAATCAGCTCCTTTATTGGAATTTCTTTTTTTACATTTAAAGCAATTTCATATTTATGTGATGTTTATGGAGAGAAGGTTGCGCTTAACAACAGCCCTATTCATGATATTTTTTTCTTATGTTTTTTTGCACAAATTCAATCAGGACCGCTTTCAAGATATGAAAATATGAAGCCGATAGAGTCTGTTGTGCGAGAAAAGAAGCAAATGTTTAATTCTTTTGCGGAAGGAACATATCGGTTTATTCGAGGATTTTGCAAAAAGGTGCTGATTGCAGATGTTTTAGCTAATATTGTAAATGAAGTTTTTTCAACCGCGAACGCAGATATTTCTTTTCGTTTAGTGTGGCTTGGGTCAATTTGCTTTTCACTACAATTGTTCTTTGATTTCGCAGGATATTCCGATATGGCAATCGGATTAACAAGAATGTTCGGATATGAGTGCCCGGAGAATTTTGAGTATCCTTTTATGACGCAGTCGGTATCTGAATTCTGGAGAAAGTGGCATATTACTTTAGGAGCATGGTTCAGAGATTACATATATATTCCAATGGGCGGTTCAAGAGTGAATAAAAGAAGAGTGCTGTTGAACTTATTTGTCGTATGGCTGCTTACCGGAATATGGCATGGTGCAACCGCAAATTTTATTGCATGGGGAATTGGCTATTTTGTTGTTATAGCATTCGAAAAAATATCCGGATACCCACTTAAATTCAAAAATATGATCATGAAATTCATATATAGAGTAGGAACGATTTTGTTTATCAATTTTCAATTTGTTATTTTTCGCTCGCAAAGTATAACGCAAGCTATAGGATATATAAAGAGTATGCTTATGTATAGTTCAAATAGTCTTGCGGATGCGAGATGTTCTTTTTTGTTAAGAGATTATGGTATATTTATTTTAGCTGCCATTATATTTTGTTTTCCAATTGTACCTTTTATTGAAAAAAGAATTGTGAAAAAAAGGGTTATATATGAAGTATGGCAAACGGTACATATGATTTGTCTGGGTGCGGGTTTCCTCTGGGCCATTTCTTTTGTCGTTGCAGGAGCAAATAACCCTTTTATGTATGCAAATTTTTAGTGGAATGGATAAAGTAATTATGCGAAATGTAAGCTGGGCAGAAAGAGTTGCTGCTGTTCTTTTTATATTAATGATTAGTTTTTTCTTTATAAAATCGTGGCGATACGATTACAATTTTGACTTATGGCAGAAGCAGAACTTTATTGATATAAATGGCAGTATGGCTAAGATTTTAAAAATGAACGGATACTATAGTGATCTTGGGATGTACATTACAGATGATAACTATATTGTATCTGCTTATCCAAAAACCTCAACAGATTATGAATATCAGCAGGTAATGGCACTAAAGAACAGTCTGGATAAGGCGGGGATCAATCTTGTGTATGTTAATAAACCAGTCAAATACACAGATGACGAGTGGTTTACGGAGCAATTCGGAACAGAAACATATGGAAATGCAAATGCAACATTATTGATGGAACGTCTATCGAATGAGGGAGTTTTTGTTATTGATTTGAGAGATAATATTTTGGAAGACCATATGAATGTTCGCGAAATGTTTTATCGGACAGACCATCATTGGACAACCAGGAGTGGATTATGGGCAGCAAAACAAATTGCAGAAGGATTGAACGAGAACTGTGGTTATTCTATAGATACTTCAATATACGATGAATCTAACTTTGAAATGATTACCAGGGAAAGCTGTTGGCTTGGGGAGCAGGGGCGAAAGGTGTCTCAGGCATATGTTGGTTTAGATGATTATACGGAAATAAAGCCTAAGAATGAAACACACTATTTATTTGCAACGGCAGATGGGAATGAGGCAGGAGCATTTGAAGATTTTATAGATGAAACCATATATGATTTAAACGCTAATGTATATGATTCGCCAAGCTGGCATTATTCTTATATGCAAAGGGAATGTCATAATGAAGATATAGCTTACGGAAAAGTCCTTTTGGTTGGTGATTCATACGATCAGACAACGGAACCTTTTTTATCTTTAGGTATCTCAGAAATGGACTATGTGGTATTAAGAGATGTTGACGAACAGTTTAATCTGGAAAAATATATTTTAGATAATGATTTTGATACTGTTATATTATGTTACGCACAGTTTATGATAGGTGCACATGATGATGAGGATTCTGCAAATTATAATATGTTCACGTTTGTAAAATAGTATTATGTATTAGTATAGAGGGACATTCTTTGAAAAAGACAGATAAAGCATTAAAGATAATATGCTATGGCGCGATACTTGTTATGTTATATTCCATTATGACATATGGGATATCTACCATACATTCAGATACTGCAACGGCAACCATGCTTGCAAAGTGCCAGATAAATAATAAGCAATTCATTCCGGATTCATGGTGTTATGTAAATGGCGAATTTTGGACATTAGGTGTAAATCTTTTTGTCTTACCATTTTGCAAAATTGTAAAAAATCAAGCATTGTTACGAATGCTTGCGACGGTACTCGCACTTGCTACATCGTGTTGTATCATGCAGTATTTCTTTAAAAAAGTATTCAATTCCCATGCATGGGTGATTGCAATACCATTCTGCTTTGTGTATGTCCATGGAATGACAGGGGGAGATGCAATCGGAGAATTTATTAATAGTGCGGCAGACTGTATTCTGTATGAAGGGGTATATGTGCTCTCTATTGCATGGATTTTATTAAGCTGTGCATGGATGATAAAATTGAATGAATGTAGGAAAAGGAAAAAGGTACTTTATTCCGGTTATATTTTGATTTTGTTAGTTCTTTTATGCATGGGAAGTATCCGATTCCTTGCAGAGATATCCTGTGCAATTATCGGAACAGAAATGATAATCTTTTTTATTGAGAATAAGAATGTAGATTCTATTAAGAAATGCTCCGGAGAATTGAAAAAACTCGTATATCGTGTGGGTTTAATTACGATTAGCTCAGGAATAGGACTGTTTATTTATATGCGACTGAGCAAACAAAAACTCTTAGGTGCAGGTGTTAGTACATTTATGAGATTTCCGAATGACGCATTACAATGCTGGGATAATTTTGTGAATGGAATGCTTAGCATTTTTGTGGATTTTGGTTATGTTGCGTCCACAGAATTATTTTCGATACAAGGCATAGAGAATATGATTTGCCTTCTTTGTGCTATTTTACTGGTTTTTGTATTTCCTTTTTTGCAAATTCTAAAATTCAAAGAGGAAAAGAGAACAGTACAGTATTTTATTGTATTTACATGTGTACATAATCTGATTATTATCTTAATGATGGTATGGTGTGGATATACTACAGGAAGATATTTGATTACATCCATCTATTTATGCCTCGTTATGTCAGCCAGATATATTGGGGAATACTTTATTAAAAGAAATGATTTTAGAACTTTCGTGTTCACTATGGGAATGGCTGTTGTTACAGCAGCCATGTGCGGAAGAATCCTTGTTTCCGGAATTGGGTGGATAGAAAGTTACAATACAAATAAAGAGTTGGTAAAAGGATTAGAAGAACACGGACTCTATAAAGGATATGCTTCTTATTGGAATTCTTATAAATATGATGTATATTCTGATTTTGAATTGAACATTAACGCGCTTGTAATCGAGCAAAATAAGATAGAAATTTTTCCGTGGCTTGTAGATTACGAAAATTATCAGACGTCGAATGAACCTACTTTTTTAATGCTTAATAGTTATGAAAACGGGATAAACGGCGAGTATCTGCAAGGCTGGTTTGGAGATCCGATAGAGGTTTTTGAATTGCAGGGATATGTCGTATATGTATATGATTATGATATTATTCAAAATATTGACGAATCATCAGATATTATATTTAATTAGAGTGGATTTGGAAGGACAAGAGTAGCAAATGGAACAATACACAACACATATTAAATCCAAAACCGGCTGGTTTGATGTGGATTTAAAGGAACTATACCAATATAAGGATCTGATATTCCTATTTGTGAAGCGAAATTTCAGTACAAGATATAAGCAGACGATACTAGGTCCATTATGGGTGATCATTAATCCTCTATTAACAGTTACGCTATATGCACTTGTATTTGGTAATATTGCAGGGCTTTCTACGGACGGATCGCCACAGTTTGTATTTTATCTGTGCAGCAATGCGTTGTGGGCTTATTTTGCAGCGTGTATCACAACCACCTCAAACACCTTTGTAACAAATGCAGGAATATTAGGCAAGGTGTATTTTCCAAGACTGGTTATGCCGATTTCGGCAGTGCTTACAGGAATATTTGACCTGTTAATCCAGATTGCAATGCTTGTACTGATTATGGTTGGATATGCAATAACCGGAACAAGCTTTGGAACAGATTGGCATGTTCTTCTGGCACCGGTGGTGATGCTGCAGACAGCCTTAATCGGTCTGGGATTTGGTATTATCATTGCGGCTTTAACTACCAAATATCGGGATCTTGCGGTATTGGTAACCTTTGGTGTTCAGCTTTGGATGTATGCAAGCCCTGTGGTATATACCACGAGCCAGATTCCGGAAAAATTATATGGAATCTATATGCTGAATCCTCTTGCACCAATGATTACGGTATGGAGATATGCAATTATCGGAAGCGGGACATTTCCCCTTGGATACTGGGGAATCAGTTGGCTTGTAACAATTCTGGTGTTGGTAATCGGTGTGGTTCTCTTCAGCAGAATTGAGAAAACCTTTATGGATACAGTTTAGAAGGATAGAACAGTATGTCTGATACAGCAATAAAGATTGAAAACTTAAAAAAGCAATATCATCTTGGAGCAATTGGAGGAGCGACACTCCGTGGAGAGCTGCAAAGCTGGTGGGCAAGAAAGCAGGGAAAAGAAGATCCGAATCTTCGCATTGACCAAAGCTACGGAGAAAGAAATGAGACCTTCTGGGCGCTGGATGGAATTAATCTGGAAGTAAAAAAAGGAGAGGCACTGGGAATTATCGGAACAAATGGAGCCGGTAAATCCACGCTCCTTAAGATTTTATCAAGAGTAACCGCTCCGACAGAAGGAGATATCTGGATCAATGGAAGGATTGCATCCATGCTGGAGGTTGGAACGGGATTCCATGGGGAACTGACAGGAAGAGAAAATGTATATATGAATGGAGCCATTCTTGGAATGTCCCGCAAAGAAGTAGATGCGAAGATGGAGTCCATTATTGAATTTTCCGAATGCCGTCAGTTCATTGACACTCCGGTAAAAAGATATTCCTCCGGAATGTATGTAAAGCTGGCATTCTCGGTTGCTTCTCATCTGGATTCCGATATTCTGATCATGGATGAGGTTCTTGCAGTAGGAGACATGGCATTCCAAAAGAAATGTCTTGGAAGAATGGAAGAAGCTGCTGAGGGAGAAGGCCGGACTGTACTATATGTAAGTCACAATATGACTACCATCCGAACTTTGTGTAATCGTTGTATCGTATTGGACAAGGGGCATCTGATCTATGATGGCACCCCGGAGAAGGCAATTGAAATCTATAGCAATCACAATATGGGAGACTATACGCAGACCCACTATGAGTTCGACGGAATGGCAAGGCGGGATAATCTTGGAAATCTGGAGTACATTCACTCCTTTGATTTTCTGCATGATAGCGCCGCTTTTTCCTCCGATGAGCTGATCAAATTCAAAGTAGAATGGACTGGGCAGGTAAGGCGGGATAATTTGCACTTTCGAATTGCTATTCGCCAGGCTGATTCAACGAATGTTGGAATGGGAGAGACGACAATCCTTCAGAAGGCTGTGGAGGCCGGTAATCATTCCATAACGGGATGCTTTGACCCAAGCATGCTTACAGAGGGAAATTATGTAATGGTGATCTCACTTAACCTGATTGACCGGACAAGCAGATCCGAAATGAGAGATGAGGCCCCGGTGCTGATTCCTTTCTCAATTACAGAGAATCTTCACTTGAGAGAAGAGCGTTCCCGCTGGATACGGAAGTACTGGGGAAGTGTTAGATTTCCGGATATACAGATTATTGAGGAAAAATAAATTTGTGGGAGAAAACATAGGATGAAAAATAAGAAGATTTTGATTTCATGTTTGGTATTGCTGGTTATTGTTTTACCTTTTTGTATTTCTATTAGTTATTCATTGCCATGTGCAGATGATTTTACTATGTTAGCCACAGGAAATAATATTTTTTTTGAGGCAATAAAGAAATCCATCAATTATTGGTTCTTTTGGTCCGGATCATGGTTCTATATTTTTGTAGAATATCTGCTTAATCCATTAAATATAGGTAATGCATGTAGTATTAGCATTGGAATAGAATTAATTGTTTTTTTCCTATGTTTTGTAGCAGCTTTTCTTGCGTTTTGTGTAGTATTTCTGCATAGCTTATTCCAAGTGTGTAAAGAAGATGCTTTTTGTATATCTGTGGGAGCATTATTTTTATTTTTAAATACAAGAGTATATAATGAGATATTCTATTGGTTTGTTGGTTCTTCCTATATGTGGTCAGTGACATTGTGTGTATGCACAGCAACTCTGGCTATTTTGTTCTGGGAAAAGGAAAATAAAGCCTTAGGCATATGCCTTGCAGTAGTAGGCTTCATATCTTGCACGAGTTTTCAAGCAGCGGTATTCCCGGGATGTGTTTATCTTTTCTTAGGAGGAATAGACATTCTTAAGAAAAAAAAGCTGAAAATTAGGAAATTTTTACCTCTACTGGTTATGATTTGCGGAGGACTTTCTAGTGCATTGGCTCCGGGGAACTATGCTCGAAGGGATGAGATGGGAAGCGATATGAACATCATAAAAGCTTTCGGGGATGCAATCATTGCTTCTGCTAAAATTGTTAAGGGTTTATTTTTTCATCCTATTGTAATTATCGGCTTATTAATTGTGTTTTTCATTGGAATGAAACTGCTAAAAAAGAATTCTTGTACAATTCATCCACTATATGGGTTTGTTATGACAGGGTTATGTACATATATAGAAATCTTTCCATTGGTTTTTGGATATGGGATGGTGTATATTCCAAATAGGCAATACTTTATAGGTGTGGCGTTCCTTCTGCTGGGAATAGTAATGTCTGTTTTTTATCTTGGAGGATGGTTACAGCACCATAAGCAAACATTGATTTCCAAAAAGCATTTCAGAAAAACAAGTGTAGGAGCAGCTATTATATTAGCTTTACTTGTGCTGGGCATTGAAGGATATGCAGGCAACCCATATTATTCGACGATATCCGGGATGAATGAGGTAAGAGAATATTCTAACGGATGGAAAAAGGTGTTTAGAGAAATTGAAAAGTCAGAAGAAGATGATGTTGTAATATATGCAGATCAATCTTTAAATAACAATGAAATGATACTAATGTGCCCAAATATCACATCTGATGCAGAAGACTGGGTAAATGTGGCAGTAGCAGAGTATTTTGGCAAATCTTCCGTAAGGATGGAGTGGTCTGAGAATTTAGGTAAAGAATAATTGAAGAATGAGTTTATGAAACAAAGAAATCAAAATATTGATATATTGCGTGGCATAGCAATTTTATTTATTATTTTATCACATGTTCTTCCCATGGAATATACGATTCACTATGTGATAGACGCGATTAATATACCGGCTTTTTTTCTTATAAGTGGATACTTATTCTATTTGTCATATGAAAGAAAAAGTAGCGTAGGGGAATTCGTGAAGAATAAGGCGATACATTTATTGATTCCATATTGTTCATGGTCTTTGCTTTCCATAGCTGTAAAATGGATTGTTGGTGGTGACTGGACTATTAAAAACCTGTTCTATCTTATGCGGTTTATTATAATACAGGCTGGTACAGTATGGTTTTTTTTATCACTTTTTATTATGTATGTAATGCTTATAGCAGGTATTTTTTTGAGTGATAAATATTGCAAAGTTTTTGGAATTATACCATATGTTCTGATACTTTTCTGTCCAGACAATATTTTAGGAATGCATTATACGAAATGGCTATATCCTTTTTTGGTTGTGGGGTATTGGCTTGCAAAGTACGAAAAGAATATAAAGCAATACTTACAAAAAGGAAAATATATTTATTGGGTTGGGATTATTTTATCTGTTGTAACAGGTGGAATATCTTATCGCTTTAATCTATTTGAATGGAACAAATTACACTATGTAGCAGGTTTTTTAATTGTTGCAATACTTTGTGTTGCTTTTGTATATTACAATATCATTCCGCTAATAGTAAAAAATACATGGATGGCAAAGCATCTGACTTCTTTTGGAAAGAACACGATGGCAATTTACCCGATTTCCATGTTATTTACAGAAAGCATCATGAGAAAATGCGTATCAAATCTTCCGTTTTATGTGGAAATGAGAGACGGAGATTTGATTAGTAGGTTTTTTTTCTCGATTATGATGTTCCTTCTTTCTTGGATTATTGTAGAATTATGTATAGTACTAGATAAATTATTTAGAAAAGTTAGAATATATTCTATCTTGTTTATGGGTGAGATTACAGGTTGATGAAAGTTTCCATTATTATACCGGTCAAAGAAATAAATGATTATGTGCGAGAAGCAATTCCACATCATATGGAGTTGGATTATCCTGACTTCGAAGTCCTTATTTTTCCGGATGAACCAACAGATGAGATATTTCCATACGAGAATGTAAGAATTATCCCAAGTGGAAAAGTAGGACCCGCAGAGAAGAGAGATCTTGCATTAGAGTATGCAACAGGTGAAATTTTTGCCTTTACGGATGATGATGCATGGCCTAGAAAAGATTGGCTGAAGAATGCGATGCTTGAACTTCAAAGGGATGAAGTCGGAGCTGTCGGAGGACCGGCAGTTACGGCACCAAATGACTCCCTGATGCAGCAGGCAAGCGGAAAAGTTTATGAAAGCTTCCTGTGCAGCGGAGGATATACATATCG
The DNA here is from genome assembly GCA_945910395.1 of uncultured Agathobacter sp. Taxonomy (GTDB): domain Bacteria; phylum Bacillota; class Clostridia; order Lachnospirales; family Lachnospiraceae; genus Roseburia. Next base: position 190,628 of record CAMDYX010000001.1, on the reverse strand, counting down.
GTATTTGCCCGGAAAGAAAAAGGAAGATGATGATATTCCAAGCGTGAATCTGATTGTAAAGAGAGCGGTATTCGAAGCGGTACACGGATTTGATTCTACGTTTTATCCGGGGGAAGATACCAAGTTGTGCATGGATATTGTTAATCTGGGGAAAAAGATTATTTATGATCCGGAAGTGCTGGTATACCATCACCGAAGATATATGTTTAAAGGACATCTAAAACAGGCAACCAACTATGCAAAGCATAGAGGGTATTTTGCAAAAACGTTGCCACAGACAAGTCTTCGGTTCGCTTATTTTATACCAACCTTATTTACTTTGGGTGTTTTCTTAGGCCCAATTGTGTGTATCATAGTTCCGGTTTTATGGTATGTGTATATTGGAGTTCTTACCTTCTATTTTATTTTGGCAGCCTATAGTTTACGAAGCTGTAAGGGATTTTGCTTATTTTGGATTTCTATGGCAGGGATTTTTGCAACGCATATTGGCTATGGAATTAATTTTGTGAGAGGACTTCTTTCAAAAGAATTATTGAGGTAAAGATAAGAGAAATGAAAGAACGAAATCAGGCATTGGATATATTGAAAGGATTTGCTATTATACTTGTGGTAATCGGACATATTGGTTCCGATTGGCCATGGCTAATAAAATGGATTTATTCTTTTCATATACCGCTTTTTTTTTCTATCTCAGGTTTCATTGAAGCAAGTAAATACGATTCCAATAAAGATATCGGAATAAAAAGGTATATTATTCATAAAAGCAAAAGTATGTTATGGACTTATATGATCTGGGCAGCAATATATTCAGTTGCAAATGCGCTTGTATGTATAAATAGTGGAGATTGGAACTTGCTGTTTCGAACACTATTTAGTCGGGGATTTGGAATCGTAATTGCTGATAATGCAATAGGAACCATATGGTTTTTGCTGGTATTATATGAAACAGAAGTTGTTTCTTTTGTGCTAAAAAAGCTGGAAAACGGATGGATAACCTTTTTTATTATTTTGGTCGGACTAATTCTTTATATGATTGGAACAAGAGTGGTTCTGCCATATCTTTTGCAATTATTGTGGATAGGGCTGCTTTTTTATCAGTTTGGCGACTTACTATGTAGATATCAAGTGATTCATCGCATCTTAGAGTGGACGAAAAGTAAGTTTAGATATACAATTTCTAGATATGGTATTTGGGGAGTGATGTTTAGTTTATTTTCAATAGTCAGTTTATACAATGACAAAATTGATATTATAAATTCAGAATTTGGGAATGCGCCACTTACCATTGTTAGTGCATGCGGAGAAATCCTATGTTGTTTTGTTTTATGTACACTTGCAAGTAATATAAAAGCTATGAGGCCAGTAAAGGCTTTGGGACAAGAAACACTTATTATTATGACTACTCACTTTTACATAAATGAGATTTGCTATGTAGTTTTGCGCCAATTCGGACTAAGTGATTGGATAAAAGGTTCGTTAGTGGCGATGATCCTGTGGAGTATCATCATTACAGTGATGTGCTATGGCTTATCTCTATTCATACGCAAATATCTACCATTTTTAGTAAGATTCCCATTTGTTACAAAGAAAGGTTAATTTATGAAAATAGCTATTACCTACCCACCACTTGAAACAGGAAAAGGAGTTCCTCTTTTAGGACAGAATCGCCAGTTTCAGTGGTTTAATAATCCGACATATATTTATCCCATGGTTCCGGCCTATGCAGCAACACTACTTAAATCCAAAGGCTTTGATGTAGTGTGGAACGATGCCATTGCAGAGGAATGGACCTATGCGCAGTACAAGGAATACTATGCAAAGCAGGATTTTGATCTGGTCATGATTGAGACAAAGACTCCGGTTGTGAAAATGCACTGGGATATTGTGAAGGAACTGAAGCAATTAAAACCGAACACAATCATTGTGATGGTTGGAGATCATGTTACTGCATGCCCGGATGAGACCATGAAGAATTGTCCGGTGGATTATGTCCTTACAGGGGGAAATTATGATTTCCTTTTGGCAGGACTCTGCGAGAACCTGTGTGATCATAGCGGAGTCTTGGATACTGCTTCTTTGGAGGCAGGAATTTACTACCGCGAAAATGGTGAAGTGAAGAATACCGGAAAGTTTGTATTAAATCAGGATTTGAATGAACTTCCGATGATCGACCGTGATCTTACGAAGTGGAAGCTATATAGTGAGAAAAACGGAAATTATTCCAAGCTTCCGGGAACCTATACCATGGCGGCAAGAGACTGCTGGCATCATAAATGCACCTTCTGCAGTTGGACAACCCTTTATCCAAAGTATCTGGTTCGTACACCGGAATCCTTACTGGATGAGGTTGGTATGCTCATTGAAAAGTATGGCGTGAAAGAGATTATGGATGACTCAGGAGCATTCCCAACCGGAGAGTGGCTTCGAACCTTCTGCAAGGGAATGATTGAAAGAGGCTATAACAAGAAAGTCATCATGGATTGCAATATGCGATTCTGTGCACTGACCTTTGAAGATTATAAATTGATGAAGGCAGCAGGATTTCGATTCGTTCTGTTTGGACTGGAATCTGCCAATCAGGAGACATTGGATCGTATTCAAAAATGCGAAAAGATCGAGGATATGGTGGAAAGCTGTAACCTTGCGAAAAAGGCAGGATTGTCTCCGCATATTACGATCATGTTCGGTTATCCATGGGAAGACGAACAGCAGGTGCAGAATACGGTATGCCTAGGACAGAAAATCTTAAAGAAAAACTGGGCACATACTCTCCAGGCAACGGTACTTATTCCGTATCCGGGAACCCCGTTATATCAGGAGTGTAAGGAAAATGGATGGCTATTAACTGAAAATTACGAGGATTATGATCAGCGTATGCCGGTCATGAAGACACCGATGGGGTCAGAGAAGATCAAAGAGGCGGTTCAGTCTGTATATAAGGTTGCTTTTCATCCGGAATTTATCTGGCATCGAATCATCGGAATCCGATCCTGGGAGGATGTAAAATTTATCTTCCGGGCAGCCGGAAAAGTGTTCGGGCATCTGGCAGACTTTGGAGGCAAAGGGGATAAGTAAATGAGTGAACCAAAGACAATTTCAATTGTGACACCGACTTTCAATTGCATGAGAACCATAGATTTGTATATGGAAGCTGTGATGAATCAATCCTATCCGCATGAAAAACTGGAGTTCATATTTGCAGATGGCGGTTCTACGGACGGAACTTTAGAAAAGTTTGAGGAATATAAAAAGAAATGCGATATTAAAATATCCGTATATGAAAACCCGCTTCGCACTGCAGAAGCGGGAAAAGCGGTAGGGGTAAAACAAGCAGAGGGCGATGTCGTGCTGCTTTTGGATTCTGATAATATCATACCGGACAATGATTGGCTCAACCGAATGATGGCACCATTCGAAGATGAGAAGATTGTGGCTAGTGAACCGATTGAATATACCTATCGAAAAGAGGATGGGGTAATCAATCGGTATTGTGCGTTAATTGGGATGAATGATCCCTTATGTATGTTTACCGGAAATTATGACAGATATTGCAGAATCACCGGAAAATGGACAGAGGTAGAGCGGGAAGAGATTGACTGTGGCGATTATCTTTCTATTAAGTTCCAAGCGAATATGATTCCTACCATTGGCGCTAATGGCTTTTTGATGAGAACAAAGGAACTGAAGGAAAACTTTGAGGGGGACTATCTATTCGATATCGATGTCTTATGGGAACTTTTTTTAAAAGATCCTGAACTTCGTGTTGCGAAAGTGAAAACCGGCATTGTTCATTTGTTCTGCCCGGATGTTAAGACTTTTTGCAGAAAGCAAAATCGTAGAATTAAGGATTTTCTCTATTTTAGCGATGCAAAAGGCCGCAAGTATCCATGGAATAAGCTGGGAAAAGGAAAAATAGTGCTATTTGCATTATGTTGTGTTACAATAATACCATTATTACTCCAGGCAATTGTCGGATTTTGTAGAAAACCGGATATAACAGCATGGCTTTTTCATATAGTTGCCTGCTGGATAACCTTATGGATCTATGGATGGGGAACAATACTTGGCTGGTTTGGAAAGAAAGAGGCTGCCAATCGAGATAATTGGAAGCAGTAAAATACGAAGGAGAACGTTGTGAAAAAGATTATTGAGGTTGTTGTACCTTGTTACAATGAGGAGAAATGTATAAAGCTTTTTTATGATGCAGTAACAAAAGTATTTGAAGAAGAAATTCCGGATTTTGATTGTCGCTTCTTTTTCATTGATGACGGAAGTAACGACGGAACATTAAAAGAAATAAAAAAGTTGGAAAATGAGTATGGGAAGGATATTATTCGATATAGTTCGTTTTCCAGAAACTTTGGAAAAGAGCCGGCTATTTATGAGGGATTATCCAGAAGTACAGGAGACTATGTAGTATTGATGGATGCCGATCTTCAGCATCCACCTGCACTTCTTCCGGAAATGATTCGAACGATTACAGAAGAAGGCTACGACAGCTGCGCAGCACAACGTGCCAATCGAAAAGGAGAATCAAAAATAAAAAGCTTTTTTTCCAACATGTTTTACCATGTGATGAACCGAATGACCATCATTGACTTAAAGCCGGGAAGTACCGATTACCGAATGATGACAAGGCAGATGGCCGATGCGGTAGTTTCTCTAGGAGAGAGAGAACGATTTACCAAAGGAATCTATGCATGGGTCGGATTTAAGACAAAATGGCTACCATATCAGAATGTAGAACGTGTAGCAGGCAAATCTAAATGGTCATTTACGAACCTGTTTAATTATGCAAGTAGCGGTATTATAGCATTTGCAACAACACCACTTCGTGCAGCAATCTGGGTTGGAATGATGATTGTAGTGGCTGCGGCAATTTATGCGATATATACAGCAGCCGCAGTATTGATCCATCCGGAGAATAGCACGGGGCGTGCTACAATCATTTTGATTATGCTGTTTTTAGGCGGTGTAATAATAACCTTGCTGGGTATCATTGGAGAATATCTTGCGCGAATATATATGGAAGTAAAGAAGAGACCAATATGCTTAGTGAAGGAAAGCAATATTGAATCCAATAAAGAGGGTAAGGAATGCGATTCTCAGTAATTATTCCGGTATATAATAATCCACCAGAGCTAATTGATCGAGCGATTCAATCAGTACTTTCGCAATATTATAATGATTATGAGATTCTACTTGTTAACGATGGAACCACCGAGAAAAAAACGAATGAGTATTTAGAAAAAATTTCGAAGAACGAAAAAGTACATCAGATAAAATTGGAAAGAAATAGCGGAATCAGTTCGGCTAGGCAACAGGGAATAACTCATGCTACCGGAGACTGGATTTGCTTCTTGGATTGTGATGACTATTATAAAAACGATTATTTGTTGAAATTTTCTAACGCAATAAATAGCAACAACGAGCTTGATGTGGTTATGTGTGGATTTGAGATCGTTGATAAAGAAGAGAAGATACTTCACACTTTCCCGAAAGACGATGCAAGACAGAACTATATATATTATGGAACAACTGCAATATGGAATAGAGTCTATAGGAAATCGTTTCTAGAGGATAATAACATACATTTTCCAATTGGATGTTTGACTGAAGACATGATTTTTGTCGCACAAGTAAATTTGTATGCCAAGCAAATGTTCTTTATAAATGAGAATTTGTATGTGAATTTTTGCAACGAAAACTCTACCTCTAGAAAGAAAAGTTTTACAGAATTGAGTATAGAAAAGATTCCGTTTGCGGATATCGAATTATTAATTGATAAAACATCTGATATGGAAATATGCAGAGACAAAGCGATGATGATAAGGGGTATGTTGTATGAACAGTTGATAGTATTAAGCTGTTTATTAACTAGACATATAAGGAATACGGCCTTACTGCGTGAGATATTAAGGTTATCTGTGCATAATATCAGAAAAATTCAAAATTTGGATAAAGTAGTTAAAAAGTGGTTTAAAAACACAAATGGGGATAGGAATCTTAGATTTATGGAATTCCTTTTAATGATTGCCACAAAACTAAGGGTAGAATATTGTGGAATGTATGCTTTGAATAGATTGATAGGGAGAATAAGATAGACCAAGAATGAAAAAGGGATACTATATACATTTTAATGCAAGGGATACGGTTGGTGTTTCTAAAAAAATTGATATGCAATTAACTTCATTTAGAAAGTATTATACAATGAGTGAAATTGATATTAAGATGTCAACGAAGAGTAAGATTAAAAACGCATTAGCGGTTTTTCCCTTTTTTTGCATTAAGTGGGATTACAGTAAAGCATATCAAGATATCATAGATCCTGATTTTATCTATATACGAAGAGCAAGTGGGGATAGAAAGCATTATATTTTTTTGAAGTACATTAAAGAAAAATATCCCAACTGCAAGATAATAGTCGAAATACCAACCTATCCATTTTGGAGAGAGAGTTTACAAAGCATAATGGGAGTTATGCTCATAAAGGATTATTATAACTATTGGACAAGGCTTAATAAATATATTGATAGAATAGTTACATATTCGTCAGATGAAAAGATATTTGGAATAGAAACCATTTGTGTTAAAAATGGAATTAATGTATGTGAAGTCAATACTATAAAAGAATGTGTAGAGTATGACGAAAGCAAACTGAATATTCTGGCGGTCGCAGTTTTAAAACCACATCACGGATATGAGCGATTGTTTCAGGGGCTGTCTTTCTACTATAAGAATGGCGGAACAAGAGATATTCTTGTGCGTATAGTCGGAGAGGGCCCGGAAAAAGAATATTACGAAAAACTTGTTGATGAACTGCAACTACAGGAACATGTATGCTTTATGGGAGCGCAATACGGAGAAAGCCTACAAAGGATATATGATGTATCTGATATAGCCGTTTCTGCATTAGGATTTTATAAAGATGGTGTTACGAAATCAAGTGCGTTGAAGGTACGAGAATACCTGGCTGAGGGTCTTCCGGTTATTTCGGGGGCAAGAGAAGATGCATTTGACGATACAGATGGAAAATATTGCGTGCAATTCCCGAATGACAGTTCAATGATTGATATAGAAAAGGTCGTTTGCTTTTATGATCAGTTGCGCATTGGAAAAACGAGAATGCAATTGGCACAGGATATTCGAAATATGGCATATAAAACAATTGATAATGAAATTACTCTTGAACCCATTAGAAAGTATATTGAAGAGGTGTAATTTATGATACAGAGTAAGGAAGATTACCGTTTTTACGTGGAGTGTGATCGGAGAGCTCTTGGGATAAAAAAACCGAATTTATTTTGGAGATTAGAAAGTTTAATTGTCCCTGAAATATGGAGATTTGAAGAGAGATTACGAAAAACCGAATATTTTTTAAACTGTAAAAATCAAAAAAACCTTTTTATAAAGACATATACATGCTGGCTCCAATATAGACTGAAAGTTTTAGGATTAAAGCTGGGATATACAATAAAGCAAAATGTATTTGGCCCGGGACTTTGCTTATGCCATACAGGAACAATTGTAATAAATGGGGATTGTAAATTTGGCGCAAATGCCAGAATTCATGCAGGAGTTAATGTAGGACAGTTTGGAACCTTGGACGAAAAGGGAGAATGGATCTCATCAAAACCTCCGGTTTTTGGAGATAATGTTTATATAGGTCCGGGAGCAAAAATATATGGAAATATTGTAATTGGAAATGATGTGGCGATTGGGGCGAATGCCGTTGTAAATAAGGATGTTCCGGATCATGTGACTGTAGCCGGAATCCCTGCAACAATAATAAATAGACGTGGATCAGAAAATATGTTTCCTCATGGAGACGAAAGGGTTTAGTAAATATGAAATATGCACTAATTGGATGTGGAAGAATTTCGAACAATCATGTTGTTGCTGCGCAGAATAACAACTTAGAAATTGTCGCAATCTGTGATTTGGTTAAAGATAACATGGAAGATAAAGTATTAAAATTTAAGCTTCCGGAGACCGTTCACCAATATACCGATTATATAGAAATGCTTAAGACCGAGAAACCGGAACTGGTTTCGATTGCAACAGAAAGCGGAAAGCATGCACAGATTGCATTAGATTGTATAGAGTATGGGTGTAATCTGATTATTGAGAAGCCCATTGCGCTATCCATACAGGATGCGGATGCGATTATAAAAAAGGCAGAAGAAAAAAATGTAAAGGTATGTGCCTGCCATCAGAATCGATTTAATAAATCAATACAGAAAATCCATGAAGCAGTTGAAATGCGACGATTTGGAAAAATGCTTTATGGGACTGCACATATACGCTGGGCAAGAGATTACGAGTATTATGCAAGGGCAAAATGGAGAGGCACCTGGGAACAGGATGGAGGAGCCCTTATGAACCAGTGTATTCATGATATTGACTTATTAAGATGGTTAATGGGCGATGAAATAGTTGAAGTCGTTGGAATGACCGATCGGCTTAAGCATGATTACATTGAAGCGGAAGATTTAGGAATTGCACTTATCCGCTTTAAAAATGGAAGTTATGGCATCGTTGAAGGGACTACGGATATTTATCCAAAGAATTTGGAAGAAACATTATATTTGTTTGGTGAAAAAGGAACCGTGAAAGCCGGCGGTGAGGCAGTTAACATCATCGAGGAATGGAATTTCTCCGACTATTTGGATGATCCGCAGGTAATTAAAAAGGAATGTAGTGAGATTCCGCCAAATGTATATGGATTTGGACATACAAAATTGTATGCAGATGTAATAGATGCAATTAGAAATGATAGAAAACCATTCGTGGATGCGGAAGCCGGAAAGAGGGCATTGGAGCTTGTACTGGCAATTTACAAATCGGCAGCTACCGGGCAAAGCGTGAAATTACCTCTTGAGGAATGTAGCACAATGGATTTTGTTGGAAGATTTTGAGGAACGGAAATGGAAAAGTATTGGGTACATTCATCAAGTCTTATAGGTGAAGAGGCTATCGTGGGAGAGGAAACCCGGATTTGGCAATTTTGCAACGTTATGAATGGCGCAAAGATAGGAAAACATTGTAATATCGGACAAGGTGTATTCGTTGAAGACGGAGTAATCATTGGCGATAATGTAAAGATAAAAAATAATGTTGCCCTATATAAAGGGTTAGAATGTGAAGATGATGTTTTCCTGGGACCGAATTGCGTATTTACGAATGTGATTAATCCAAGAAGCTTTATTGAACGCAAAGATGAGTTTAAGGCAACTAAAATACGAAGAGGAGCTTCAATTGGAGCAAATGCTACTATTGTTTGCGGAAACGAAATTGGGGAGTATGCTTTGGTTGGGGCCGGAGCAGTTGTTACAAAGAATGTACCGAACTATGCATTAGTTGTTGGAAATCCATCTAAAATAGTGGGGTATGTTTGTAAGTGTGGATGTAAATTACATTTTAGAAATAGTAAAGCTGAGTGCGAGGAATGCCATTTGATTTATGAACAGTCAGAGATGGGCGTTAAGTGTATTTCAGATTAAGTGGAGCAGGATATGGAATTCATCGATTTAAAAAGACAATATCAGTATTTAAAACAGGACATTGATAAGAACATAGATGATGTAATTAATAGTACCGGCTTTATTCTGGGAGATAAGGTTGAGCAATTTGAGACAGAATTAGCAGATTTTGTGAATCGTAAATATGCTATAACATGTTCAGATGGAACGGCTGCGTTACAGTTGATTTATATGGCTTATGGAATAGGAGCGGGGGATGTGGTCTTTTGCCCTGATATGACCTTTATTGCTTCTATCGAACCGGCATGTCTTCTAGGTGCAACCCCGGTTTTTTGTGATATTGAGAAGGATTCCTATAATATTGATCCGGACAGTTTAGAAAGACAGATTAATTATGTAATAGAAGAAGGAAAGCTTCGGCCACGAGCCATTGTAGCGGTAGATTTTTTGGGGAATCCGGCAGATTTTTCCAGATTAAGGCAAATTGCTGAAAAATATCAGTTATTGCTTATTGAGGATGCAGCACAAGGAATGGGGGCTTCATATCGAGGAGCGAAATGTTGTTCCTGTTCTGAGATTGCGGCCACTTCATTCTTCCCATCAAAACCGTTAGGATGCTATGGTGATGGGGGAGCAGTTTTTACGGATGATGAGAATATTGATAAAATCATTCGGTCATTGCGGGTGCATGGAAAAGGCAAGACAAAGTATGATAATGTTCGTATCGGAATCAATTCCAGACTGGATGCGATACAGGCGGCAGTACTTCTTCCAAAGCTTCATGTATTAGAGGAAGAAATCGCAAAGAGACAGAAGATCGCACGCACATATTCGGAAAATTTAGGACAATATCTAAAATGTCCGGTGATTAATAAGGAATGTATTTCTGCATATGCACAGTATGTGGTAGTAGCAGAAAGTGAAGAACAAAGAACCACTATATTAGAAACGCTAAAAGAGAATTGCATACCGACAATTTTGTATTATCCTACACCGATGCATTTATTGCCGGTGTTTGAAGGAAACGAAACTTATGGGGAAAAATTTGAGAATGCTGTTTGGTATAGCAAACAATCCTTCGGAATTCCATTTTCTCCATATATAAGTGAGGAAGAGCAAATGTTAGTTATTAAAATGATTCAATCGGTATTTGTGAAATGAGAAGTTTATGAAGGTTGTTGCGATTTTAGGCGGGTTAGGCTCCCAAATGTTTAAGTATGCTTTTTTTCTGAATATACGGGAAAAGAGCAAAGAAGAGTGTTGGATTGATACTACTTCATATCATCTGAATAAGGTGTGGAATGGATATGAGTTAGAGCGAATTTTTGGAATTAAAGAAAAGGATATGGTTTCTTTATATCCGGAAAATTATTTAGAAGATGCAAGAAATATGGAATCATGGAAATATGCAGTTCTTCAGCTCATAGAAACCTACAAGTGTCCGGTTACACGCTTTTTCAAAGGGAAAGAAAAGTCGTATCGTACAGCAGATGAACTACAAAGGACTCAAAGTGAATTTTTTAGAAAAATACATTGGTACATAACCTATTTGCCGCAGATTTGGTTTCATAAGAAGGACAAATATAGAGAGCGTTATTGGGAAAGCAATGAGATTCAGTACTTTGATGAGTTTAATCATTTGTCTGATAAGTATATTTTAAAAGATAAAGTACAGTTAAAAAAAATATTTCAATTTCCGGAATTCGAAGAAAAAGAAAATGTTGATATTGCTGAGCGAATAAAACAAACAGAATCCATTGCTATTCATGTGAGAAGAAGCGATCATATGTATGATAATGGTCGGTTATATGATAGTGGATATATAAAAGAAGCGGTCTCATATATGAAAGCTCATGTGAAAGAACCAGTTTTTTTCGTGTTTTCGGAAGAAGCGGAATGGTGCAAAAAAAATTTGGACATCCTGGGATTAAGTACGCAGGATAATGTGTACTTTATTGACTGGAATATAGGAGAGAAAAGCTTTCGGGATATGCAGTTAATGACATATTGTAAGCATAATATTTTGATTAATAGCTCATTTAGCTGGTGGGGCTATTATTTAAGTTCACAAGAAAAGAAAATTGTGATTGCACCAAAGAATAATTGGGATGAGGTAGAGATTCATATCTAATGAACGAGAAAAGGAAGTTATTTTTGGCAACTGCTACATTTCCATATGGTGGGGGAGAATGTAATTTTGTTGGACCCGAAATAGAATTTTTAAAAGAAAAATTTGATCTGACAATTATTTCCCATGCAACGGATGAGTTTTTTTATGCGAATAAGGAGCTTGAAAGTGAGTATAAAGATATAAAGATCATTCGATATCCTTCTGATCGAAAAAGACGGGATTACTTGATATATGGATTACTTGCAGTATTTGACCGGGATTTTTGGCGTGAAGTGATAAATATTTTTGAAACAAAAAGGAACATATACTACCGATTGCTGGATTCGATTACTTTCTATATTACTTCTAGAAAATATTATTTTTTCCTTAAAGCCATTTTAAAAGGGCAAAAGGAATTCATTTATTATAGTTTTTGGTATACACAGTTATGTTACGGTGCAGTCATGTGTAAAAAGCATTTTAGCAACATGAAAATTATTTCCAGAACACATGGACTGGATTTGTATCAGGAACGTTGCAGGGGAAACAGGCAACCTTTCAAATTGATAATGGACGGCAAAGTCGATAAAATTTTATTTGCATGTCAGTATGGGAAAAAATACTATATTGATACATTTGCCAACGGGATTGATGATGAGAAAAAGTACTGTTTGCAACGATTAGGATCAAAAAGAGAAGAGGTAGCGATAAATAAACGTCGAAAAGATGACAAATTTGTTGTGGTAAGTTGCTCCTATACCATTCCGCTTAAGAGGATTGATTTGATTATTAATGCTCTGGCACTTATTAATGATATAGAAATCCGGTGGATTCATTTTGGAGGAGGACAGATATATGAAAATCTGTGCCAATTAGCAAAAGATAAATTGAAAGCAAAAGATAATATAGAATATGAACTGGTGGGAAATATAAGCAATAGGGATATCCGTGACTTTTATCAGAATAATGAGGTTGACTGTTTTATAACAACTTCCGAGACGGAAGGAGGATGCCCCATGGCAATACAAGAGGCAATGCTTTTTGGAATCCCGATTATTGGGACAGATGTTGGTGGAATAACGGAGATGATTCAAGGAAACGGGATATTATTGCCGATGAACCCTAATGTAGAGAATGTAAAAAATGCCATAGAAAAAATTCTAATTATAGATAGAGTGAATAGTGAAAAAATGAAGAGAAAGTCTATGACGTTATGGAAAGAAATGTTTAACATTGATAAAAATGGTTTGGCTTTAGTAGAAGAGTTAGAAATGTGAAATAGTTTTCAAATGGAGAGAAGCATGTATTTTAATGATTTTTATAATAATTTTTATAATAATTTAGTGTTGAAAGTTGTTAGATATAAAAATAGAATTTCGAAAGGGCAATTTCGAAAGCAAATAAAAAAGTATAATGTTTTAAATATGACTGACGAGTTTGTTATCAGTAAAAGAGAACTATATCCAAGATTATATGATAGAGCTTTACCGGCGGGGAAAGTTGACGGACACTATTTTTTACAAGACATTTATATGACAAAAAAAATACTTCAATCGGAGGTTGAAACTCACTATGATGTTGGAAGCAGAGTGGAGGGGCTAATTACACATTTATTAGCATCTGGGATGATTAAGCAAGTAATATTATTAGATATACGTCCACTCCCTATATCATTTCCCGGTTTGGACTTTTTACAAACCGATGCCACTAATTTAAACGAAATTGATGATAATAGCCTACAATCACTCTCTTCGCTTCATGCTGTTGAGCACTTTGGATTAGGAAGATATGGAGATCCTATTGATCCCGAAGGTTGGCGAAAAGCCTTGAAATCGATGCAGCGAAAGCTTGCTAAGGGAGGCTATTTATATCTTAGCGTTCCAATAGGGAAAGAACAGAAGTTATGTTTTAATGCACATAGAGTTTTTGTACCTAAAACAATTGTTGAGACACTAAATGAGCTTGATTTATTATCATTTGCATATATTCACGAGATGAAAATATTTGAAATTGATAAAAACTTAATTGGGGAAATGGAGTCTAGGTTAGGAGATTTTGATTGTGGACTATTTATATTCCGAAAGTAAAAAGTATGCGAAATATTTGAAAGTATAATAGAATTTGGATTTTGAAAAAACGAAAGGAATAGATCTGTAATTATTAAAAAACAATGGGTAGATGTGATATAAAAGGTTGGAAATTTCTTGTTGATAGTGAAGGTGGAAATAATGAAGAAAAACATAATTCTTTTTCATTGGAATGCAATACATTAGGGAAATTTGAAAATGATACAATTAAGATTATTGAGAAAGAAAAAGGTATCTATATAGATGGGTACATAACAAGTAATTTCGCAAAGGAGAAGATTATAACATGGTTTCATGAAAATGTGAATTGTATAGATGATATAGAACTACGGGGCTTAATTGACATTCTTCGAGAACTTAGAGGAGGGTTTTGTGGATTATTATACAATAACAGAAAAGTAATTTTTTTTAATGATCAGGTTGGAAACAGAGCAGTATATTACTATATTGGAAATAAAAACATTATACTAGCATCTAGATGGAATATGGTGGTAAATTTGCTAAAGGAAAAGGGTATAAAGTATTCTTTTGATGAGCAGATGGCTAGATATATTTTGACTTACGGATATGCTTTGGATGATTCAACTTTTTCAGAACAGATAAAGAGAGTATTGCCAGGACAAATCATAGAGATTGATCTTGATACACATAAAATATGGAAGCAAAGATACTATATGCTTTCAAATAGTAGCGAGAGTATTTCTGAAACTGATGCAATTGAAAGAATGGATAATTATTTTCGAAGGGCGATAGAAAGAGAATTCTCGAAAGATTTGGAATATGAATATAAACATTTGGTTGATTTGAGCGGCGGATTGGATAGTCGAATGACAACGTGGGTTGCACACGAGATGGGGTATTCTAATCAGGTAAATGTTACATATTGTCAAAGTGGGTATTTAGATTATAGAATCTCACAAGAGATAGCAAAGTATCTTAATCATGAATACATTTTTAAATTTTTGGATGATTTCAAATGGTACATGGATGTGGATGAAATTGTTCAAAAGAATAATGGTGCTGCATTATATACAGGGATATCGGGTGGTTATAGATTGCTGGATATCCTTAATATGTCTAAATTTGGTATAGAGCATACGGGCATGATGGGGGATGTTATTTTCTCAACATTTTATAAAAAAGTAGAAGAAAATTATGCGCATCCCGTGGCAGGAGAATTGCAGTATTCCAATAAGATAGAATGTACAGTCCCTCAAAATGTGCTTAATGAGTATGAAAATAAGGAATTGCTTGCCATTTATACGAGGGGAATGCTTGGTGCTCAATCGTCATATTTTATAAGACAAAACTATATTGAGACTTCTTCACCATTTATGGATGTGGATTTAATGCAAGCAATGTATAAAATACCTTTTGAGCAAAGAGCTAATAATAATTTGTATTTAAAATGGATAAGTAAAAAGTATCCAAAAGCAGGTGATTTTGGGTGGGAACGTTGGAGAGGCACTAAGCCACAAAAGAATCAAGAATGGAAAAAATATGTAAGGTATATATATTATAGATTGACAGATGAGATAAAGAAAAAAATTAATATATCTGACAAAAATGTTATGGTTCCAATGGATTATTTTTATTCTTCAAAAGGAAATGTAAGAGATTGGGCTAATAGCTATTTCAAAGATTATTGTACAAATCCAATTGAATTGCCAGAATTAAACAAGGATTTGTGTCAGTTGTTTTTGAATGGGAATGCTCAAGAAAAAGCGCAAACAATGACAGTTATGTCGGTATATAAAAATTATTTTAGAGGATGAGTGAAAATGGAACCAATAGTTTCGATTGTAATGCCTTGTTATAACGCGGCTGAATATGTTGGTTTAGCTATTCAGAGTATAATAAATCAAAGCTTTCGAGCGTGGGAGTTGGTTATAGTAGATGATTGTTCTGATGACGGAAGTTTTGAACTTATAGAGAAGCTGGCTATTGATGAAAGCCGGATAAAATATTATAAAAATGATAAAAATCGTGGAATAAGTTTTTCAAGAAATTACGGGATAGAAAAAAGCTGTGGACGCTATATTGCATTAATGGATGCTGATGATATGGCATATCCTGATCGGTTAAAAATGCAAATTGAATATTTGGAAAATCATCCGGATGTAGGCGCAGTATCAGGCTATTTTGATTATTTAGATATGAACGGAAAGATTACTATTAACAAAGATAAACTGAAATTCTTAGGCTCGGAAAATGTAAAAGTAAGATTAATTTTTGAGTGTGTAATTGCTGATAGTAGTGCTACTTTTAGGAGAGATATTTTAAAAAAATACTGCATTCGATTTCCGGAAGAGTATCCTGCGGTGGGAGGATATAAGTTTTGGTGTGATTTCACACGTGTAGGGAAAATCAATATTTTACCCGTAAAATTTTATCAGTATCGAATAAACGAAAATGGACTGACGCAAGTAACAAAAAAGAAAAATCAACAATTGCGGTATAAATGGCATGATGCAATTCATCAAGAATATTGGGAAATGTGTAAGTTAAAATTGGAAAATACATATAGTTTACCTATTTTAAAATTTACAAGAGGACAGCAATTAGATAATTTGGGGGAAGTGTTAAAAACTGTTAAGGGGATTAGTATTATAAAAGCACAACTAATTGAAAGTAAATTTGCATCATCTGAATCCATAAAAAGTGTTTGTACATATGAAAAGAAAAGAATATATAAACAGTATTTTTGGAATAGTGTATCAAAACTGTGTAAGGTCATAATGAAAAAGGCTGACTAAATTGGTTTCAATATTATGTATTATGTTTAAAAAGTAGGACAAAAGCGATGGTTATAGTAAAGGTATACGGAGGATTAGGAAATCAACTATTTCAATATGCATTTGCAAGAGAATTGGCTGAATATGGAAAAGAAGTTTTTTTGGATTTATCTTGGTTTCGTGAATGCAATGAAAGAGATTATCAATTAAATAACTTTAATATTTCAATAAATGAATTGGAAGAAAAACAATTTTCAAAATTCAAAAAGCAATGCAAGTTTCTTGAAATTCCGATACTGAATCGTCATTATTATATATCGGAAGAACAGAAGAATTTAGATAAAAAATTAGGTCGAGTTGATAATGTGATAGTGGATGGATATTGGCAATCAGAAAAATATTTTGCTCATAGTAAGCAAAAATTAGTCAATGAAATTATTTTAAAAAAGTTTTCTGAATTGACAAAAAAGTGGGAAAGTATAATAAAAAGCAATAAAATGCTATCGGTTCATGTGAGAAGAGGAGATTATTTATTTCAAAATAATGTTGAAGCGAGAGGCGGAATTTGTACACACGATTATTACAAAACGGCAATTGATTATTTGAATAAGAAAGTGCAAGGCTGCAAATTTCTATTCTTTTCTGATGATATAGAGTGGGTAAAACAAAATTTTAAAGGAGAAAACATATATTATTTTGATGCCCTTGTTAATGATGCAGAGTCATTGTATTTGATGAGCCTATGCGAACACCATATCATTGCAAATAGTACATATAGTTGGTGGGGGGCTTGGTTGAATGATAATGATTCAAAGATTGTTATTGCACCTAGAAAGTGGAACAATACAAAGGATATGTCAAGGATATATTTAGATAAATGGACAATTATTTGATAGGAGTATGCGTTGGTGATAGATCAATTACATTATTTGTGGAAATGTTATTGCAAAAGGAAAGACGATAAGTTTGTTAATAATATAATGAATTGGGAGGAAAATACGAATCTATTAGAAATAAATCATCTTGGTGAAGAGAATGAGGGGATGATAGTATTTCTGATAAGAGAGCAAGGCTCAAATTGGGGATTTTTTGCTGAGTTTAGAGCTATGCTAGGAAAGTTATATTTTGCTGAAAATCTTGGAATGGTTCCTTATGTAGAATGGAAAGAAAACTTTCTATACTATCAAAAAGAAGGGATAAGAGGAGAAGAGAATGCTTTTTTATACTATTTTGAACCTGTCTCAAATATTCAAAATGTAGATAAATCTAAAAATCTTTTGTATGCGGAATATAAGCATTCACATTATATTGAAGAGGTTTTTAATAATAAAAAGTATATTACTACGGATAGATTCATTAATGAGATGGGGAAAATTTTAGGTAAGTACATAAAATTTAACGAGTTTACTAGAAACTATTTAAACGATGAGTGTAAACCTTTAGATGTAAAAAGTAAAATTTTAGGAGTCCATTTTCGTGGAACGGATTTTAAAAGGGGATATAATGACCATCCAATTAAAGTAAATATACAGCAAGTAAAGGAAAAAGTTACAGAATTCATTAATTTGCATAATTATGAAAAAATATTTTTGGCGACAGACGATAAAGACGCTGCCCAAAATTTTATGGAAGAATGGGGAGATAGGCTTATTATTTTTAATGATACATATAGAGGGACAGATCAGTCTGTTGCATTTAGTGTTTCTGATAGAGATGACCATAAGTATTTGCTTGGATTGGAAGTAATAAGAGATGTTTATGCACTTAGTTTGTGTCATGGATTAATATGCGGCTATTCTCAGGTTGGACTGGCAGCAAGGCTGTTCAAGCGGAGCAGAAATGAAGTGTTTGAAAATTTTTATTTGATTGATAATGGAATCAATAAAAATGGGAAGAGAATGTTGGAGGTTGAATGAGAGTTATGTCATTATATGATTTTTTAGTTGGCCAAGATACAAATTCTAAAGAGAGAAATAAGTGGATTGAAAAGAACCTAAGCGAACTCGCTCCGGGGATGAAAATACTAGATGCTGGAGCTGGAGAGTTAAAGTGGAAAAAGTGCTGTAATCATCTAGAATATATATCACAAGATTTTTGCGAATATAAGGGAGATGAAAATGGTAAAGGTTTGCAACATGAAGAATGGGATATTAACGAAATCGATATTGTAAGTGATATTATAGATATTCCAGTTCAAGATTCTGAATTTGATGCCATTTTATGTTCTGAAGTATTAGAACATCTACCATATCCTGAATTGGCGATCAAGGAATTTAGCCGAATATTAAAGGAAGATGGAATTTTACTAATTACGGCTCCCTTTTGTAGCCTGACCCACTTTGCACCTTATCATTATTCTACGGGATTTAGTGAATATTGGTATAAAAAAGTATTATTAGATTCAGGGTTCGAGATATTAGAAATAGTGCCAAATGGTAACTTTTTTGCATATATGAGACAGGAAATTCTTCGAATTCATGATGTCCTTGTAAGGTATACGGGGAAAAAGTGTTTAATCATGAGACTACTAGCTTATGCTCTGATTTTTACTTTTAAAAAGCATATTATATCAGATAACAATTCAAATGAATTGCTGTGTTTTGGTTATATGGTTAGGGCAAGGAAATTATAGTAGATAAAATACTTTTTATGCAAAAGGAGTAAGCAGCAAATGGTAGAATTGCAGGAGGGCTTGAGCGTTGTTGTAACAAATTATAATAATGAGGAGTTTATTGCAAAATGCTTAGATAGTATCTGTAATCAAACATTTAAAAATATGGAAATTATTGTTGTTGATGACGGGTCTACTGACAATAGTTTGGAAATAATACAGAAATTTGCTAAAGCTGATGCTAGAATAAAAGTGGTAAAAATAGAGCACAAAGGAGCTGCTCATGCTAGAAAAGCAGGTATAAGAGCATCAGCGAAACAATATATTACATTTCCAGATGGAGATGATTGGGTGGATGAAAATTTATATGCATGTATGATGGAAAAGGCGATTGAAGAAAAAGTAGATATTGTATGTGATAATATGTACATAAAAGAGTCAAGAGATTGTCAAGAAATAGTTGGAAAAGAATTTGAAACCAAAATCTATCGTGAAGAAGAGTTAGAAACATTAAAAAATGATATTTTTTCTATAGCTCCGTCACTTTGGGGAAAAATTTTTAGGGTTGACAAAGTAAAAAAACATATAGAGAATGTGGATTTACATACACAAGTAAGTAATGATATGCAAGCTGCTTATCCTGCTATTATGGAGGCGGAAAGTATTTATATGCTGAACATTCCAGGATATCACTATCGGCTAGAACATCGATCTCCCTCTGGTAGAGGAGCATTTATTAAAGCGCAAAGTTATGCCTTGACATATAGAAGGCTCCATCAGTCTTTTGATGGGTACTCTCAATTATTAGAAATGCTAGATCAAAAAATATTGTCGGAAAGAATACTTTTTTTAGTTGCCGCGCTACCCAATAAGAATAAATTGAAAATGCTTGCAAATACAGAAGAAATGCAGTATGTGTTAAGAAATGGAAATATAGCAAAGCTAAATAAAAATGAAAAGAAAATATGTAAACTTTTGCAACAAAGTCATTATGGGTTATTGACTCTCTATATTAGAATTTTTAATACATTAGAGTTGAATTAAAGAACTTTATAAGCTAGTAATGGAAATATAGTATCTGAAAGGGAGCAAGACAATAGAAGATAAAAGGATAGGAAAAGTAATAATGAGCAGACCAGTTTTTTTTGTGCATACAGGGAAACAATACTATTTAAAACGAACAATTAAACAGGCAGAGAGATGCTGCGAGAGAGTTATACTATTAGGAGACGAGAGTAACATAAATGTTGCTTCTGAAGGATACAATCAATTCGATTATTTGAACGAAAAGTGGGATCAGTTTGTAAAAGTGTATAGGCACATGTCACCAAATCCAGAAAACTATGAGCTGGCTTGTTTCCGAAGATATTTTGTTATATATGAGTTCCTAAAGAGAAGTAATCTCTCATCGGCGATTATGGTGGATAGCGATGAAATGTTGTATGTTGATTTGAGTAATTGGAATTTTGAGGACTATGATGCTGCGATGACTATGTTGCCTTCAGCATGGAAATATGCGTGGAGTATATGTCCTGCAGTTATGTATTTTACCATAGATGTGTTGGAAAGCCTGATTAATTATATGATATATACTTATGCTAATTCTGTAGAGGTTTTTATTCCAAAAATAGAGGCACATAAGAAAGAGGGAATATATGGTGGAATATGTGATATGACATTAGTATATTTGTGGAATCAAAATCAGAAAAGTTTTAAGGTATACGATTTTTATGAAGACAAGTATGAAGGATGGTTTGATTCTAATATCGGTTTAGATGATAATGGTAGATTTACAATGCAGACTCATCCGTTTCGGAATACAATGAAAAAAATGATAAAGAAAGACAGAAAGCCTTATTTTATTGATAAACAAGGAAAGTTAAGACCTGCATATGGAATACAGCTTCAAGGGGGGAAAAAGGCATGCATTCCAGCACTTTTCAATTACCATTTTACAGAACCCTGGATTACAATTTCGTATTTTCTATATCATAATGTTTTGCGATTCTTGAAAAGAGTAGGATTAATTCATTAATTAGGAGAGAATTCAATGGTAGCACCAGTCGCAGTATTCGCATATAATAGAGCTGATTTATTGTCAGAAGCGTTGGAAAGCTTGGATAAGAATGACTTGGCTAAGCAAACCGAAATGTTTATTTTTTCTGATGGCTTTAAGGGAAAGGATGATTATGAGGGTGTAATGAAGGTAAGAGAAGTCATCCATTCTTTTGAAGGAAAAAATAATTTCGGAAAGGTACATGTACAACTAAGTGATCAGAATAAAGGGCTAAAGACATCAATCGTTTCTGGCGTATCAGAGGTTATTAATAAATATAAAAAAATAATTGTAGTAGAGGACGATTTGATAGTTGCACACAATTTCCTTCAATTTATGAACGATGCTTTGGAATTCTATGAGAAGGATGCTACTGTATGGGCAATTGGAGGATGTTCTTTTGGATTAGATAAGCCACTAAAAAAGTATAGACATGACGTGTATGCTTCATATCGAGTATGTAGTTGGGGGTGGGCGTCCTGGGAAAATCGTTGGAATAGAATTGATTTTGAAATGAATTGGTATGAGGAGTATTTGTCAGATAAGCTACTGCAGACAAGAGTTGCCTGCAGCGGAGAAGATATGTATGAAATGCTGAAAGCTCAATATGAAGGAAAATTAGACACATGGGATGTTCAATGGAATTTTCAACAATGTCGGGATAATCAATATACGATTCTTCCAAAGAAATCTTTGGTAAAAAATATTGGCTTTCAATCAGGAGCGCACTTTTCAGAAGGTATTTCCGATAAATATAAAATTATTTTGAATGATAATTTTACATACCAATTGGAGCATGTTGCGATAGACGATAAACTGATGAGGGAATTTCAAGAAAATTTTAAACCTGCTACAGGTTACAAACTTTTAAAAAAAAGATTGAAAGGATTCTATATTAGTGCCATAAAAAAATATTGGGAGAAACGAAAATGAGGAATTTATTCGAAGCACATAGGTTACGAAGCGTAGATAAAGAGAGAATGGAATTTGAGAAGGCAAAAATAAATCGTTGCTATTCACAGGAAGGGGAGGAGAGAATTTTCGACAGGATTTTTTCTGGAACTTCAATGGGATTTTATGTCGATTGCGGAGCAAATCATCCGATTAGGTTTTCCAATACCTACAAGTTATATCAAAAGGGATGGAATAGTTATAGATGCTTTACCCGGAACGAAAGATTTATACAATAAATTTCGGCCGAGGGATATTGTAGTAGAAACTGGATTGGGCAATTGCTCAGGGGATACAAAACTGACATACTGGTCTTTTAAGGAAAATGCACTAAATACTTTTGATAAGGATAGCGCGGAGAGAACAATAGAGAAAGGATTTGAACTTGTAAGTAAAACAGAAATCCCTATTTGCTCGTTGAAGAGCGTTTTGGATAATAATTTACCGAAAGGGCAAGCAATTGAACTGTTCGATATTGATGTGGAGGGATTTGATTTTGATGTTTTACAATCCAATGACTGGGATAAATACCATCCACGTGTTATTTCAATAGAAATTGATGGCGCATTATCTTTAAAAGAAATTTGTAACCACGAGATAAGTATTTATTTAGATAAATGCGGATATGATTTGAAATGCAGATTATGGAATACGTGCATTTTTGTACAACAAGAAAGTCGATAGAAAGAGAGGAAACGGTTTGAAAATTCTATATGATTATCAAGCTGTAACAATGCAGACATACGGTGGAATTTCACGTCTGTTTTATGTATTAGCGGTAAAATTGAAAGAAAAAAAAGTAAAAGTAATGATTCCGGCGCTTTTATCAAAAAATCATTATTTTAGGAATATTGGTGTTCCGGATTATGGGAAAAATGTTACGAATCCATTTTTAAGGAAGGCAATAATTGGGATTAACCAAAAATTAACTGGAATAATTGTAAAGTATGGAAAAGTAGATATCTTTCATTCAACTTATTATGATTTGTATTGGGTAAACAATCATATGTTTGATGAGTGCGTTAAAGTGGTAACAATTCATGATATGATACCAGAGAAATTTGTTTCAGAATATAGTTACTTTGATGAGTTAGTACAGAAAAAAAGAAAAATATTAGAAGCAGCAGATGTGGTAATATGTGTGTCTGAGAATACTAAAAAAGATCTATTACAAATATATCCAGATTTGAATAGTAAAAGGGTGGAAGTTGTTTATGCAGTAGATGAACTAGAAGACATTAGCGAAGAGAATAATATTCAGATTCCTGAAAAGTATGTTCTCTTTGTTGGAAATCGTAAGGCATATAAAAATTTCGGAACATTTATAAATGCTTATTCTCAATTCCAAAAGACTCATCAAGATTTTTATTTGATATGTGTTGGGGGCGGGACGTTCACCGAAGATGAAAGAGAACTTATTAAGCAACTCGATATAGAAAAAAATGTAATTCAAAAGGAGGTATCGGATTGGCAATTGTGCTTTTTATATAGGCATGCATATGCATTTGTATTTCCTTCTTTGTATGAAGGCTTTGGCCTACCAATAATAGAAGCTTTTAGATGCGATTGCCCAGTTCTGCTGGCAAATGCAAGTTGTTTTCCAGAGGTAGCAGATGAAGCAGCAATTTATTTTGACCCTATGGATAGTCAGGATATTACTAACAAATTAAATTATATTGTAGATACTCCTGATATAAGAGATGAGTATATACAGAGAGGGCGCGAAAGAGCCGAGGAATTTGAAACAGAAACTATTGTTAATAAACTATTAGCATTGTATGAAGACGTGAGCAGAGAAAAAGTCAGATAAAAAACAATAGTAATTGAAGGAATAGTTAATAAAATTAATTTCTATTGGACGTGTTTCTGCGGAACTCTGGGAAAGGAATATAGTGATGAGATGCATTATATGCCATGATGATTATTCGGAACAAATATTTTGTCATACGGTATTGGAAAAGTATGAAGTAGCGTACTATAAGTGCAAATGTTGTGGTGCTGTTTTTACAGAACAACCATTTTGGCTCGAAGAAGCTTATGGAGAAGAGAGTGGAATTGCGGATATCGATACCGGAATTATGGTAAGAAATATTGGATATAGCAAAATATTGAACGCTGTTTTAAGCGACTTTTTCCCTAATATAGAAAGCGCACTTGATTATGGGGGCGGACATGGAATTTTTACTCGTCTTATGAGGGATTTGGGATGGAATTATTTTTGGGAAGATAAATACTGTAATAACATTTTTGCACGAATGTTTGAATGGAGTGGACAGAAGGTTGAATTTCTTTCTGCATTTGAAGTCTGCGAGCATTTAGTCAATCCAATTGAAACATTTAAAAACTGGTTTTCGATTGCTGAAAACGTTTTGATTTCCACACAAGTTGTATCGGCATATGAAAAAGAGGGAGTAAATTGGTGGTATTTTTCTTTTGAAAGCGGGCAGCATATTGTTTTTTATGATATGAATACTCTTGAATATATTGCAAAATTGTTTCATAAAAATTGTATACAGGTTAACAATAATTTGTTCTTATTCACTTCAAAATTTATTAGCTCAAAAAAAATGAAGAGATGTATCAGCCTAAGGAATATTAATAAGGCATATTTGCAGAGTAGTAAAAACAGTAAAGTGATTTCAGATATGCAGTATATAAAAGGATTGCATAGTGTTTGATAGAAAGAGAAAAAGGAAATAGAAATATGAATGCGGTGCGAGCATTGATTGATGTGTGGAAAAAAATTTTAGACATTTTACAAATTAAGCAAAAAAAACAAGGAATAGTAGTTTTTTTAAATCTATTTGTACTATCTGTATTAGAAACCTTCGGAGTGTCATTAATAGTGCCTTTTTTATCTGTTCTAACGCAAATAGATACTATAAGAGAAGGAAGATATTGGAAGTATATAGCGGTTTATTTGGATGACAAGTCTAATTTCCAGATTATTTGTATGATAGTTGGAGCATTTGCATTTTTTTTTGTAATTAAAGAATTATATGCTCTATTTGTGAATTATTTGCAATTGAAATATCGGGTTGGTATTCAAAAAGATTTGGCTGTAAAAATGCTGTATTCATATATGCGAAGCCCATATATTGACTTTATCGAACTTAATTCTGGCCAAATGATGAGAGGAATAAATTCTGATACGGCTGGTGTTTATAAGACCATTGATTGCTTGGTTCAAATAGCATCTAATTCCATCACATCTATATTTATATGTGGATACTTGTTGTACCTTTCCCCAAAGTTGACATGCATAGCAATGGTGGGGATGGCAACTATAGTGGGAATTATTTCGTATGCATTTAAAGAACCTATGCGAATTGCTGGAATTAAGTTAAGAAATTCAACTGCAAAAACGAATCAATCTGCTCTTGAATCATTAAATAGCATGAAAGAGATAGCGGTTTCAGGTAAGACGGATTATTTCTGTGAAAAATATGAAAAAGATTATTCTGAATTAGAAAAGGCGACAATTGTAAGTGGTTTTATTCCAGGATGCCCTACAAGAATAATAGAATCCACTTTTATTATCAGTATTCTTCTTTGTGTTGTTTTGGTATTTGGAAATGATGGAATAAAAATGATTCAGGCAACTCCAATCATGGGGGCCTTTGGTGTTGCAATGATAAAGGTAATTCCATCATTGGCCGTTGTTTCAAGCAATTTGACCCATATTGTTTCATTGCGTCCTGCTTTAAATTCAGCGCATGAGAATTTTGAAAAGTATAAAAACATTATGGATAATTTGAATAAGGAACAGATTAATTGTGGCATTATGGAAGAACATAATGCGAGCGAAGGCGCTTCTCTTTTGGTTCAAAATGTAATTTGGAAATATAGAAATTCAAATAAAAATGTTTTAGATGGTGTAAGTTTAGAAATCAATTATGGTGAATCAATTGCAATTATTGGTGAGTCAGGTGCTGGGAAAACAACATTGGCAGATGTTATTCTAGGAATTTTAGAACCGGCGGTTGGTTGTGTAACTTATGATGGAATTAATATTTATGAGCATCTACAATGGTGGAGTAAACAGATTGGATATGTACCTCAGAGTATTTATTTGATGGATACTACTATACGTAATAATGTCGCATTTGGAGAAAAGAATGTAGATGATAATAAAGTATGGGAAGCATTAGAAAAGGCAAGGTTGAAAGAGTATGTTGATGCAACACCAAGTGGTTTAGATACAATTGTTGGAGAACGTGGGGTAAAAATGTCAGGAGGACAACGACAAAGAATTGCAATAGCTCGAGCATTATATAATGATCCAAAGATATTGGTATTGGATGAAGCTACATCCGCACTTGATAGTGAGACAGAGCAGGCGATAATGGAGTCAATTGAGTCGTTGCAGGGGGAGAAGACAATAATTATCATTGCCCATAGACTTTCTACAATAAGAAAATGTGATAAGATATATGAAATAAAGGCTGGAAAAATTATTCAAAAGAAAAAGTCAGAAGTATTGTTGAATATGTAGGACCCTAAGCTAATGGCGGTTACTTTGTGAAGATGGTTTTGATGGATTTATATGGTTATGAGAAAGAGAATAAATATACTATTTCAATGCGATAATAATTTTGCGTTTATGGCAGGTGTAGCATTTACATCTTTAATGTTAAATGCTACGCCTAATATAGCTTATTATGTATATGTTCTTACACCAGATATGAGTGAAGAAAATAGGGAAAAATATAGAATTGTCTCGCAGAGGAAAAACAGAAAAGGAGAGGACTTAGATGTTCATTTAAAGTTTTTAGACGCTTCGATTTGCAAAGTAGAAGTTGAAAGCTGGAATGTACCATCTCATAGAGGATCTTGGGTTACATACTACAAACTGTTACTGAATCGATTTTTTGAACATGATGAGAGTGTAGATAAGATTTTACATATTGGAGCAGATACGTTAGTGACTGGTTCGCTAGAAGAGTTGGCAGATTTTGACTTTAAGGGACAACCCTTTGCTATGAACTGGAGCGAATATATGCGATTCCCTAGATATCCGAAATCGGCTCAATATTGTGTTGCGGAGATGATTTACTTCAATTTGCCTGAATGGCGAAAACATAATTGTGAAGAAAGAATACTAACACACATAAAAAAGTATGGTGATATATATGGAAGCAAAGATCAAGGAATTTTATGCACGCAATTTATAGGGGAATATGAACAATTACCTTTAAAGTATAATGTATATGGAATGACATATTACTTTACCCAAAATAATCGAGTACGTTTCAATAATGCACCGATTCTTACTGAAGAAGAAATTAGAAAAGCTTATGAGAAACCGGAAATCATTCATTTAGCTAGAACTTTTTTATACCGCCCGTGTGAAGAGGAAAGTATGGATCGGCTAAATGATATGTGGTGGGAGTATTGTAGTATGTCTCCATGGCATGATATGAAACCAATACAACCAAATCCACCATTGAATTATTCAGAACGTTTTTTTAGACTTTTATTTAAATTTTTACCTATGCCATTAGCAGAATGGCTTTATATAAAGGCAAGACATTGGTCTGCAAATTTGCAATGGCTTGTGTGGGTTCTTAAAGAGGGAAGAAAACTATAACATGGATAAATGCTTAGATTTAGTTTGGGCTGCAGACGAGAATTATGTGTTTCTAGCCGGAGTTTCGATGACAAGCGTATTTGAGAATAATGCAGATATTGAAGAACTTCGAGTATGGTTCCTTGCAGATAACATAAGTAAGCAAAGTAGAGAAAGATTAGAAGCGTGTGCAGAAAAATATCATAGAGAAATACATATCATTGATGTCGATAAGGAATTGAAAGAGATTGCAGATACCGGAGCAGGAAGATGGGGGGAAAAGCAATCTTACTGTGCATACGCTAGACTTTACTTACAGAAACTTTTGCAACCATATAATGTGGAGCGGGCAATATATTGCGATTGTGATTTAATAATAGATGGATCATTGGAAGAAATTCTTTTGTGGGATTTGCAGGGAAAAGCTATTGGACTGGTAAAAGACTATAATCGTGTGGAAATTCGAACGTTGCTTGAATTGCCAATGGATGCAGCATATTACAATACCGGATTTATGTTAATTGATTTAGCTACATGGGAAGCAAAAAGATGTACAGAACGAATTATTGAACATATGAGAACAGTGCAGGCAATGTACCCTTTTGTTGATCAGGATTTGATTAATTGTGTCTTGCACAATGAGATATCTACGCTTCCTATGCGCTATAATGTAAATCCTCGTGTTATGCTGTATACATATAAAAATCTATGTACGGCATATGGGATGAATGAAAAAAACTATTATTCAAAGATAGAGTATAATGAGGTTCGAAAGAATAAGCCTGTCGTATATCATTGCTCTGATCCGGCGGCTGGAAGACCCTGGGAAAATGGAAATCATCATATATACTCACCAATTTGGAATGAATATTTTCAGAAATCTTTATGGGATGGAGTGTATATTAAGAGAAGCTATACTGCAAATCGAAATTCAATGATTCAACAGATATTGTCAAAAATAGTGCCACAATGTATATATGTTCGAATTCTTAGGCATGGGGCAAGAAAATCAATGATTAGGATTGTGAATGTTTTTCAAATGTATAATTTTGATAAGACTAGTTCACATTTAGAGTAGAGATTGTTATAAAAGTTTTTTGAAATACAAATTAATGGGATTTTTATATGATGAATAGACAAGATTTAAGAGAAGACTATTGGGATATATTAAGAGGCATAGCAATAGCATTGGTTGTTATTGGACATAGTATGCAATCATGGTCTGGAGAAATGGCCTCTTCAGGAACCTATTGGGATTATATTTGGTTTAAAATGATATATGGTTTCCATATGCCTATATTTGCACTTATTAGTGGTTATTTTATGTACAATACGATGAAGAGAGATGCTGTTTCTATTTTCATTTCTAAGACAAAATCACTACTATTACCTATTCTTGTTTGGGGTGGAATTGACACCTGCATACTGCTAATTAAAGAGAAAAAAATAACATTGCTATATGTTTTGCAGACATATCGCTACTTTTTGGGGAGTTCATTATGGTTCCTCTGGGCGCTTTATGGTTGTGCGCTTATAGTAATCATAGTTAACAAATTATTTAAAGATAATATATATTTGTATTTTTTGATAATTATTTTATCCCCGTTTATTACAGATGCAAAGTACTTAGGTGCGATAAAATTTTTATTTCCATATTATGTTTTAGGATATTTTGTAAAAAAGCATAATCATAGGATAAGAGATTGGCTATGTAGTATAGAAAAAAGAAAAACTTATTTTGGACAAGCAATGACCTTGATACTATATTATCTTGCAATAAAATATTTGTATAACTATAATACATACTTTTATACAACAGGAATTACTGTTTTGAAAAGCGAAAATGTAATTTGGCAATTAGGGATTGATTGTATTCGTCTCCTAATTGGCATATTAGGATGTATAAGTATTATGATAGTAGCAAATACGTTGATCTTAGTTGCAAAGAAATGGAATCTTTTATCGGTCTTTACTAAAGCGCTTAAAATGTTAGGATATTATTCTATGGCTATTTATATTTTGAATTGGAGAACCATAGCATTAGGGACTTGTATTGCACATAAGACCTCCGGTTCATGGTGGAATATAGCCTGTATTACTATTATTGCGATAGTGATATATTGTGTTATGGCAATTTTTTTATATAAAACAAATCTTATTGCAGGTTTATTATTTGGAAAGTGGTCAAAAAGTAAAGCGCATGAATCAAAAAAAGTATAGACAAAATAGAGGATAAGAATGAAAAGATGCGATATTGTATATGCAACAAATGAAGCATATGTTCCGTTAGCCGGTGTATCCATGCTATCTTTGCTTGAAAATAACAAACATATATCTGAAATCAGGGTGTATATATTGGCGGATGATATTAGCAAGGAGAGCAAAGAAAAATTATACGGAATAGGAAAATCCTATAGCCGCATAGTCGAAATAATTGATACAGAAAACGTTCTGAAGAATTTTAAGAACGCAGGAACCAAAGGATATGACAATGCAGTAGATAAGGGCTTAACGGCATATGCCAGGCTTTATATCCCGGAATTGATTCCGGATGCAGACCGGGTGATCTATCTAGATTGTGATACCTTGATTGTTGGAGATGTAGAGCCGCTATATACGATTGACCTACATGAAAATCCGATTGGAATGGCCTTTGATACATTGCAGAATCGATATAAAAAATATATTAGCATGGCTGAAACGGCAAACTATTATAATTCCGGAGTTATGGTCATTGATATTGAAAAGTGGAAGGAAAAACAATGTAGGGAACGTATATGGGATCATTTATGTAATGTGAGAAATAGTTATCCTTTGGTGGATCAGGATTTTATAAATGTTGTTCTCGGACAAGAAGTTACATTAATTGATATGCGATTCAATTATTTATCACAATACAATTTGTATGGCTATAAAGGGACAAAAAAAGTATATGAACTTAATCCGCCATATTACTGGGAAGAATCACAGTGGCGGATGCCACAGGAGGCGGTTGTACTGCATTTTTGCGGACAGACCTTCATACGTCCATGGTATAGAAATTCTAAGCATCCAAGGAAACGGGATTATGATAAATATTATAAATTGTCTCCATGGGCAAAGGTGGAACAAAAAAAATGGAAGATGTCCTTGCCATATAAAGTGCAGTATCTTACATGCCGATATCTGCCGAATTGCTTAGCTGTTATTTTGGGAAAAATAATGCAGTTGTTTTTTATAAAGAAAACATATGGATAAAAATTATTGGCATAGACCGATTCAACAATTCTTATACAAGAGAGGATTTGGTAAATGAATATAGCTAAGAAAAAGACAATGCTAGTATTGTTTTTGATAGCGATTGGATTTAGCTTTTTTTATTATTTTAATTGTTATGCACACGCAGACAGTATTGCTTTTTATGGATATTTTGGCGCTGCTGTTGACTTTGGAATAAAAAATTTGGGTATTACGTCGCCTCTACAGTATCTGAATCTAACTTTAGATGAGGCTTTGTGGAGTTATCTCCTTTTTGGACATAATTGGATTAATTGCATTATTCCACTGGTAATCAATAATTTTATATGTATGATGTTTGCTTTCTACCTGATTTCAGAAAATAAGGCATCTAAGATTTGGGCATTGTGGATATACTGTTTCCTGATGATGCCCTCTTTTGCGTTTGGGATTCAGGTATCGATAATTAGTGATCCCTATAAGATTATGTGGTGGAAATATACACATCCGATTCCGGTTATGGCGGTGATGCTTTATTTTATTGTATTTCATATTTTGGAAAAGAAAAATATGAATCGGTTCTTTAAGCTGGCAATAATGACCGGAACGTTACTTCTTTTGACATGGTGGACTTTTTATTGTGTAGAAGGGTTATTATTTATTGAATGTGCATGGGGAACCGTCTTGGTCTATGCTTTTATGAAATACTATAAAGTGGTAATTCGTTGGATTATAAAAAAATGGTATACGATAGTTATAGCTGTCATACTTTTATTCGGTCCCCTTGGTGCAATTGTTATCAAATGGGAGGATATAGCAAATCGACTCGTTGGATTACGTGGAGCCCAATATATAACATTTGATTTTTCAGTAAAGACAATAACAGATATGGCTAAGCTTGCATTGGTCTTTTTTGATGCACATGATTATGGGAAAGGGATAATAGGAAATAATCCGCTGTATTTGTTAAAAATTGTATTGCTATTAGCCGGAATAGGTTGGGTAATATATAATTGTGTCGTTGGAATGATTGACATGCATAAGGTGAACTCATTGACGCTTCTGATTTCCGTTTGTGTAATGGTTAATCTGGTTGCGGGGGTTATTACAGGAACGGGTATGAGATATGGACAACCGACCCTGTACCTTTTGGGAATTGTACTTTGCAGGAATATTGCTGACATCATAGAAAAATATGAGGATGGACATGCAATCAAAACGATTCATATTTGGGTAGGAAGAATCGCTGTAGTCTGTTGTGTGGTATTTTTAGGATTCGGAATCGCAAATGTATATCAAACAAGAGAAAATCTGTTTGTAAACAGTAATACCAGTGACTATCAGGCCTGTATGGATTTTAATGAATATGCCCGCCATAACAATTTACATTATGGCTTTAGTGAGCTTGGGGAAATCGATCTGATGGAGATTATGTCCAACGGAAATGTGACCCTAACCCGAACAAGTAATGCCGGAGAGGGCAATCCATTTAATGTATCAGCTAATTATTTGACATATATAGCGGGTAATTATACAAACTTCTATTTAGATTCTACAATATATGATTATGGTGGAATTACTTCATCAGATGTGTTGAAACAGTATGGAGATTATGTTGACAAGCAGGAGTACTATAATGCATTAGGAGAGCCATATGCAGATTTGTATGTGTACGACTATGATATCAGAACAACTCCTTTTTCAGCGTTTCCGGAAGGAAAAGCACATCGTAATACCTATGATTTGTATGCAGGTGAAAATTTAGAGTATATAGTACCATTAGATATGGGGACATATCGATTGGAATTAAATGGAAATGATTTATCAAAAGCAAGCGTGTTATTCGGAAAATCAGATAAGTATAGTGCTACAGAGATATCCAAGGATGATAATTTGAGTGTATATGAAATAAATTGTCTGTCTTCCTGTGAATTAAATGTGGAAATCTTCAATACCACAGATCATGAACTGACTGTTTCGAAGTTGGATTTCTATTGCACCTATGCAGCAGTTGATTTGGAACAAAATGGTATAATGGTAAATGCAAAGGAAAACGTGGAATATGACTTTGTCCTTCCGGAAGAAAGCTTTCGGATAATTGTTACCGGAACCGGTATGACCAAGCTTGACTATGAACTGATTGGGGCCTGTGAGTATGAACTTGAAACTGCTGGAAGATGTGGAGCGATTCTTAATATAACAAATGCTTCGGTTGGCGAAAAAGTAAAGCTGTCAATTCAAAATTCAAGTAGAAAACAATGTGAAATCAGCAAAATTGAGTACGAAATCAGTTTATTCGAACGTATGGAGTATCCTGCATATAGTATGATTATTGATGCTGAGAATGCAGATCAGACCAGCTTGACATTAATGCCGGGAGGACATGTACTTAGAGTGGAAGGGGAAAATCTGAACTCGGTTAAAATCCAAATCGGCTATTATTATAATGGAGAGTTTTATGAGTTTGAATCCGGGGTGATTGACAGAACAGATGACTACACTTTAATGGAATTCTATGTTGACAATCTGACGGAAGGAGTACAGATTGTTCCGGAAGAAGTGAATGATACTGCAAGGATATACTCATATTGTATAGATTAGTATGCAGGATATTGGCTTTTCTTGAAAAACTATGATATATGTGAGAAAATAAGATTTATATAAATGGATATATACGTGGAGGATGAAATGATTTCTTTTAATGTACCGCCTTGTGTAGGAAAAGAAAAAGAGTATGTAATTCAGGCAATCGAAAATCATAAGATATGCGGTGATGGTGAATTTACAAAGAGATGTAGCCAGTGGCTGGAAGAAAAAACCGGATCACCTAAAGTTCTGCTTACCACATCCTGCACGCATGCAACGGAGATGGCTGCACTATTATGTGATATTCAACCGGGAGATGAAGTGATTATGCCATCCTATACCTTTGTGTCAACCGCAGATGCATTTGTGCTTCGAGGTGCAAAGGTTGTCTTTGTTGATATCAGACCGGATACTATGAATATCGATGAAAAACTGATTGAGAAAGCTATTACAAAGAAGACGAAGGCAATTGTTCCGGTACATTATGCAGGAGTTGCCTGCGAGATGGATACGATTATGGATATTGCAAGAAGACATAATCTTATGGTCATTGAAGACGCTGCACAAGGTGTCATGAGTACATATAAAGGAAAAGCTTTAGGTACTATCGGTGATTATGGCTGTTACAGCTTTCATGAGACTAAGAATTACTCTATGGGCGAAGGCGGAGCCTTACTTATCAAAAATGAGGATATGGCTGAACAGGCTGAAATACTTCGAGAAAAAGGAACCAATCGGAGTAAATTTTTCCGAGGCCAAATTGATAAGTATACGTGGGTCAATTACGGTTCATCCTATCTTCCTAGTGAGCTGAATGCTGCATATTTGTATGCAGAACTTGAAGTGGCAGATGAAATTAATCAAAATCGTCTGAGTTCATGGAATCAATATTATGAGGGATTAAAGGATTTGAAGGATAAAGGATTCATTGAACTTCCATATATTCCGGATGAGTGCCAGCACAATGCGCACATGTTCTATATTAAAGCAAAAGATTTGGAAGAACGGACAAAGTTGATTTCCTATTTGAAAGAGAATGGGGTAAATGCTGTATTCCATTATATTCCATTACATTCTGCTCCGGCAGGAAGAAAATTTGGTCGCTTTGATGGCGAGGATCGTTATACCACAAAGGAAAGCGAGCGCATATTAAGACTGCCAATGTATTATGGTATAAAGGAAGAGGCTTTAGAGAAAGTAATGGGATTGATTCATGCCTTCTATTTGGCAAAATAGCTGACGATAGGAAAAATTTATTCGGAGGAAAAGTAAGTGACGCGAATTAGCTTTGTAATACCCTGCTATCGGAGTGAGCATACCATTGAAAAGGTAATAGAAGAAATTAAGAATACGGTTCATGAGCGGGATGGGTATGATTACGAAATTGTTGCAGTAAATGACTGCTCTCCGGATGGGGTATATGAGGTATTGGTTAGGTTAGCAAAAGAAGATAAGAAAATTAAAGTCATAAATTTTGCTAAAAATATGGGAAAGCATGCAGCAGTTATTGCAGGATATTCCGTAATATCAGGAGAATATGTAGTTAATCTGGATGACGATTATCAGAGTCCGGTGAATGAGTTGTGGAAACTCATGGAACTCGTGGAAAACGACGAGTGTGATTGTGCAACCGCAGAATATCTTGTCAAAAAGGAAAAATTCTATAAACGAATTGGCAGTGATATTAATCTGAAAATGTCTGAAATCATGCTGGAAAAACCAAAAGGAATGCGAATGGAAAATTTTAGTGTGATAAAAGCCTTCGTTGCAAAAGAAATCGTTAATTACAAAAATCCATATCCTTATTTGGAGGGATTGACATTTAGGGTAACAAATCGTGTAAAGTCAGTTAAAATGGAGCAGCGCGATCGAGGAGATGATAATGCGTCTGGTTTTACATTAAAGAAGTCAATTTCTTTGATTTTAAACGGGTTGACTGCTTTTTCTGTAAAGCCATTACGAATAGCATCATTGTGCGGATGCATTTTTGCTGCACTTGGTTTTGGATATGGCGTAATTACGATTATTCGAAAAATAATTCATCCGGAAATTTTGCTGGGATACAGCTCTCTTTTGGCAATATTACTGTTTTCATCGGGACTTATTATGGTAATGTTGGGATTAATAGGTGAGTATTTAGGGCGAATATATATTTGTATTAATGATTCCCCACAATATGTAATTAGAAACACAATAAATATTGATAAGGATTGATATAGAAATTATATGAAAATAATTGATGCTGTTTGGGAAAAGAGAAATCTTGGTTGTGATGTATGTGAAATTGAGTTAGCGACTGAAGATGATATAATAGATGTTAGTTACGTATTGCAGAAAGTAAGTATGCCATATTCCGTTGTGAAATGTCCTGTGGGAAATTTTGATTTATTGATGTGTGTCCAGGAAAATGGATACAAAATGGTGGAAACTTCCATAATGCTTGAAGGAAAAATTGCAAAGATCGAATTGCCTAAGATATATCAGAGATTTAAACCAATGATTTCATTTCGCATGGCAGATGATTTTTTGATACAGAAAATGCTGGATGAAATCCAAGAGGGTAAGATTTTTTCAACAGATCGAATTGCAATAGATCCCATTTTCTCTCCTGAGATAGCAGGAAGAAGATATTGCAATTGGGCAAAAGATGAGATAGAAAAAGGGGCTAAAGTATCAATTGCGTATTATAAGGAGGAACCGGTAGCTTTTGGAATATCA
Organism: uncultured Agathobacter sp.; assembly: GCA_945910395.1. Lineage (GTDB taxonomy): Bacteria > Bacillota > Clostridia > Lachnospirales > Lachnospiraceae > Roseburia. The sequence continues at coordinate 154,507 of CAMDYX010000001.1, read as the reverse complement.
AAAAAAATTGATGAAAATAAATATGATGCATTTTTAGGAGGCGTATTTAAGGAGTCTGCAAATAAAGGCTTGGGATTTCTAGCAATACAGGCCAATAATGAGATGATAATCTTGAATGGCGGTAAAACGATTGTTACGCACGTATCATCAAATAATCTTCCAATTTTACGTCTGCATATGCAATTTGGGTATGAGATAAAGGATATGCAGTATATTCTTGTTAAGCATAAAGGAGAATATTAATGCTGTTTGAAAATAAAACGGTCTTGATTACCGGTGCAAATGGTGGAATTGGCCGCAGTTTGGTGGAGGCCTTTGCAAATAGTGGTTGTGATGTTTTGGCTCAGCTAAGAAAACCGAACGAAGAATTCACAAGTTTTGCGAATAAAATTGAAAAAGACACTAAGAAAAAAATTATGTGTGTATATTGCGACTTGTCAGATGAGGCACAGATTAAAGAAATGCTTCAAACGGATATTGTGCGCAAGAAAATTCCGGTTGATATTTTAGTTAATAATGCCGGAGTTGCACATGGTGGATTATTACAGATGACTTCCTTGAAAACAATTAGGGAGGTTTTTGAAGTAAATTATTTTTCTATGGTTTTGTTTACACAGATCGTTTCAAGGATAATGGTGCGAAACGGGGGAGGGGTAATTATAAACCTTGCTTCGATAGCCGGTATGGATTTAGAGGCTGGAAACTGTGCATATGGAGCTTCAAAGGCAGCGGTGATAGCTTTTACAAAATCTGTCGCAAAAGAATTGGCCAATTATAATATTCGTATGAATGCGGTTGCACCGGGGCTAACGGATACAAATATGGCACAACTTATGGAACAAAAGGCTGCAAATGCGATGATTGAGAATTCTGCAATGAAAAGATTGGGAAAGCCAAATGAAATCGCAGATGTAGTAGTGTACTTAGCTTCGGATCATGCTTCTTTTATTAATGGTCAGGTAATACGCGTGGACGGAGGAATGTAATGGATTTTAGTGAATATAGAGAGATTGCAAAAAAAGTAAGAAAAGACGCAATTAGCCTAACCTATCAATTAGGAAATACCGGGGCGCATATTGGAGGCGCTCTTTCCTTAGTGGAAATTATGGTGGTTCTTTATCTTGGGATTATGAATATCAACCCGCAAAATGTATTGGAAGATGAGCGAGACCGATTGATTTTTAGTAAAGGACATGGGACACTTGCATTATATCCTGTAATGAAATATGCCGGAATGATTAGCCAAGAGGAATTGTTTACATACAAGCAAAAAGAAACTTTTTTGTATGCACATCCTTCGATGAATAAGAAACGAGGCATAGAATTTTCAAGTGGCAGTTTAGGACAAGGTCTGTCATTAGGGGTAGGATGTAGTCTGGGCTTAAGGCGAAAAGGAAATAATATCTCAACAATATATGTTGTGCTCGGCGATGGGGAATGCAATGAGGGGTCAGTTTGGGAAGCCGCTCAATCTGCAAGCCATTTTGAATGCTCAAATTTGGTTGCTGTTGTTGATAAAAATGATTTGCAATATGATGGACCCACCGAACAAGTTATGAATGAAATCAATTTGGCAGATAAATGGAAAGCTTTTGGTTGGGATGTGGTAGAATGTGACGGACATAATGTTGAGGACTTGTACCATGCTTTTCAGACAAAACACGGAAAACCATTAGTTGTTATAGCACATACCGTAAAAGGGAAGGGTGTTTCTTTTATGGAAAATAATCCTTTATGGCATAACCATTCTTTAAATGAGAAGCAGTATCGTCAGGCGATAGAAGAAATTGAGAAGGAGGAAATGTAAAATGGAGTTTTCTTCTTCAAATATAAGAATGTGGTCCCGTTTAGGCTCTTGTGGAGCCTATGGAATGGCGATGATGGAACTACCGGAGTTGGATGAAAAAACAGTGGCATGTACAGCAGATTTGTGTTTTTACTCGGGGTTAGATCGGTTTAAGCAAAAATATCCGGATCGATTGTATAATGTTGGCATTGCAGAACAGAATCTGGTAGGGATTGCTGCGGGATTGGCGAAAGAAGGTTTTAATCCATTTGTATCTACCTATGCTTCATTTGCAACCTCGCGAGCATTAGATCAAGTGAGAACGAATATGGGCTATATGCAATTACCAATCAAATTAATCGGCCTAACATCTGGATTATCAGTAGGCATTTTGGGGGCAACGCATATTAGTATGGAGGATATCGCTATTATGCGGGCAATCCCGAATGTAACCATTATCTCTCCGGCAGATTGTACAGAAACGGTCAAAGCTACGATGGCATTGGCAAAATATGATAAACCGGTATATTTAAGACTGACAGGCGGAATGAATAATGATATTGTATATAAAGAGGATTATGATTTTCAGATAGGAAAAGCCAATGAACTACAGAGTGGAAGCAATATTGCCATAATCGCCACCGGAACGATGGTGTCTGTCGGATTAAAAGTTGCGAAAGTATTAGAAGAAAGCGGGCTATCCTGTATGGTCGCTGATATGCACACGATAAAGCCGTTAGACACAGGTTTTTTGCTTAGACTAAAAACATATGATATGATTGTTTCCATTGAAGAACATAGTAAAATCGGTGGGCTGGGTTCTGCCATTGCAGAATTCTATTCGGATAAGATAGGATATCCACCATTGAAAATATATGGTTTGGAAGATTATTATGCTCATGCTGCGCAATATGAAGAATTGTTGAGTGAATATCATCTTCAACCCGACGAACTGGCGTCCAGTATTTTACAATTTTATACAAAAAGTAAGGAGAGTAAGTAAAATGAATAATTTCGAAAAATATCTAAATGCATTTGTTGAGACTTTAGGAGTATCAAAAGATGTGGCGGTTACACTTGAATATCAGGCAATTGAAGCATGGGATTCCGTTGGTCACATGGGACTTGTTGCTGCAATCGAGGATGCTTTTGATATCATGATGGATACCGATGATATCATTGACTTTAGCTCATTTGAAAAAGGAAAAGAGATTCTTGCCAATAACTATAATATAGAATTTTAATAACAAGGGAAAAGTACATGTGGGAATTTGAAAAATACAGCAGTCATATAGCAATTCTCGATGAGTTTGGAGAAAAGCTAAGCTATAAAGAATTGGTATGTGAAGGGAAAAAAATAGCAGAAGAAATAGGCCAGCGTTGTCTGGTCTTTTCCTTGTGTCAAAATACAATAGGATCAGTATTGGGCTACGCAGCATTTATTGAGCATAATATTGTTCCGGTATTGCTAAATGCACATTTAGAGAAAGAACTGTTAGATAATCTTTTGAATACGTATTGCCCATCCTTTTTGTGGGTTCCGGAGGAACAGATAGCTAATTTCCCGGATACAGATAAAGTATATCAGTCTTACGGATATGCTTTGCTTAAAACAAATTATAGTAACTGCTATAAGCTATATGATAAGTTGTGCTTATTACTTACAACTTCGGGGTCTACAGGAAGTCCAAAATTTGTGAGACAAAGTTATGCGAATGTTAAGGCAAATGCGGAGTCTATCGTTCAATATCTGAAACTTGATGAGACGGAAAGGCCAATCACAACGTTGCCGATGAATTATACATATGGTTTGTCAATCATTAACAGCCATTTCCTGGTGGGAGCAACCTTGCTTGTAACAGAGAAAGGATTGATGCAAAAGGAGTTTTGGAATTTCTTTAAGAATGAAAATGCTACTTCTTTTGGTGGGGTTCCATATACCTATGAGATGCTGGATCGTCTTCGCTTTTCACGAATGCAATTGCCATCATTACGATACATGACACAAGCAGGGGGAAAGCTAATCCCGGAATTACATAAAAAATTTGCAGAATATGCAGAGGAGAATGGTAAGAAATTCATTGTAATGTATGGTCAGTGCGAGGCTACGGCAAGAATGGGTTATCTTCCGGCAGAAAAAGCAGTTGAAAAGTGTGGTTCAATGGGAATTGCAATTCCGGGTGGAAAGTTCCATTTGATAGATGTAAACGGAAATGATGTAAAAGAACCATTTGTCACAGGTGAACTTGTGTATGAAGGTGCAAACGTTACTCTTGGATATGCCGAGTGTGGAGAAGATCTTGCAAAATCAGATGAACGAAATGGAAGACTTGAAACCGGTGATATGGCACAGTTTGATGAAGATGGATATTATTACATTGTCGGACGCAAAAAGCGTTTTTTAAAGATTTACGGAAACCGCGTAAATCTGGATGAGATAGACCGTCTGATTAAGGGAAAATTTGATAATATTGATTGCGCGAGCGCCGGTGTTGATGACCATATGTATATTTTTGTTACGGATGAGTCTTATGCAGCTCCGGTAAAAGATTTTGTGGTTCATACTACGAAACTTAATCCGGCAGCATTTCAGATGATTGTTATTGATGCAATTCCGAAAAACGATGCCGGCAAGACCTTATACAAAGAATTATCGAAATATTATGAATCCTAAAATAATACTTTATTGCTTTACCTATGCAGGCGGAAATGCTTCATTCTATGATCAATTGGAAAAAGCGATATCTCCATATATTCAATTACGAAAAATGGAATATGCAGGGCATGGGGCCAGGCATAACGAAAATTTCTATGCGGACTTTAACGAGTTGGCAGATGATATGTATAATTGTATAAAAGCACAGTATACTCCCGGTATCCCGTATGCACTTATGGGTTATAGTATGGGGAGTATTTCTGCTATTGAGGTAATGACTCGAATTGTTTCAGAAGGGGAAATGGAATTACCTTTACATGTTTTTTTGGCAGCACACGAGCCTAGAACAAAGATGGAGCTTGCAAGCTTTTCAGGAAAAGAGGCAGATGAAAAGGTTAAGGAAAGAACAATAAAATTCGGAGGAATACCGGAACAATTATTGAATAACAGAGCTTTTTGGCGAATGTATCTTCCTATTTACAGAGCTGACTACGCAATAATTGGAAAGTATAGTTTTGAGAATTTGAGGATGAAATTTCAGATTCCTGCGACGGTATTCTATTCCGAGCAGGACACTCCTTTTGATGAGATGAGCCATTGGGGGGAGATTTTTACCGGGGATTGTAATTTTTTCTGCTATGAAGGAAATCATTTTTTTATACAGGAACATTGTGATGAAATTGCACGGAAGATAGAAGAAAGGATAGGAGTACTATCGTGAATTTTGATGAAATTTTGGAGATTGAACCATATTCCCTTGAGAAAAAGGAAAAGGAAAAAATTCTGACTGCGCGATTGTGTGAATTGACAGATATTCATAGGGAAAAATGTCCTGAGTATGCAAGAATACTAAAAAGCATAGACTTCCATATGGAAAGCATCAAAAGCTACAAGGAGTTACCTTTTTTACCGGTCCGACTTTTTAAAGAGTTGAGCCTGAAGAGCATTTCAGATGAGGAAATTGTTAAAACGATGACATCCTCCGGAACTTCCGGGCAAGCAGTTTCAAAGATCTATTTGGATAAAGCAACTTCGTCTAACCAACAAAAAGCTATGGTTAAAATTGTAAATAGCTTTACCGGATCCGGGAGAATGCCTATGATTATATTAGACTGTCCGTCCGTTGTGAAAAATCGTGCGATGTTCTCTGCAAGAGGTGCAGGAATATTGGGATTTTCCATTTTTGGCTCAAAGAAAATGTATGCGCTGGATGATGATATGAATCTGGATGTGGAAGGACTGCAGGAGTTTTTGGATTTATACAAAGGACAGACCATTTTGTTGTTTGGATTTACGTTTATGGTATGGCAGCATTTCTATAAAGAGTTAATCCGACTGAAGAAAGAGAATATATCCTTCGATTTGTCAAATGGCATTTTAATCCATGGAGGCGGATGGAAGAAGCTTGTGAATGAGGCTGTGAGCCCGGAAGAATTCCACAATCGATTGAAAGAAGCGTGTGGGCTTGATCGTATACATGATTATTATGGTATGGTTGAGCAGACCGGGTGTATCTATATGCAATGCGAGTGTGGACACCTTCATGCGAGTGTTTTTTCAGATGTGATTATGAGACGTCCAATGGATTTTACAGAATGTGAGGTTGGAGAAAAGGGTATTATTCAGGTAGTATCTACAATTCCTGAGTCCTATCCGGGACATTCACTCATTACAGAAGATGAAGGAATACTTCTTGGTGAAGATGATTGTCCATGCGGCAGAAAAGGAAAATATTTTAAGGTAATTGGAAGATTGAAGAATGCTGAAATCAGGGGGTGCAGTGATACCTATGCAGCAAAATTTTAATGACAAAATAACTTATTTAGTGGGAAACGAAAAAGTTGTCGCAGGTATTCAGAATATACCGGTGAGGGAACCGTTTGATGATGAAATTATAGATTTTTTAAATGAAATATCGAAACGATTGCTCCGCTCTAAGGAGGCAAAGCAGTATCCGGATGTTGTAACATTGGGATTCTGGCTTAGAAAGGCGTCATTGCTGCAATTAAAGGAACGATTCTTACAAGAGACGAATGATACGGTAAAAGTGGGAAGGGGAGTTGCATTTCATATTGCGCCTTCCAATGTCCCCGTAAATTATGCTTATTCATTAGTGGCAGGTCTGCTTACAGGAAATGCTAATATCGTAAGAATTCCATCCAAAGATTTTCCACAGGTCGAATTAATCAATGAGGCAATCAATGCAGTTCTTGAAGAGAAAGAGCAGATAAAGGCATATATTTGTCTTGTAAGATACGGAAGAGAGAATGAGATAAATGATTTCTTTTCATCTCTTTCTGATGTGAGGATTGTATGGGGCGGGGATGCTACCATTGCTGAAATAAGGAAATCGCCACTTAAGCCAAGAGCGACTGAGATAACCTTTGCGGATCGATATTCGCTTGCGGTATTGGATAGTGATGCATATATATCCAGTGAAAATAAAGAGAGGATAGCAGAAGAATTTTATAATGATACCTTTCTTACAGATCAGAATGCTTGCACAAGTCCAAGAGTTGTGATTTGGTATGGAGACCATAAGCAGGAAGCAAAAGAGGCGTTTTGGGAACAGTTGTTGCAATTCGTTGAGAGAAAGTATACGTTTCAGGCAATTCAGGGAATCAATAAATTGACAAGTAGTTATTTAATGGCGGTTCAGCAGGAGGGAACAATTATTGAGCCTCATGAAAACAATTTAATTGTTCGGGTCAATATTCCAAAACTAGACAGCTCAGTTATGGAATTGAAGGATAACTCAGGATATTTCTTTGAATATGACTGCGAAGATATCATGGAGTTAAGAGATATATGTAATAATACACATTGTCAGACAATCGGCTATTTGGGAGATGCCAGAATATTTATTCCATTATTAAAATCCGGAATAAAGGGAGTGGATCGTGTAGTACCAATTGGAAAAACTATGGATTTTGACATGATTTGGGATGGATATAATCTTTTTGAACGATTGACGAGAACAATTGTAATCAGACCGATGTCTATTTAAAATATTACTCTAGAACAAGGAGCGATGAATGAAAATATTGTTAATTAGCATTATGTTTATTGTAATCTCATGTTTGATTTCAATACATTTCGGAAAGTTATTTGGTTATGAAAAAAAGCAAGTATATGTAAGCGTGATTAGTGTTGTGGTAATATCCAATTTATTGACACTTTTGCTACATGTGGTAATAGGAAAAGAATGGTCTAATTATGAATGTACATTGTTACAAGTGATATTGTCTTGTGTTTTAGGAGGTATTATTTTACCGATTTTGTTGCGAAAGCCTATTCGGATGGGTGAAATAATGCGTGTTGTGTGCTATTTGGCAATTGCAGTCGCTTTATACTCTACACTTACATATGGGCAGATACGGATGCATTCAGATACCGCAACGGCGGTGGCATTGCTGGAGGCGCAGAAAGAAAGTAAAAGCTTTTTTCCGGACAACTGGTGTTATGTGAATGATGAGCTGTGGATACTGGGAATGAATTTCTGGACACTTCCGTTTTATGTTATACTGAAAAGCATGGTTCGGGCAAGAGTATTAGGAACCGCATTGGTACTTGTGGTTACAATTGGAATTGTTATCTTCCATAGTAAAAAGTACTGGAAAGATAATTCATGGATTGTTAGTATACCGATTATTTTATTATGTTTGCGAGAAGGAACAGACTTCCTCGATGAAACATTTCTTAATAGTGTAGCAGATAACATATTATATCAGGGCGCATATATTTCTCAATTAATTTGGTTATTATTGTCTACGCTGTTAGGTTATTGGTTTTTTACAAAGAAAGGGAAAGTCAAAGTATTTGCAGGCTTGTCATATAGTGTACTGACAATTTTATTGTGTATGGGAGGAATTCGTCAGCTTGCGGAGTGTGTTATTCCTATTCTGGGGGCAGTGTTGATACAATTTTATATCGAAAACAAAGAGAGTGTTCCGGATGGAAAACTATTTCGAAAAGCAGGGGCTATACTGGCTAGTTGCCTTTTTTTTATAGTTCCTGCATTGATTGGGGAAGTTATATATAAGTATTTGATATCAAAGCACTATCTATCAACCTTGGTAAGGAGCCCACAATTTGCCGATTCTGTGAAAGAATGCTGGAATAATTCCGTTCTTGCATTTACAAATTGCTATAGGGCGTTTGGATATTCTCCAAATGTGGAATTGTTTTCCATACAGGGAGTACGTAATGCATTGTCTGCAATTGTATGTACATTAATAATATTCATAATTCCAATTTTGCAAATGAAAAAAATATCGAAAGAGAGCAAAGAAGTGAAGGGGTTTTATACATTTTCTGCTCTGCATAACCTGATTATGCTTTTGATGGTTATTTGGTGTGGATATACGACACCAAGATATTTGCTTAGTTCATTTTTCTTGTGCATAGTTATTTCATCCAGATATATATGGAAATACTGGTTGAATGAGTGGAATTTACAAAGTCTATGCTGGGGAACCATGATTTCTGCTACTACGATTGTGATGGGAGGGTTTATTTTAGTTTTGAGCCGAGGCTGGACGCATTCCCTGCAAACAAAACTTGAGTTTATTCAGGTACTGGAACTATGTGGGACAACTAAGGGCTATGCTACTTACTGGAATGCGTACAATAATGATGTATATTCAGATATGACTCTGGATATTAGTGCAGTAAATATAAGCGCTAGCAATATAGAACCATATAAATGGCTGGTGGATAGTGGAAAGTTTTGTGAAGATTCACCAAATTCATTTCTTATGCTAACAGAAGAAGAAAATGCAATAATTGAAGAACAATTAGAGAGCATTTGTGGTACTCCAATAAACTATTTTTTGGTTGAAGGTATGCATGTTTATGTCTATGATCACGATATTATGAAATATAAAAACGGAGCATTGGACGGCGTGCTGTATCCGCTTGAAATGAGGGTAAATGAGTCCTGTAATGTTGATGAAGTAACAGTTCAAGTTTGCAAAGAGGGAATCGTTACTTGCCCGGCTCTTGATATGATCCCGGGGGATTATATCGTAGAAGTACGAGGAGAAAATTTAGATGCTGCAGAATATAATGTGTATTCATACTTAAATGAGGATCTTTCATGGGAAGAAATTAGTCGGACCGATGATACTATACAAGTATATGTGCATAATTCGTACAGAGGAGCCGATATTAAGGTAGATATTGTAAACCACACAGATCAGGTAGTTACAGTAAATTATATGACAATTAAAGAAGATGGAGAATAGCAGTGAAGGATATCAAGACACTTTTTTCAATGATAAAGCAATTGGGATATATATTGGATCGAAAACAAAAAAGAGGTGCCGTTGGAATCTTTTTGGTGATTTTGTTAGGATCTATTCTGGAGATGATAGGTATATCCTCCTTGCTACCTTTAATCCAATCATTCATTGCTCCGGAGCAATTATTGGATAAGTGGTACATCAATATTTTGACAAGTATATTTAGAGTGAAGAATCCATTTCACTTGCTTATTGTGCTATGCATATGTATAGCATTGATTTTTGTAATTAAAAATGCAGTACTCGCTTTTTCAGCCTATCTCCAAGGCGCATACAAAAGTCGCTTGTTAGAATACTTGTCAGTTCAGATGTTGAAGTCTTATATGTCTCGCCCGTATGAATTTTTTGTTAATACAAATAGCGGGGAGATTATTCGCGGAGTGACAGATGATTGTTCCGGTGTACATGATATTATGGAGAAGCTATTTTTGTTCTTATCTGAGTTCTTTGTAGTTCTTCTGCTAGGAGGCTTTTTGTTTTATACGGATTGGATCATGGCAATCGGTGTAATATGTGTAGGCGGAGTATGTGCACTAATTCTTTTGCTTGGAACAAAGAACCGTATTACGTATGTTAGTAAAAGCAGCAGAGAAGCAATCGAAGAAAATAATCAGCAGGTTGTACAAATTACAGCAGGAATAAAAGAAATATATGTTACCAAGACACAGGAGTCGTTTTTAGGTAAGTATAAGAAATCTTTTGAAAAAAGAATTGATGCATGCATACAGTATGCTTTTATAACAGCATTGCCGGAAAGAATTATTGAAACAGTATGTATTGCAGGAATGATGCTGGTCGTAATTATTCGTATGTTAATTGGATATGATATACAAAGTTTTGCAGCTAGCTTGGCAGCTTTTGCCGTTGCAGCAGTTCGTATGATGCCTTCTATTTCGAGAATGACAGGTCATATGGCGGGATTTATATTCAATCGTTTGCCGCTAGAAGCTTGCTATAATAATGTGAAAGAGGCGAGAGAATCCGGACATTATTATACTACTTTGGAAGTGAAAGAGACGAAAACTGGAATTCAAGATATGACAGACGCCATTGTTTTAGAAAACCTTGAATGGCAATATAATAGTTCTAAAACTGTTTTGAACGGATTAAATATGAGAATAGAAAAGGGACAAGCTATTGGAATTATCGGTGAATCCGGAGCTGGAAAATCTACATTGTCAGATATCCTTTTGGGGTTATATGAACCTAAAGAGGGTAGCGTAACAGTAGATGGGGTAAGTATTTATCAGATGCCGCTTAAATGGAGTCAAATGATAGGATATGTCCCACAGATGGTATTTTTGTTGGATGATACAATCCGTAATAATATCATCTGGGGGAGAAATATAAAGTCGGATGAAGAAATATGGAAAATTCTTGAAATGACGAATCTGAAAACCTATGTGGAGGCTTTGCCGGAGCAATTAGACACAATAGTGGGAGAGCGTGGAATTAAATTTTCCGGAGGACAGCGCCAAAGAATCGCAATTGCCAGAGCATTATATTCAGAGCCAAGTATATTAATATTGGATGAAGCTACTTCTGCGTTGGATAGCGAAACAGAACGTGTTGTTATGGAAGCAATTGATTCACTGCAAAAAGAAAAGACTTTGATTATTGTTGCACATCGCCTTTCCACCTTAAAAAATTGTGATGTAATTTATGAGATAAAAGATGGAAAAGCAATCGTGCGTGACAAGTCAGAAATATTGACAGGCAACTAATTTTGTGAAAGCTGCATACGGATAAAAGCCACACCTTGTTTGTTAGCAAGAGAGTATTCTTTTAGCTCTATGGATACATCTAACCCATCTAATATGGCTAAATATTTATCTGTGTCATTATAATTCCAGTAAAGAAGTTGAATGGTGTATCCCTCATTCAGAAACATCTTTACAGTTGCGGTATCTGCAGTATCAGAGAATGCAATTGTGTTCTGAGTCAAATAGTCGAATCCGCATAAAAATCCCCACTCAGGGAAAAGATATGCTTCTTTATATCCGGCGTCTGCTTTTTCGAGAGCTTCTTCCGCAAGAATATTAATCTGATTGGTATACAGGCCTGTTCCACCGGTTGTTTTTATTGTACGAGCTATAGTAGCTTGATTCCAACAGTTAAGGGCAATAAATATGCTGAAGATTATTGGTATAATATATTGTGGTACTTTTGTGATGGCATGCAGTATAGTATCTATTTCAAGTAAAGTTATAAATAAAATCCAGATAGCAATTGGAATAAAATGTTGTGTATGCATGTGAGTAATAAAAGGAATGCAGCAGACACAATAGACAAGCAATACAAATAAAAATTGAAGAATCAAATCCTTTTTGAAGCTAAATTTCTTTTTTATGGCTAATAGGATAAAGAGTACACATATAAGTCCCGTGAACAACAAAATAGTCCACTGTGCGTGGGAACGGATGTCACCATATATCAGTTTTTCTGCTGAAGTACCGGTTATGGTCTCATATATAATTTGATATAAGCAAACAAACCTGTTTAGAAAATTGGTTGGTTGTCCCATTACACCAATATCGGAATACATTCTTAAAAATGTTGGTGCAATGATTATGAGGGTGATGGCGGCAATAAGGACTAAGATAGCAGTGAGGATGCGTGGTATGCGTTTGTTGTTGTGAATATATGAGCGCAAAACAAGTGCACTTATACCATATACAAACATAAAAATTGTAATTCCGCATGGAATAATCCAAGTTGAGTGGTTGGTTTGATTTAAAAAAATCATACTGTATCCAATAAAATATAAGACGGAGCCACATGCAAAGCTATAGCATGCAATGATAAAGATATCAATTTTAGATAGAACATCATTTGCCTGCATTAGGCATAGGATTTCAAAACCGGGAAAGAAAAATAAAAAATTGAAGTAACTGTAGAACGCCAGTCCTAAAAAGAAAAAGCAGAGACTGATTGTAATTACTTTTGTATGCTTTTGCTCCGTTGATTTTTCATAAAATAATGTTGCAAGCAATAGCAAGATGCAGCCGGGAAGCTCAATATAATATTGCGTGAGACTAAAGGTCATTAAGGTTGGAAGAGTTGCAACAAAAAGTAAACCAATGCGACGTATGCAATCGGACACATGGTGCTTTTGAAGAAGCTTATCTAATAAAAGGATAATGAAAAAAACAATGATGCCATTGGTAAGATGATGTTGAAGAACACTTGCATGACCGGATATTCCAACAGTAATAAGAGATATCAGAACATTGATACAGCCATGATACATGGCACATAAAATAGGAAATGCTACGAACCAATTGACAGAGTGCTCGGAAGGATGAAGTATTTGAACCGCTGCATAATCCGGGGTAATTGCATCTAAATAAAGACCGGGATTGTTACCTAGGTAAATAAAAGGAATTAAAATAATTAAAAGGATTATAATCCAATAAGAAATAGTTTTCGCGTTTTTCATAGTATGTCCTTTCTGTGTGATTCATTATAAGAATTTTAGCAGAAAAAAAGCAGAAGTACAATTATTTGTGTTATGAGTAGATATTGAGGTTATCTAAAATGAAAAATAAACCAATAAGAATGGCTTTAATTATAAATATTGTTTTTATGGCAGTAGTTCTATTTTGGGGACAACCAAGGTTTGATTCTAACGATGACAATGCAATGCAGGAAATTCTGTATGGAGCAAGTGGCATAGCGAGTGCACACTTGGTCTACATTAATGTATTATTAGGATTTGTGTTGAAATTATTATGTTTTCTGGTTCCAAATGTGCCATGGTATAGTGTTGTTTTGACACTGATTATGTTTGTCTCTTTTACAATTATATCTGATTGTATGATGGAAAAGGATTATAATCTGGGATTGTTTTTGTCCTTTGCGATGTTGACATTTTTTGGGACAAATGCATATGTGAGAGTACAATTTTCAAAAGTATCAGCACTTGCAACAGTTGCAGGAGCCATGGTTTTGTATTATGGCGTTGTTGAGAAAGCTAATTGGAAAAAGATAGTTATCGGAGTTGTTTTTCTGATTTTAGGAATCTGCTTGCGTGATGATATGTTTTTTTGCTGCCTACTGGTTTTAAGCGGATTGGTGGCAGTGTACATATTAGACCACAGAAATAATGCAAGACAAATATGGAAAACAGTTCTTGTAGTAGGTTGCGTTTTGGGAATTTGTATCGGGCTTGATCTTTTAGACCAATATTCGTATTACAGAGATCCTGATTTACGTTATTATACAGAGTTTAATAAGTATCGTGCCCAAATGACAGACTATGCATGGCCGGATTATCAGGAAAATGAAGAACTGTATCAGAAACTAAATATTTCTAAATATGATTTACAACTGTTTCAGTTATGGGACTTTGCTGATCAGAATGTTTTTAACTTAGAGACAGCAAAAGAAATTGCTTCGCATATAAAAGTAAATACCGTAAAAGAAAGTATTGATACATTCAGGCAATGGTATCCACTAGAACTATTCTATTACAGTTGGTTTACCGGATTTTTATTGTGTGTAGTATTGGCAATATGGAAACGAAAGAATAATTTGATTGGAATCGTCTATATTTTGGCGGTAACCACAGCGATTGAATTTTATTTGACTCATCAAGGTCGATATCAACTTGAAAGAGTTGATTGGAGTATATTCTTTGCTGCTTTTATTTTTGTGACTATTCTTTTTCAAAGAAAGGCTGAAGTAAAAGATGGACAAGCTAATGGAATGTATGGGATGGCAGTATTGATTTCCATATTTTTCGCGCAGTTATATTCATACAATCAAGAGTATAAAGCGTGGGAAGATTATTATGACGAAGCAGAAGAAGTCGCTCAGATGATTTCAGAGGACAAAGAGCATTTATACATTTTCTCGACATTAAATGCAGATGCTTTATCAAAAGTGATAGGATATGGTGATTGGTGTGAGCAAGGTCGTTATGATAATGTCATGACAATGGGGGGATGGAAAACATATCTTCCGAATAGTCAGGTACCATTAATAAAATATGGGATTTCAAATATGTTCTCAGATGTGATTGATGCAGAAAATGTATATGTTAACAGCAATGCATTAGAACAGTATATAGGGTATTTAAGAAGTCATTATAATGAGGAAACATATGCTTCTTTAGTCAAAGTCATTGATGGAAGAGATTTTTATTCTATAAGAAGTAAGGATTTGGATATTAATATCGGGGACTATCAGGAAGGATTGCCTGAGGATGGTTTTTGTAGGTTGAACGTTGATACATCGAATGACGATCTTCACATATATGGTAATGTTTTTATCAATGGAGAAAGTTCCTTTCAGGGAAAGGCGTATATACAGACAATTACGAAGGATGGAAAAGTATATTACGACGAAATGACTCAATATGAAGGAGAAGAATGGTTCGAAGATGATTTATCGGGGAAATATTCTTATTATGATGCTACAGTAAAAATAAATATTGATGAAGTGAAGGAATGGAAAGTGTGGTATTTACTAAATGATACATGGTATCTTGTACAATATGGGCGATAGAAGGTAGTAAGGTAAACCAAAAGAGAAAGCCGCTATATTTACAGAGGATAAAAGAAATGTCAAAAATACTTGTTGTAGTTCCACATGAAGATGATGAATTGTCTGTTGCAGGACAAATGTTGTACACATTTGCAAAAGATCCACAAAACGAGTGCTTTGTTATATTAACAACGGATGAGACGGTTGTGCATGGGAAGATGCCATTCGAATGAAAGAAGCAATTCATTCCCTAGATTTATTGGGCGTGAAAGAAAGTAATGTGATATTTCTTGGCTATGGAAATGAATGGCAGGGAGCAACGCACATCTATAATAGCAAATCAAACGAGTGCATATTATCTGTAGCAGGGAGAACCGAGACATATGGCATAAAAAATCATCCGGAATATTGCTGGCAGAAATATCATCTGCATCATAGTTATACAAGGGATAATTTCAAGGCAGATTTAAAAAGTGCAATTACAGATATTATGCCGGACATATGCTTTTGTGTGGATTATGACATTCACCCGGATCATAGAGCAACCTCCCTTCTTTTCGAAGAATGTATGGGGGAAATACTAAAAGAAAAGGATGGATATTTTCCACTTATATTGAAAAAATTTGGATATGCCGGAACATGGGAAGGCCCTGATGATTATTATGAATATGCTCCGACTTGCAACAGTTTTGAGGATAACCGAACGGATAATCCTGCTTTTTTGTGGAATGAGCGCATTCGAATTCGACCGGATGAGAAATGATCCGAACTACTTTTCTCGATATAAAAGGTTTTCGTATAGCCTCTCTGTTGTTATATATAGTATATGTTGGACGGCTCATTGCAAATCGAAAGAACAGAAGGGCTGTGGAATGGTCTGTCTTTTTGCTGTTGCTTATTCTTATAAATAGCTTTGGAGTGGCTGTTTTTATCTTCCCGGCTTATCGATATATGATTTAAAATATGGGATTGTTTTATTTGACGATAGTGACAAATTTTTATCTTTGGTGGGGAAAACGATGTCAGAGAAGGTGTGAGTAGATTACTTTTTTGATTAGAAAATTGGAAAGAAGAATACAATTATTAAAGAACGCTTATTTTTGTTTTCAATTATGTAGTATGGGTAAAACAGAACTTTGCGTTCTTATCTTTATATGCTATACTTATGCTGTAGTTATCATTGGAGGTGCTGAAATATGGAGAGAATAGTAATAAATAGATTAGGCCCAATCAAACATTGTAATTTGGAAATAAAGGATTTTATGGTTTTTACTGGACCGCAAGCATCGGGGAAAAGTACGATTGCAAAAAGTATTTTTTTCTTTAAAAATATCAAAAATCTCCTATTGATGCAGATTAACAAGCGCTTTTTAGGAGAAAGCGATACAGTTGAATTGTCTACTAAAAACCGTTTGTTAAAAGAAATTCGTTCGAATTTTTTACAGACTTTTGGAACGACATGGTGCATGGATAATGATATGTCGATAGAGTATTATTACACAGACACAATCTATATAAAAATCTGTTTAAAAAATGATCCTGTATCCCCAAATTATATATGGATTGATTTAAGTGAAGAATGGATTAATTTTCTTAAAACATATGATAATATGCAAATTGATGCACTGACTCATGCTCGTAATAACGGAAGCATAAAGAAGGATATTGATGAGTTTTTTGAAAATGGGGAAGAAGTGATTTATATTCCTGCCGGAAGAAGCATGATGACGCTGTTCAGTTCGCAGTTGATGTTTATGTATAGCGTGATGAATGATGATCAGAAAAGAAGTTTAGACTACTGTACTCAAAATTATCTTGAGCGGATCATGCAATTGAAACCATCTTTTGTTAATAGTATACAGACATTAATAAAAAACAAAATCGAATTAACTGATGTTAAAATAGACAGGGAAAATCTGCAACAATGTGCTGATTTGATGAAGCAGATTTTACATGGTGAGTATAGAAATATTGACGGAGAAGAAAGATTACAGGTAGCAGCAGATAGATATGTGAAAATCAATTTTGCTTCTTCTGGTCAACAAGAAGCAGTGTGGATATTAAACGTAGTATTTTATTATCTACTCAATAATAAGAAATCTTTTTTCATTATTGAAGAACCTGAATCACATTTGTTCCCTAATGCACAAAAATTAATTACAGAATTTATTTCGTTAGCTAAAAATGGTGGGAATAAAATACTTTTAACGACACATAGTCCATATATTTTAGGAACCATAAATAATATGCTGTATGCAAATAAGATTTCTAAAGAGGTTAATAAAACTAAATTAGAAAAAATTATGAATCCTTTAAAATGGTTAGATTTTGAAAAAATGTCTGCTTATTATGTAGAAGCCGGAGTGATTCAATCTTGTCTGGATAAAGACTTTAAAGCTATTAATAATGAGATTATTGATGGTGCTTCGGACGAAATAAATGCTGATTATGAAAAAATGGTAGACTTAATATATGATAGTGGAACGGAGGAAAAGTAATATGCTTCTTACTCCAGAGAAATCTTTGTGCGAAAAAAATGCGGCTATTGTTGTTTCGAGAGATAGAGGCGCACAAAGGGAACATCGTGCGGAAAACCCACAGAAAGTATTTGATTTAAGACATTATAAACTGGATGGAGTGTTAATCCAGCAGACAAAGTGTTGTGATTTTTTGCTTATCAATGATAGCAGAAAAAAAGCATATTTAATTGAATTGAAGGGCGGGAACATAGATGATGCTGTAGAGCAATTAGAAGCAGGAGAACAAAAGTGTAAAGAGGAACTGATCGGGTATACTTTTTTCTATCGAATTGTATGCAGTAAGGCTAAAACACATAAGATTCAAAACGTTAAGTTTCGAAAGTTTAGAGAAAAATGTGGAGCACGATTGAAATTAAAGGAAGTATGTCTGACGGAAACAATAGATTAGCTGAAATGTGCTCAATTTTTGTGATTACAATAAGCATATATTTTCTGCTTGCTAAGAAAATATTATGAGGAGGACATAGATTGACAAGAGGATTAATTACTATCGAAACAGGTAATGAACATTATTTTGAATTGGCTGCAAATTTTTTACTATCATACAGATTTTTTGCAGAGAGCCCTTTGCCTGTTGCGATTATTGCTGATAAACATAACGAATATACACAACTATTTGATGATGTGATTATTACTGATGAGGCAAAATGTTCCTTTTTAGATAAGTTCTTATTGTTGAAATTGTGTCCTTATGATGAAACGATTTTTTTTGATGCGGATTCATTGGCATATGGTGATTTAAACGAGTATTGGGATTTCTTTAAGGATGCAACAGATTTTTCCAGCTTGGGGGGAATTCACCCGAAGTATGAAGATGGAAGCGCGTGGTATGACGTGAGCGGAATCGGCGAATATGCTGATAAAATACAATATAAAACCCGTGTTCATTTAGGTGTATGTTTTATTAGAAAATCTGAAAAAAACATGAAAATGTACAACGATTGTATAGAATTATATAACAATCTGGACAAATTGCATTTTCACACTTGCCCCAATTCTTTGGATGAATGCATTATGGGAATTGCGATGCCGATGAATAATATGCTAGCGATACCTGAAAAGGTTCATATGATGGCTGCATGCCCTTGCTTGACGACATTGAAGGCGGATCTACTGAATGATGTATTAACCTACGAGACCGCCTGGGGCACCAGTACAGAAAAAGGTATTTTGCTGCATTGGGGCACAAACCAAACATATGAACCTTTATATTGTTATAATGTTGAGTGCTTGAAATATCGGATTAAGTACGAAAATGGAAAGGCTCCATTTTGGGGAAAAATGATGTATCAAATGAAAATGCGATACTATATGTTATGCTTTTGGAAGAAGATAAAAAGTAAGTGTAATTATGTCTCTAAAGTTGGTTGTAAGTTAAAGCATAAAGTTTTTGGGTAATTTATCACGGAAATAGTGATATTTAGGAGTGGAAAATTTTGTGCTTTTTGTTTATAATTATAGTTACTACAAATATAAACGGTGTTATGCTAGTGTGCCGTTGTTCCTAATTAGTGTTGATGGAGTTGTAAATGACTTCATGAAAAGTAAGGGGCTTTTTGCCGAGGAAACAGATGTTACTGCATGGGATATAAGTGCATTGCACAAATAGTAAAGAGGATAATGCTCTATGACAGATACAAAAAAAGAGAAAAATATTCTAGTAATAGGAAATGGATTCGATTTATATCACTGTTTACCAACGAGATATATTGATTTTATTAACGTAGTTAATAGGTTGCTGGAACTTGCAGAGGAACAAAGATTGCAGAGATGTTCATATGTAAATTATATGTTTGGTCCGGGTAGTCCTTTGTATAGTGATGAACATATTATGAAGTGCTATCAGATTCATAGTAGTTCTATGAAAAATGTTGAACTGAAACAGGATAGAATTGAACGATTGGTTGAAATCTCTAAAGATAATGTTTGGATAAAATATTTTTCGAAAATGTGTAGTAGAAATATCGGATGGATTGATTTTGAGAAAGAGATGGCTCAGGTAATAAATGCTATAACCAATTACTTTGACTGTGTATCTGGAGACGAGAAAAATTTTTTACAGAATGGTATACATATTGATGAAAATATTTTGTCTAGAAGTGATATAGATATTTTGATGCGCGTCCCCTTTTATAAGGAATTAGGGGGAAAATTGAAAGTAAAAGACGAGTATTATGTTAAAGACATAGAGGGGAAAAAGATTTTAAAAATAGACGAAAAAAAGATTATATATATGTTGGAACAAGATTTAGAGGATTTATCAGAGGCATTATGTATATATTTAGAACAGTTTGTTCAGAGTATTGCAATAGACAAAAGATCGAATAATCCCCTTTTTTACAATATAGATGAAGTAATTAACTTTAATTATACAGATACATATTCTAGATTATATTCTAAAGACACAAAAGTATTTTATGTACATGGTAGTATGAATGAGATTGAAAATGGGATTGTGTTGGGAATTAATGCAGACCAAAAAGATCAGCAAAGTAATATGGATTTGCGATTTGTCAAATTTAAAAAGTATTATCAACGTATTCAGAAAGGAACTTCTTTTCGTTTGAAGAAGATGCTAAATGAAAAGAGTGTAAACCACCTCCATATTGTGGGGCATTCTTTAGACATTACAGATAAGGATATATTGACGGGATTAATAATGTTTGAAAATACTGTTACTACCGTGTATTTTCATTCGAATAGTGCGAAGAATGAGCAAATTGCAAAGTTGATATTGTTATTTGGAAAAGATAAGTTTGAGGAATTATTAAATGATGAAAAGATAGAGTTTCAAAGATTGCGTGATTTTCAAGTGAATGATTCAAAGGATACAGATTTCGAAGAGTATGAATTTTATGAAGATGATTATTCTGAGTATAGCTTTCGACATGATTGTAGAATAATAGAAGAAGATACATTCGGTGGGACAATTTTATGTGGAAATGTATTGGTCAATATCGGTGTAAGAGAGGATGGCGGATTGGGATATTCAGAAATGGAAATTGTTGATTATTTTTTGTGGCTCATAGAGTTGTTTAATCATAGTGGTAAGTATAAAGGTGTAGTGGTTGTAGATAATATTTTTAATGATAATAGATATGGTCCGGTTAGCGTGGGAATTAAATACTTATTACCGAAGGGTGTAGAAAAAGATATCAGCGAAGAGGAATTAATTCAATTGCTAGATACGGAATTTGAGTGTAATCCGATGTTTGTTAATGAGGTAAGTTTTGAAGAGATTTGAAATGCATAAAAATGTTTGTTTAGCAGATGGAAAACGGAAAAGTGGTTAATGTCGCTACTGTTATGTATCGGGCAATTGAAAATTTAAAAGCAACAAAGTATATTACATTTTTCTTGGAAAGTATGCCTGAAAAAGAATTGGAGTACAATAAACGAGTATTGTTCTTAGAGATGATAAAATCCAATACGTCAGATATGGATGAAGTAATAATTGATGTAGTAAACAACGGGCTAGTAGATAAAGTTCAAAACTGCTTGGAAAATTCAAATTGTTCAATGCGGAAATATTGGCAACCTATTATTAGAAATTTTTCATTTTGGCTAATGAAAAGTTTCCAGAGTATAGGTCAAATGAATTATTACAAATCTGTAGTAGCAGGGAGTTTTCATTAGAAGATAAGGAATTTCTAGAAAAACTATTGCCAATTGTAATGATGAAGCAGTGGTCTACAGAAATTATTAATCTAGAAATAGTTTTTTACTTTTGCCATTGCGTCTACACTTGTGGCGTACTATGATGTATTTAGGGGAAAAGATTTTTTTGTTTGAGGAGACTGGTATATGAAAGATACAATTGTTTTTTGCTTAAATGTAAATAATGAAGAAAGCTATGCTGAGATTGCCAATTTTATTTATAAGCGTGAAACGCAGATTAGGATGACAGAAAAAGATGTTGACAGGGTTTCTTATAAATATTATCTAAAAAATAGAAATAGAGTTCTTGCAGAATGGGCGCAGTATATAATAAGAGATACAGATACTTTTTTGAAGATAAACGAGCCACATAAAATTAAAAATATTACAGAACGGTATGAAGTAATATATTGTATTTGTGTTGATAAAACAGCAGATGTTATAGATTTATATAACTTGTATTTAATTAAACAACACTATTCAGAATTAAAAATATTGGCTTTATTCCCAGAATGTGATGATAGCGAATATTTTTCTGTGTCGCAATTTTTATATAGTGTTGGAATTAAAAATAAGAAATTTTATAATGAATGCTATTTTGTAAATAAGGGTCAACTTAAGAGGGCGCAGATTAATAGTATTTCTTTCTCAAGGTTTTTTACACCGTTGCAGATTGTTGATAAGGATAATATTGAAAGATTATTTAAAAAATGTAAAGGACTGGTTACGAGTGACTATCTTCGTTCATTAACATTTACAACTGAATTGGATAGTGTAAAATATGACGATTTGCTTGAAGGCGCATTTAAGATTTTGCTTGATGCAAGGAAAAAGTATTCAAGACTTTTTGAAAAACAGTATATTCAAGTGTTACAAAAGTTGGATGTCTTGGCTTTTGTTTTCCTATGTTATATACTTTGTCAGGAAAAGGAAGAAATAGAGCTTCCTTTGCTGGAGAAATATGCGTTTCAAGTGCAACAGTATTCAAATGCTGTACGCCAGCTGGCAGAAAACATTGTATATCATTCAAAAGACGGCTGCGGTGTTATAGCAGTTCGTTTGCATGAAAAAAAATCGTCTTATATTAGTTGTAAATATAAAGTGGAAGATACGGCGAGTAGATATTTGGAAATAATCGTAAGTGATTTTTGCAGAGAAAATTTGAATGGTAATATATCTGATAATTTTATATCAAATCTTGTGGATGAAAATGCTAAGAAGGCATTTAATGGACTACAACCTAAATCGTTCTTTGGGCATGATTCTGATGATACATTTAAGAATGCATGGAATGCATTTTATCGAAATCCGGAAAATATAGGTAAACATTTTGGACTTCGAATTTTTCAATCGGTAGTTTCGACATTTGGAGGAATGTTTGGTGCAGAGAGTCACTGCGGCTATATAAATATGCCTGGAGATTCGTTTTTATCTTATCAGGGAAGTGAAACTCAAATTTGTATGCCTGGAACGCGTTATCACATTGTGCTTCCGATAGAGAATGTTAAAAAGGTGATTAGGCGTCAGGACTTGAGTTTGGATAGTGGCTTTAATATTGTCGGTCGTGTTAATGACTATTTATCATATACGATAGATGAAATAACTTTCTCAGATGAGATTGTGATTTATCAATCCCAAGAACAAAAGAATGAGCAAATCCAGAAACTGGCAGATAGGATGAAAATGCAATTAGAAAATGCAAATAAGGACATTATTTACGTTTCACTAGGGGATGTAGAAGACAATTCTGGAGAAATTATAGCAAAGGCATTAACAATTGCATTATATCAATTTAAAAAAGATGTATCAATAGTTCTTTATCAATGCTCAGATAGTGTAAAAAAAGGTATATATGATACTATGCGAATTTTTTACATTAATGCGGATATTGAGGGAATGTTCTTTGATAAGAGAACTCAAGTGATATTGTACTCTAAAAATTTTGAAGAAATTGTTTTAGAGTTAAGTAGTATGCAAAAGACGGATAGTATTAATGCATATATTGCCCATATGAAATGTATTAGCCCAGAAGAGGGGTATTTGAGTGAAGATATAGATAGCATTGACCTAAATATAGGGGCTGCATATTATGTTCCTTGTGATGTACTATATAGAGTTACAATACAAGATAAAAAACAAACCTTGTTTGAGCATTACACGGAAAGTATTTTGAAAAATAGTATTCAAAAAAATGAATTTGGATGTAAGTTAGAGCATACTCATATGAGATTAGGTTCAACCATACATATTGACAAGTTTTATGAGGCAGAGATTTTGTTTGGCAATAGACTTTTTGTTTCACGCTTCGCTCTACTGTTAGTAAAAGACATGAAAGAAGATATTAGAGATATTTCCAAACTTACACTGTATGGATATGGTACATATTCTGAAACTGTACTGGTACAAATGATAGAGATGATTGATTGTTTATACCCTGAAAAAAAGGATATAGACTATATTGTTCTGGAAAGGGAGGAAGAGCGAAGAGGTTTTTTACATAAAGATAAAATTCGATATAATAAGCATTTTTACTCAAATGAAGAAAGAGTTAATTATTTTAAAGATAGAAAGGTGGCAACCATTGTACTAATTAATTCTACTTTAAAAACACATATGCGTTTGATAAATCTGTTCAGAGAGGAGAATGATATTAGTGCAGCAGATTGTCATTGGCTGATAAAAAACTATGCAGTAATATTAGTTGGCAGTGCTAATACAAATGGATATTGGAGATTAGAGGATAATAGTGTTATACTACAAAATGGAAAGATATCTCCAACACCGAAATACTTCATTCAGGTAGATGCAGATTATCAGGAACCATCAGAGTGCACCCAGTGTTTTCCAACAAACCCGGTGGCAGAAGTTCCTCTTATTGAGGTGAATGCTGCATCTACAATACCAAACCAGGCTTTTGGAATTGTTGAAAATAAATATATAGAGGAACTAAAATTAGATTATAAGTATATTCAAGAGGAAGAAGAAAAGCTGGAGTGTTTGAAAAATGAATTTGCTTATGGACATGTACTTAGGAATGAAAATCATTTCCTATATTATTTTAGAACAGAAAATATATGCATTAAGCAGAAAGATAATATAAAAATATCATTAGATGAGTGGAGGAGAAAACAAAAATTAAGTAATAGTTTGCAGTATAATATTATTGTTTCGCCTATGCATTTTAGTAACGCAGGATTTGTTGAGTTAGTTAACAATGTGGTGTTTGATGGAAACGCTATACTGCTTAGAATTGATTTTGACAAAGAATATAGATGCAATGCATACACAAAATACTCATACCTGAGGAATTATATTAAACAATTGGATGAGGCACATTTTGGAGGAACTGTGTGCGTGCATTATGTCGATGATGCTATTATAAGTGGAAGAACATTTCATCGTGCAAAGAGCTTGATGCAATCCGTTCTTAGCTTAGATAAAAAAAATTCAAACTCCATTAAAATCAAAGTTTTTGACAAAGTATTTGTTTTAGTAGATCGTAACTCATCAGAAAGTAGAAACCAATATGTAACTAATTGTAAATCAGATTTTTATGCCTTTGTTACGGTGAATATATCATCATTAAGGAATTATGGAGATTCTTGTGTATATTGTAATTTAAAAAAAGAGGCAGATTTATTGTTTGGCATGGCTTCTACGAAAACAATAGCAGACTATTGGAAACATTGTTCAGATAAATTTCAACTATACTCTTTAGAAGAATATAATACGGAAAATGAACAGCCAGATTATGAAAAACAATTTAGAAGGCTATTTTGCACGCACATGGCACAGTGTGTGCTGAAAGAAAAATTTCATGGGAACAATACTGTGCAGGCAATTTATCTGATTCTAAAATTGTTAAATACAGATTTTGAAGCGCGTAAAGAAGATAAGTATGAATATTTTTTGTCTTATCTGAAATGTATTTCGCGTCCTTTTTTGGTGTTCAAAAAAGCAATTAAAGAGGCAATATTTGATATAATGCTGATACTGATTGATGCAATTGTGCGTAATGTGAGTTTGCGTGAGATAATAAAAGAAATTAAGACGGACAAGCCATACTTGGAGGAACGGAAATTAATAATAAATTTTAATAGATTAAATAATAATATTATAAAAAGCACAGAATTAAGCGATGAAAATAAGAAAGATCTTGTGAAACTATTGATGAAGCAATTGACGGAGTTAAAAAGTAACTATATTATTCGACCGGAAAAAATGGAAGGCATTTTTGCGTTTATGAAAGGGGAGAGTAATGAGTCTTTTGAAAAATATTATCTGACGTTAATAGATCGCTTGGTGGGTGCAAGTTCTGATACGAATAAAAGTATTTGGCTGGATAATACTACATTTAATAATAGATTCAAATATGTGCCGGAAAAATTCCGAATATGGATACTGTTAGAAAATACAAGGACGTTTAGAGATGGAATTGAAAAGCTATATAAAAGAATTTATGAGGAAAATGTAAATTCCAAAGAGTTTTGTGAAACAGTAAATACTAGGATTTATGAACTTGAAGAAGAATACGATTACTCAAGAGCCTATGAAATGGCTGAGGTTTTTGCAAAAAAGTATGCAGGGGAGCTGGCTACATACCGGAGGCAATCAGACTTGGATTCTGAAATGGCCCATAATATGAAGAATAAAATAGAAAGGTTTTTAAAAAGCTTGCCGGAACTAAAGACGTTGAGTGTTGTTGGCATAATGAATGATGCGAGGCAAACAACCAGTAATTTGGCCGTTATTTTTGATATTGTTCATGAAGAGTTGAAAGAAGAATGTGACCAAATAAAGATTAAGCTAGAAACAAATGATACTCAAGAAAATTTACTAAAATGGATCGAAGCGGAATCAGATATGTATCAATTTGGTAATTTTTATAAATTATTAAAAGAGGAAGGGTATTATGAAGATTCAAAATTATTACCAAATGGTGCTGACATGATTTCTTGTTGTGTAAAAATTCTTGATTTGTGTAGGCATAAGGAATTAGCGATAATGGAAAAAGTACAGTTACTGGCTATTTTATTTAAAGTAATTCTTAATGCGCACAAAGTACAATTTATCATTGAGAATAAGGAGGATAGTAATTTAGATGAATGGAAATATGATATAGAGAAGCGGTATAATGATATCGTTGATAAAGTTTGTGAAATGAATGGGGAGGGAGAATTAAAAAAGATTTGTATAAAAGGGAAAAAACATTATTCGATACTCGTAGAAAAAGCGGGAGGTGAAGATTTTAATACAGAAGTATCAGATATAACAGAAAAGCTGATTGATGAAATGGAAAATCAACCATCTAAACTATACAATTATATTATTGATAAAACAAATGGTGTTGTGATTTGGAAATTGGAAAATAATCAAAGAAGTGTGTGGATTAACATTGAAAATCAAAATTGGTGTTCAGCAGAGACTGGATATGAATTAAGAATTGCAAGAAGCGTGCGAAAAGTTATGATGTTTTATCAGGAATTGAAACGAGAAATATTTAATCCTGAAAATGATGACTATATGAATAAATTATCACATGCCAGACAAGAGTTGAACATATATAATAGTAATAAAGTTTATACGCATACAAAAGATTATTCCAAGGAGATACTTTTTGAACAGACACAACGCTATTTTCAGAACGGAGAAGAAAATGCAAAGTATGTGCAAAAATACCCTTCTTATTTACTTAAACTTTTGGCAGATATAAATATTAGTCAGTATTATCGATATGGATTAAGGCGAAAATATTATTCTGACGATAGGGGGATTGATAGTGCGGCGAAATGGAGCGACTTTGCAGTTTTAATAAAAGATGGGCAAGAATTCTCGTATTGCATAAACAGAACGGAAACGGTTAATATTCAGTTAAAGGTATGCGATATAAATGTAGAAGATGATATGTTATGCAGAGATAGTCCAAGTTCTATACGGGAAATAACTATGTTAATATATGCACTAATATTAAACGCGGCAGAACAAAATAGAGGAAAGCGTCAATCTAGAGAAAACGATATACAATCAGGCGAGGAAAGAGTTATAGTAAATATATATAAAGATAATGGATATTTCGTAATTGAGAATGAGTGTGAAAGCGCAGTAGATTTGGACCGAATCAAGCGAAAATTGCATCATGTGCCTGACTCGGAAGAGGACGGTATTTCTTTATGGAGCTTTAATTGCTATATCAGACAATGTATAAATTCTTTGATATTGGCAAGATTAAAAGAAATAGAACATAGTATTTTGGAAAACCGATTATCTATCACCGAAATTAAAAATGTCGGAAATTGGATAAATAGTCTAACAAGTCAGGAGTATGAAATTCAGCCTGAGCATGAAAAAAAAGAGGATGGAAGATGCTATTTTAGGGTGAAAATTCCACTTTTTATGGAGAAATTCAAAGAAGGAAAGGAGACTAACTATGAATAATATTGTAATTGTAGAGGATAAAATAAAAAGAGCCATATCGTTAGCGGATCAGTTTGTGGAGCTATCCAAAGCATCTCCGGAACTTCAGCTGGAAGTTACTGATATTTGTTATTTTTGCCCTAAAGAAGAGATAGCAGAAATTGAGGTACAAAGCCAAGCTGAATGTGGGTTTAATATTAGACGTGTTACATTGGAAAATTTTAGACAAATAATGGATGAATACTTGGATTCAAAAAGAAATCGGACTTTCTTAATTATGGATTTCATGCTTGATGGTGATGGATCGGATGGAACACCTATGCGACGAGTAAACATTCGGTACGCAAGAAATAGAAACCGTTATACTACCAATCGACTATGGTTTTATACGGCTACTGGAACTGCAAATGAAGAGGCGTTAGGAAAGCTAGTGGGGAAAGAACATGTACTTGATGTTACTGAGGTTAATGATAATATATTAAAACTACGCTTAAATACCTTTGTGAAAGCCTTGCAGGATTTTCAAGAAGCGGAGGGTTAGTGTATGGATTTGTTTTACTATACCTCAACTGATACATTGCGATTTGTGCTGACAAAAGGTGATATTTATGCTACGAATATTCGTTATATGAATGACTCGGAGGAATATATTAATGGGCTGCAAGAACTATATAAGATATCAAAAGACACACAGCTAGTAGGAAGGTGGATGAAAAAAAAGGGGCTAGATGCGAACTGGCGAGATAAAATGCAGGCTGTTTTTTCAGAGGAAAATTTGACTGAAAATATGCAAAAAATGGAATATTATTCCATATCTTTTTGTAAGAAAAATGATCTTCTAAGCCAATGGGCGATATACGCAAAAGAATCGGGTGTCAGCATAAAGATGAAATTTGAGAAGGAGTACTATAGATTTTTAACAAAAAGTACTGAAGATAAAGTTATGGCAGAATGGAATCTTTTGCCACGGGAAGTATTTTACTTTACATTAGATTCTATGAAAAAGAAAAAGGTAAAATACAATGATGTAGCATATGCTATCTTAGACCAACTATATTCAGATAATTCGAAAGATCAAGAAGAATGGAAAAAAGAACGATGGAGATATGTCAGTACTTTAGTAAAAAGATATGACTTTTATCAAGAAGAAGAGTGTAGGCTGGTATTTGAACCAAATGAATCTGCATATGAGCCATTGGTGCAGTATCGACCAGACAAGAAAGTATTGAAGCCTTATTTGGATATTGAGTGTGAGGGTGGATGGCCGATTTGGGAAATAATGATTGGTCCCGGATTTAATCAGCAGGTGGTGTTTGAGAGCATTGAACATTTTTTAAATTATGCAAAGATAAAAGCTGGATGTGATGATACGAAGGAGTATGTTAAGAGAATAAAATCTTATCTATTACCATGGAAAAAAGAGTTAGAAAAATGTAAGGAATATAAGGAATTGCAGAAAATTTTTTCGAATAGAGCATGGACAAGAAGTGTGGATTTAGAAGATGCAAAGATTTTTCTTCAATTGAAAATACGTGAAATTATGAAAACTATAAATAAAGATAGTGAGTATAGTGAGGATCTAAAGAATTACTTCAATGAATGCCGTTTTACTAGAAGTGGTATAGTTCTAAAAAAATCGAGTATTCCATACATATTTTAAAAAATTGGTGAATATTATGATGTGTTTTTGATATACTTAGTACACTTTGAAAGTAAGCGCCTAATAATCGGGCGGATTGTTTAATTGTTCTATCTTCTTCATAATTATTGATAGTAAAGCGAGTGTTTTACTCTAATAATTATGGGAGGTATCTATCCATGAGTCGTAACTCAAAAACTTCAGCTGCCCAGCAGCTTAAACTTGTAATGGAATGCCGCAGAAGCGGCAAGACCGATGCACAGTGGTGCATTGAAAACGGAATTCGTCCGGCTACGTTTTACAACTGGGTATCCAGACTCCGCAAAAGAAGCTGTGATATTCCGGAATCTAATTGGAATGAATTAAAGCTTCCGGCGCAGCATCAGGATGTAGTGTTGCTGGATGTGATTCCAAAACCATCAGCTCTCGTCGTTAATGATGAACAATCAGCACCGGTTTCATCCAACTCATTGCTTCTTGAAATAAATGGTGCCAGGCTGACAATTCCTAACGGAACGGATTCTTCGTTGTTAACGCAAGTAATACTTGCGATGAGAGGTCCCTTATGTTAGGCGATATTTCGGTAGCCAACGACATCTATATCGTCTGTGGTTATACGGACCTGAGATCTGGTATTGACACACTGGTTTCCATTGTTGAAGCGAAAACGCTCTATAGTGGGAGTGCTCACTATGAGGCGCTTACGAATATAGAATTATTAAGTTGTAAAAGAGGCTTTCCAAATGGAAAGCCTCAGACTGTAGACAAAGTCGAGACTCATTTACATATCATTTCCTTTAATGACTTGTCAAGCATTTTCAACATCGAGCATTCGCTCATAGTTCTACGAGATACCCAATTGTCATCCGCAATTGATACCTGGTTTGCTTTCCCCGGCTTCATCGCATTTGCAATACACCCTACTTTTGCCTTTTTGGCTTTTTGCTCCTTTTTCAAATCGGTGCAAATGTCGGAAGCCTTCTCTACGTACTCTGATGCCAATTTGAGCAATTCTGGATATTCTACTTCTGCGGTTTGCAAGAGCAGATTCTCCAGATTTCCAATACCGCTATTATCAGGAAAAATAAATGTATATAGTGGAATTTTCTTTATACTCACGTTTAGCTCCATTGTCTTCTCATCCAGCATAAAATCTTCTTTCTCTTCTCTGGAAGCCAGCAACCTGTGTCTTTTTTCATCCGCTTTTAAATTGTCTGCATCGCAGATTAACATAATTCCGCTAACCTGATCCAATTCTCTAACTTCCATAAGATGCAATGTTTGCTGAAGTACATTCATGATTTCCGTATCGCTATTTGCATTTTTTATTGCAACAGAAACCTCAGAATTTTTTACAAAACTAGGTATTGGTGTAATCCGCTCCAATCTGTCGGCATGAAATGGGTATCTTGTCGGAATGGTATGTTTCCAAACTTCTGGAAGGCTATTTTCATTGCTGATTTTTTCATCAACTCCATTTAATCGCAGTAATTTCTCAAGTAAAGCAATATCATGTGCCCCCTCGACAATAATCAAATAATTTCTCATAAAATATCCAATCCTTGGCTGTTCTTTAGTATACGCAAATCATTTCCTGCAAAGCTTTTTACATAAAATTCATCTTTATAATGCTCCAACCGATATGCACTAAGCATATTGTCATACGGCCCCTGCGCCTCTACCAAAGCTGCAAGTGCATCACTGCTATGTGTTGTCAAAAAAAACTGTACTTCATATCGATTTGCTATTGAGATCATCCATTCTGCTACATATTTCAATGCTCTTTTATGTATTCCGGTTTCAAACTCATCAATCAATACTATGCCACCGCGCATTTTGATTACTGCACTTGCTAATGTTAATACTTTTTTTACTCCGTCGCCAAAAACAGAAATGGGCATCAATCCCATTCCTTCCATCTCGATCATTGTAGTCGGTCTGCCATATAGTACTGCTGTTTCAATTCCAACTATTCTATCATCAAAGAGACGCATTAAATCGAGCAATCTATCTTTTTCTTCAACCAACATCCCCTTATACAGACTGGCAGTTAGAACCTTATCCGTATAAATGTCCATTGGGGAAATATACATAATATTTCCTTTTCGTTTCACCGGCAAATACTGTGCACTATCGTCCCCTCTCTTCTCGGGTTTTACTTGCGTTTCTCGGAAAATATATTCGCCCGATTCTCTTTCATCCTTTTCAAAAACATATTCGCCTTGCATTACGCGAACCATCCCATCTTCGTCACAGATGGTACCATATCGACGCATTTCCGCTAGTGTCAAGTCTGCCCTATAGAAAGCATCCCTATGTACTTCCCCACGTACCCCTACTCTACAATAATCATAAATATCGGAGTATGCCTCAAGGTAAACTTCTTTCAGTTGTTCTTGGTTCATGGGAAATGAATACAAAAGGGCATCAAATGGTTGTAATTTATTTCTTCCGAGAGGATTTAAGGGTGTTTCTCTTTTTCTAGCGATGGAAATCATATTCGTTAATACATTTTTATCTGCAAATAATTGAATTGCTTCTAACACGGAAGTCTTACCAGAATTGTTGTCTCCTACAAGAACATTTACCGGCTCCAGATCCGTTAGACTTATATCACGCAAGCCTCTATAACTTTTTATTCTTATCTCTCTAAACATACGCGCTCCCTAATAGAATACCATTTGTTCTTTTTGTATAAACTAACTATAGCAGATTATTCCATATTTAGCAAAGGACAATCCATGTGCAATCATAAAAAAATCGCTATCATACCATCCGATGAAAATTCTTGGGGGATTGCAGATACCTATCATATCAAGTGCTTACATTGTGGTAAGTTACTATATGAAAATATTGCTTTCTATGAAATGAAAGAATGTGTGGAAATGATTCACCCGTCCAATATGAGTGAACTGTCGAAATTCCTTTGATTGATATAAAATAGAGAATAATGTCCCAATATTGACAAAAATGTCCCAAGGAATTATGATGTATATATCAAAGAACTAGGAGTGGATCATATGAAAAAGAAGAGCGTTATTAATTTAATTAAATATCATGCAGAGAATAATGATGCTGGTTTTCGAAGTGAAGCTTATGAGATAGCGCGAGATTTTGATCAATCAGGAGACTATCAGCTCGCAGAATATATTATGGCGTTAATGTCAAATGCCAATACATTTATTCCACAAATGAGTGAGAATGAGACTGCCATGTTTGAAAAGGTAGAAAAGATAAGTGATCCTTTATGGTTGCCGGAGGATATTACCCAAGACTTATTGGGTATTGTACATGCAGTAGCCCATAATGCGGGAATCAATAAATTCCTTTTTCAAGGAGCGCCCGGCACCGGTAAGACAGAGGCAGTTAAGCAGTTGGCACGTATTTTGGATAGAGAAATATATATGGTGGATTTTTCGGCTATCATTGATAGTAAAATGGGTCAGACCCAGAAGAATATGTCAGAGCTGTTCAAAGAGATTAATAGTTTTGTTCATCCGGAAAAAGTAATAATTTTATTCGACGAAATAGATGCTGTTGCTTTAGATAGAACAAATGCGAATGATTTGCGTGAAATGGGAAGAGTGACATCATCATTACTTAAGAATATGGATCGTATGGACGAGAGAATAGTCTTAGTAGCTACTACGAATTTATTTGAACATTTTGATAAAGCGCTGATAAGACGATTTGACTCTGTTATAGATTTTAATAGATATTCACAGGATGATTTGATGGATATTTCGGAAGAATATTTAAATAAGTTTTTATCTAAATTTAATTTGGCAAAAAAAGATATTAGATTATTCAGAAAAATAATGATGCTGCTTTCTCCATTACCATATCCGGGAGAATTGAAAAATTTGATTAAAACAGCAGTGGCATTTAGTGATCCGGATGATGAAATGGATTATTTTAGGAGGTTATATTATACGGTTACAGGTAAAAAACCGGAAAATATTAAGGAGCTGCAGGAACAAAAATTTACGATAAGAGAAATCGAAATTTTGAGTAAAGTATCAAGGAGTAGTGTCGCCAGAGAATTAAAGGAGATGGTTGAAGATGAATAATATTTTGCAATTGAAAGGTCAATTTCAGAAACGAAAAGCCCCCGATGGGTTTGGACCGACGAATTTACCGAAAGGGACATCTGTTCGTGCAGATCATGTTCTGAAACTGAAAAAACAGTTACAAGATATTATTTTGTTTTGGAATCAAGAGAAGACAATTCATGGAGCTTTGGTTAGCGTACATTACAGAAAAGTTGTAGCAAAGAGTAATAGAATTCAAATTCTATTGTCTGATGGCGGAAAACATCCAAACCTATCTGTAAGAGGGTCTAAATTTTCGGAGGGCTATAATGAAAAGAATGAATGGGTACAAAAACATGTATTTACTTACTTCCTTTCTGTTGAGTCTTTGCAGAAATCAGTAATGCTTTTGGACAAATGTGCGGCCACTATTCAAAATTTTTACAACGGAAATATTTCGAGTGAAGATACAGAGCTTATCAATTCGGGGAAATATAATGATAGTATCATGAAAAAAAATCCGTTTTTGAAAATACTGGTAGATTGCTTTTATGTTGAAAACTTTCATATAGACCGTGCTCCAAAGACTGCAAGCGAACAGTCTATTGTAACGATATATAAAACGGGCGTTGATACAACGGAGCTGTTAAGTGGCTTGGGCATAAATATGATTAACGCAAAGATGATCGATGAAACAACTTTGCGGATGGAAAAAGAGGAGATAGATATTTTATGGGATAAAGCCCCCTATTTGATTGCAATGAGTGTTAAGGACTTTACGGAAATTGACTATGATATTACAGATAGTAAGGATTATGAAGAACAATTATCTATTGCAAAGCCCGGAAACGAACCGATTGTAGGGGTTATTGACACCCAATTTGATAAAAGAGTATATTTTGGCGATTGGGTAGAGTATCAGAGGTGTATAAGTGATGATATTGAATTGCGTCCGGAAGATTATTTTCATGGTACTGCCGTAACATCTATTATTGTTGATGGTCCGTCATTTAATCCAAGATTGCAGGACAATTGTGGTAATTTTCGGGTTCGGCATTTTGGAGTTGCCACGGCTGGGAGATTTAGTTCATTCGCTATATTGAAGCAGATTCGTGATATTGTTCGGAAAAATCGAGATATAAAAGTATGGAATCTATCATTGGGGTCCGCAATGGAAATTGACGCAAATTTTATATCTCCGGAGGCGGCTGAACTGGATAAAATTCAGTATGAATATGATGTTATTTTTGTGGTGGCGGGTACAAATAGGAAGAAAAATTCAGATGTTATTAAGATAGGCGCTCCGGCAGATTCCTTGAATTCATTGGTTGTGAATGCTGTGGATTTTAATGGTCAGTCTGCATCTTATACACGAAGAGGACCTGTGTTATCTTTCTTTTATAAACCGGATGTTTGCTACTATGGCGGAGATGGTCCGGATAAAATTGTGGTTTGTGAACCTTTGGGAAAAGCAACTGTGACAGGCACATCTTTTGCGGCTCCCTGGATAACACGTAAAATGGCATATCTCATACATGTTATGGGGTTAAGCCGTGAAGTGGCAAAGGCTTTAATCATAGATTCTGCTGCAGGGTGGGACAGACAAGATACCATTAAGTATGAAAAAGGGTATGGGATTGTACCGAAGAGAATTGAGGATATTTTATACTCGCAGGAGGATGAAATAAGGTTTGTTATGTCAGGAAGCATTGATGAGTATGAAGTATACACTTACAATATTCCGGTACCGCAGGATATGAATGCACATCCTTTCTTTGCAAAAGCAACGCTTGCTTATTTTCCGAAAAGTGATAGAAATCAGGGAGTTGACTATACATCAACAGAGATGGACATACACTTTGGGCGAATTGCAGAGCAAAAGGGCAAGGCAGTAATTAAGGCCATAGATTACAACAAACAGGCTGAAGAAGGGCTCAATACAATTTATGAGGAGGATGCACGTAAATTGTACCGTAAGTGGGACAATGTCAAACATATTAGCGAAGCATTGAAAGAAAATGCCCGTCCACGCAAGGCTTACCAGTCCGGTATGTGGGGACTGAGTATAAAGACAAAAGAACGCCTTGATCCAAAAGCCGGAAGAGGATTGCGATTTGGTGTTGTTGTTACCTTGAAAGAGATGAATGGCGAAAACAGAATTGATGACTTTATAAAAATGTGCATGATGAGAGGGTGGATTGTTAACAGACTTGATGTACATACTCAGGTTGATGTTTATGCCAAGGCAGAGGAAGAGATTACATTTGAGTAAGTAAATTTACGGATGTGAATCTTTTGCATAGAAGAATGTTAAGAAAAAACATTGATAAGAAACAATATTGAAATATAATATAAGCAGGAAAGGATAGGAATCTATGCATTCATTAAGCTTATTGGATTGCACCTTAAGAGATGGTGGCTATATAAACGATTGGGAGTTTGGGCACAATGTGATAACGGGAACCTATAAGAGATTGGACGAGGCCGGAGTTGATTATATTGAAGTCGGTTTTTTGGATGACCGAAGGCAGTTTGACATTAACCGTACCATTGTTCCGGATACCGATTGCTGGAACGTAATTTTTGAAAATGTAGAAAAGAAGCATGCCATACCGGTAGCAATGATTGATTATGGGACATGTTCCTTAGAGCATATAAAAGATGCTTCCACGACTTTTATTGACGGAATCCGTGTCATTTTCAAAAAGGAAAAAATAGAACAGGCATTGCCGTTTTGCAAGGCAATTAAAGAAAAAGGCTATAAGCTGTTTATTCAGGCGATTTCCATCACTGCATATTCCGATCAGGACATGGTGGATTACATTCAGAAGATCAATGAAATAAAGCCATATGCATTTTCTATTGTAGATACCTATGGTCTTCTGGATGAGGAAAAATTGGCGAACTACTTTAGCCTCTTAGAGAACCATCTGGATAAGGACATTGCGATTGGATATCACGCGCACAATAATTTCCAGCTGGCATTTAGCAATTCCATCAGATTTATATCCCAGAAGACAACCCACAATCTGGTTGTAGATGCGACGGTGTATGGAATGGGAAAGAGTGCCGGGAACTGTCCCATTGAGCTGATCTCGCTTCATATGAATGAGAGATATCAGAAATCCTATGATATCAATCAGTTCATGGAAATTTTGGACACAGATCTGATGTCGATTTATCAGAAATTCTACTGGGGCTATAAATACAATTTCTATATTTCCGCAATGCAGAACTGCCATCCGAGTTATGTGCAGTTTCTCCTGGATAAGAAGACGTTATCCGTTAGTGCGGTAAATGAAATATTGTCGCAGATTCCGGAAGAAATAAAGCTCCTTTATGATAAAAACTATATTGAAAAGGCATATTCTGAACATCAGTCAAAAGTAATCGATGACACCAATGCTCTGGAGGAACTAAAGAAAGCCAGCGCAAACCGCAATATTCTGCTTCTTGGACCGGGTAAGAGCATAGGCGTCGAGCAGGTTAAGATTAAAGATTATATTGCAACGGAAAAACCGATTGTAGTTGCAGTTAATTTTGCACCAAAGGAATATGAGTGTGATTATGTTTTTGTAAGTAATTCAAAAAGATACAGCAGATTGGTGGATTCCAGAAGAATAAAGACCCGGACCTTTAAGCTGATTCTGACATCCAATATCACACCTTTGGATGGGGTGGTGGATTACGTATTAAACTATCCTGCACTTATTGAAGAGAGCCATCAGAACAATGATAATGCCTTGCTGCTGTGCTTAAGTGCGCTTCACAAGCTTGGAATGAAAAAGGCTACCCTTGCGGGCTTTGATGGATTTTCGAAAGAAGCGGATTATTATGACGTAAGCTATTCCTTTGCAGGAAATGAAGCGTACAAGCTGGCAAACAATGAGAAAATCAGAAGTGGTTTATTAAAGCTGAAAGAAGATATGGAAATCAATTTCCTTACAAAATCCTTATATCAAGGTGAAGGAGTATAAGATGAACATCCGATTGGCGGATTATGTAGCAAATTTTCTGGTTGAGCATGATATCGTAGATTGTTTTATGGTTACCGGGGGCGGAGCCATGCATTTGAATGATGCATTGGGGCATCACCCGGGGATAACCTGTGTCTATAATCACCATGAGCAGGCTTGTGCCATTGCCGCTGAGGCATATGCCAGAGTAAATAATAAAATTGCAGCAGTATGTGTGACAACCGGACCGGGGGGAACAAATGCCATTACCGGTGTAGTAGGGGGCTGGCTGGATTCTATTCCGATGCTTATTATTTCCGGACAGGTGAGATACGATACCACGGCAAGATATATGAATCAGTTTGTGGAGGGCGCTTCCCTTCGATCTGTTGGAGATCAGGAGTTTGATATTACTACGGCGGTATCCTCTATGTGCAAGTACGCCGTAATGCTGGAAGATCCCAAAAAGATACGGTATGAATTGGAAAAGGCCTTTTACCTTGCTACAACAGGACGAATGGGACCATCCTGGATTGACATTCCTGTAAATTTCCAGGGCATGTATATTAAGACCGAGGATCTGGCAGGGTTCGATCCAAAAGCAGAGGGCTATGTGGATGAAAATCCGGCACCTTCGGAGGAGGCTGTTTGTGAGGTCATTGAAAGGATTAGAAATGCAAAGCGGCCGGTGCTGTATGTGGGAAACGGTGTACGCCTTTCCGGTGGATATCAGGTGTTTCGCCAGGTGGCCGAGTTGCTTGGCGTTCCTATTGTGACTTATTGGGATTCCATTGATGCAGTTGAGGATTCTTATGAGCTATATGTTGGCCGTGGTGGAATCATGGGAGACCGGGCAGGTAATTTCGCGGTGCAGAATGCAGATGTAGTACTCGCAATCGGCAACCGGCTGTCCATAAGAAATGTGGGATATAACTGGAAGACTTGGGCCAGGGAGGCCTATGTGATCATGGTGGATATCGATCCTGCGGAACTGCAAAAGACAACCATACATGTAGAGCTTCCCATCTGTGCAGATGCAAAAGCCTTTTTGGAAGGTGTGCTAGAAAAACTTAAGGAGGCGAAGGTAACTCCGCAAAGTCCTCTATCGGATGCTGCCGAATGGAGAGACCAGTGCTTACGCTGGAAAAAGGAGTATCCGGTTACCCTTCCGAAGCATTGGGAAGAAAATGGGCAGACCGCAAACGTATATGCATTGATTAAGTATTTAAGCAGCAGGCTCCCGGAAGGAAATATGACGGTTGTTTCCAACGGAAGTGCGTGCGTGGTGGGACATCAAAATTATGTGATTCAAAAGAATGCAAGGTTTTTGATTAATAATGCGATTGCCAGTATGGGATATGGACTCCCTGCTGCTATTGGAGCATGTATTGCCACCGGAAAACGAAGGACGATTTGTCTCGAAGGCGATGGAAGCATTATGATGAACCTGCAGGAGCTTCAGACGGTAAGTACCAACAGGCTTCCTATTCTGTTGTTTTTGATTAATAATGAGGGATATCATTCCATCCGTCAAACACAGAACAATCTGTTCAAAGAACATACGAAAGTCGGAATCGGTCCGGAAAGCGGGGATTTGTCTTTCCCTGACTTTGGAAAGATCGCAGATGCTTTTGGGTGGAAATATTTATCTGCCTCCTCAAACAAAGAGATGATGGAGGTAGTAGATGAGGCGATTTTATTGGATGAACCGGTGCTGTGTGAAATCTTTGTCTCTACGGATCAGGTATTTGAACCGAAGAGTGCAACAAAAAGTCTTGCAGATGGTACTTTGGTCAGCCCTCCACTTGAAGATCTGGCACCGTTTTTGCCAAAAGAGGAGCTGATGAAAAATATGTATATTGCACCGGTGGAAGAAAACTAAAAGGTAAGCGCCTAATAGGCGCTTACCTTTTTATCGTCCTCCCATAAAACATTTGTATATTCGTGGAAATAATCTTTCCCATACGTCTACAATTAGAATGATGAGCAATGTCGTTGTTAATGTGCTTCCTATAAACATAAGCCAAACAGTAATGTTATTCGCGGGAATCAGTTTCATGAATAGTTTTTGCACAATGGATAAAACATACCAATGCATGACATAGATTGGAAATGAATAATTATTTACCTTTCTATTTGAATTTTTTACCAGACTTCCGATGAAGTTCCACAACAAAGAAAGCTGGACAAGCCGGAGAAGGTGGTTTGCAA
Organism: uncultured Agathobacter sp.; assembly: GCA_945910395.1. Classification (GTDB taxonomy): domain Bacteria; phylum Bacillota; class Clostridia; order Lachnospirales; family Lachnospiraceae; genus Roseburia. The sequence goes on along the minus strand of CAMDYX010000001.1, from coordinate 114,827 downwards.
GCAGAAGCAGTATATTGCCTGCAATACCGGTAATCCATGTGCGAAAAAGAGCTATTCCCGCAAATAGTACGAAGGATGTGATGGTATTGATATCAATCATCCGTTCGTTATCAACAAGAGTTGGTTTACATTTCCCCATTATTCCACCAAGAACAAAGGACAAAGTACCAAAATCACGGATTAGCATATGTTCGTGAAAGAAAAAATAATAAGCGAATAAGAAAAGCAAAAAAAGGATTGCTCTATGCTTTTTGTTAATACACACTTCAATTAAAGGGGAAATAACAATCAGCCCCATCAGGCTTAATATGTACCAGCATATGGTGTTATATCTGTGCAGAAATATTGCTTCAAAAACCGTTTGCAGTGTAAGCTCAACGGTATCCATACTGGAAAACTGTTTTAAAAATGGAACATTAGAAACACAGTAAGCATACAGGAAGCCAATCAGATTCCACAAAATATATGGAATCAGTAGTGTATGTACTTTCTTCTTTAATACTGAGCCGTAGGATTTTATAGAAAAATTTCTAAAATATAAGTATCCGGATATAAAGAAAAAGCCGGGTACGGCAATGTCTAAAATCCCATCATTTAGAATCCTAATGAATAGATCATTCATTTCCGTATAATCAATTTTTGAGCTTAGAAGAGCTAAAGTCTGATTGTGTATCATGATCACCATGATACTTAATCCAACCATAAAGGCACTTAAATAAGAACTCTTTTCTTTATTTTGCATAAGCTTTGTCATTCCGTTTCGATATTTTTTCGTTATGAATTATCTTCGATTATTTTATCAAATTTATATAGTCTGCGCAACGAGTGAGGATTGACAAATGTTTAAAGGACGATTACTTTAAAGACTGGGGTGATAATTATGAAACGAAACCATATGTTAGATATTTTAAAAGGACTATGCATCATACTGATTATTCTGGATCATTATACCGGCTGGGAAGACTTACGCTTACAGCTGCTTTTTCCATATTGGATTACGATGGCGGTTCCGGTGCTTATGATTGTGTTGGGTTATCAATATGCCTTATCCTATGACAGGCACGCGATTACCCGGATGTCACAGGCGTATTCCCTTCGGTTTGTACTGGATAAGTTTCTTCGCTACAGCATTCCGTTTTGGATGGCATTCCTTGTGGAATTTGTAATCAGCTCCATTTCCATGGGACCCCGGGCTATCATTGGCGCGTGGATACGAGGACTTTTCACAGGAGGATGGGGCGCAGGCTCTTATTACTATCCGATTCTCGTGCAATTTATTTTCGTATTTCCGATTCTGTATTTTATTGTAAAAAAGTACGATTTTGTCGGGGTGATTTTCTGCGGACTGCTAAATGCCTTCTATGAATGGATTCAGTATGTTTTTGAAATGGATTATAAGTGCTATCGATTGCTTCTTTTCCGCTATATCCTTCTGATAGCATTCGGCTGTTATGTATACTTGAATAAGAGTAAAGCAAAAAAATGGCTGTCTCTTGTTTCCATGATCGTTGGGGCCGCTTTTATCTGGCTATACAATTACCGGGGCTACACGCCAAAGGTAATCACACATTGGACCCAGACCTCCTTTATAGCGGTACTTTTTATTATCCCGATTATCGGCTTTATATTACGATCTCAAAAACTGATGAAGCTTTCCTGCCCGCCTTTGGAATTTGTCGGAAAGGCATCCTATAACATCTTTCTTGTTCAAATGGTATACTTTAACTATGCAGCAGCGAGACTCTATCCTTACTGCAAGTCCGTCCTGCTGTGTAATATTGCAAATCTCGTTATCACAATCGCTGTCGGAAGCGTGTTTTATCTTGTGGAACGGCGGATCAGCACATGGTGTCTTTCCTGCACACATAAGAAAAATCTCGATACACAGATGGAACGAATTTCCAATACATTGAATCATATTTTTACGAGGTAATAAAAGAATCTGGGGCTATGCTCCGGGTTCTTTTGCGTCCCTGGGTAGATTTTTGCACATGCTTATGGTATACTTATCATGATTTTTTATGCCAATACGGAGGGCAAACAGTATGAAGATTGTAGCAGTAATTCCTTCCAGATATGAATCCTCACGATTTCCGGGAAAGCCACTTGCCGAAATCTGTGGGAAACCCATGGTATGGTGGGTATATCAACAAGTGAAGAAGATACCGGAAATTGATGAAATATATGTGGCTACGGATAGTGACCGGATTGAAGCTGTTTGTGCAGAGTACGATATTCCGGTTGTGATGACTTCGGACAGGCACCCGACTCACGTGCACAGAATTCATGAAGTAAGCCAGAAAATAGAAGCAGATTACTACCTTGTGGTATGTGGGGATGAGCCTTTAATCGAGCCGGATACCATTCGCCGAGCATTACCGGATGAAGCGGACATTTCTGCTTCCGATAAGATGTATGTGGGAGGCCTGTGCCGGTATTTTACGGAACCGTCTGAAGTAATGGATCCGGCCAATATCAAGATTGTGACCAATGATAAGGATGAGTGCATCTTACTTTCCAGATCACCGGTGCCATTCCCATATAAGACGGTTCTGTTCAAGTATAAGAAGGTCGTGGGTGTGGAATGTTATGATAAGAGAGCATTGGATTTTTTTGTGTCCACAGAAAAAGGACCATTGGAGCAGATTGAAGATGTAACACTTCAGAGATTTTTGGAAAACTTGATTCATATTAAATATCGTTTGGTGGATTCCGTGTCACTTTCCGTGGATACGCCAAGAGACCTTGAAAAAGTAAGAAAGATAATGGAAGAAAAGCAGAAATGATTAGAATATTAAAAAAACTGAGCCTGCTGTTGTCAAAGCAGCAAAAGAAAAGAATTATTGTAATAGTTGTATTGATGCTGATTGGTGCAGTACTTGAGACCTTAAGTGTATCTTTGGTGGTTCCGCTCATGACTGCGCTGATGCAGGAAAACTTTATGGAAACGAATGAGATCGTTGCAGGAATATGCGATATTTTGGGAATTGAGACAATAAAAGGATTCGTCCTTCTTGCTATCGGAGCAATGATCGCCGTGTTCATTGTGAAAGATGTGTTCCTGTTTTTTGAATATTACATTCAAACAAGATTTACCTGTAACAATCGTGTGGCAACACAAAGACGTCTGATGGAAGTGTATTTAAACCGCCCGTATGAGTTTTTCTTAAATGCCAGCTCGGGGGAGATTATGCGGGTAATTAAGGCAGATACCGCAGGAACCTTTAACCTGCTCAATACCACCATGAGTTTCTTCACAGAAGGAATTGTGGCATTTGCGCTTATTATCGCAATTATTATCGTTGATCCGGTTATGGCTCTTATGATTGCTGCGCTATTACTTGTGGTCATGATTATTGTATACAAGGGTGTCAAACCGGTATTGAAAAGAGAGGGACAGAACTATCAGTATAACAATGCAGTAGCAAATCAGTGGATTCTGCAATCCATTGAAGGTGTAAAAGAAATGAAGGTGGCGAACAAGGAACGCTTTTTTGTGGAGGAGTATTCCGGTTATGCAAGTAAGGCAGTAAATTCGGAGAAGATTCAAAATGTACTGCTTTCAGCCCCTCGTTTGATTATTGAGGCAGTGGTAGTAAGCGGAATGCTTGGGTACATCGGAATTATGGTTTATCAGGGGAACAGTATCAGTATGTTATTACCACAGATTTCTGCCTTTGCAGTTGCTGCGGTTCGTCTGCTTCCAAGTGCAAACCGAATGAGTACATCCCTGAATTCCATCACCTTCCTGGAGCCACAGCTGGATAAGACCATAGAAAATCTTCGGGTCGCAAAGGAATACGAGAAAGAGGATCAGACTCGTAAGGCGAATAGGCCTGTTGCCACAGAGAACATTACTTTGGGAAAGGAATGTGGTCTGTACCAGATTACATTTGCGTATCCAAATGTAGAGACAAATGTCTTAGAGGGCGCAGATATGGTAATTCCGGTCGGAAAATCTGTTGGAATTGTAGGTGCCTCCGGAGCCGGAAAGACGACTGCTGTGGATATTCTTCTTGGATTACTTGAGGTAAAGGGCGGAACGGTTTGCTCGGATAATACAGACATTCGCTGTAATTATGATGCGTGGCTTAAGCATCTGGCATATATCCCGCAGATGATATACATGTTAGACGGAACCATTCGTGAAAATGTTGCTTTTGGTTTCCATGAAGATCAGATTCAGGATGACCAGGTATGGAGAGCTTTGGAAGAGGCGCAGATGGGAGACTTTGTACGTTCGCTTCCGGAGGGGATTGATACTTCCATTGGAGAAAGAGGCGTTCGTCTTTCCGGTGGGCAGAGGCAGCGTATCGGTATTGCGAGAGCTTTATATACCGATCCGGAGCTTTTGATTTTTGATGAGGCAACATCTGCCTTGGATAATGAGACAGAGGCTGCAATTATGGAATCCATTAACAGCCTGCATGGTAAGAAGACGATGATCATTATCGCACATCGTCTGACTACGATTGAAGGATGCGATATGGTATATCGTGTCGAGAATGGAAAAATCCAAAAGGAAAAGGGTTAATTAGATGGCAGAGATGAAACATACACCACTTCTTACCGTCGTGTCGGGAGTGTATGGTACAGAAGAATTTTTCTGGCGTTGTGTAGACAGTATCCTGAATTGTGATTTTAAGGATTTGGAACTGATTTTGGTTGATGATGAATCCCCGGATAACTGCCCGGCAATGTGTGATGAGGCTGCAAGAAGAGACAATAGAGTTCGAGTTATACATAAGAAAAACGAGGGCTGCCACAGCGGACCGAACACCGGTATTGCACTTGCGAGAGGAAAGTATATTGCTTTCTGTGATAATGATGATTATGTTCCTTCGGACGGGTACAGCAAGCTTATGGCAAAGGCGCTTGAGACGGATGCGGATGTTGTACAGGGAACAATAAGGCGTACGATTGTGGATGATAACGATGTGCGCCTTTGGGAAAGGACTCCGAAGGATCATCTGAAGACTCAGCTGATTGGGGCTCTGGGGGCAATTTACCGGACAAGTATGCTGCGCGAAAACGATATTAAATATATGCCATTTCGCATGGGTGATGACAATAGCTTTCGTGTACAGGTGTTTTATCATGCAAAAAAAGTAGAATACATTCCAGATGTGGTCTATGAGTATATGATGCGACCTTCCAATGCGAAGAATGCCTCAGAGATGCAAATCGTGGATTTTGTGCATTATCGGGATGATTTGCGTTGGAGAAGATTTGTGCTTGAGTATATGCAGGGAAAAGACAAGCTTCTTGCGATGGCAAAGGGTCATATGGCAGAGTTCTGCATGGGAATCGACGAGAAATGGTTTTTATTCTCAGAAGAAGAGCGTAAGCAGTTGTTTGAAGATTTAAAGGTTATTGTGTCTTTGATTGATTGGGAACACGATGTTCAGAGTGCAAAAGGCTATATTCAGACGACACCAGAACGTTTTCTGGCAATGAATGAGAAGCAGTACACCAAGCATTTGGATATGGTATTTCACAAGAAGAAAAAAATAAAGCAGGCTATCATCTATGTAAGAAATCGTCTGAGCTGGCATGCGAAGATGTGGAAGAAGATGAAGCCGGCAATCTGCGATGATGTGTTTGGATATCTTCCAAGATGCTTAGGCTGTTCTTCCCGATATAAGGAATTAAAGGCATTAAAGAACAAATTCGAAGGGGAGCGATGCTTTGTAATATCCACAGGTCCGAGTCTTACACTTTCGGATGTAGAGGCACTTAAGAATGAGTATACCTTTGGTGTGAATGGAGTGGTGAATCTTTTGGATCAGATGTCCTATGTGCCGAATTTCTATGCAATTGATGATGGGTTAGTGTATGAACGAATAAGGGACAAAATTAGGAATGCTACTTTTGAATATGCGTTTATCGGAAATTGGAAGATGAAGAAGGAATTCTATGAGGATAAACACTGGATACGGTTTCCTTTATATGTGCTTAATTATTTTTTTCATTATCCGGAATGCAATTATCGGTGTAAAAAGTTTTCGAATAATGCGTATAAGAGAGTCTATGATGGCTTTACAATCACATATTCGGTATTGCAATTAGCGGTATATATGGGATTTAAAGAAATCTACCTGATTGGGTCGGACTGCAATTATGCAAAGGGAGTAAAGTCGCTGACGGATTACCGAAGCGAGAAGGAGATTGCAAAGGGCAGCGGTCAGGGAGAGAAGATGATTCAGGCCTTTGAGGTTGCAGCCGAGTGGGCAAAAAGAAATCATGTCAAGATTTGTAATGTGACAAGGGGTGGAATGCTGGAAGCATTTCCGAGAGAAAATCTGGAGGATGTGTTAAAAAATGGCAGAGAAAGCTAGAATTTTAGAATTCGATGAGCGCGGTGATGAGAGAGGAAATCTTGTGGTTGTGGAAGGAATGCAGGACATTCCTTTTTCCATCGAGCGAATTTTCTATATCTATGGCTCAGACGGTGAGATTGTGCGAGGCAAGCATGCCAATATTAACAGCGAATTTGTGCTGGTAAATGTGGCAGGTTCCTGCAAGGTCAAGGTAGATGATGGCAGGGGAAATATTGAGGTGTTTTCTTTGGATAAGCCGAGAATCGGTTTATATCTGCCAAAGCTGGTATGGAAAGAAATGTATGAGTTTAGTCCGGATTCCGTACTTTTATGTCTTGCCAGTGAGCATTATGATGAACTGGAATATTTGAGGGATTATGACGGATATATCAGATATCTGGAAGAACATGAGGAGTAAACAGTCATGGAAATAATGGCAAATCGATTGGATCGGGGATTCTATCAGTATCAGAAGGAGTTTGAAGACAAAGCCCTGGAGGTGCTTCGTTCCGGATGGTATGTGCTTGGAAAAGAAGTGTCAGGCTTTGAAGAAGAATTTGCAGCTTATACAGGCAGTAAATATTGTGTGGGACTTGCCAGTGGGCTGGATGCCCTGTGGATTGCATTTCGAATCCTTGGGATTGGAAAAGGGGATGAGGTCATTGTCCAGGGCAATACGTACATTGCCAGCGTGATGGGAATTACCATCAATGGAGCAACTCCGGTCTTTGTGGAACCGGATGAGTATAATAATATGGATGCTTCTAAGATTGAAGAGAAAATTACGGAAAGAACAAAGGCGATTCTTGTGGTGCATCTGTACGGACAGGCATCCAATATGAAACCGATTATGGAACTTAAGGAGAGGTACAATCTGAAGCTGGTGGAGGATTGTGCGCAGTCCCATGGAGCCTGTTTTGATGGAAAGATGACGGGAACCTTTGGAGAGATTGGATGTTTTTCTTTTTATCCATCCAAGAATCTGGGAGCCTTTGGTGATGCAGGTGCAATCGTGACGGACGATCCGGATATTGCAAGAGAGGTGAAAGCATTCCGGAATTATGGAAGCGAGAAGCGCTATTACAATAAGGTTGTTGGTGCGAATTCCAGATTGGATGAGCTGCAGGCGGGACTGCTTCGCGTTCGGTTAACTCATATGAAGGAGCTTGAGACAGAGAAGCAGGAGTTATGCAGGAAGTATTTGCGCACACTTCGAACTGATTATTTGGAGCTTCCAAGGGTCAGAGAAGGCGCAACACATATCTGGCATCAATTTGTGATTCATATAAAGTATCGGGATGAACTTCTGGAGTACCTAAAGGAACAGGGAATCGGAACGATTATTCATTACCCGATTCCGCCACATCTGTCGGAAGCCTATGCTTATCTTGGAATGAAGGTCGGAGATCTTCCGATTACAGAGCAGTATGCAAATGAGGTACTGTCACTTCCGCTTTACAATGGAATGACAGAGGAAGAACAGGATTATGTCATCAGTAAAATCAATGCTTTTGAGCCAAAATCTGAATACAGTAATAGCAAGGTTTGAATACGGAGATATTAAGGGAACAAGTGCATTTCTAAAGCATAGTAAGTGGAGAGATTTTGTTTTGGCTTTGGAAGCGAAGACCTCCCCGGCGGTCAATTCCGAAAAAAGATTGGTGTTTGTCGAAAGCAGGGAGGAAATACCGGCATTATTTAAACAGGGAGAACGGTATTTCCTGACGAAGAAGGAATTGCTGGAATTGCTATCTGCTCCGGATGAAAAATTTGCAGAAATGCCGCAGCTATGGAACACCTTGGAAAATGCATATCCGGCAATTACTGTTGTGGGAGACAGCGCATATGCAGATGCGTGCTATGCCTATTTTGCAGAAAACCCAAAGCTGAAGGTGCAAAGGCTTTCTGCGGACAGCCTTATCCTTGAGGATGGGATATATCGGCTTCCTTTTCCTGCCGAGGAAGAGGAAGTGTTTCTCTTTTTGGATTTGTTTGCAGAGTATTCTGCAAAGGACATAAACGGAAAACCGGTGTTGACCGTTTTTGCAAAGCGCATATACCGCACTTCCATAAAAACAATTGAAAATATGTATGATGTGGACGAGCATATTATTCCAAAGCTTGTGGCAAATGGTGTTTCCGTAATAAAACTATATGTCCCGGATACCGACAGAATCGAACATTCTGCCCGAATAAAATGCTATGGGATGCATTGGCGTATACTAAGACATTTTTTTCCTTCGGCATTTGAGCGTAAGCGAAACCGGAGAGAGAATAAGGAGTATCTGGCAGAGGAAGTCAGGAAGCTGACCAACGACAATTCCAAAGGGTATAGCGAAATGCATGGCAATGGAAGGTATATGAATTTCGATCATGGATTTCGTCGAACTGTCGGCAATGATTTCTATGCAAAAAGTAATATATATATTTTTGGACCTTGCTTTATTCGCGGATTGTCGCGTGAAGATGCAGACACGTTGCCTTCTATGATACAAGCAGATCTTGGCAGGGAGTATCGTGTGCATAATTACGGAAGCGAATTCCAGACCTGCTGTTATATTATGCGCTCCATCGAATATCAGGAAGGCGATATTGTGATTTTGTTTTCTCCGGAACTATACCGTAAGAGAAGAGGGGGAAATCCGGATATCACAGAGATAGATCTCACGGTATTTTTCAATAAAATTCCTCATGTTGAGAGACATGTTTTTGATATTTTGCTGCATTTTGATATGGAAGTGCAGAACCAGATTGTATCACAGCTGCTTCCCTATATATCCAAAGTCAAAGGGAAATGTGGAGAACGAAACGTGGCCTTTGGACCGGAAACGAAGCGTGCCCCCGGACTTATATTCTGCAAGGATGAGGCATTTAAGCTGTGGCTTAAGGACATTGCCGGGAAGAATCCTGTAGTGCAAGGGCAGACACGTGGCGCAATCATCATGAACTGCAATCCATTTACCAATGGGCATCGGTATTTGATTGAGACCTCTGCAAAGAAGGTAGACCGGTTGTTCGTTTTTGTGGTTCAGGAGAACAAATCTGTTTTTCCGTTTGAGGATCGACTGGAGCTTGTAAAAAAAGGAACGCAGGATATTTCGAATCTGGTTGTTCTTCCCAGTGGAAACTATATGATTTCAAGCAGTACACTTCCGGGATATTTTGAAAAAGAGCAGCTTTCGGATTGCTGCCTGGACGCAAGCACAGATCTGCTTTTATTTGTTCAGATTGCGGCTAAGCTTGGCATTTCGGTTCGTTTTGCAGGAGAAGAACCCTTCGATCGTTTTACCGGAATGTACAACGATAATATGAAGGCTATTTTGCCGCGTTATGGAATTCGTTTTGAAGTAATCGAGCGTAAAACGGAGGGCGGCAAAGCGGTAAGTGCATCTTTAGTGCGCGCACTTTTAAAGGAACAAAAGTGGGATGAGATAAAAAAGCTTGTTCCGGACTCTACATATTCTTATTTGCAGGAGAATTATAAGTAAAGGAGTTTTTCATGCAGACTTGTTATAATATTGCAATTGCACCAAACGGAGTATATGTGAATTACTCCATCGTACTTTTACAGTCTCTGTTTGATAATAATCAGGGGAAAAATTTTCGCATTTTTGTGATGTACTATTCTTTAAAGGATGAGGAAAAGGAAAAGCTAAATGAATTTGTCCAGGCACATGGGGCAACGATAGATTTTATCTATATTGATGGTGAAAAGTATAAGAAGGTATTCGAATGGAATGAGCGATTTTCTGTAGAAGCTTATTTTCGTTTGGAGATTCAGGATGTTTTTCCAAGGAATCTTGACAGAGTGTTATATCTGGACGGGGACATGATTGTCAATGGAGATATTGACGAATTGTATCAGACAGATTTAGACGGGAAATATCTTGCTGCTTGTGGTTTTTCTCCAAGGTGTGAATGCGGGGATGAGTTTAACTCCGGAATGCTCCTGTTTGATATGGAGAAGATGCGAAAGGATATTACCTTTGAGACGTATGTAAAGTTGTCGGAACGTTTACACGGAGATTACTATCAGGATCAGGGACTTCTTAATGCACAGTTTGCAGAGCATGGTACGAAATATGTGTGGAAGCAGAAATACAATTTTACCTGTGCCTTTTATCGAAAATATCAGGATGCCGTGCAAAAAGAATTGCCGGGATTTACAGTAGACGATGCGGTTGTGCTTCACTATCCGGGACCGGGAATCCGCCCCTGGCAGGCCGCATTTTCCAGGGAAGAATATGAACAGCTTCGCGATAACGGAGTATTGGAGCTTTTGGCAATGCAGGGCTTCATAGTGGATGACTTATATATGAAGCTTCTTACTATCTGGTGGGATTATGCGAAAAAAACACCGGTATACGAAGAACTTCAGTCTGATATGTATCGGATGAAGAGCGAGCTGTTGGAGAAAACCCTTCTTGCAACCGTCCATACGACGTCTTATAAGATTGGGCGTAAAATTGTAAGATTGATTAAGAGGTAAGAGATGCTTTTTAATTCCATTGATTTTATGTTCTTCTTTCCTCTGGTATTATTCGTGTATTTTGTGATTCCAAGGAAATGCAGACTGTACTGGCTGCTGATAGCCAGCTACTATTTCTATATGAGCTGGAATCCGGGGTATGCGCTGCTTATATTGTTTTCTACAATAGTTACATATGCCTGCGGGCTGCTCATAGGAAAAGAGGCAGAAGGAAAAAACAGAATAGCAATAAAGAATGGTTTGGTTGCATGCTGCATCATAGTCAATCTTTTGATACTGGGATATTTTAAGTATTTTGACTTTATGTTAAACAGCGTTGCTGCTGTTTTAAAAGTAGTGGGAATTACAGTGCTTCCGCCACAGTTAGACATCTTACTGCCGGTAGGAATTTCATTTTATACGTTTCAGGCCTTAAGCTATACTATTGATGTGTATCGGAAGGACGTTCCTGCAGAGAAAAATTTTATCAGGTATGCACTGTTTGTCTCATTCTTTCCGCAGCTGGTGGCAGGACCAATTGAAAGGTCGAAAAATCTCCTTAACCAAATGCAGAACATTGAGGAAATCCGGCTTTGGGATGGGAAACGTGTGGTGCAGGGTGCATATTACATGCTGTGGGGATATTTCTTAAAGATGGTAATTGCAGACCGCGCTGCGATTTTGGTAGATGAGGTATTTGATCATTATGATCTGTATGGAACCTTTGAACTGATTCTTGGAGCATTCTGGTTTGCAGTACAGATTTACTGCGACTTTGGAGGTTATTCCATGATTGCGATTGGCGCTGCAAAGGTCATGGGATTTTCTTTGATGGAGAATTTCGACGCGCCTTATCTTGCAATGAGTGTGAAAGAATTCTGGAGAAGATGGCATATTTCACTGAGCTCCTGGTTTAAAGATTATGTATATATCCCTCTTGGTGGGAATCGAAAGGGAACGATTCGAAAGTATGCCAATTTATTCATTACGTTTCTGGTTTCCGGACTCTGGCATGGAGCAGCATGGTCCTATGTGGCGTGGGGCGGTCTTCATGGCATATATCAGGTCATAGGAGATCTGATCTCTCCAATCAGGAAATCTGCCAGCCGCTTGTTTGGCATAAAAGAAAACTCCTTCAGCCACAAAATCATTAACATCATCGGAACCTTCCTACTTGTGGATTTTGCATGGATTTTTTTCCGGGCAGATTCGGTAAGCATTGCATTTGCATATATTGGAAGAATATTTACCAGATGGAATCCATGGGTACTTTTTGATGGTTCTGTTTATAACATTGCCCTTGATCGGACAGAAATGAAAATATTAGTGCTTGCAACAGTTGTGTTACTGATTGCAGATGCGCTAAAGCTTCACTTTAAGAAAAATATTACAGATATCATTCAATTGCAGGACACCTGGTTTTCCTGGGTGTGTGCGATTGCAATATTTATGAGCATCGTAATATGGGGAGTGTATGGACCGGCATATGACGCAGCACAGTTTATCTATTTCCAATTTTAAAAAATCCATATTGAAATTCATCCTGTTCGCATTACTCCTGCTGGGTGCGGTTTGTGTGTTTGTTCACGTATTCTCTATAAAATCCGGAGACGGAATTTACAGTATGAAAAAGTTTTATGAACAGCCAAAAGATTCCGTGGATGTACTGGTACTCGGAAGCAGTCATGCTTATGAAAATATCAGCACGGCAGATATGTGGGAAGATTATGGAATTGCAGCATTTGATCTTGGAGGATCAAAACAACCGCTCTGGAATACCTATTTTTATTTGGTGGAGGCCCTAAAATACCAGAAACCAAAGGTAATTGTTCTGGAAAGCTATATGACTACATATACAGAGGAGTATCAGGAGCCGGGGAAAGCAATCAGTAACACCTTTGGAATGCGGTTTTCTCTCAATAAAATTCGCGCTATCTGCGAGAGTGTTCCGAAAGAGGAGTGGTGGAGTTATCTTTTGGGATATGTGCAGTATCATTCCAGATATACCGATTTATCTTACGCGGATTTTGTAAAAGATCAGGGCGATAAGCGGTATACCAATTGGAAAGGGTATAAGTGCGGAACACTTTCGAAAATCAATGAAGTAACGGATGTCAGGGGAATTACAGATCAAATTCCCATGGCGGAAAAGTCAGAAAAGTATTTTCGGATGATTATTGAGTTAGCGCAGGAGGAACAAATACCGATTGTTGTGGTGGTTTCCCCCCATGCGAATATCTGCGATAATGATGAACGGATCTACAATTATACGGAAATGGTTTGTGCGGAATATGAAGTGCCTTTTATCAATTATAATCTGATGTATGAGGAGACCGGCATAGATTCTGTAAATGATTTTTCGGATGATGAGCATTTAAATCATGTGGGAAGCGAAAAACTGACAGAATGCCTGGAAGAATATCTGGTTTCCAATTTTGAACTTACCGATCATCGGGGAGATGAAAAATGGTCATCCTGGGATGCGGATGCCGTATATGTGGAACGCACAAGAATAAATAGTGGTTTTCGGAGAATGGGCTCTGTGCAGGATGAATGTCATTTGATGGATGAAGGAAAATATGATATGTTCATATGTGCAGATGGGACTCCGGAGGAGGGGGCGAAGGAACAGCTTTCGCAACTTTCTGGCATTTCCATCGATATGCTAGAGGATGCTCAGATCATATATTATCATGGCAGTAAGGCTACCTGTTGGAATAGTGACACCCAAATCGACCTTGCCATTGAATTGGATCAGCATATGTTCCGGCTGGTTCGGGAAACGGATGAAGAGGGGAATGCCATCAATCAGGTATATGTGGATGGAATAAGCAAAAAAGTAACCGACAATGGTTATAATATAGTGGTATATGACAATATTACCGGACAAGTGGTGGATGAATTCGGTATATGGAACAGTAATCCAACAGCTTGCATCAGGGCGGAGGAATGATAAAGGTACGTTTCGTACCGGAGGATGAGATTTATTATGGAAAGCATAAAACGCAATACAAAAATTACAGTAATCAGTTGTTTTCTATGGGGAGTTCTGGCCCATGGAATGACCATGTTTAACAAATTTTCTTCCTTTGATGATGTGGAATCTCTTTTTGGCGCAGGAACAACCTATAGTCTGGGAAGATGGATGCTTTCGATTATTAATGTTTTTTCAAAAAAGATCTATGGAAGCACACAGTATAGTGTCCCGGTATATAATGTTGCTCTGTCAATTCTTTTTATTGCCTTAACACTTTTGTTTATTATAGATTTACTGAAAATACAGAATAAGTGGAGCATCTTTGCAATATGCGGAATCGGAGTGACTTTTCCGGTTATTACAGGCATATTTGGATACATGTTTACGGCACCATTCTATGCATTCGGCTTCCTGCTTGCAGCAGGCGGAGTATGGTTAGTCTATGCATATGAGAAGTGGTATACCTATGTAATCGGTATGCTGATTCTTGCATGTTCGGTGGGTGTTTATCAAGCGGTGATACCTCTTATTGTAAGTCTGATGCTTCTAAAGCTGTTCACTTTGACATTGGATGCAGATATCACTATTGCAAGAATTTGGAAAAAAATTGCAGGCAGTATACTGGTATGTTGCGGATTCATGGGAATTTATTTTGGAATAAATTCACTTGTGTTAAAGCTTTTACATACAAGCCTGTCGGGGTATAAGGGAATAAACAATTTTGGATTAACCAGCCCTCTGGGCTATTTTAAGAGAGTATTATATGCATATACTGAGTTTTTCAATCCGACCAATCATGTACAAACAAATATGTACCCGTTTTCTCTAAGGATATTCTACTATATTCTGTTATGCTTCTTGATACTTTTGATGGGAAAGCAGTTTTTGGTTATGTGGAAAAAGGATAAAGCACATGCAGTTCTAGGTGCGGTTGGATTTCTTTTTATTCCGCTATCCACAAACCTGATTTATGTGATGTGTGATGCATCAGCGGTTTCTTCACTAATGCTTTATGGACAAATTGTGATATTTCTTTGGTTTGTTGTTTTGCTGGAGAAGATTTCGTGTAAGCAGGTAAAATTGACGTCTTGCGTTTATAAATGTGGAATTGCACTCATTGGCATGATGTGTGTGTTGTATGTACGTTTTGATAATATCTGTTATTTAAAAGCAGCATTTGTTCAGGAACAGACATTGGATTACTATGAACGTCTGGTAACAAGAATTCAAAGCTGTGAAGGATATTCTGAAAATATGAAAGTCCTTTATATTGGAGAATTCGATATGTCTGGGGAAGAATTTCCGACGATTCCGGAATTTGAATGTATCTATCTTAATCCATACATGAATTCTGATATTATGGTTAAAAATTATGCATGGAAGACATCATTAAAGCTTTGGGTGGGATTTGCACCGGAGCTTGCCGAGCTTGAGGAAATTCGTAATACGGATGCAATTGATGATATGAATTGCTATCCATCCGATGGTTCCATCGTGGTTATTGATGATATTGTTGTAGTGAAATTTGCGGAAAATAAGTAAATTGTATCATGATTTACTTTTAAAAATTTGCAGAAAATGGGAGTTGAACATGAAGAAAATAATGTTAGTATTCGGAACACGTCCGGAAGCAATTAAGATGTGTCCGCTGGTAAATGAATTAAAGACAAGAAAAGGAATCGAAACGATTGTCTGTGTAACGGGACAGCATCGCCAGATGTTAGATCAGGTGCTTGAGACCTTTCAGGTAGTACCGGAATATGACCTTTCCATTATGAAAGACCGGCAGACACTGTTTGATGTAACAACGAATATTTTAAACCGAATCAAAGAGGTGCTTGAGAAAGAAAAACCGGATGTGGTACTGGTTCATGGGGATACCTCTACGACTTTTGTTACGGCCCTGGCGTGCTTCTATTTACAGATTCCGGTGGGACATGTAGAGGCAGGACTTCGCACCTATAACATTTTTTCGCCCTATCCGGAGGAATTCAACAGACAGGCAGTCAGTATTATTTCCCAGTACAATTTTGCTCCCACCGAATTGTCCAGACAGAATCTGATCAAAGAGGGAAAAAATCCGGAGTCTATCTATGTGACCGGAAATACTGCAATTGATGCGCTAAAGACTACGGTTCGCCCGGATTATTATCACGAGGAGCTTGAGTGGGCAAAGGGAAGCCGGCTCATTATGATTACCGCACATCGAAGAGAAAATCTTGGAGAGCCGATGCAGCATATGTTCCGGGCAATCCGAAGAGTCTGCGATGAGCATCCGGATGTAAAGGCAATTTATCCAATCCACATGAATCCGGTGGTTCGTGAGACTGCAGACGCCATCTTAGGCGATGATGAGAGAATCCATATTATTGAGCCGTTGGATGTTCTGGATTTTCACAATTTCCTGGCAAATTCCTTCATGATTCTTACGGATTCCGGCGGAATTCAGGAGGAAGCTCCATCCCTGGGAAAACCGGTGCTTGTAATGCGTGATACGACGGAGCGCCCGGAGGGAATTGCTGCAGGAACCTTAAAGCTTGTGGGGACACAGGAGGACACCATTTATGAGTGGTTTACCAGGCTTTTGGATGATCCGGCAGAATATGAGAAGATGAGTAAGGCAAGCAATCCATACGGAGATGGATTTGCCTGCAAGAGAATTGCGGATATACTTCAAGAGAGCCTTTTGTTATAATAGCACTAGCTTTAATGATTTTGTATATTTGAGTCAATAGAATACAAAAGTAATCAGTTAAATATTTGCTTTAAAAGAGGATTAGTGCATGGAAAATGCAATTCTTGAAAAGGTAAAAAAAATAGACAATCTGGAAGAATTCTTGGCTACGGAAAATGATAGTGAGCTTCTTTTTCAGTTGTCGCATATGAGAAAAAATATAATAGAGTGGATTCCTGTTGAAGACAATGGTGCAGTTCTTGAAATTGGAGCGGGATGTGGTATTGTTACTGGTCTGCTTGCTGATCGAAATGCAAGTGTTGTTGCAGTTGAAAACAATGGGGACTATCTGGAAGTAAATCAATATCTAAATCGTGATAAGAATAACGTGAAGTATTTGGCAGCTCTTAGTGATTGTGAAGAGAAGGCATATGATACGATTATTCTTCTTGGACTTTCTGAGCAATGTAGAAGATTTGAAATGACTTCTTGTGAATTGTTAGACCTTGCTGTTCGATGCTTAAAGCATGGAGGTCAGCTAATTCTTGCAATGGATAATAAATATGCGCTCAAATTCTGGGCAGGAATGAAAAATTCGAATGCAAGAGAGAGTTTTGATACCATTTCCGGCTTGTCTCAGGAATTAACATTTGCCCAGGTAAAGGAACAACTTGTAGATTCCGGTTTATCATCTGTAATATGCTATTATCCGACTGCTGACTATCGCTTGCCAGTCGAGATATTTTCAGAGAAATATCCAATCAAGGAAGGCTCCATTGTTGCAAATACAAGAGATTATGAGAATACAAGATACCAGATATTCGATGAGCCCCTTGTGGCAGACGAGTTGTGCAAAGATGGTTTATTTGAGCAGTTTGCTAACTCATATCTTCTGATTGCAAAAGCAGAAGTAGATGAAAAACTAGATCAGATCTTGTATGTAAAATACAACTCTATCCGTGATGCAAGATTTCAGCTTCGCACCTCTATTTTTGAGGAGAATGGCGTCCGTTTTGTACAAAAAGCACCAATGGTTTCAGATGCGAAAAAGCATTTGAGTCAAATGTTGGAGAACCGTTTTTTGCTGGAAAAAGTATATCAAAAGGTTCGGCTGGTCGAATGCAAAAAGAACGGGGGGAATCTTTGCTTCTCGTTTGTAAAGGGGCAACCGATTTTTTGCCTGTCTGATGAGAAAAAAATATCATTGGGGGCTCTTGTTAACAAGATTCAAGAGGCTTTTTCCGTAATGTTTGATGTAAAGCAGGAAATATGCGTACCATTTGCAATGACGGATGAATTTCAGAAAATGTTTCCGGAATGTACTCCGGCTAATGGCATTCCGGCATATGCGATATCAAATTTGGATTCGATTGTAAGCAATTTTGTAAAGATGGAATCCGGGGATGTTTATTGCCTAGATTATGAGTGGGTGTCAAATTTTCCAATTCCGGTTAATTATGTAAAATATCGTAGTTTATTATATATTTTTAATGAGAATCAGAAGATTGTTTCTGCACTGATAAGTAGGAATGAATTATTAAGGATATTTAATTTTTCAGATGATGAAATTGAGCTATATAATAAAATGGAAAGTCAGTTCCAGCAGCATGTTCATGGCAAGGGATTAAAATGTAATTATTTGCAACGCTATGAAAAACCGAGTATTAGTTGGAAAGATTTGATTGCAGGTGGCGCAACAGAACGAATAGAAAAGTTTACAAGACAACTTCAAGACAAAGAACAGCATATCCAAAATCTGGAATATGCAGGCAAGGCAAAGGACTTACTTATTGAGGAACGAAATGCAATGATTGCACATCGGGATGTTGAATTGAAATGTGCATCAGAACATTTGCAAAGTGCGCAGGCACAGATGCAGGCACAAAAGGATTATATAGATTGTGTCGCGTATCTAAAAAGAAAGCCGATCCGTGCATTGGCAGATAAGGTAAAAAATAGGCTTGAGAAAAGACAAGTACAAAAACATATCGGCTCAGAGAGTATTGCCAAAGAAAGGCGGAAACAGTATCAAAAGCAAATGGAACGCAGAGATTTAGTATATGAAAATATGATGCGTTCCTTTGAGCAGAAGGAGGATTACGACCAGAAATTTTCTTATTGCCCGCTGATTTCAGTTCTGGTACCGGTATATAATGTGGCTGATGAATATCTGGTTGCATGTATTGAATCTGTACGCAATCAGATATATCCAAATTGGGAACTATGTTTGGCGGATGATTGTTCCACGCAGGGGGAAGTTCGTACAATTCTAAAACGGTATGAAAATGATAAACGAATAAAAATCTGCTATCGAACTGAGAATGGACATATTTCAAAGTGTACAAATTCTGCTCTTGAGATGGCGAGCGGTGAGTTTGTTGGATTTTTAGATTGTGATGATACGTTAAGCAAGAGTGCGCTATATGAAGTTGTAAAAGTATTAAACGAAAATAATCAATTTGATTTTATCTATAGTGACGAGGATAAGATTTTTGCGGATGGAAAAGGCCGTCATAATCCGCATTTTAAACCGGATTGGTCGCCGGACACACTAATGTCATTTATGTATACCAGTCATTTTAGTGTATATCGGACAAGTATTACAAAGAAAATTGGTGGGCTGCGCTCTGAATGTGATGGCGCACAGGATTATGACTTTACGCTTCGATTTACAGAACAGATTCCGGCAAAGCATATATTTCATATTCCCAAAGTACTATATCACTGGCGTGAGATTGATGGATCTACATCCGGATCAATAGAGGCAAAACCATATGTTATTGAAGCACAGAAACGTGCAAAACAGGATGCGCTGAATCGACGTGGATTGCAGGGGGTTTTGACACAGGAGATGAACCAGATTCATGTGACTTATGTGCCGCAGGGAAATCCTAAGGTCAGTATTATTATTCCTTCCAAGGATAACTATGAGATATTAAAGCGAGCGATTGACTCTTTGTTGTCGATAACGGCATACGAAAACTATGAAGTGATTTTGGTGGATAACGGAAGTGCTGACGAGTGCCGTAAAAAGTATAATGCACTAATGCAAGAGTATCAGACTGCAAATCCCCAGATGAAATTCATTTATCACTATGAGAAGATGCAGTTTAATTTTTCACATATGTGTAATCTGGGAGTTTCCTTAGCTTCTGGAGATATTTATCTGTTCTTGAATGATGACATTGAGGTGCTACATCCAAATTGGCTGAGCGTTATGGCTGGACAGGCACAGGTTCCACATTCTGGAGCAGTTGGAGCGAAGCTTTATTATCCAGATTCAAAGAAAATACAGCATGCTGGAATCATTCAAATCAAAAACGGACCATCCCATGCATTTTGCGGATTTGAAGATAAAGAACTATTCTATTTTGGGCGCAACTGCTTGAATTTTAATTATTGTGCGGTTACGGGGGCTTGTCTTGCGGTGTCAGCAGATAAATTCCGTGAAGTGGGTGGTTTTGAAGAGAATCTTCCAGTTGCATACAATGATGTAGACTTGTGTTTTAAACTATATGAAGCCGGATATTATAATGTGATGCGAACAGATGCGGTTTTGTACCATCATGAGTCTGTTAGCCGTGGATATGATTATCTGGATAAGCAAAAGATGGAACGTTTGGAAAGAGAACGCACTAAACTCTATGAACGCCATCCAAAGTTAGCAGAAAAAGATCCGTTCTATCATCCATATTTAGTTCAAAATAATGTGGATTTTTCTTACAATTCAGCGGATATATGTAACAGTGAAATACCGATTCCGAAAGCAAAAGTTGATTTTGATAGTCATCTTAATGTAGATCAGTTGAGTGTTGAGGATGAATTTGTTTTTGCGGGGTGGTCCTGGGATGAGACCTTTACAAATAATAATGAGGTGACGCGCTATGTCCTTTTGGAACGCGTAGAAGGCAATCAGATCGTAGAGTCACGTTGCTTTGATACATTTACTGTATATCGTCCAGATGTAGCAGATGGATATCCAAACAGATATGATTTGGATTATATTGGTTTTTTCTGTAGAATTAAGAGAAAAATTTTAAATTCGGGAACTTATTATGTGAGTTTGATTTCTTCTCCAAAGTATGGAGGAAAAGCAAAGAAGCATCGAGTTGCCTGGTCGATAAATGTGTAATCGTTTGATTCTGAGAAAGAAATGCGAAAGGGCTTGTAAAATGAAATTTGATCCTGCTTTTTACAAAAATAGAAAGGTGCTGATTACCGGGCATACGGGATTCAAAGGCTCCTGGATGTGTAAGGTACTTTGCATGGCTGGGGCAGATGTGACGGGCTATGCCCTTGAGGCACCATCAATCCCAAATCTTTTTGACATGTGCAATTTAGAGTCTCAGATGAATTCCATTATCGGTGATGTGAGGGATTTGGAGCACCTGAAAAAGGTATTCGAAGAAGTGCAGCCTGAAATTGTGATTCATATGGCTGCACAGCCAATTGTGCGTGAATCTTACCGAAATCCGGTTTACACCTATGAAACGAATGTGATGGGAACTGTGAATATCCTAGAGTGTGTTCGGCTGAATTCCTGCGTAAAGTCCTTTGTAAATGTGACAACGGACAAGGTATATTTGAACAAAGAATGGGAGTGGGGATATCGCGAGAATGAGGAACTAAATGGATATGATCCCTATTCAAATTCAAAGTCCTGTTCTGAACTTGTGACAAGCAGCTATAAGAATTCTTTTTTCGAAGATAGGAATACTGCAATTTCCACCTGCCGGGCGGGAAATGTAATCGGAGGCGGTGATTTCGCCGCGGACCGAATTATTCCGGACTGTATTCGGGCAGTAGAAAAGGGGGAGGATATCATTGTTCGAAATCCTTTTTCCACGAGACCTTATCAGCATGTGCTAGAGCCGGTTATGGTATATCTGATGTTGGCACAGGTCCAATACGAGGACAAAAGCCTTGCAGGTAATTATAATGTGGGGCCGGATGACACGGATTGTTGGACAACGGGTGATCTTGTGAATCTATTCTGTAAGGAATGGAAGGAACAGACAGGTCATGAGGTCCAATGGGTCAACAAGTATGATGGGGGTCCCCATGAAGCTAATTTCTTAAAATTGGATTGTTCAAAAATTAGGAAAGCATTTGGCTGGAAACCGGTATGGAATGTGGAAATGACCATGCAAAGGATTGTGGAGTGGTCCATCGTATATTTGCAGCAGAGGGATGTTGCAGAATGCATGGAAAGGCAGATTAAAGAATTTGTTGAAGGCCTTGAATAGAGGTTGGATACGTATATTTGTGGAGAGCCTGAAATAGAGGCTAGATTCGTATGTTCATAGGAGGCCAAAATATGGCAAAATTGGAAAACAAAACAATACTAGTGACAGGGGCCGCCGGATTTATCGGAAGCAATCTGATTAAGCGCTTGTATGAGGAGTGCGAAAACATCACCGTTATCGGCATTGATAATATGAATGATTATTATGATGTTTCCTTAAAAGAAGATCGTTTGAAAGCTTTGGATGTTTTTTCTTCTTTTACTTTTATAAAGGGCAGCATAGCGGATAAGTCAATCATCACAGAAATTTTTGAAAAATATCAGCCGCAGATTGTGGTTAATCTTGCTGCACAGGCGGGAGTCCGTTATTCCATTGTAAATCCGGATGCGTATATCGAGTCCAATATCATCGGTTTCTACAATATTCTTGAGGCCTGCCGCCACAGCTATGATGACGGAAAGCTCGGCGTAGAGCATCTGGTATATGCTTCCAGCTCCTCGGTTTATGGTTCCAATAAAAAGGTTCCATATTCCACAGAGGATAAAGTAGATAATCCGGTTTCACTATATGCGGCAACGAAAAAATCCGATGAGCTTTTGGCCCATGCTTACAGTAAGCTTTATGGAATTCCTTCTACCGGACTGCGCTTTTTTACCGTATACGGACCGGCAGGAAGACCGGATATGGCATATTTTGGATTTACCAATAAGCTGCTTAAGGGCGAAAAAATTCAGATTTTCAATTACGGAAACTGCAAGCGGGATTTTACCTATATCGATGACATTGTGACCGGAGTCTGCAATGTGATGAAAAAGCCGCCGGTTAAGGAAGTTGGTGAGGATGGCCTTTTGATTCCTCCGTATAAGATCTATAACATTGGAAATAACAATCCGGAGAATCTTCTGGATTTCGTTCAGATTCTTCAGGAGGAGCTGATTCGTGCAAAGGTTCTTCCGGAGGACTATGATTTTGAGGCACACAAGGAGCTTGTTGCGATGCAGGCCGGTGATGTACCAATCACCTATGCAGACACCTCTGCACTAGAGTGCGACTTTGGCTTTAAGCCAAGCACAGATCTTCGAACAGGACTCCGCAAATTTGCTGAGTGGTATAAAGAATACTATGGTTAGTCGGAGCAGGGAAGCGTATTATGAGTAATGAACCAGAGAGAAAACCGGATATCTTTGACCGTATGATGACACTTCCGATTCTTCGGATATTTGAACCGTTTTATAAGAAAAATAAAGAAGTTTTAATGTATCTATTTTTCGGTGGGATTGCATTTTTCTTAAATCTTGCGCTTTTTGCACTATTTCATGAAATGATGCAAATCGATGAATTGATTGCAAATATACTTAGCTGGATCTTGTGTGTACTGTTCCAGTTCTTTACCAATCGTACATGGGTATTTGATGGACGTGTGGATGGTGCAAAAGCCTTTGCTGTGCAGATGGGTTCTTTCTTTGGTGGAAGAATTTTCACATTGGTTATTGAGGAAATCATTATTGCAATCTTTATTACATGGCTGGGATTCAACAGTATGATAGTAAAGCTTGTAGCCCAGGTGATTGTTATCGTGCTGAACTACGTGGTGAGCAAGTTGTTTGTGTTTAAGGAAAAATAGTAGCGTTGCGTCATTTGTTATATTTTGCCATACTAATTTTTGTATATACCTAAAAATCTTGAAAAAGGGTCGTTTTTTAACAGTTTTTGAGGCCAATTGTATTTTTTCATGAAGTGATTTTTGGCCCGTACCTAAGGAATGGCATATTCTTAGGTATACAGAAGCTTTTATAGTGCGAAAAAAGACAAAGAAAGGGAATTACATGAGTAGAAGAATCGGTGGAATAGAGGCAGGCGGAACGAAGATGGTTTGCGCCATTGGAAATGAAAATGGAGAACTGATCGATCGGATGTCGATTCCCACGGAAACTCCGCAGAAGACACTGGCAGCTATGGCTGACTATTTTAAGGATGCTTCCATTGATGCGCTTGGAATTGGCTGCTTTGGGCCGTTGGATCTGGATGCTTCTTCTAAAACCTATGGGTATATTACGAAGACACCGAAAGAGGGCTGGTCGAATCTGGATGTCTTAGGCTTTTTCAAAAAAGAGCTGTTTGTTCCGGTTGCAATTGATACAGATGTGAATGCGGCTATGCTGGGGGAAATCCGAAAAGGTGCAGCAGTTGGCTGCAATTCGGCTATTTATATCACGGTTGGAACAGGAATCGGTGTTGGAGTCTATGTTAACGGTGGACTTTTACATGGACTGGTGCATCCGGAGGCGGGACACATTTTACTTGCGAGACATGGAAGCGAGCCGTGCGAGTGCGGGAATGGAGAATTCGAAGAGGGAGTGCGAACCTCGCAGGGAAAAAGTGATGGATGCAAGAGGCGCATTTTCCAAGGCGTATGTCCTTACCATACAAGCTGTTTTGAAGGACTGGCGAGCGGACCTGCGATTGAAGCCCGCTGGGGAAAAGGTGCAAAGGAATTGACTGAGGATGAAAAGGTATGGGAGCTGGAAGCTTTTTATCTGGCCCAGGCAATTACAAATTACATATTGTGTTATTCACCGCAAAAAATTGTTCTTGGTGGTGGGGTGATGCATGTAGAAAAGCTTTTTCCAATGATTCGGGAAAAGGTTATCGATATGCTTGGCGGTTATGTGCAGCATGATAAGATTTTGAAGGATATGGACCATTATATCGTGCCAACCGGACTGGGGGATGATTCCGGAATTGTCGGGGCGATGGAACTGATAAGATAAAGCCGGTAAAATCAAGTCGGTAAAATCAAGTTGGCATCGGTTCATATGTTGCGACTGAGTTGAGCTAATAGATTGGGGTTTTCGAGTGAAAGTGACTGAATGGAGATATTAGATGGGGCGAGGGATAATGAATAATAGAAAAAAACATATTATCGTAAAATTATTGAGTGTGTGTTTTGTTATCGCGCAGATCATCAGTTTGCCTGCCTGCGGTTTCGCGGCGGAGGATTCAAATGCTTCTTTTATGAATGCCGGTATGGGAAAGATGATATCTTTTATTGTTGACGCAAGGGGAAAATGCAGTGGGCTGGCGCTTCGTGTGAAGACAGATGCGGCAACCATAAGTGAACATGTTGAGGAAGCGAAAATGTTGGCGGAAGAGGAACTGGCAGCTGCCGGATACGTGGTTGCCATTGATGCAGGACATCAGCAGCATGGCAATAATGAAAAGGAGCCAATCGGACCCGGTGCATCTACTACAAAGGCAAAGGTTGCAAGTGGAACAAGGGGAGTGGTAAGCGGACTGCGTGAATACGAGCTTACCTTGATGGTTTCCTTGAAGCTGCAGGAGGAATTGGAAAACCGCGGATATGAGGTTGTGATGATCCGTACTACAAACGATGTGAACATCAGTAATGCAGAGCGGGCGCAAATTGCAAATGAAGCAAATGCAGATGCGTTTATCCGTGTGCACGCAGATGGCTCAGAAAGCGCTTCTGCGAAGGGCGCGACAACGATATGCCAGACATCATCGAATCCCTACAATGGTTCCCTTGCGGCAGAAAGTAAAAGCCTTTCCGTTCATGTACTTAATTCCTTAAGTGATGCAACCGGATGCAAAAAGCGTTCTGTATGGGAAACGGATACTATGAGCGGAATTAACTGGTGCCAGGTGCCGGTTACGATTGTTGAAATCGGATTTATGACAAATCCTACAGAGGATGCCAATATGGCAACGGAAGAATATCAATGGAAGATTGCCACCGGTATTGCGGACGGAATAGATGCATATTTTGAGGAGAAGGAACAGGAATGAGTGATACATACCAGAAGCTTCTGATTATGACGGCGGGAGGACATGGTCAGGTTGTGGCTGAGACTGCGAGAATGATTAGGAAATATGATAAGATTGCTTTTTTGGACGATGGAAAGAAAGCTTTAGATGTTGTTGGTGGACTAAATGAGTGGGAGAAGTTTATCACTCCAAACGGAGAATATGATGGGATTTTTCCTGCAATTGGAAATAATGAAAAACGGAAAGAATGGATGGATGCTTTTCAGCTCCATGGGGTAAAAATGCCGGTGCTGATTCATCCCACTGCATGGGTAAGCCCCTCCGCGGTGATAGAAGAAGGTACTATTGTTGAGGCGATGGCCGTTGTGAATGCGAATGCTGTGGTAAAGCGTGGCACAATTGTAGGGATTGGTGCGCTTATCGACCATGATGCGGTTTTGGAGGAATGCTGCCATGTGGATGCCGGTGCGATCGTGCATGCGAGAGGTGTTGTGAAGGCGTGTAGGAAGGTGGAAGCCGGAGAAGTGGTGGAGGAAGGACAATCTTGACGGTTCAGGAAAAGAGGTTAAAATGAAAGAATTTTTATATACAGTCGTAGGTTACATTGCCCAGATGCATAATGCCATTCTTGGTCTGAATGATGCCTACGAATACAATTTTACGGACAAGCAGTTGCATTTTTTGGTGATTGGCATTATCGGGATGCTTTTGGTGTTTGTGATTCATCCGATATTTACATGGCTGGCAAAGCATAACCATACGCTGGTAATTACCTGGATCTATGTATTTACCATGATTATTGTGCTGACCTTTGCAATTGAGATTGGTCAGAAAGTGTCACATACAGGTGCAATGGATTTTGCGGATATTGTGTTTGGTGTGATGGGATTTGTGCTGATGTTCGCGGTGTTTGCGGCGATACGTGGGATTATTTTGGGAATTAAGAAACTGTTGTCCCGTGGTTAAGTATATTTTTGAATAATATTACATACAATTTTACGAAGTAATAATTGATTTTTTGAAAAATGGAGTGTATTATATGAATACAGATTGCTTCGTAAAATGCGAAAAAATACACCGGAGGTCTACGAACATGATTATTTTGAATGTGGAATTGGATAATTTTTATGCTTTTCGTAATTTCAAAATGAATTTGACTTACCCAAAGAAAATTGTTGGTTCATATATTGAAAATGAGCATTTGGACAACCATCCGAATTTTCGATATAAAAAGGTCAATATTATCATGGGCGCAAATGCTACCGGAAAGACAACGTTTGGGCATATGATAAAAAGGATTTTCAATTTTATTGATAAGAAAAACTATACACAAATTACGGAGGTAATTGCGAATAGAAAGGATAATGCGAAATTCCTTTTGGATATGGTTGATGGTGATAGTGACACATTATATAGAATATCTTGCACTATCAAACCAAACGCTGAAGAAGACTATTCATCTGAGGATATTAATTTATATATTAAAAAAGTTACGATTAATGCAAAGGATAGCTATGAGTCCTGCATTGAAAGATTGGAAAAATCTGAGCAGATTAAGAATCCGAACTATATCGAAGAACTTGAGAAGATGGATAAGTTATATTGGTTTTTTGAACATCCTCATGATGATGGACGGAGGATACTGAGGCTGCCGAAGAATGATAAGAAATTTGGAAAGATTTTAGAAAAAATTTTGAAAGCACTTGATCCTTACATTAAGAAGGTTGAAAGACTGAGAGGGGTTGAAAATGCGTATATCATTCGGGTGGGAGATAATTCTGTCATAATTCAGGATGGTGAGCCACTAACCAGTGAATTGTTATCAAGTGGAACCAAAACGGGGGTAGAGATTGCTAGGGTAGTGTCATCGTTGATGCAAGGTTTGAATTCTTTTTACTATTGTGATGAGAAATTTTCTTATATTCATAGTGATATTGAAAAAGCAATTCTTTCCCTCATGATTGATTCCATTCAACCGAATGAACAATTGTTTTTTACTACACATAACACAGATATTTTGGATATGCAATTGCCAAAGCATGCTTACACTTTTTTGAAAAAGGACATAACTGATGAAGAACATCCGATTGTGTGTTTAAATGCAGGAAATTTTCTAAAACGCAACACGGATTCTTTACGAAGAGCTGTGGAAAATGATCTTTTTTCGATGGCACCGGCTACTGATTTGATTTTTGATATTGCTAATCTATAAGTGGAAGGGAACTATGGGGAAAAACAAAATTGTTCAATATTATGTTGAAGGAGATGACGAAGTTAAGTTTCTTTCTGTATTAAAGACTGATTTACAACTAATTTTACCTAGGAATGTTCAAAAAATGAATGTTGTAACAGAAAGGATCACCAAGATGCGACTAATGACATTAAAGCCTAAGACTACAGTTGTAATCATCTTTGATACTGATCGTGGACCATGGGATATACTGCATGCCAATATAACAATGTTAGAAAATTGCTCACAAGTTTCTGAAATTGTGATTGTTCCACAAAATAAAAACTTGGAAGACGAACTGGTGCAATGCTGTGATATATCAAAGGCTACCGAACTTCTTGATAGCCAAGGAGTCCGTAATTTTAAACGCGATTTCATTCGGGCATCAAATTTGACATCAAAATTGAAGGAACACCATTTTGACATTAAAAAGTTGTGGAATGGAAAATTTGCAAATATAAGAAATGATTCGGAAAAGATTAAAATTACATAGATACAAGTTAGAGAGATAGCAATACCCGGCACTCATCTTAAGTGCCGGGCATTACATTACTGTTTATTCGAATTTTGATCGATTAAGAACTGAATATACTGGGCAACAACCGGATATTCTTCCTCAGGAAGACGATTCAGTTGCTGAAGAATCGGCAGGATCTGTTTTTCGTGATCGTCGTAATCGTAGATGAGAGACCAGGCCTCCACATCATAATGCTCACCGATTGCCTGAAGCTTGTCTATGGATGGAAGACTGTCGGTAGACAATATTTTTTGAATGTAGCCTTCCGATGCTCCGATGCATGTGCTTAAGTAACGCATGGATGGTGAATGGTTTTGCTCATGATTCATTAATTCGGTTAGATTTTTTTCGAAGATATCATGTATATTTTTTGAACTCATATGTGCATTCTCCTTTTTTAAGTTTTATTATAGGAAAATGTTGGAAAATATATGCGAATTGCATTCGATATGATATAATTTATTGACGAAAAATATTCGCAAAGTTTTAAAATGCGTTATTTATAATAAAAATTGTGTTGAATCGTGTAGTCATTTGGAATATGATATACATGTCGACAAATATAGATTCTCGAGAGGTAAATTATGAACGAAAATATGATTGGAAGAGAAATTAGCGGCTGCGAATCTTTAATCATGAAAATTGTGTGGGATACCAAAGAAGATATCTCTACACCGGAATTGATTGATGAGCTTCGCAATCGGTTTGGTAAGGACTATGCCCGTACAACAGTAGTTACATTTGTACAGCGTCTGGCAGAAAAGGGCTTTGTCTCTACCTACCGTAAGGGAAGAACATCCTATGTGCATGCACTGCGCGATGAGAAGGAGTATACGGAGAAAATTGTCCAGGATACAGAAAAATTCTGGTTTTCTGGAAATGCTCCTAAGTTTTTTGCTGCGCTGTGCAATACAAAAAAACTTTCAAAAAAGGAGATCGAACAGATCAGGGAGACCTTGGATGGATTGGACGATTAACCTGACGTATGCAGTCATAACGACCAGCGTCACAGGAGCATTTTTGTTCGGCTTTTGGTATGGAATCGGAAGATTAATGGAATATACCGGCTTCTTAAATGTGGTTTATGAAATGATGAAGGCGGTGCTGTTGTTCTGGTATGTGCCGGTTGTTTATTTCATATTGGCATATGAGAATACCCATAATATTTATTTTGGGGGATTCATATTTGTCGGTACACCTGCCATTTGGCTGTTTTGCAGAATTTTCAGTGTGATCTGGTTGTTGGGTGTCGGATTTTTCTTGATTCGATATACTGTAGATGTTTGGAATACTCGCAGAGCATATAAATATGCGATATTCTGTGACGGCTGGGAATATGACTTCTTTGAGGAAATTTGTAAAGAGTTGAATATCAAAGCAGGAAAAGTGGAGCTGGTGCAGGATATCCACGAGGAGATTCCGAAGATTGTCGGGGTAATTAAGCCCATGATTGTGCTGCCGGTAAAGGAATATACAAAGGCAGAGCTAAGGGTTATTTTCATACACGAGCTTACTCACTACAAGCAGAAGGACCTGTGGTTGATTTATTTATCAGAGCTGGCAAAATGCTTTCATTTTTGCAATTATTTTGTCTGGAAATTTGCCGATAAGGTACAATATTGGGGTGAGTATGCCTGTGACTATGACTCGGTTCATAGAATAGGAGAACTGAAATCCTATTTTGAAGTGATTGCCACGATGGTGACTGACAAGGATGATCGTGGAATGTTATCAGCGCATCTGGTGGAGAAGAAGGAAGATTTGGTTGACCGCATGGAACGGATGAAAAGGAGTTACAAGATGAAAAACAAATCGAAATTGAAGGCTGGACTGCTTGTAGCAGCAATGATGATTATGAGCACATGCTCAGTATCTGCTGCAACGATAACTGCGGGAAGAGGATATGTAAAGGCATATTTTTCAACTGCTGAACAGGAGAAAGAAGCGGAGGTCGCTTCTGCTTTGGCTTTGACAAAAACGACTACATCTGACGAGTTTTTAGAGCATGAAGAGGCAGGCTTTGCAGAAGGTATAGTAGTTGAAGCTGGTGAAGTGGATTCTAGGTCAAGAAGTGCAAATGCATTTGACTGGACCATCGGTAGAAATTCTGCAAAGAAATCGGATGATTTTTCGGCTTCATCCGGTGGTGTAATTGCAGTAACAGTTAAAGGAGATTCTAATATTTCATTTAGAGCCGGAATTATTGAACCAGACGGTACACTTCGCTATGTGGATTCAAGTAATGGGTATGCAAATCATACGTTTAACTTGGATCAGACCGGAACCTATAGTGTATATGTCCAGAATATGACATCAGGTACCATTTCGGTATATGGTTCATATGTATATTAGACAGCAGTTATTCTAAGTAGTAGTTATTCAAAAAGTGGTATGAGGATAATTGATGTAAGTACCTGATATGTAATTTGAATATTCCCGGAAATGCGCATGAAGAATGCGCATTTCCACATAAAGAAATAACTACAATATTAGTCGTAATGACAATTAAAATGTCGAATAATTTATATAATTCCTTATTCATTCAAATAGATATTTGGTTCAAGCAGTAGTTTGATAAGCTTGAACGCAAAAAATATGCCGGAGGGCTGTAACTACCATTTAGGTATTTACAGACTGTCCGACATACTTTTTTATCATTTTTTTTTTTGTAAATCTACAAATAATGTATAAAGTACAGAAATTAGATGATACACTATTGACAAAAGTGTATCATTGCTATACCATACAGATATCAAATAGAAAGGAGGAGCTGGGATGGAGGAAGTAATTTCTTTCGTCCTGCATAGAATACATGACATAGTTGAGAACGGCACGTATGGAGAACACTATACGATTATGGATCGGGAAAAGAATATAGCATTGCGACGAAAATATTATGTCACAGATTCTAAGGTGCGGGACATTTTAAGACATTTAGAAAAGAAGGATTTTGTAAAAAGCCGCAAGAGTAATCATGAATGCTTTTTGGATGATACGGTCTACATTTTTTGTAAATCTGTAAAGTTAAGAGAGCGATTTGTAGAAGAAGCAGAAGAAAAGATAGTAAAAATTTATATTAAGATTGTTTTGGCGGATGAAGCGCCGATGATAGTTATTTCATTTCATGAAGCAGAATACTAACGAATAAAGCTAAAGATAGAAAATAAGGGATGCATATGTTGAAATCTGCAGGTTTTTTGCAGATTTCGACATGATATGCACGTGGAAAAATATACGATAAAAAGAGTGAAAAAGGAGGAGCAATAAGGTGGAAAGGAGAAAAGAGATACTTTGTGCATACTGTCGAAAGTTGGTTTCATATGAGATTCAAGTAAGGAAGGAAAAAATATTCGTAAAGGATACTGAGATTGAGTAT
Source organism: uncultured Agathobacter sp. (assembly GCA_945910395.1). Taxonomy (GTDB): domain Bacteria; phylum Bacillota; class Clostridia; order Lachnospirales; family Lachnospiraceae; genus Roseburia. Next base: position 83,233 of record CAMDYX010000001.1, on the reverse strand, counting down.
GGTGAAAAGTATGGTATTTGCTCAGTATGTGGAAATGAGCTGACTGTCCCGGGATTAGATGATGAGAATGAAAACAAAATTGAAGAAATTTATCGCAAAAAAAATGGATATGTAACAATTCAAGAAATAAATCAGATTTTAGAAAAATATAGAGTGGAAAAAAGACCATTATCAAATTTGTTAGGATGGGGAGAACTGACCATCACGCGTTATCTGGATGGGCAACTTCCGGGGAAAAAATATTCGGATGTTTTAATTCAACTCTTACATAGTGATTCCGTCATGGAAGAATACCTTGAAAAAAACAAAAAAAATATCACAGAAAAAGCATACGAGAAAATAAAAGGAACAATTGAAAAACGGAAGCAATTATATAGCACAAATACAATTGCAGAACGTATATCAATCTACATGATTAGTTCGGGTTACGAAATTACTAATCTGTTTTTGCAAAAATTATTATATTACATAAAGGGTTTCGGTTACGTTTTTTATCAAAAAGATATATTGAATATGTCCTGTGAGGCATGGGTGAACGGTCCGGTTTTTCCAATGATTTATGACAAATACAAGGGATTTGGTAAAGAGATATTATCCTGTGAGAATATGGAGTTCGATCTAAATTCTCTTTTAAGTGAAGAAGAAAAGACTCTGGTTGATTATGTTTTGAATATATTTGGGAAATATAATGGTTGGACTTTACGTGAGTTCACACATAAGGAAAGGCCGTGGCAGAGCGCCAGAGTGGGGTTTGAAGAAAATGAAAGATGTACTAATGAGATTAGTGATGAAGTGATTCGTACATATTTTATGGAAGTGGATAAGAGATATGATTTGAAAAAATCGGATGGTGTTTTAGCGTATATCAATTCATTGGATGTGTTGGTTCAAGCAGTAGTTTGATCAGTTTGAACACAAAAAGTATGCCGGGCAGTTAGCGAGTACCTAAATGGTATTTGCAACAGTCCGGCATACTTTTTCTTGTGCTCAATTTTCATGTGACGGTGGAGGAGTCGTTTCAAGTTTGGCAGTCTAGGCTTTGGCGTTACCCGCCTTTTTATTTGGTTTTCTAAATACCATGTAAATAGAAGGAAATGATGGTTGAAAAAATGACGATTTTGACAGGCACTTTTTTGTACAGTATTACATGAATAATGAGGATTTTTTCTATATAAGAAAATTTGTTAACAGAAACCATACAAAAATCGGATAAACTGCGCTGTCTCTGACTTTTTCAGGTGTTGAGTAAGTGGCTTTATGATGCTAAAATAGTAACAGAAGTGCTATGCTTCTTCCTTTTTCCCGTTAATTACCAGATATAGGAGGAAGATGAGCGAAAATTTAGAATACAAAAGTGATGCTTTTTGCATGCTGCTGCAGAATCCTAAGTACGCGCTGGATGTCTATAATGCGATGAATGGTTCAGACTACAGCAATCCGAAGGATTTGGAAATCTATCTGTTGGAGAGCGGTATATCCCTTTCCATACGAAATGATGCATCATTCATCATCTACAATCATTTATGTGTCTATGAACATCAGGGAAGCTACAATCCCAACATGGCAGTTCGGGAGTTGATTTATTTTGCGAGTCTCATTACGAAGTTGATCAAGGAGAAGAGAATTAATGTGTATGGTCGAAAGAAAATCAAGCTTCCAAGGCCACAGTTCGTGGTGTTTTATAATGGGCTGGAAGAACGCCCGGAAAGAGAAATATTCCGGTTATCAGATTTATTTGAAGAGGGCGAAGACGAGCCACAGATTGAATTGATCTGCGAGGCAATTAATATCAACCCGAACAAAAACACAATGTTAAAGAAAAAGAGTTATGTTTTAGAGGGCTACTGTACCTTTGTAGAAAAGGTGCGAAGATGTGGGCAGGAGGGCATGCCCCTAAAGGATGCCTTAGATGAAGCAGTAAAGGAATGTATCGATGAGCATGTACTGGAAGAATTCTTCCGGGAGCGCGGGGATGAGGTGAAAAGAATGGAGGTACTGGATTTTACATTTGAAAGAAGAATCGAGCTTGAGAGGCGGGATGCGAGATTAGAGGGTGAGGCTTGTGGAGAAGCCCGAGGAGAGGCCCGAGGAGAAGTTCGTGGTAGAACAAAGGATATACTTATGCTTCTTGAAGATGTGGGGAAAGTTCCATCAAAGCTGGAGGAACAGATACGAAGCCAGAAAGATTCGGACATTTTGACCCGATGGATAAAGCTTGCAGCAAGAGCAGAATCTATAGAAGACTTTGAGCAGAAAATTTCTAATTAACATAGTTGAAAAATGAACATCCATTTCGGGAGCGCAATTCCGAAATGGATGTAAATGAAAGAGGCTTCCACCGATCTGGCGGAAGCCTCAGATTTTTATGTCTATTTTTCTTTTTTATATGTTTTTGAAGGGTAAATTTTTGCTGGTACCTAAAATTCATTAAAATGAGGCGGTTTTTTGCCTTTTGAGAGGCGAATTGTATAATTTTAAGAGGTTGATTTTGACCTGTACCTACAAAACAGGAAATTCTTAGGTACAGCAAAGAATTGATCTGGTGAAATAATACAATTTGCCGGAATTGAGCCGCGAAACGCGGCTTTTTTCAAGGAAATTAGGTACCAGCAGAAATTTATATGTCAAAATTATACTTTCGATTTGGGCGGATTCATTCATTGGGCATATACCGGCACAAATCATAAACCGATATCATTTCTCAATCCTCCATTTTTTCCGGTATTCGGAAGCAGTGCATCCCTCCAGCTTGCGAAAGACCTTATTAAAGTAGCTGGCATCTGCAATTCCGCAGGACATGGCGATTTCTTCGATAGAAGAATCGCCATATCTTAATTGTTCTTTTGCGTTTGTGATGCGCTTGATTAAGATATAAGAAATAATTGTGGTTCCATATTCTTTTTTAAATTCCCTGCTGAGATAGAATTTACTAATAAAAAAGTGTTCTGCAAGAAAGTCTAACGAGATTTCCTCCGTGTAGTGTTCGTCCAGGTAGATGACGATTTCCCGAAGCTTTTGAACTAAGGCAGAGGAAGGCTGTTCTTTGTCGGAGCTTTCGGTAGAAATCAATGTTAAAATTTTCGTGATTTCGTTTGCGGCAAGAATGTCGGTGTTATCATCCCGGTTTTCATGCAGGGAAAGCAGGGCTTGAAGGGAGGCAACCAATTCGGATACAGAGGTTGGTGTAAAGTGCCAGCTGTTGTGCTCTGCAAAATAGTCATAATATCCTTCTGCGGTGGGGCCGTTAAAGTGAATCCAGAGAAGCTCCCAGGGATCATCGGCGCTGCTGATATGAGAGTATTCGTTCCGGCAGTCTATATAAAAGCAATCCCCCTGGCGGGCATTTACGCGCTCCCCCTTATAGATAACAGTCCCACTACCGGACAAGATAATCATAAAAAGGTAGGATTCCAACCCAAAGCGACGGCTTAGATGAGGCTTTCTGCTTTTTAGATAACCGGCCTCCTGGACATAGAAAAAGTGCCTTTTGGTAAAAATAGACGGAGTGCAAATGACTCTTCGGGTTTCAGTTGCTTCTGAAGTTTTATAATTTTCAAATAATAATTTATCCATAGCAAGATAATACCATTTTTAGGCAAGATATTCAATTGAAAACGTGATATAATTATACTATCTTACTATGTGGCACAAATAACACAGCGTATTCCCTATATAATAAGGCATTGAAAACAGATTCATACGAAATTAGAGTAAAATTAATCCCTTTTCGGAATTGTGTTCCTGAGAATGAATTTTGCTATTTGAATCAGAACGTTTAAAAAGCGTCGGCACTTAATGAGCAATTTATTGCGAATTTAGTACCGTTACGCTTTTTACAAACGAGAGTGGGTCCTGCTTCAAATATGCAAATTCATTTGGGAACACTTCTCCGAAATAGGATTAAAATAACTGCAGAATCGCGGAATACGAAAATGAAAGAATAAAAACATATATGTAGAAGGAGAAAACTATGAAAACAGCTTTAATTACCGGTGTAACAGGACAGGACGGAAGCTACTTAGCAGAGCTTCTTTTGGAAAAAGGATATGATGTACATGGTATGGTACGCCGCTCCTCTGTGGAAAAGAGAGAGCGTATTGATCATTTGAACGGAAATCCGAATTTCCATTTACATTATGGTGATCTTGCAGATTCTATGAGCCTTGTAAAAATCATCGGTGCAGTCCGCCCGGATGAAATCTATAACTTAGCAGCTCAGTCCCACGTTCAGGTAAGCTTTGATGTACCGGAGTACACAGCGGATGTTGTTGCAACAGGAGTCCTTCGTGTTCTTGAGGCTGTTCGAGTATGCGGATTGGAAAAGACCTGCCGCATCTATCAGGCTTCCACCTCTGAATTATATGGAAAGGTTGAGGAGGTACCGCAGCGGGAGACCACTCCGTTCCATCCATACAGCCCTTATGCAGTTGCAAAGCAGTATGGCTTCTGGATCGTAAAGGAGTATCGTGAGGCTTACAACATGTTCTGCTGCTCAGGTATCTTATTTAATCATGAGTCAGAGCGCAGAGGTGAGACCTTTGTTACCAGAAAAATCTCTCTTGCGGCAGCCAGAATTGCCCAGGGAAAACAGGACAAGTTATATCTTGGAAATCTTTCTTCCCTTCGTGACTGGGGTTATGCTAAGGACTATGTGGAGTGCATGTGGCTGATCCTACAGAATGATAAGCCGGAGGATTTTGTTATCGCAACCGGCGAGCAGCATTCTGTTCGTGAATTCTGTGAGTACGCATTCCGTGAGGCTGGAATCGAGTTAGAGTTTAAGGGCGAAGGAATGGATGAAGTAGGTATTGATAAGGCTACAGGAAAGGTTGTTATTGAGGTATCACCGGAATTCTATCGTCCGACAGACGTTGTAAACCTCTGGGGAGATCCAACAAAGGCCAAGACAGAGCTTGGCTGGAATCCAACCAAGACGACTTTCGAAGAGCTTGTTAAGATCATGGTAAGACATGACATGGAGCTCGTTGCAAAAGAAAACTAAGGAAAGAATAATCGTGCTCATGGAAAAAGAAAACGAAGAATATTCGAGCACTAAAACCGGGAGATAGAAAAGTCATGATGGAAAAAAATGCAAAAATTTATGTTGCAGGACACAGAGGAATGGTTGGTTCTGCAATTGTTCGTGAATTGAACAGACAGGGATACACTAACATTATTACCCGCACTCACAGTGAGCTGGATCTATGCAGACAGCAGGAGGTGGAAGAGTTTTTCGCAAAGGAGAAGCCGGAGTATGTATTTCTTGCAGCAGCCAAGGTGGGCGGAATCGTTGCAAACTCTGAGGCTCTTGCGGATTTTATGTATTACAATATGACATTGGAGATGAATGTGATTCATTCTGCATGGCAGAATGGCTGCAAGAAGCTGGAATTTTTGGGCTCCTCCTGCATCTATCCCCGTATGGCGCCCCAGCCGATGAAGGAAAGCTGCTTACTTACCAGTGAGCTTGAAAAGACCAATGAGGCCTATGCCCTTGCAAAAATCAGCGGCTTGAAATACTGCGAGTTCTTAAATAAGCAGTATGGAACGGATTATATTTCTGTCATGCCCACAAATCTTTACGGACCGAATGACAATTACCACCCAACCCACAGCCATGTGCTTCCGGCGCTGATCCGCCGGTTCCACGAGGCGAAGGAGCAGAAGCTTCCTTCTGTGACCTGCTGGGGAGACGGCTCTCCGCTTCGGGAGTTTTTATATGTGGATGATCTTGCAAACCTATGCGTATTTTTGATGAACAATTACAGCGGCGATGAGACTGTAAATGCAGGAACCGGAAAAGAGCTTACCATCAAGGAGCTTACCGAGCTTGTGGCAAAGGTCATCGGGTACGAGGGAGAGATTCTCTGGGATACCTCTAAGCCTAACGGAACACCGAGAAAGCTTCTGGATGTATCCAAAGCAGAAAAACTGGGATGGCACTATATGACGGAACTGGAGGACGGAATCCGTCTGTCCTATGAGGACTTTTTAAATAATCCTATGCGTGCAGAACGCTAAAAAAGCAACAAATAAGCGGATAAACAGGGAGTAGAAACACAAGAATGTTTGAAGTCGACTTTAATGTGGAGGAAGTTCGCTTCCATCTGGTAAAAGAGAATACGCTTCTTTTTCGTGGCTGGTTTCGGGATGATAATCCGGAGGGACGAAAAATCGAAGTCCTGCTTGATGAGACACCGGTGGAGGTAAGCTATGAGTACCACAAAGGTATCGGTGTGCGCCAGCGGTATCTTCAAAATAAGGCAAATGTATCGGAAGAAATCGTGGGAGAAATCTTTTTTTCAAAGGGAATCGAGGAATTTTCAAAGCTTAAAATCTACAGTGTGCTTGGAGAAAAGCGCGTTCTGGTGCGCAGTCTTGCAAGGACAGCCCTGCAGAAGCTTCAGCAGAATATTCCACATTATATTGAAAGCCAAAGCTTTGACAAAGGCCGCGTAAAAATCCTGGGATGGTGCCTGGACAATGGAGAAACTACAATCTCTCTGAGCCAGAAGGGAAATCCTGTGGATGCAAATATTTCCTGGTCTTATCGAAGAGATGTAGCAGATCTGTTCCCGGAGATTGCACGGGAAATCAAGTCCGGGTTTATTCTGGAGACAGAGCTTGCTTCCAAGCATGGACTTGAGCTTACACTTTCCCATGAAAACAAGATTGTAAATATTCCGATTGTTTTTTCGAAGAATGGAGAGGCTCCTTCTTCAATGCAAAAGGTGGCATACTGGGTGAAAACCTATGGACTGGGTCTTACGGTTCAAAAAGTGCTTGCCACTGCACTTGGCAGGGAGTTTACCTCAGATAAGTTGGATCGGGATGACTATGCTCTCTGGCGTAAAAAGTATGCGCCAAAGCCGGAAGAAATCGAGGCACAAAGAAGCGTTACGTTTGACTATGAGCCGCTTTTTAGTATTGTGATTCCACTCTATAATCCAAAGGAAAAATTCCTTGAGGAACTGATTGATTCCATTATTGCTCAGACCTACACAAATTGGGAGCTTTGCCTGGCGGATGGAAGTGGACAAAAATCTAAGTTGAAGTCGATTGTTGATCAGTGTATAGCAAAGCATAGAAATCGAAATCTGAATATCCGCTATGAATTATTGGAGCAGAATCTTGGCATCTCGGAGAATACCAATGCTGCAATCCGCATGGCAACCGGAGATTATATCGTATTGTGCGACCATGACGATATTGTCCCACCGGAGGCTTTGTTTGAGTGTGCAAGGGCTATCAACAATGACCGTTCTATCGATGTCATTTATTCCGATGAAGATAAAATCGACATGCAGGGAAAGACTTATTTTGAACCGCATTTTAAGTCGGATTTTAATATCGATCTCCTCTGCAGCATGAATTATATCTGTCATCTGTTTGTGCTAAAAGCTTCCCTTCTTGATGAAATGGAAGGAATCCATGAGCCGGCAGATGGAAAGAAGCATTATCTTCGCAGCGCCTTTGACGGGGCACAGGATTTGGACTTTATCCTAAGATGCTGTGAGAAGGCCAAGAATATCCATCATATTCCAAAGATTTTATATCACTGGCGCTGTCATATGGATTCAACAGCAGCCCATCCGGAGAGCAAAATGTATGCCTTTGAGGCAGGAAGAAAGGCCGTTGAAGAGCATTATAAGAGATGCCATATTCCTGCAAGGGTAGAGCATGGACAGTTTTACGGAATGTACAAGACGGTTTACGAATGGGAGGAAAAACCTCTTATTTCCATCATCATTCCGAATAAGGATCATATTGAAGACCTGAAGGTCTGTATGGATTCTATCGATGAGAAGTCCACATATCGTAACTATGAGTTCGTAATCGTGGAGAACAATAGTACCGAAGAGTCTACCTTCCGTTTTTACGATGAAATCAGCAAGCGGGATAATGTGAACGTCCTGTATTATGAAGGGGACTTCAATTTTTCCAGAATCAATAACTTTGGGGAAAAGGCGGCAAAGGGGGACTATCTGCTGCTGTTGAATAATGATACAGAGCTTATCAATCCGGATGGACTCTGGGAGATGCTGGGACTTTGCATGCGTGAAGATGTAGGCATTGTAGGTGCAAGACTTTACTACAAGGATGACACCATCCAGCATGCAGGAGTGGTGCTTGGCTTCGGTGGAATTGCGGGACACGCTTTCATTGAATCTTCCCGCTATGAGAACGGATATTTCAGCCGGATCATCTGTGCCCAGGATTATACTGCGGTTACAGCGGCCTGTATGATGACCAAACGAAGTGTATATGATGCGGTTGGCGGATTGTCGGAGGATTTTAAGGTTGCCTTCAACGACATCGATTTTTGCATGAAGGTGCGTGAATTAGGAAAGCTCGTAGTCTATAATCCGGCAGTTGAGTTATATCATTACGAGTCAAAATCAAGGGGACTTGAGGACACACCGGAAAAGGTGGAACGCTTTAATTCCGAGGTAGCAAGATTCATTGAGAAGTGGAATAAGCAGCTTACGGCCGGGGATCCATATTACAATCCGAATCTGACGCTGGACAAGGCGAATTTCTCTTTGAAGGAATAGCATTTGTTATGTTTCCATTTTAGAAAAGGGGTACTATGAAGATAACACCCAAAATGATTGTAAAAGGTATAAAATATCTGAAGCACTACGGCTTTCGGGAATTTCTGATACGCCTGAAGGAAAAACAGCAAAGGGAAGACATTCCCTATGAGCCGTGGTACGAGAAGCATAAGGCAACTTCCGAGCAGTTAGATAAGCAAAAGAAGACAGCGCAAAAGTGGCTTGAAAAAGAAACTCAGGCACCGAAAATCAGCATTGTTGTTCCGTTGTATCATACACCGGAATGTTTTTTGCGTGAGATGATTGCATCGGTTCTGGCTCAAAGCTATCCGAACTGGCAGCTGTGTCTTGCGGATGGAAGCGACCGGATTGATGAAACTGTTGTGGTGGAAAAAGGACAAAAGCCTGCGATGTGTCCGGATGACGGGCTTCATGGGGTGATACGAGAGTATATAGAAGATGAGCGTATCTGCTATGGAATCGTTCCGAAGAATCTTGGAATTGCGGGAAATACCAATGCCGCTCTTACCATGGCGGATGGGGATTATATTGCCTTTCTGGATCACGATGATGTTCTTGCACCGGATGCTTTGTATGAGGCTGTGCTTTTGATGCAGCAGGGCTGCGACATGATCTATACGGATGAAGACAAGATCGATGCAGCTGGGGAGCATCATTTAGAACCCCATTTTAAACCGGATTTTAATGAGGACCTGCTTCGCTCGAACAACTATATTACGCATTTTCTGTTGGTAAAAAGGGAGCTATTAGAGCAGGTCGGAAATCTGGATGCAGCCTTCGATGGAGCCCAGGACTTTGATTTTGTGCTCCGGTGTTCGGAGAAGGCAGAAAAGATCGGACATATTCCAAAAATCCTGTATCACTGGAGAACCCATCAGGATTCCACCGCAGGGGACCCGTTTTCCAAGCGGTATGTGGTGGATGCCGGAAAGCGTGCCATTGAAGCCCACATCCGCCGGATGGGAGAGGAGGCAGAGGTTACACCGACAAAACAGATCGGTTTTTACATGACGGATTATCAGGTAAAGGGAAATCCCCTTGTTTCCATTATTATCCCCAATAAGGATGAGGTGGAGAGCCTAAAAAAATGTCTGGCTTCCATCGAGAAGTCCACGTACCGGAATTATGAAGTGATTGTGGTGGAAAACAACAGCTGTGCACAGACCTTTTCCTATTATGAGAGGATTACTTCCAATTATTTTGAAAAACCGGAGGAATCCAAGAGCACAAATGGTGCCGTGAAAGAAAAGAGCTCCGATGCATTACCGGGTGCGCGGTATGAAGGTACTCTAAGGGGCGGACAGCGCATCTGCGTTGCGGTCTGGAGGGAGGGCTTCAATTATTCGAAGCTGAATAATTTTGGCGCAGCATTTGCCAGGGGAGAATATCTTGTTCTGTTGAATAACGACATTGAGATGATCTCAAGGGACTGGCTGGAGCGCATGGTTTCAAACTGCATGCGAAGAAGCGTGGGAATCGTGGGTGCGAAGCTTCTCTATCCCGATAATACCATACAGCATGCGGGCATCGTGGTGGGCATCGGCGGAAACGTAAGAGGAATTGCGGCAAATATGTTTGTGGGACTTCCCAGGGAGCTTGGGGGGTATCTTCACAAAGCTAACCTGCAGATGAATTACAGTGCGGTTACGGCGGCATGCCTTATGGTCAGAAAATCCATTTATGAAGAGGTGGGCGGTTTTACGGAAGCGCTTACCGTTGCCTTTAATGATGTGGATTTTTGCTTAAGGGTAAGAAAGGCAGGATATCTGATTGTATATAACCCCAGAGTGGAAGCCTATCACTTCGAGTCTAAGTCCAGAGGACAGGAGGATACTCCGGAAAAGCTGGACCGTTTCCAGCGGGAAATCGAATATATGCGGACAAATTGGATTGACATATTAAAAAATGGAGATCCATACTACAATCCGAATTTGTCCCGTGTCTATACGAACTATTCCTTAAACGATGATTGGTAGAGAGAAACTCCTATTTCGGAAAAGTGTTCCAGAGAGTGGGTTCTGATTCAAATATGTAAATTCATTTGGGAACACAATTCCGGAAAGGAAGTAGAAAAAAGTGCTAGAAAAATGGAGGAGAACAATGAATATCGTTTTATTATCCGGTGGATCGGGAAAGCGTTTGTGGCCGCTTTCCAATGACATTCGTTCCAAGCAGTTTATCAAAATTTTCAAGAGTGAAAGCGGAGAATATGAGTCCATGGTACAGAGAATGTACCGTCAGATCCGCAAGGTGGATTCCGATGCAAAGGTAACCATCGCAACTTCAAAATCACAGGTTTCGGCCATCAATAACCAGCTGGGAGAGGCGGTTGGTATTTCCGTGGAACCCTGCAGAAGGGATACGTTTCCCGCAATTGCTCTGGCAACGGCCTATCTGGTGGATGTGATGGGGGTATCCGAAGAGGATTCTGTGGTGGTCTGTCCGGTAGACCCGTACGTAAATGACGACTATTTTGAGATGTTAAAAAAGCTTTCCGAGCAGGCGGATAAGGGAGAGGCAAATCTTGTCCTGATGGGCATGGAGCCAACTTACCCCAGCGAAAAATACGGATATATCATACCGGAGAGCAAGGAAGCCCTTAGCAGCGTAAAAACCTTCAAGGAGAAACCGGATATAGAGACTGCGAAAGGATATCTCGCCCAGGGGGCGCTCTGGAATGGAGGCGTGTTTGCTTACAAGTTAAAATATGTTCTGGATAAGGCCCATGAGCTCATTGATTTTTCAGATTATCAGGATCTTTTTGCAAAGTATGAGACCTTAACAAAGATCAGCTTTGACTATGCGGTGGTTGAGAAGGAAGATAAGATTCAGGTCATGAGATTTGGCGGGGAATGGAAGGATCTTGGAACCTGGAATACGTTAACCGAGGCAATGGAGGAAAAATGCATCGGCAATGCAATCTTGAATGATAAATGTGAAAATGTGCATGTCATCAATGAACTGGACATGCCGATTCTTTGTATGGGACTAAAGAATGTGGTGGTATCTGCAAGTCCGGAAGGAATTCTTGTATCGGATAAGGAAGAATCCAGCTACATCAAGCCTTATGTGGATTCCATTGACCAGCAGATCATGTTTGCGGAGAAGTCCTGGGGAAGCTTTAAGGTGGTGGATGTGGAGGATGAGAGTCTGACCATCAAGATTACCTTGAATCCGGGACATTCCATGAACTATCACAGCCATGAGCACCGCGATGAGGTATGGACCATTATTTCAGGAAAAGGACGCACCATCGTGGATGGCATGGAGCAGCAGGTTTCTGCGGGGGATGTCATTACCATGGAAGCGGGATGTCGCCATACCATTATTGCAGAGACCGAGCTTCAGGTGATTGAGGTACAGCTTGGTAAGGAGATCAGTGTTCATGACAAGCAAAAATTCGAGCTTGAAAACTAAAACGAAGCCATTTTTATTAAAACCGGTGGGAAAGGATTATCTGTGGGGCGGAAGCCGCTTAAATGATGATTTTGCAAAAAACATTGATTTATCTCCATTGGCAGAGACCTGGGAGTGCTCGACGCACCCGGATGGACCAAGCAGGGTATGTGGCGGAGAGTTTGACGGTATGCTGCTTCCGGAGGTGCTAAAGCAGCATCCGGAATATCTTGGAACACATCCCAGTGCCGGGCTTGGGATCCATAAACCCGATGCAGTTTACGATGGGGAGCTTCCCATTCTGATTAAATTCATTGATGCGAAAAAGGACCTGTCGGTTCAGGTTCACCCGTCGGATGAATATGCAGCAGTTCATGAGAATGGACAGCTTGGAAAGTCCGAGATGTGGTATGTGCTGGATGCTACCTCCGAGGCATCTCTGGTATATGGCTTTTCCCGGGATGTAACGGAGGCGGCACTTCGAAGGAGTATAAAAGAAGGCACTCTGGAAAAATATTTGCAGAAGGTAAACGTGCAAAAGGATGATGTATTTTACATTGAGTCCGGAACGGTCCATGCCATTGGGGCAGGAGCACTGATTGCGGAGATTCAGGAAAGCTCCAATCTGACCTACCGGCTTTATGACTATAACCGGGTGGATAAGAACGGTATGCTTCGCCCGCTTCATGTGGATAAGGCTATGGAAGTGGTAAATAAAAAGGCTTCCTCCTCTCCGAGGCAGCCCATGCGGGTGCTGAAGTATAAAAAGGGATGTGCGTCGGAGCTTTTGTGCAGATGTAAATATTTTGAGGTCCACCGTCTGCTGGTAAATACCGAAAGAAACCATGATCTGTTTCCGTTTCAGACCGACAGTAATTCCTTTCAGGTGCTTTTGTGCACCAAGGGATGCGGAATGATCTTTTTGGAAAACGGTGAGAGCATAACTGTCTTTAAGGGAGACTGTATCTTTATCCCGGCGGATTCCATGGCGCTTAAGATTCATGGAAAAATGCAGCTTTTGCAGGTGAATTGTTAAATTCCATTTTGGAATTATGTTCCTGAATGAATTTGCATATTTGAATCAGAACCCACTTTCGTTTGTAAAAAGCGTAGCGGTACTAAATTCGCAATAAATTGCTCATTAAGTGCCGACGCTTTTTAAACGTTCTGATTCAAATAGCAAAATTCGTTCTTAGGAACATATTCCGAAATGGGATATTTGGAAAGATTTGAGGTGTAAAAGTCATCGTATACCTAAAATCCTTGAAAAACCGCTTCAAAATGCGCCTTTTTCGCTTGAATTGTATTATTTTGAAGGGTGGACTTCGCTGTATACCTAGATATTTGCAATTTCTTAGATACAGGCTAAAATGTATCTGGCGAAATTATACAATCGACCCCAAAAAACGCCTAAAAAGCGGTTTTTTTCAAAGATTTTAGGTATGGGAAGAAAATCAGGCGGCGAAATGATACAATTTGCTAATCAAGCATGAAGCACAAGCCGCTTTTTACAACTTCCATTTTGGAATCGTGTTCCTGAATGAATTTGCATATTTGAATCAGAACCCACTTTCGTTTGAAAAAAGCGTAGCGGTACTAAATTCGTAAGTAATTGCTCATTAAGTGCCGACGCTTTTGAAACGTTCTGATTCAAATAGCAAAATTCATTTTCAGGAACATATTCCGAAAAGAGAGATTGCTAAAAGTAATCTGTAAGAAGAAAATTTTTAAGAAGAATGCAGTAAAGCAGAAAAATAGAAGTGTTAAGAAACGAGGAAAAAATGATGAATCATGTAGAAATTAAGAAAGAATATGAGCGTTGGACTTCGCTTGCAACCAAGGATGAGGATGTGGTAAAGGAGCTTGCTGCAATCGCAGGGGATGATGCAAAAATCGAAGATGCTTTTTATCGCAACCTTGCATTCGGAACCGGAGGCCTTCGGGGTGTCATCGGCGCAGGAACCAATCGCATGAATATCTACACCGTGGCGAAGGCTTCCCAGGGACTGGCGGATTATGTGACGAAAAGCTTTCAGCCGGAGGAGAGAAGTATTGCGGTAAGCTATGATTCCAGAATAAAATCGGATGTATTTGCGAAGGTTGCTTCCGCTGTGTTTGCGGCAAACGGAATCCGGGTCTATATCTATTCCGAGCTTATGCCGACACCCTGTCTTTCCTATGCAGTCCGGGCTCTCTCCTGTGCGGCAGGTATCATGGTTACTGCCTCCCACAATCCTTCCAAATACAATGGCTACAAGGTGTACGGAGCGGATGGATGCCAGATTACAACAGAGGCCGCTGCAGAAATACTGGCAGAGATTGAAAAGCTTGACATTTTTTCCGATGTTAAGCTCGGAAGCTTTGAGCAGGGCATGAAAGAGGGGAAGATTTCCTACATTTCTGAGGAGGTCTATACCGCATTTGTAGAGGAAGTAAAGGGGCAGTCTCTGCTTGGCGAAGGGGCAAATGACCCTGCCGTTATCGATAAGAATGTGGCAATCGTTTACACTCCATTGAACGGAACCGGCTTAAAGCCTGTGCTTCGGACGTTAAAGGAAACGGGCTATACCAATGTGACGGTTGTAGCGGAGCAGGAAAAACCGGATGGCAATTTCCCCACCTGCCCGTATCCGAACCCGGAAATCAAGGAGGCCATGGCTCTTGGAATGGAGTATGCAAAACGCTATAATGCGGATCTTCTTCTCGCTACGGATCCGGACTGTGACCGGGTGGGAATTGCGGTAAAGGATGAGCATGGAATCCGTGGGGAAAAGGGAGAATATGTGCTTCTTTCTGGAAATGAGACAGGCATTCTGCTATTGGATTATATCTGTGCAAGAAGGATAGAAAATCACACCATGCCGTCAGATGCCGTTACCATCAAGACGATCGTAACCTCAGATATGGCAGCTCAGGTGGCAGAGCATTACCATGTCCGTGTGATTGATGTGCTCACCGGATTTAAATTTATCGGAGAGCAGATTGGCCTTCTGGAGAAACAGGGAAGGGAAGAATCCTATATCTTCGGCATGGAGGAAAGCTACGGCTATTTAAGCGGCGGCTACGTGCGGGATAAGGATGCCGTGGACGGAGCCTTCTTAATCTGTGAAATGTTTGCCTACTATAAGACAAGAGGAATCAGTCTGGTAGAAAAGCTGAAGGAGCTTTATGAGACCTATGGATATCGCCTGAATACCCTTCATTCCTTTGAATTTGAAGGGGCATCTGGGGCAGAAAAAATGCAGGGAATCATGAAAGCCTTCCGTGGCAGCTTAGAGAGCTTTGGGGGCAAGAGAATTTTGACCTGTCTGGACTATGCAAAGGGTCTTGACGGGCTTCCAAAGTCTGATGTATTAAAATTCTTATTAGAAGATAATTGCTCGGTTGTTGTAAGACCCTCCGGCACGGAACCGAAGCTAAAGCTCTATATCTCTGTAACTTCAGATAACATGGAAAATGCAAAGATACTGGAGGAAAAACTGGTTGCTGATTTAAAGCAGCTTTTATAGGAGCACAAATGGAAAACGAAAGCAAAGCAGGGAATCTGCAAAAAAGTATGCTGTTCTATACAGTAGGGGCACTTATTTATTACTTCTGCCAGTGGTCACTGTCGGTAGCAATCGTATGGATTTCCGGTTATGAGGCGGCGGGGGTCCTTTCCATTGCACTGACCGTATGTGCGGCCCCGGCAATCGTAAGCCTGTTTAATGTAAGGGCATTTCAGGTATCGGATTTAAAAGGCGAGTATAATACTCGGACCTATACGAATTCAAGGCATGTAACCAATATTCTTTCCTATCTTGTCTGCATCTGCATGACTCTTGCGGGGGGATACAATCTGCAAAAGGCATTGGTTATTCTGGTGTATATGCTTTATAAGGTGGCAGAGGGAACCGCAGATGTCTACTATGGCATTGAACAGAGGCATAATCGTCTGGATCTTGCGGGAATCTCCTATACCCTTCGGGGAATCGGCACCATCGTCCCATTTGTGATTGCCCAGATTCTGTGGAACAATCTGTTGCTTAGTTTATCAATCATCATGCTCTGTTCTTTTGCTGTGATCTGGTTCTTTGATATTCCAAAATGCAAACGAATGGAAGCAGAGTTAAAGCAGGCATTTACCTTTGACGTAGCAGCGGTAAAAAATCTTTTGGTTACCTGTATTCCTCTTGCGGTGGTAGCCTTTTTGAACAATCTGTCGGTAAATCTTCCAAAGATTACGCTGGAGGATTATTTCGGCTCGGAGGTGATGGGATACTTTTCTTCGGTTACTTCCCCGAGCATGGCAGTTCAGCTTGTGGCAATGACGCTTTTTGCACCCCTTGTCACACCTCTTACAGAAGCGTTTATGCAAAAGAACAGGGCGGTTTTTTCCCGTATCATGAAGCGGTTCCTGCTTCTCTTGGCAGCCTTTGCTTTTGGCTGCATACTGGGAGCCATCCTTCTTGGAAAAATTGTTTTAATTCTTCTGTTTGGACCGGAAATTGAGCCCTATACATTTTTGTTGTTGCCAAGCTTTCTGATGATGATTCTTGTGGCAATGTGCTCCTGTTTGTTTAATGTATGTACGCTTGTAAGAGAAATAAAAAAGCAGTATCTCATTGGTATTGCAGGAATTCTTTCTTCTGCAATTCTTGCCTTTACGGTTGTAAGGCAGTTTTCCATGATGGGCGTTATTTATGCCCAGATCGGAACGATTCTGTTGCAAATTCTGGTACAGGTGATGATAATCTGGCGAAAGTTAAAGAAAATCTGGTAAATGGTAAAGTATGAGTAGATTCGCAAGGAAAATTTCTTATCTGACCGGCCTGATACAAAAGCATGGTATTTTTGGCCTGGTCTTGAAGTTTGTGGAAAAGAAAACAGAAAAAACAGACCGTTATTACAGAGCGCATTTTAAGGAATTTCTGGCAGATGAGGCGGAGCTTTTAAGACAAAAAAAGGACTGGAGGAGCTTTTCCTATTGTCCAAAGATCAGTATTGTAGTTCCGACTTACCGCACACCGGAAAGGTTCCTGGTAGAACTGCTGGAATCTGTGATGGGGCAGTCCTATGGGAACTGGGAGCTGTGCCTTGCAGACGGCTCCTGTGATGGAGGTGCGTCGGTGGGAAAAATTGCTGCCGAATATGCAAAGAGGGACAGCAGGATTATTTACAAAGCACTTCTTAAGAATGGCGGAATCTCTGAAAATACGAATGCCGGGTTTGAGATGGCCTCGGGAGAGTATATTGCGCTTTTGGACCATGACGATCTGCTGGCAAAAAATGCACTGTATGAGATGGTTTCTGAGATCAACCGTCGAAAAGTACGGCCGCTTTTTTTGTATTCCGATGAGGATAAGGTGGATGAGACTGGTTCGATGTATTATGAGCCCCATTTTAAGACAGAATATAACGAGGAACTCTTAAATCATTATAATTATATCTGTCATTTTGTTCTTTTTTCGAAGGAACTTATTCATACTGTGGGGGGCTTAAATAGTGCCTATGACGGGGCCCAGGATTATGATTTTGTGCTTCGCTGTTCAGAAAATCTTAAGAAACAACAGATTGCGCATGTTGGGAAAATAGTGTATCATTGGAGAGTACACGGCTTGTCTACCGCCGGGTTTTCCGGAAATAAGGATTATGCCTATGAGGCGGGAATCCGGGCAGTACAGGCACATTTAGACCGGATAATGGAACAGGCTTTGCCGGATCAAAATTCGGTGAAGATAACGGCACAGCCGGCGAAAGGACGGGAGTATATCGAGCTTCAAAGAAGCTGTGGACAAAAGACTGCAGAGCTTTTGATGGAGGACTGGGTCATCTGTCTGGGAAAGGATGTGCGGCCGGTCAAGGGGGATTGGGCGAAACGGCTGATCCTGGATGCCTATGGACACACAGAGCCGGTTGGCATGATTGGCGGTAAGCTTATCACTTCAAAGGGAATCCGGGGCAGAATTTGTTCTGTGGGATATTATTTTTTGAAGGATGGAAGAATCGGTTCCAATTTTGAAGGTATCTCTTCGAAGTGGAAGGGATATTTTCGAAGAGCAGTTGTGCCACAGAATGTGAGCGCCTGCAGCCTGGATTTTTGTGTGATTCAAAAACGTGTATTGGAACAGGTGGGCGGTTTTGAGGAAAGCCTTCCCGGTCCGTATAGAGATTTAGATTTTGCATTTCGTTTGAGAGATGCAGGATATCAAGTGCTTTTGGATGCCCGGGTGGTTGCATGTCAAAAGCGGGCATTTAGAGAAAATGAGTCTGCCCGGATGCGGCTGCTTGAGCGCTGGACGGCATATTTTGAAGAAGGGGATCCGTTTTATAATGAGAGTATCCGTGGCAATGGCAACATATAATGGTGCTAAGTATCTTCGCAGACAGCTGGATTCCATACTGGACAATCTGTCCGGGGAGGATGAAATTGTCATATCCGATGATGGATCGACGGATGAAACCCTTGAAATTCTGGCACAGTATCAGGAAAAGGACAACAGAATCCGTCTGCTGGAGGGTCCTCATAAGGGTGTGATTTCTAATTTTGAATACGCGATAGAGGCCTGTGAAGGAGATTACATCTTTCTGGCAGACCAGGACGATGTGTGGGCACCGGATAAAGTAGAGAAGGTTCTTGAGGCCTTTTCAAAAAAAGAGATTTATCTGGTCATTCATGACGCAAAAGTGGTGGGGGAAGATTTAGGAGATACAATTATGGATTCGTTTTTTGCCTATCGGGGTTCAAAACCCGGTGTGGCGGCGAATCTGGTGAAAAATCGTTATATGGGGTGCTGTATGGCATTCAAAAAGGAGTTGGTTCCCCTTGTGGTTCCCATTCCAAAGGATATTCCGATGCATGATCAGTGGATTGGGATGGTCAGCGACAGGATTTTTGGTAAATCTTGCTTTTTATCGGAAA
This sequence comes from uncultured Agathobacter sp., assembly GCA_945910395.1. Classification (GTDB taxonomy): domain Bacteria; phylum Bacillota; class Clostridia; order Lachnospirales; family Lachnospiraceae; genus Roseburia. The sequence goes on along the minus strand of CAMDYX010000001.1, from coordinate 64,360 downwards.
AGTTGTTATTATATCGTAGGCATGAAAATGCTGTTTCGGATTTTGAACACAATTCGGTGGGGGTTATGATCAAGAACCGATGGATGATTTATCATCATTTGAAGAATAGAATACGGGAAATTCGAAAGGAACGTAAGCTATGAGTACACAAAGAAAAACATCATCGGCGGGCAGGAAGAAAAAGGCTGTCTGGAAAACAGCGGCATATATTATTTTATTAATTCAGATTATTTTAAGCGTTGTAGCACTTGTTCAGGTTCTGGCATCGAAGATGATCCCGACGACCTATGTCTTACTTCTGGTTGTTGTTTTGTGGGTCATGCTTTTTCTTGCATTTACCTTAATGGTGCTGGTAAGAAGACGAAAGGGGCAGCCGAAGAAGGCGCTTTATCTAAAGAGAGGGTTGGGAACTTCTCTTTCCATATTTACGATTATTATTTGTTGGATGGTTACCTATTATCTTGGAACCTTAAATACGACAATTGACAATATTACCGTGGAAAAAACCGTTGTTACGGATACGATTGCAGTATATGTAAGAGCCGATGATGCGGCTGCTTCCATTAAGGATACGGCAGATTACAGCTTTGGAATGGCATCCGGATTTGATTATGAGAATTCCATGCAGACTATTGCCACCATTGAAAAAGAAGTAGGTCATGATATTTCCGTAACAGAGTTTGAGGATGTATTTAGTACCGTTGATGCACTTCTTGGCGGACAGGTTGATGCCATGCTGTTAAACTATTCCTATGAAGAGATTATCTCCGATATGGAGGGGTATGAGACCTTTACACAGCAGACCAGGGTTATCTATGAACACAGTATAGAGACGGTTATTGAAGCTCCGATAGTAGAGGATGAGGTGGACGAGGATTTCGATATCACGGAGGATACCTTTGCAATCTACTTAAGCGGTTCGGATACCAGAAGCACGAAGCTTTCCACCAGCCGAAGCGATGTAAACATTGTGGCATTTGTAAATCCAAGCCAGCATCAGGTGCTTCTTGTAAATACGCCGCGTGACTACTATGTGCCAATCTCCATCAGCAAGAGTGGAGAATGTGACAAGCTGACGCACTGTGGAATTTATGGCGTGGATTGCTCCATGGATACTTTGGAGAATCTGTATAGTACAGATATTAAATATTACATGCAGATCAACTTTGAAGGCTTTATGACCTTCGTGGATGCCATCGGCGGAATTACCATTGAATCGGAGAAGAGCTTTACCACCCTGCACTACGATGTTCATATCAAGGAAGGAAAGAATGAACTGGATGGTATGGGAACCTTAGGATACATTCGTGAACGTTATGCCTTTGCGGACGGAGATAATGCCCGTGGACGAAATACCATGAAGGTTGTTGCTGCAATCATTGATAAATGCTCATCCGGTACAACCATTCTTTCAAAATATGGCGATATTATGAAGAGTCTGGAGGGAATGTTTGTTACCAATATGAGCTCGGACGATATTTCCACACTTGTTCGTATGCAGCTTTCTGATATGAGCGGCTGGGATATCAAACAGTATGCGGTTACCGGAACGGGAGACAGCAGAACTACCTACTCAGTTCCGAACACCAGGGCCTATGTAATGGTACCGGATCAGAGCAGTGTAGATAAGGCAGTTGAGCTGATTAATAAGATCGAAGCCGGTGAACTTATTACAGATGAAGATTTACAATAAACAAAAATGATGTTAAAATACAGGACGTTGGAGTTTTTACCAACGTCCTGTTTTTGTTGTCGTGAGCCTTGTCGCCCACGTTTTTTAGTTAGAATGGAGAGAGAGAATGGATTGTACAATTATTGGAGTTGCTGGCGGAACAGGTTCCGGAAAGTCCACCTTTACCAATCGATTAAAGGCATGCTTTAAAGATGGGATTTCCGTTATTTATTACGATAATTATTATAAATGCCAGAACGATATCCCATTGGAGGAACGTAAGAAGGTCAATTATGATTCACCGGATTCCTTGGAGACAGAGCTTTTGATTGAGCACATTCAGAAACTAAAAAATGGGGAATCCGTAGAATGTCCGGTATATGATTACACGGTACATAATCGTTCAGATAAGACAATTACGATAGAGCCAAGCCGGGTACTCATCGTGGAAGGTATCCTTGCTTTGGCAGATGAAAGACTTCGCAGCCTCATCGATATCAAAGTCTATGTGGAAGCAGATGCGGATGAGAGAATTCTCCGTCGGGTAGTCCGGGATGTAAAGGAACGCGGACGGGATGTGGAGGATATTATGCGGCAGTATCTTACCACGGTTAAGCCTATGCACTATGTCTATGTGGAGCCCACCAAGTACCTTGCAGACATTGTGATAAACAGTGGAATGAATGATGTGGCATTTGAATTGATCAAAGGTAAGATTGAGCAATTGCTGTCTACCATTTCGTAAAGTGTTCCCTAAATGAATTTGCATATTTGAATCAGAACCCACTCTCGTTTGTAAAAAGCGTAGCGGTACTAAATTCGTAAGTAATTGCTCATTAAGTGCCGACGCTTTTTAAACGTTCTGATTCAAATAGCAAAATTCATTCTCGGGAACAATTTACGAATATGGAGATTAGTTTTGTAAATTGCGTATGTTTTACTTAAGAAAAGGAGATATTATGAATATAAAGAAGTACTTTACGAAAGGCGCTATACTTACACTCCTGAAGTATGTCTTTTCATTTGTCTTGATTTTGTTGGCGTATCAGACCACTGGAAGTGTTCGGTATGCGGTTCTGGAAATGACAGAACTGTTTTTGATTTTTGCGGTTTCCAATCTTTTATTAGCCAAAAGTAAGAAGTTTGGCTGGCTTGGATCATTTTTTCTGCTGATTTTTAATGCGCAGTGCCTGGTTCTGTTTTTCGGAGGAAGCTACGTCACCTATGTCATGCTTGAGAATATCAATTCCCTTCGGGATTTGGAAGGAAAAGCCTTCATCTATGGAATGGGTGTTGTGGGTGTCCTGGTATTCTCTTTTTTGCCTGCGGCATGCATAGGGATAAATAAAAAGAAAGTAAGATATCTGCTTGCGGCAGGGGCTGTCGTTGTTGAGATATGCGCTGTTTGGGTTGCGGGAGCACAGTATTCTCCGTTTTGTTCGGTGTATGGAATCTATGAGCAGTGGGATATGCAGCGATCCTTGTACAGCAATGGTTCCTGGATGAAGGATGAGGCATTAGAGGCCTTTTTAAACGAAGAAATCGTTACGGAAGCTGCTGAGGCTGCTACCGTTACGGAAGCTGCTATTGTGGAAGCAGAGGTAGAGTCCCTGGATGAACAGATGCCGGAGGTTAGCCAGGCAAATGAGGAAAGCGAAACGGAGCAGGTGGATTTGTTTGCGGATACGGCAAAAAAGCTGCAGGCCAGTTATTCCTGCAACATCAATCGCCCAAATGTGATTCTGATTTTTACCGAGGGACTGTCACAGAATGTGGTGAGTGATCCAAGGACAATCATGCCCAATGTAGCCGCTATGGAGAAACAGTCTCTGAATTTTGTGAACTACTATAACCATACTTTTGCAACCTATCGAGGCCTGATCGGACAACTGTATTCCGGACATCAGAGAGATGACAGCGATGCCAACAGCCTGATTTCCATTGAGGATATTCTCCGGGAACAGGGGTATTGGACGGCGATGATCAATACGGAACCGAATAATTCTACCTTCGATGCATATTTAAAATCCCTTAGCTTTGATGAGGTGATTTCAGATACGGCGCTCTGTGACGGTGCTGCCGATGCATTTAGTGACCGCATGGCATATGAATATTTGTATGATACGGCAATCCGGTATAACGAGGAAAAGAGCCAGCCTTTTTTCCTTGTAATCTACACCTTCGGAACCCATGCTTCTTTGGATTCTGTTGACCAGACCTTTGGAGATGGCTCATCCCGTGTACTCAACCGTTTTTATGATGTGGATTATCAATTTGGTCAGTTTATTGAGAAATTTAACAATAGTCCATTGGCATCCGACACCATCGTTGTATTTACCGCCGATCATGCAACTTACGCGGACCAGGATTTCCTTGCAGCCTTTCCGGATTATGATAGACCATGCTCCGATGCGGATGAGATTCCATTTTTTATTTATTCTGTGGGGGGACCGGTAGCACAGGTGGATGCGCAGGGAAGAAATTCTCTGGATCTGGCACCGACTCTGCTTCAATATTTGAACATGGAAGGGAAAAATTACTTTTTGGGGGAGTCACTATTCTATGAGAAGAAAAAAGGAATCAGCTTTGATACCTTTTTCTACGATCCGGCATACATCAGATATACCGGAAATGATTGTGTGGAAGTACCCAGCGAGGAGCAGAAAGAGCTTATTTTAGATGGCATTCGAAAATACTTTTCGGTGTCAATTCCCTCGGGGTCATAAAAAGTTTTATAAAAAATGAAAAAAGTACTTGAAGGTGACCTATGGTCACCTTTTATACTATGGGTAATGAAACTATAAACATATGTTTTGTTGTGCAGCCACGCTTTTGGCTGCAAGAAGGAGATGACATGAAAGGTATTATTTTAGCCGGGGGATCAGGCACACGCCTTTATCCGCTTACCATGGTAACATCGAAGCAATTGCTTCCGATCTACGACAAGCCGATGATTTATTATCCGATGTCCGTACTTATGAATGCGGGGATTCGTGATATTCTGATCATTTCAACACCGCAGGATACACCAAGATTTAAAGAACTCCTTGGAGATGGGCATCAGTTCGGCGTAAATTTATCCTATGCGGTACAGCCAAGCCCGGACGGACTTGCCCAGGCATTTATTATCGGGGAAGAGTTTATCGGGAACGATACGGTAGCAATGGTTCTTGGAGATAATATTTTTGCAGGCCATGGTTTTAAAAAGCGTCTGAAGGTGGCAGTGGAAAATGCTGCACAGGGAAGAGGTGCCACCGTATTCGGATATTATGTGGACGATCCGGAGCGTTTTGGTATTGTTGAGTTTGACCACACCGGAAAGGCTATTTCCATCGAGGAAAAGCCGGCGCAGCCGAAGAGCAATTACTGTGTAACCGGACTTTATTTCTATGACAACAAGGTTGTAGAGTATGCAAAGAACCTAAAGCCGTCTGCAAGAGGTGAGCTTGAGATTACCGATTTGAACCGCATTTATTTAGAGGAAGGTAATCTGAATGTGGAGCTTTTGGGACAGGGATTTACCTGGCTGGATACGGGAACCCATGAGAGTCTTGTGGATGCCACCAACTTTGTTAAGACCGTTGAGACACATCAGCATCGTAAGATTGCCTGCCTTGAGGAAATCGCATACTTAAATGGCTGGATTACAAAGGAAGATGTGCTTGCTGTGTATGAGGTATTAAAGAAGAACCAGTACGGACAGTATTTAAAGGATGTCTTAGATGGTAAGTATCAGGAGAATTTGTACTAATATCGAATATTTTTATGATCAATTTTTATAAAGGAGAAAAGAAAATGACTATTATCGTTACCGGTGGAGCCGGTTTTATCGGAAGCAATTTTGTATTTCACATGTTAGATAAGTATCCGGATTATCGCATTGTCTGCCTGGATAAGCTTACCTATGCCGGAAATCTTTCTACCCTTGAGCCTGTTATGGACAATCCGAATTTCCGTTTTGTGAAGCTTGATATCTGTGACAGGGAGGGTGTTTATAAATTATTCGAGGAGGAGCATCCGGACATCGTTGTAAACTTTGCAGCAGAATCTCATGTGGATCGTTCCATTGAGAATCCGGAAATTTTCCTTCAGACCAATATTATCGGTACCGCAACCTTGATGGATGCCTGCCGTAAGTATGGCATTACCCGTTACCATCAGGTTTCTACCGACGAGGTGTACGGAGACCTTCCACTTGACCGTCCGGATCTGTTCTTTACCGAGGAGACTCCGATCCATACCTCAAGCCCATACAGCTCTTCAAAGGCAGGGGCAGATCTTCTTGTATTAGCATACCATAGAACCTATGGTCTTCCTGTAACCATCAGCCGCTGCTCCAACAACTACGGACCATATCATTTTCCGGAGAAGCTGATTCCGCTTATGATTGCGAATGCATTAAACGATAAGCCACTTCCGGTATACGGAGAGGGACTTAACGTTCGTGACTGGTTATATGTGGAGGATCATTGCAAGGCCATCGATCTTATTATTCATAAGGGCCGTGTTGGAGAGGTTTACAATATCGGCGGACACAACGAGATGAGAAATATCGATATCGTTAAGATCATCTGCAAGGAGCTCGGCAAGCCGGAAAGCCTCATTACGCATGTAGGAGACCGCAAGGGACATGATATGCGTTACGCAATCGACCCAACCAAGATTCACAATGAACTGGGCTGGCTCCCGGAGACCAAATTCGAGGATGGAATCAAGAAGACCATCCAGTGGTATCTTGACAACAAAGAGTGGTGGGAAACCATCATTTCCGGTGAATACCAGAATTACTATGAGAAGATGTATTCGAATAGATAACTATTATTCATAGCAAAAAAGCGAAAGTGCGAAGCCTTCATGCTCGCATGATAAGATTCGGACTTTCACTTTTTTATGCTAGAATAACATAGGGGCAACGGATATGAGCAAAATTAGCTGTGAAACAGCGGTAAACTATGCGTAGCTATGAATAGTAGAAGATTGAATGAATTTAGAAAAGGGGACCTATTATGAAAGTTTTCGTTACAGGTGTTGCCGGACAGCTCGGGCATGATGTGATGAATGAACTGAAGAAGCGCGGCTATGAAGGAATCGGAAGCGATATTGCTCCTGTGTACAGCGGTGCCAAAGATGGCTCTGCTGTTACAAAAATGCCATACGTTGCAATGGATATTACAGACGCTGCTTCTGTAGAAAGGGTTTTGACAGAAGTAAAGCCTGATGTGATCGTTCATTGTGCGGCATGGACTGCAGTAGACCTTGCTGAGGATGAGGATAAGAAGGAGAAGGTTCGCGCAATCAATGTGGATGGAACTGCAAATATTGCAAAAATCGCTAAGACGATTGATGCGAAAATGGTGTACATCAGCACGGATTATGTATTTGATGGTCAGGGTGAAAAACCATGGGAACCGGATTGCAAGGATTATGCTCCGCTAAATGTCTATGGACAGACAAAACTGGAGGGGGAGCTTGCTGTTACGAATACCTTGGAAAAATACTTTATTGTCCGTATTGCCTGGGTATTTGGAGTAAACGGAAAGAACTTCATCAAGACCATGTTAAATGTGGGAAAAACCCATGATAAGCTTACCGTTGTGTGCGACCAGATCGGGACTCCAACCTATACCTTTGATTTATCCCGTCTTCTCGTCGATATGATTGAGACGGATAAGTATGGTTACTACCATGCTACAAATGAGGGCGGATACATCAGCTGGTATGATTTTACCGAAGAAATTTTCCGTCAGGCTGTTGCCATGGGACATAGTGAGTATTCGAAGGAACGTTTGAGTGTTGTTCCGGTTACAACAGCAGAATACGGAGTCTCAAAGGCTGCAAGACCATTTAACAGCAGGCTTGAGAAACGAAAGCTTGTAGAGGCGGGATTTACACCGCTTCCGACCTGGCAGGATGCGCTTAAGAGATATCTTAAGGAAATTGAATTTTAGTGAGTGTATTTAGTTTCAAATCTCCCTTTTCGGAATTGTGTTCCTGCGAATGAATTTTGCTATTTGAATCAGAACGTTTAAAAAGCGTCGGCACTTAATGAGCAATTTATTGCGAATTTAGTACCGTTACGCTTTTTACAAGCGAGAGTGGGTTCTGATTCAAATATGCAAATTCATTCGGGAACACTTTTCCGAAATGGGATTTTCAAATTAAAGGAGTTTTTATCATTATGGGACAGATTAAAGTTGAAAAAAATGCAGGTGGAATCGAAGGCCTTTGTGTGATCGAGCCTGCAGTACATGGCGATGCAAGAGGTTACTTTATGGAGACCTACAATCAGAACGATATGCACGAGGAAGGTCTGGATATGGTATTCGTTCAGGACAATCAGTCCAGCTCAGTAAAGGGTGTACTTCGGGGACTTCATTTTCAGAAACAGTTTCCACAGGGAAAACTGGTCCGCGTAGTGAAGGGTTCTGTATTTGATGTGGCGGTTGATTTGCGCAAGGATTCCAAGACCTACGGAAAGTGGTTTGGAGTAGAGCTTACGGAGGAAAATAAGAAGCAGTTTTACATTCCGGAGGGCTTTGCCCATGGATTTTTAGTATTGTCCGAGCTGGCGGAGTTCTGTTATAAGTGCACCGATTTTTATCATCCGGGAGATGAGGGCGGACTTGCCTGGAATGATCCTGAAATCGGAATAAAATGGCCACAGCTTACCGGTGAGTATCAGGGAACTGCCTCTGCAGCAGGCTATGCGTTAGAGGACGGAACTGCCCTTAACTTAAGTGACAAGGACCAGCTCTGGGTAGGACTTAAGGACACATTTGCATTTTAGGGAAAGGATGCTTCAATGGATAAAATAGCGGTATTGGTTCCTTGTTATAATGAGAGTAAAACGATTGAAAAGGTTGTGAAGGATTTTCAGAAAGCCTTACCTGAGGCAAAAATATATGTGTATGACAATAATTCTACAGATGGTTCAGGGAAGATTGCCGAAAAAGCCGGAGCAACTGTCTACCATGAATATCTTCAGGGAAAAGGAAATGTGATTCGCAGAATGTTTGCTGAAATTGACGCGGAATGCTATCTGATGGTAGATGGGGATGATACTTATCCTGCTGAGGCTGCGCCTAAAATGGTTGATGAAGTGCTGAACAGACAGGCGGATATGGTAGTCGGAGACCGTTTAACCTCCACCTACTTCGAAGAAAACAAACGTCCATTTCATAATTTTGGAAACACGCTTGTCAGGTGGAGCATAAATCGGTTATTCAAGAATAACATAAAGGATATTATGACTGGGTACCGTGCATTCAGTTATCGATTTGTAAAAACATTTCCTGTTCTGTCTAAAGGATTTGAAATTGAAACAGAAATGAGTATTCATGCAATTGATAAAAACATGCATGTGGAAAATGTAGTAATTGAATATAGGGATCGCCCGGAGGGAAGCGTTTCAAAACTGAATACCTATTCAGATGGAATGAAAGTACTTGGAACAATTGCAAAGCTGTTCCGTACATATCGGCCATTAGGGTATTTTGGTATGATTTCTGCTTTCCTGGTTCTGCTTGCGCTGATATTTTTCATACCAATTCTGATAACTTATGCACAGACCGGGCTGGTTCCGAATTTCCCTACATTAATTGTGTGTGGTTTTGTGGTAATGGCGGCTATACAGTCTTTTTTCTCAGGTTTGATTTTAAAGACCATTTACCAAAAAAATCGGCAGGATTTTGAAATACTACTTTATCGAGCCATGGATGAAGAAAAAAGAAAAAAATTAGACTAATATTTTTTACAGAGAAAGACTCCTGCATCCTTTGTGATGTGGAAGTCTTTTTTTGTTTTCTTCTCCACAAAGCTCTGAAAATCGTGAAAGCGGTCCAAAAGATATTGGTTCTGGTTCCCGTGACAGGACAAAATGTACTCAATCAGCGGTTCGGAGGTATTGAGAATGATCTCATCCTCATAGCGCTTTAGCACAATCTGGGTAAAGCTCTTTTTTAAGGTTTGTTCGCCGTTTTCCAAACCGAAACGCTCATACAGCTTTTCCCCGGATAAGACGATGCGGTTGTCAAAGCCCTGCACCAGATCGGTAATTTCCTTCATGTGCGCGGCGCCATAGGTACTGCACACAAAAAGTCCATCCGGACCTTTTAATACACGATAGACTTCTTTACATACGGCATCAATATCTTCGCAGTAGAAGAGCAGATGGTTTGCAATCACCAGATCAAAGGTGCTGTCCGGATAAGGAATAGAATGACAATCAAAGGTTTCGAAGGAAAACCGCGGATCGTTTCCGATGGTTCGACGCACATCGCGGATCATTCCCTCGGAAATGTCGGATAGCGTGATGCGAAGGCTTCTGCTCTGTGGCAGCTTGTTCATATTTTCGGTCCAGAGCGCGCCGTTTCCGCAGCCAATCTCCAGGATGCTGAGAGGAGAATGGGAAACGGTTTTGCTCTCTAAGATTGGGCGAAACTGCTCAAACATCCAGGGAAACCATCCTTGCTTATTGACGGAGTATTCCCTGTGCAACCGGATCCGTGCGGAAATATTGCTGGCATTCTGGTACTGGGATTTCAAGCTTTTTTCCATACCGGTGAGGTGGATCAGATCCAGCATCTGGCTCCAGTTGATGCCCAAAGCAGGGGCAGCAGTACGGTCGACCGCATCGGAGGCCGTGTTTGCTGCACCCTCCTGATCCGTGGCGGCTGTCTCAAGGGCAGCAACCGTATCATCAATGGCACTTGCCACAAGCTCCATCTGCTCAATCCGGTCTAAAACCAGCTGCTTTTGCAGCTTGAGGGAATTTTTAAGATAGTGAAGGTCCAGATCATCCACCAGCATACCCTTGATATCGTCCAGGGAAAAGCCTAAGTATTTCAACAGCAGAATCTGCTGCAAACGCGCAAAGTCTGAGTCGGTATAGAAGCGTGCCCCGGACTCATTTACATAGGAGGGCTTTAGGATATTCTGTTTGTCATAGAACCGGACAGTTCGAAGGGACACCTGCGCCATTTTTGCAAATTGTCCGGAGGAATAATAGCCTGGAAGCTTCATAGTATGGTTGACCTTTCTGGATATTCTGTACTTTTTAAACGTTCTGATTCAAATAGCAAAATTCATTCTCAGGAACATAATTCCGAAAAGGGAGTTTAGAAACGGAAGCTCTGAAAAAAGAGGAATTGTATAATTTGAAGAGTAAAAAGTGAGAGTATACCTAAAATCAGTGAAAAAGAAGGAATTTTAAGGCTGTTTTAAGGGAATTTGTATGTTTTTACGGTGTAACTATCATCAAATACCTAAGAATCAAGGATTTTTAGGTATTGGGCAAGATTAAGACTGCAAAAACATACAACACACCGAAAAAACAGCAATCAAACAGGATTTTTCTAATGATTTTAGGTAAATGATACAATTAAAGTGCCAAAATCATACAATACACTCTTTAAAACATTACCTAACGTTACTTTTTTATTATCATACAAGAGCAAAAAGGTCAAGGCAACAAAAAGGGAGAAAAAACATTTCTGAAAAGAAATGAATAACTCTCATTCGGGAACACTTTTCCGAAATGGGAGATGAATAAAGAAAAAATTAAGAAATGTTTTTATGATGAGATACCTCTTTTTGCTTCCAAATAAGGCGAAGATATGATAAAATGATGCTAATTAGTGAGTTAGAAAAAATGGAGGATAAACTAATGGATTACATGAATGAATATCAGAAATGGTGTACAGATCCTTACTTTGATGAAGCTACAAAAGCAGAGCTTAAGGGAATCGCAGATGATAAAGCAGAAATCGAAGATCGTTTTTATCGGACATTGGAGTTTGGTACAGCAGGACTTCGCGGAGTGATCGGAGCAGGTACCAATCGTATGAATATATATACTGTTCGTCAGGCTACACAAGGTCTTGCGAACTATATTCTTGCACAGGGAGCCCAGAACAGAGGGGTTGCAATCGCCCATGACTCCCGCCTTATGCATGATGAATTTACGGATGCGGCTGCGCTTTGTTTGGCGGCAAATGGCATTAAGACCTATGTATTTCCGCAGCTTGCACCTGTTCCGGAGCTTTCCTATGCCGTTCGTACTCTAGGAACCATCGCAGGTATCGTGATCACCGCAAGCCACAATCCGCGGGAATACAATGGATACAAGGTATACTGGGAGGATGGCGCCCAGGTTACACCGCCTCATGACACCAATATCATGGCAGAGGTAGTGAAGGTTACCTCCTTCGATATGGTAAAGACCATGGATAAGGATGCTGCAATTGCTGCCGGACTTTACAATGTGATCGGTGATGATGTTGAGGAGGGATATTTTGCAGAGCTTCGCAAGCTTTCTATCCATCCTGAGATTATCAAAGACATGGCAAAAGACATCAAGATCGTATACACTCCTCTTCACGGAACAGGACTTCGCCCGGTTCAGAGAGTGTTAAAGGATCTTGGCTTTGAAAACGTATATATTGAGCCTCAGCAGGCTGTTGCAGACGGCAATTTCCCGACCTGTCCGTATCCGAATCCGGAAAACCCGGATGCATGGGAGCTTGCTCTTAAGCTTGCAAAGGAAAAGGATGCCGACATCGTTCTTGCCACAGATCCGGATGCGGACCGACTTGGTGTATACTGCAAGGATACCAAGACAGGTGAGTATGTGACCTTTACCGGAAACATGTCCGCAATGCTGATCGCAGACTATATGCTTGGGGAAAAGGCGAAAAGCGGCACAATGCCTAAGAATCCTGCCCTTGTGGAATCCATTGTTTCTACCGATATGGCAAAGGCCATTGCAAAGGCATATGGAGTGGAACTGATCGAGGTTCTTACCGGATTTAAATATATCGGGGAACAGATGTTAAACTTTGAAAAGACCGGAAGCCACAATTATGTGTTTGGTATGGAGGAAAGCTATGGATGTCTTCCGGGAACCTATGCAAGAGATAAGGATGCACCGGCAGCAGTTTGTATGCTCTGTGAGGTTGCGGCATATCATAAGTCAAAGGGAAAGACTCTCTGGGATGCAATGATCGATATGTACGAAAAGTACGGATACTACAGAGAAGGAATCGCAACCATGACCTTAAAGGGTATTGACGGAGCGGCTCAGATCCAGGAGATTATGAGTCGTGCGAGAAAGTGCGTTCCGGCAGCCGTAGGCGGATATGAGGTGCTTGCAGTGCGGGATTACAAGGCAGACACCAGAAAAGATGTAAAGACCGGGGAAGTAACCTCCACAGGTCTTCCGAGCTCAAATGTTCTTTACTATGAGCTTTCCGATGATGCTTGGTGCTGCGTTCGTCCTTCCGGTACCGAGCCGAAGATCAAGTTCTACTGTGGAGTAAAGGGTAACAGCTTAGAATCCGCAGATGCAGCCCTTGAGGAATTAAAGGCTGACGTTCTCAGAGTTTTTGAGTAAGTAGGTGCTTTGTTTACTATGATGAAGATTTTTATTTGTCCGCAGTGCGGCTGGCTTCGCATGGTTTCGAGAAGAAGCAGCGTGGAATGTCATAAATGCGGATGTGAACAGATGAAGCTTACCAATCTTGACCTGGAAAAATACACAGGAATGTCCGAGGAGGAACGCAAGGATTATTCCGAAGGCTGGATGTATATCCACAGCCGTAAAAAGGAGAAATAAGATGAATAATTTGACGATGGAAAAAATTACATCTACAAACCAGAAGTACTTAAAGAGCCTTGTGGGAAAAGAGATTCCGGCAAAGCTGGAAAAGCAGCTTGAGGAAATGGATTGGACCTGCCTTGACATGATTCACCAGAAGGAACAGGAAAGAGGAACCTTTGCTCCTCTCGGCGCTATGGAGCTTTCTGAGATTGAACAGAAAAAAGATACATTTTCCGAGACCGGTATTAAAGCGATAAAAAACTGTAAGGTTGGAGCAATTCTGCTTGCCGGGGGTCAGGGTACCAGACTTGGCTTTGATAAGGCGAAGGGAATGTACAACATTGGCGTAAACAAGGACTTGTACATATTTGAGCAGCTTGTGGCAAATCTTATGAAGGTAACCAGACAGGCAGATGCGTGGGTTCCGCTCTATATTATGACCAGCGATAAAAATGATGAGCAGACCAGAGCATTTTTTGAGGAACATAATTTCTTCGGATACAATCCGGATTTCGTGAAATTCTTTGTTCAGGAGATGGTTCCGGCTGTTGATTTTGATGGAAATGTTCTGATGGAAGCAGAGGATTCCCTGGCAATGTCACCGAATGGAAACGGCGGATGGTTCAAATCCCTGGTGAAGGCCGGCCTGGATGCAGACATGAAGGAAAAGGGTGTGGAATGGCTCAATGTCTTTGCAGTGGATAACGTGCTTCAGCAGATCGCAGATCCTGTTTTTGTGGGCGCAACGATTGAATCCGGCTGCGTGAGCGGCGCCAAGGTGGTAAGAAAGGCAGACCCTTACGAGCGGGTAGGGGCACTTTGTCTGGAGAATGGAAAGCCGTCAATTATTGAATATTATGAGCTTACTCCGGAGATGGCAGAGGCAACAAACGAAAACGGTTCGCTGCTGTACGGATTTGGAGTAATCCTAAATTATCTGTTCCGTGTGGATAAGTTAACCGAGATTTTAAATCAGAATCTTCCGCTTCACATTGTGGAGAAAAAGGTTCCGTTCATGGATGAAAATGGGGTGTTTCATAAACCGGAGACTCCAAATGCATACAAATTCGAGACACTGATTCTTGACATGGTATATATGATGGATGATTGCTTATCCTTTGAAGTAGATCGGGAAAAGGAATTTGCGCCGGTTAAGAATGCGACGGGTGTGGATTCCGTAGAGTCCGCAAGGGAACTTTTGAAAAAGAACGGAGTTGCAATATAATCCGCCGGGAGAGCTGGCATTTTTTGGCAAGGGTTGCATTTTTACAGCGAAAACCATACAATAAACTGGTATATACAAGTAAGGGAATCATTTATGTTAACATAGAGAGGTAAAAGAATATGTGTGGAATCGTAGGATACATTGGCAAAGAGCAGGCTGCACCAATTCTTCTGGATGGGTTGTCAAAGCTTGAGTATCGTGGTTATGATTCAGCCGGAATGGCTATTTATGACGGAAAACAGATCAATATCAAAAAGGCAACAGGCCGGCTTAAGGTATTAAGCGAGCTGACTCACGATGGACAGACGATGCCCGGTACCATTGGAATCGGACATACGAGGTGGGCTACCCACGGAGAACCTTCTGACGTGAATGCACATCCCCATTTTAACAAGGATCAGACCATCGCAGTTGTTCACAATGGTATTATCGAAAACTATATCAAGTTGAAAAACAAGCTTCAGGAGAGAGGCTATGAGTTCTGTTCCGAGACAGATACAGAGGTTGTTGCCCATCTTTTGGATTATTATTACAACAAATATGGGAAGGATCCGCTTACCGCAGTAACCAAGGTCATTCACCGTGTGGAAGGTTCTTACGCACTGGGAATCATTTTTGCGGACTATCCGGATGTGGTATATTCGGTTCGTAAGGACAGTCCTCTTATTGTCGGAAAAGCAGAAGACGGAAACTTAATCGCCTCTGATGTTCCGGCAGTGTTAAAATACACCAGAGACGTATATTTTATTGAAAACGAGGAAATTGCCCGTCTTTCGGAAGATTCCATCGAGTTTTTCAATGTGGATGGAGAACCGATTCAAAAGGAATCCAAGCACATTGACTGGGATATTAACGCAGCGGAAAAAAATGGATATGAGCACTTCATGCTAAAGGAGATTTACGAGCAGCCAAAGGCTGTCCGGGATACCATAAGTCCCCGCATCAAGGATGGAAAGATAGTCATTGATGAGCTTGGCATGAGTGATGAGGAAATTAAGGCGATTAAAAAGATTTATATTGTTGCCTGTGGTTCCGCATATCACACCGGTGTCACAAATAAATACGTATTTGAAGGACTTGCGAGAATCCCTGTAGAGGTAGATCTGGCGTCAGAGTTTCGATATCGCAATCCGATTTTGGAGGAGGGAGCACTGGTTGTGATTATCAGCCAGTCCGGTGAGACTGCAGATTCCCTTGCAGCTCTTCGCCTTGCAAAGGAACGCGGAATCAAGACCCTTGGTATCGTAAATGTAGTGGGAAGTTCTATTGCCAGGGAAGCCGATAAGGTGATGTATACCTGGGCAGGCCCGGAGATTTCCGTTGCAACCACAAAGGCATACAGCTGCCAGCTCGTTGCACAGTATCTGCTGGCTCTTAAGTTCGCACAGGTCCGCGGCCTTGTGTCAGAGGAGGAGATGAAGAATTATCTTCGTGAGCTGGAGATGATTCCGAACCAGATTGAGCTTCTTTTAGAGCAAAAGCAGAAAATCCAGAAGTTTGCAAACCGATATGTGGCTGCAAAAGATGTGTTCTTTATCGGACGCGGTATCGATTATGCAATTTCCATGGAAGGCTCTTTGAAATTAAAAGAGATTTCCTACATTCATTCTGAGGCATATGCTGCCGGCGAGTTGAAGCATGGAACAATTTCCCTGATTGAAGAGGGAACCCTGGTGGCTGCTGTTGTAACTCAGGAAGCGTTATACCAGAAGACCGTAAGCAATATTGTTGAGGTTAAGAGCCGTGGAGCAGTTGTGCTTGCAGTAACGAATGAGGATAATATTGAAATTGAGAAAAATGCAGATTATGTGATTTATGTACCTAAGACGAACCAGTATTTTACGAATTCGCTGGCAATCATTCCGCTTCAGCTTTTTGGATACTATGTATCGGTAGGAAAAGGACTTGATGTGGATAAACCTCGTAATCTCGCAAAATCAGTTACAGTTGAGTAAGAGAAAAGCGCTCTTTTCATATGCTAAGAGCGCTTTTATATTTAAGGAGTAAGTAATGAGTTTTTTTGAAGTGCTTAAAGGCGTGGGACCAAAGCTTGCCGCCGGAGTAAAGAATCTGCCTGGGACAATTGCCGGATGGTCTCAGACCACGCAGATTATCGTAGCCGGATGTACAGCCGGTTCACTTATGGTAGCATCTGTGGGGGGCGTTGCAATTTATCAGCATAACACCGCTGCACAGGAGGCTGTGGAAGTAGTTACGGAAACAGAGACCCAGACACAGACGGTGATTGTACAGGAAGAGACGGAAAAGCCTGCTGAACAGGCCACAGAGCTTGTAAATATTCCGAATTTTGTTTCCTGTAAGATTTCCAGCGATTCATTGGAAAAGGATCTGACTCTGTATATCAAAGGAGAGAATAATTCAAAGATCAGCGGAGAGGCTTTTCAGGTAAAGCTGATCAGCCCAAACGATAAGAAAAAGTTAAGTGATGCCATTGATGCAATTGAGGATATCAATGAAAAGATTGAGAATGCATCTGAGGAGGCAGCGTCCGGAAATTATAATGCTACAGGAGACCCGGAGGGAGAGGCTGTTGCGGCTGACGAAGGAAACGGACTGCTGATTCTCGGCGAGGAAGGTGCGGTTTTTGATGATGTCACCTATTTATCTTCAGATACCGGCTTGGAGCTTTCCGAAAAGGAAGCTCTTCTCATCGAAAAGGAAAAAGTGCTGCAGGATTACTGCAATGCGCTGGCAGGAATCAGTGGGGAAAGCTATACCGATGATAATTCAGATGGAATGATTTACATTTCGAAGATAAACAGCGGAGATTATCTTGCCTGCCTGGTTCCAACCAATGATTACATTCCAAGCAGTCTTACCGTCAAGGTCAATGTAAAGGACAAACTGGAGTACAAGGCAGTTGAGACGATTGAAGATAAAACCGTATCGGAGGCAGCAGCCGGAGACGTAAAGGAAACCCATGAGGAAATCGTGGTTGAGAATGTTCTTAAGGATACCGTAGAATGGGTGGATTCCTATATCCTGGAAGGAAATGCAAGGTTTTCCGAGGCTGCACCAAAGTTTGCAGATGCAGCAGCAGTTTCAAAGGAAGCTGTAGTACGGCTGAAAAAAAATGCAGTATGTACCTGCGATGTAAAGTGTACGGATAGCAGCAAGAATACCAAGTGTCTCATTTGTAAGGACGACCACACGAAATGTCAGGGCTGCAGTTGTACGGACAAATGTACTTCAGAACAAAAAAATAGTGAATGTCCAAAATGTAAAGAAAATATAAGTAATTGTAAAGGGACAGAGAAGACGTGTACTTGTGACACTAAGTGTACCGCGGACAATACAAATGGAGAGTGCTTGGTATGTAAGGCTGACCGCACCAAATGCCAAGGCTGCAGCTGTACGGATAAATGTACTGCAGATCATAAGAATAGAGATTGCCCAAAATGTTTAGTGAATATAAGTAATTGTAAAGGGATAGAAAGCAGTAGCGAAAACAGTAGCGAAAACAGTAGCGAAAACAATAGCGAAAACAATAGCGAAAACAATAGCGAAAACAGTAGCGAAAACAGCAGCGAAAACAGCAGTGAAAGTAGCAGTGAAAACAGTAGCGAAAATAGTAGCGAAAACGAGAATAAAAATGAAAATCAAACAGGTGCAGAAGGAAATTCCGCCCGCATTATCAATCACTATTCTCCGAAGCTTGCAACTTCAACTACAACAACCACTACAACCACCGCGACAGAGTATATCACCGGAAAGCTGACACTTTCTGTGTCGGCAACGACAATTTATAATACCGCAGACGGAACCAATGGAAGTGCAACGGTAAAAGTAACCTCACCGGACAGCAAGCTTAAGGCAAAGCTGGTGGTAAATGATAAGGAAGTTGAGGGAGAGTCCGTTACAATTAAGGCTTCGGATTATAAGAGCGGAACTGTTACCGTGTACGCCTATGTTGAGGAGTCCAAAGAAACAGCAGATGCCATTGAAACTCCGAAAAAGGTTACAACCGAGAAGGTGACGATTACTGTCGTTTCTGCGGAGACCGCCCTGAAGGATGCATCCGATAATGCACTTTTTACAGATAATGAAGGAAAAACTGCAGCAACCGTGGGTCACTATAAAAGCGGCGCAACCTTCTATTATAAGTCCGGAAGCGGAGAAAAAACCTATTATGGCTGGCAGACCATCGATGGTACCCGCTATTACTTTGATAAGAATGGGAATAAGGTTACCGGAGAACAGGTTATCTTAGGAAACAAGTATAATTTCGGTAGTGATGGAGCCCTTCTTACCAGTGGATTTGGTATTGACGTATCGAAGTGGCAGGGAAACATTGACTGGTCACAGGCAAAGTCGGCAGTTTCCTTTGCAATCATTCGTGCAGGAATCCGTGGTACAACAGGAGCACTTTCCATCGACAGCTATGCAGGAACCAATATTAAGAATGCAAAAGCAAATGGTGTCAAGGTTGGACTATATTTCTATTCAAGAGCTCAGAATGAAGTGCAGGCGGTTGAGGAAGCTTCCCTTGCGGTAAGCATCGCAAATCAGTATGGCGGTATCAGTTTACCGATCTATATCGATATGGAAGATTCTACGCAGCTTGGTCTTTCCAATGAACAGAGAGATGCGATTGTGTTAGCATTCTGTCAGACAGTAAAAAATGCAGGATATTCTGCAGGAGTATATGCAAATAAAACATGGCTGACAAAATATTTAACGCCTTCGAAGTATACCGGATTTTCAATATGGGTTGCACAGTACAACACGACCTGTACCTATACCGGAAGATATGATATCTGGCAGTATAGCAGTAAGGGATCGATTCCGGGAATCAAGGGAAATGTTGACTTGAACCAGAGCTTTTTCTAAATGAAATCTTTATAAAAGATAATAATTTTTTCAAAAGTTCGTCACAATTTGAACACAGATTCCTTATAAACTCGGATATGTAAAGAGGTAAAAACATATCCGGGTTTTTATTTGGAAGTGCCGGACGAAAGGAGTCATAAATCATGGATCAGAATAATTATGGGTCAAACAACAATTATAATTTGAATGGAAATTACAGCCAAAGCGGAAGCTATAGTCAGAGCAGCGGCAGCTACAATCAGAGCAGTGGTTCCCAGACGGGAGAAACGTCATATAATCCATACAACCAGCCGAATTATGGGCGGGGCTATAATCCATATGAGGATCGTCAGACATCCTCATATTCTTCGCAATACGGAACAAAGAATTCATATGCGGGACATAACGGAACAGGTGAAAACTCGAAGAAAACTCACAAGAATGGCTTCGGAACGAAGCTGGCAAAGGCTGCTGCGATTGCCTTGGTATTTGGCCTTGTGGGTGGCGGTGTTTTTACCGGTGTAAGCTTTGCGGGATTGAATGCGATTGGTGCCATCGGAGAAAACAGTAAAAATGGTTCATCAAAAGAGGAAAGTGTGGAAACCTCAGCTGCGGCTTCTGCGGGCAATGCCAATAAGAATTCCCTGAATTCAACCGCTACCGGTGTAGCGGCAGATCTTGTGGATGTATCCTCCGTGGCGGAAGAAGTGATGCCGAGTGTTGTTGCAATCACAAACGTGGGAACCTATACCTATCAAGGTTTCTGGGGACAGACACAGCAGTATGAGAGCCAGAGCTGCGGATCGGGAATCATTGTTTCACAGGATGAAGAATATATTTATATCGCAACAAATAATCACGTGGTTTCCGGGGCAGATTCACTTACCGTTCAATTTGTAGATGAAGCTACAGTAAGTGCCGAGGTTCAGGGAACAGATCCATCGGATGATCTTGCGGTGGTTAAAGTTGCATTGTCAAGCATTGAGAGTGATACATTAAGCCAGATTAAGGTCGCTACTCTTGGAGATTCGTCTAATCTGAAGGTTGGTGAGGCAACCATTGCAATCGGAAATGCATTGGGATATGGACAGTCGGTTACAACCGGTGTCATCAGCGCATTAAACAGAACAGTTACAGTTTCAGATAACTCCTCAACGGTTACAAATACAAACCTCATCCAGACGGATGCGGCAATTAATCCGGGAAACAGCGGTGGCGCACTTTTAAATGCAAATGGTGAAGTGATCGGAATCAATTCCGCAAAGTATTCAGACACATCTGTGGAGGGAATCGGATATGCAATCCCAATCTCAGATGCGATGGAAATTGTAAATGAACTGATCGAAAATGGTGTAGTTACATCGGGACAGACGGCATATCTCGGTATACAGGGAAATGACGTTTCCAGCGATGTAGCTGCCAAATATGGTATGCCTCTTGGTGTATATGTTTATGCAACCGTGCCGGGAACAGGAGCTGAGGCTGCAGGACTTCGTCAGGGAGATGTCATCACAGAGCTTGATAAGACTACGATTTCCAGCATGGAACAGCTTAAGAGTCTGTTAGAAAACTATGAGCCCGGGGATACGGTAACCCTTAAAGTATCAAGACTTCAGAACCAGGGATATCAGGAAATGGAGATTTCTGTTGTCCTTACCGCCGCAAGCAGCATTACACAATAAATATATCCCATTTCGGGATTGTGTTCCTAAGAATGAATTTTGCTATTTGAATCAGAACGTTTAAAAAGCGTCGGCACTTAATGAGCAATTTATTGCGAATTTAGTACCGCTACGCTTTTTACAAACGAGAGTGGGTTCTGATTCGAATATGCAAATTCATTTGGAACACTTTTCCGAAATGGGATTTATTTTTTTAATTGTTTGGTGTGAATAGCCTTATTACGCCTTTTCTATGGAATAAGTTATTGAATGACCTGGGAAAAAGCGATATAATGCAAAAAGATAAGTCTGTATATTACAGCTTTTTATTATGACTATTTTACAGGGGGCTGCAATGAAAAAGAAGAAGATTGTTATTGCATTAGGACATGAGGCATTAGGAAGTACATTACCGGAACAGCAGGAGGCTGCACAGCGTACAGCTAAGGCTGTTGCTGATTTTATAAGAGATGACTATCAGGTAGTCATTACACACAGTAACGGACCGCAGATTGGAATGATTCATACGGCAATGTCTGAATTCTGCCGTATTTATCCGGAATACACAAAGACACCGACCTCTGTGTGCTCGGCTATGAGTCAGGGATATATTGGACATGACCTTTCCAATGCTATCCGTACAGAGCTTTTGAACAGAGGCGTATATAAGACCGTTTCAACAATTCTTACTCAGATGATTGTTGATCCCTATGATGAAGCTTTCTATCATCCTACAAAGCTGATTGGCAGGGTGATGACAAAGGAAGAGGCTGAGGAAGAAGAAAAGAAGGGCAATCATGTAGCAGAGGTAGAGGGGGGATACCGCCGTATTATCGCTGCTCCAAAGCCGGTTGACATTGTTGAAATTGATGCCATTCGCGCACTCTCCGATGCGGATCAGGTGGTTATTGCCTGCGGAGGTGGCGGGATTCCTGTCCTTTCACAGGGGAACAAGCTTCAGGGCGCCAGCGCTGTTATCGAGAAGGATCTCGCTGCCGGAAAGCTTGCAGATCTGTTAGATGCAGATATGCTTGTCATTTTGACAGGTGTGGATAAGGTATGCATCAATTTCGGCAAAGAGGATGAGAAACCGCTGGATACGTTGAATCTGGCGGATGCAAAGAAATACCTTGCCCAGGGCGAATTTGGGGAAGGGACCATGGCTCCGAAGATTGAAGCTGCCATTGATTTCATCGGGGAATCTGCAATTCGTTCCGTACTGATTACCAAGCTGAACAAGGAAAGTACAGAGATTACCGGCGGAATGGGAACTTTGATTAAGAAATAAATCCCTTTTTGGATTTATGCTCTCGATTGAATTTGCATATTTGAATCAGAAACCACTCTCGTTTGTAAAAAGTGTAGCAGTACTAAATTCGTAAGAGTTTACTCATTAAGTACCGACGTTTTTTAACGTTCTGATTCAAATAGCATAATTCATTCTAAGGAATAGGAATTCGAAGTGGGAGAAAATCTAATCAGCGAGCTCGTTTGAAAGGTGAATGCATACGATATCAATGAAATTAATTATAAGGTATGTATGAAAATGAGCATGATACATACAAAAAAGGTGAAGATGGAGAAGCGGTAGGTAGTGGTAGAGTAAGGCTACATACCAGTAAACGAAAAAGAGAAATCTTGTATGTATTCGAAGCGGCAGTATGTAACAAAAAGAAATGAAAATACATACCAGAAACTGGAAAAATGTAGATTGGTATGTAGGGCAAGAAAAAAGCTACATACAAGAAACTAGGAAAAATAAAATTGGTATGTAGAGGGACGAAAAATCTGCATACGAAAGAATGGAAAAGTGAGAATTGGTATGTAGAGGACGAAAAGCAATAAAACAGGCTGGATGTGAAAAACAATCCAGCCTGCTTTTTGCTATAATGCTTTTGGATTTATGAAGCCATGATTAGTGAGTCTGTCAAGTAAAGTGTACAAATTTGGTTAAAAAGCAAGGATGATTAACCCATAATCGCTTCAACGGTAACTTCAGAACCGCTTACAAGATCAAGAGGAATGAGGTTGCCGGCTACTTCGGTTCCGTTTACAATAAGCTTCTTAATTCCTTTTTCTACATGATCCGGGTTCTTTACGCTGATCCGGTAGGTTACGCCACGGAAATCACGCTTGGCGTCAAAGCCATCCAGCTTAGAAGGAATACATGGATCGATGAGAAGTCCATCGTAATCCGGGCGGATACCTAAGATGTACTGCGATACATCAAGGAACGTCCAGGCCGCGGTTCCGGTCAGCCAGCTGTTCTTAGCCTCACCGAAATTCGGAGCGTCCTTTCCGGCAATCATCTGTGAGTAAACATATGGCTCGGTGCGGTGAATCTCACTGATGTCTTCGATGTAAGCAGGACATGTACGGGTGTAAATCTGCCATGCTCTGTCGCCGCGGCCAACAACGGTCTCCGCGATAGAAATCCAAGGATTGTTGTGACAGAAGATTCCGGCATTCTCTTTATATCCCGGTGGATAAGAAGAGATTTCTCCAAGTTCAACATGATATCTGTGATAAGGCGGCTGAAGAAGAACAATACCATATTTCGTGTCTAAGTATTTCTCTACAGACTGCATTGCCTTTAAGCAGTTGCCTTCCTTTAAACCGATTTCTGCCATTACGCAGAAGCCCTGTGGCTCAATGAAAATCTTTCCGTCTTCACATTCTTTTGAACCGATCTTATTCTTATAGTGGTCGTATGCACGAAGGAACCATTCTCCGTCCCAACCGGCGTCAAGTACGGTAGCTTCCATCTTTTTGATTTCTTCTTCTGCTTTTTTCGCTTCGTCAAGAAGTCCACGATGCTTGCAGATTTCCACGTAATCTTTTCCATATCTTACAAACATACCGGCGATGAATACAGACTCGGCGTTTGGACCCTCTGACGGACCAAAGGTCTGGAAGGATTCTCCGGGCTCCTCTGAGAAGCAGTTTAAGTTCAGGCAGTCGTTCCAGTCTGCACGTCCAATCTGCGGAAGACCATGAGGACCAAGATGGTTGATGGTATAGTTGAAGGAACGTCTTAAGTGCTCCATGAAGTCTGTTGCTTTGGATTCATCATTGTCATAAGGTGTAATCTCATCCAGGATGCTGTAGTCACCGGTCTCTTTTATATAGGCTGCTGTTCCTGCAATGAGCCACAGTGGATCATCATTAAATCCGCTTCCGATATCCGCATTTCCTTTCTTGGTGAGAGGCTGATACTGATGATAAGCAGAACCATCCTCAAACTGGGTGGAGGCAATGTCAAGGATACGCTGTCTTGCACGATCCGGAATCAGGTGAACAAAGCCTAAAAGATCCTGACAGGAATCTCGAAATCCCATTCCGCGGCCGATACCTGACTCAAAGTAGGAGGCGGAACGGCTCATGTTGAAGGTTACCATGCACTGATACTGATGCCATACATTTACCATGCGGTCCAGCTTCTCCTCGGAAGAGGATACGGTAAAGTGTGAAAGCAGGTCGTTCCAGTAAGTCTTTAATGCTGCAAGGGCTGCATCTGTCTTTTCTGTAGTGTCATATCTGCTTAACATCTCATTTGCCGGTGCACGGTTGATGATACCATCCTCAGGACGCCCGATCCATTTCTCAGCAACTGGATTTTCCACATATCCCAATGCGAAGACATAGGTTTTGCTTTCACCCGGGGCAAGGGAAATCTTCAGGTGATGGGAACCGATCGGAGCCCATCCGCTTGCAACGGAATTTTTGGATTTCGCATTTACAACAACTTCCGGAGCGCTGTTTTCACCGTATGCGCCAAGGAAGGAATCCCGGTCGGTATCAAAACCGGAAACTCCGGCGTTGACTGCATATACTGCATAGTGGTTCCGGCGCTCACGGTATTCGGTCTTGTGATAGAGCTGGGAACCATCTCCATGAATTTCTACTTCGCCGGTAGAAAAGTTACGCTGGAAGTTGGTCATATCGTCCATGGCATTCCAGAGACAGAATTCTATATAAGAAAAAACACTGAATTCTTTGGTTACGTTACTTTCATTCGTAAGCGTAAGCTTATTCACTTCGCAGGTGTCACCCATCGGGACAAAATCGGTAAGCTCCGCTTTTAATCCGTTCTTTACACCGGTAAATACGGAATAACCCATTCCGTGACGGCACTCATAACTGTCAAGCTCGGTTTTTGTTGGCATCCATCCCGGATTCCAGACGGTCCCTGCTTCGTTTATGTAGTAGTAATGGCCGTTGCTGTCATAAGGCACATTATTGTAACGATAGCGGGTCAGACGCAGCAGCTTTGCATCCTTATAAAAACTATATCCACCACAGGTGTTGGAAACAAGAGAAAAGAAGTTTTCGCATCCTAAGTAGTTGATCCAGGGAAGTGGAGTCTTTGGAGAAGTAATGACGTATTCTTTGTTGGCGTCATCAAAATGTCCGAATTTCATAAGTAACCTCCTATTGTTAAAACTAAACTGTTTATTCGAAAACGTTTAAGCTAATTGTTTTCGAGGTTGAGTATAATTGTTAAGGAAAGAAAAATCAAGCAAAAACATTGGAAAATAGGAGCTTTTGGCAAAATGTACAAAAATACAACAACTTTTTTGACAAACTCTATATTTTGATAAAAATAGCGAAAATTAGTACTAAAGTTGCATCAAAAACGAAAACGTTTACTTGAAAACAAAAATATGTATGAAAAGTGCACAAAAAATAGAAAAAGAAAATGTATATTTAGACGAAATGCAAAAAGAGGGTTGAAAATGGGTGCACAATGGGGTATTCTTAGCTTACGAAAACGATTAAGTAAATCGTTTCAAAATGAACAAGCAGTGATTTGCAAAAAGGATAAAAGGGAGTAACAAATGGTCTCAATTAAAGATATAGCTGCTGCATGCGGCGTATCCATAGCAACTGTCAGCAAGGCGTTACGAGATCAAAGTGATATCAGCGCGGAGACGAAGGAACGCATCAAGAGAACAGCTGATGAACTAGGATATTTCCCCAATGCCGCCGCAAGAGCGCTAAAGACAAATCAGTCAAAAAACCTTGGCGTTTTATATATGGAAGAGGCAGGGGCAGGACTTAAGCATGAATACTTCTCCGGTGTACTGCAGGGATTTAAGAGTCAGGCTGAACAGTTAGGATATGACATTACCTTTATTAATACGAACAGAACAGAAGGAAAGATGTCCTATCTGGAGCATTGCAGATACCGCAATTTTGATGGAGTGGTTATTGTAAGTGCAATTTTTACAACTCCGGAAGTAATTGAGCTGATGAACAGTGATCTTCCGATTATCACCATCGACTATGTTCATTACAATTGCTCCTCAGTTAGTTCGAATAACGTACAGGGCATGAATGACTTACTTCGTTACATTACAAAAATGGGACACCGCAGGATTGCATACATACATGGGCAGAATCATTCATACGTTACAAAAGAAAGAATGGCGGCCTTTTACCAGGCGCTGGACGAACAGGGAATCGATGTGCCGGAGGAATACGTAAAAGAGGCATATTACCTGGAAGCGGAGCCCTGTGAAAAATATACGAAGGAGCTTTTGAATTTAAGCAATCCACCAACCTGTATTATGTATCCGGATGACACGGCGTTGATCGGAGGACTGAATGCAATAAGAGATTTGGGACTTCGGATTCCGGATGACATTTCGGTAGTGGGATATGATGGAACAAAGTTTTCCGAATTGTTATATCCGACACTTACCACTATGAAACAGAATACAGATCAGATCGGCAAAGAAGCTGCAAACCGACTGATTCGTATTATAGAAAAACCGAAGACGACACTTGTTGAACGGGTGGCAGTCGAGGGGACTTTGGTCAAAGGACAGTCCGTTGGCCGGATCAATCAATAACTTAAGTTTTCAACTGCCAAGGGCAGTAAAAAGAAAAGGGAGGAGATTTTTCAATGAAAAAGAAAATCGTAAGCGCACTTATGTGTGCAACAATGGCAGCAAGCCTGCTTGCAGGATGCGGAAGCGAGACAGCAGCTCCGGCAGGAAGTGAGGCAGCATCTGCAGGAGAAACAACATCAGACGGAACTGCAGACACACCAGCAACAGAGGCAACAGAGGCAGCAGAGGCAGAAGATACCAACACCATTACCGGTGATATCGACGCTTCGGATGCATTTGTAGTTTGGGGATGGAATGACGATATCAAGAAGATTCTTGACGGACCATTTGCTGAGGCAAATCCGGATGCATACTCAAGAATCGTATTTGTAAACTCCGGTGGATCTGATTATTATCAGACACAGATTGACGCATTACTGGAGGATCCGAGCAACAAGCTGTATCCGGATCTGATGGGACTTGAAATTGACTATGTACAGAAGTATGTACAGTCAGGTGCATTACTTTCTATGGCAGATATGGGAATTACTGATGCAGATGTTGCAAGCCAGTATCAGTTCAACAGAGTGGTATGTTCTGAAGATGGTTCCGGAAGTGCAGATGCAATGTACGCATCCTTCTGGCAGGCAACTCCTGGTGCATGGTGCTTAAGAGCAGATCTTTGTGAGAAGTACCTTGGAACAACAGACCCAGATGAGTTACAGGCTATGTTTGCTACATGGAAAGATGTTGAGGCTACAGCAGCAAAGGTATCAGAGGCTTCAAACGGAGCTTGCCGTTTACTTTCCGGATGGGATGATCTGAACAGAGTTTTCATGAACAACCGTAAGAGCGGATGGTATGATGCAAATGATAACATCGTAGTGGATGATCAGGTTAAGGCTTACTTTGAGGAAGCTAAGCTCTTCTATGACAACGAGTGGACCTTTAATACTACTCAGTGGCAGGGCGACTGGTATTCTATGATGGATGGTGACGGAGTTGAGTCCAATGCAGCACTTGCATACACCGGATGTCCTTGGTTCCAGTATTGGTGCTTATCATCCACATGGGAAGGACAGTGTATCACGATTCCTGGACCACAGTCCTTCTACTGGGGCGGAACCGGTCTTGCTGCTACCAGCGAATGCTCTGATCCGGAGCTTGCAGCGACCATCATCAAATTCTTTACCTGCGACTCTGAATCCATTCAGGCCATCGCTAAGTTCAACTGTGACTTTGTAAACAGTGCAGATGCAAATGCAGCTCTTCTTGAGTACTCAAAGTCTGAGTCAGATGAGACCGCACAGAACCTTGCTTCCGGAAGAGGAATCATGAACAGCCAGAATTACCTTGAGGTATATTCAGACATTCTTTCAGGAATGGACCTTGATACTTCCATCGTCCGTGCAGAGGATAAGGCAATCAATGACAACATTTCACAGTACATTAAGCAGTACATTGAAGATGGAGATTATGATGCAGCTATCAATGGTCTTGTTTCATATATCCATGATACCTATTCTTACTTGAACGTTCAGTAAAAAAATTACAGGTAGAAATATCTGGCTCCCTCTCCATAAGGGAGGGAGCCGATTTCTGATTTTAGGAGGTTTTCCTTGCATCAGAAATCGGCTTCCGAAAGGGTGCCGGTTAGAATGATTTGGAGGTATGAAAATGGCAAAGAGGAATTCGTCAAACAAACGGAAAACCGTTTCTTATGAGAAATATGGATATTTGTTTATTCTGCCGTTCTTTCTGGTGTACTTTATCTTCCAGCTTTATCCGCTGATTAATACATTTTATTGGAGTGCATTCAGCTATCAGAAAAGAAATCTGAAGGAAACAATTGCCTTCTGCGGATTGGACAATTTTAAGATGCTCCTTGGACTGATGGAAGGGGAGACTCCGTATTTCCTTTTGTACTTAAAAAATACACTCATTATGTGGATAGGAGGATTCATTCCACAGATTTTGCTTTCCCTGCTTCTTGCAGCATGGTTAACCAATGAGCAGGTAAAGGTGCGGGGACGCGGTGCAATTAAGATTATGACATACATGCCGAATATTATCACGGCAGCATCCATTTCTGTATTATTTGCTAGTTTATTTTCTCAGTATGGCCCGATTACCATGCTTCTGAAGAAAATAGGAATACTTTCTGCAGATTATAACTTCTTTGACTATGTTGGAACGACACGTGGACTGATTTCCTTCATCCTTTTCTGGATGTGGTACGGAAATACAACCCTGATTCTTATTGCGGGCATGATGGGTATCAATCCTTCGCTGTATGAGGCTGCGGAAATTGATGGAGCCAATGGCGCGCAAACCTTCTTTAAGATTACGCTTCCTCTGTTGAAACCGATTCTGCTGTTTACCCTGGTAACATCCGCGGTCGGTGGTATTCAGATGTACGATATTCCGTCTCTGTTTAATGTAAACGGATCATCCATGTCTGGTGGACCGGCTGATTCTACGACGACCATGAGTATGTATATCATGAGACTTTACAACACGGATGTCGGTCGTGCCGCAGCAATTTCCGTGATGATGTTTATTATTACTCTGATTATCAGTATCTGCCTGTTTGTTTCTATGGGAGATAAGGATGAAAAGCTTGCGGAAAAGCAGATTCGCAAACAGCAAAGAGAATATCGCAGGCAACAGAAAGCTTTGAAAGGAGGTAACTAAAAATGGCAAGAATTGCAAAATCAATTGACGATAAAAGTTACCACCGCAGAATGCTGATTGAACGTACTTTAAAAGAACTTGTATGTATTTTGCTCTGTATCATCAGCTTGCTTCCTTTTATTATTCTGTTTGTAAATGCAACGAGAACCTCTGAAGCGATTAAGGCTGGAATTTCCCTTCTTCCGGGAGGAAATCTTGCTGCAAACTGGGCAAATTTTATGGATAAGCAGAACGGAATGCAGCTTACAGTGTTCCATGCGATGTTAAACTCCTTTATGATTGCGGTGCCAGCTACCATCCTTACCGTATATTTTTCAACCCTTACCGCTTATGGTATTCAGATTTACGATTTTAAACTGAAAAAGGCCGCATGGGCATTTATTATGGCTGTTATGATCGTGCCGAATACAATTTCGATTATCGGTTTTTACCGGTTTATGTTAAAACTTCATTTGACAGATACATACATACCATTAATTATTCCTGCAATTGCAGCTCCGTCGACGATCTTTTTTATGAGACAGTATATGCAGAGCACCTTCTCCAAGGAGCTTGTAGAAGCAGCCAGAATTGATGGAAGCGGAGAGTTTAAGACTTTTAACAGAATTGCACTTCCGATTATGAAACCGGCAATTGCAACGCAGGCAATCTTCTGCTTTGTTGCATCATGGAACAATCTGTTCATGCCGAACATGATTCTTACAACGGATGCAAAGAAGACACTTCCGCTTTTTGTGCAGATGCTTCGAAGCGATCAGTTCAAGACCGATTACGGTGTACTCTATATCGGTATTGCGGTTACCATTTTACCAATATTTGTGGTATACTTCATCCTTTCAAAATACATTGTAGCCGGTGTGGCACTTGGTGGTGTAAAGGAATAAGTTTTGAAGTAATATTTTTCTTTCTATTTTTTCCTCAGGAGAGACCTTCGCGAAAGCGGAGGTCTTCTTTCTTTACTACTTTCAAAATTCATGCTCGGGAACACAAATCCGAAAAGGGATTATTTGAATCAGAATTGTGGAATTTGGCAAGATTTGAGGTGCTGGAACTGTCGTATACCTAAAATCCTTGAAAAACAGCTTCAAAATGCGGATTTTTCATGCGAATTGTATTATTTTGAGGAGTGGACTTCGCGGTATACCTAATATTTGCAATTTTTTAGGTACAGGCTAAAATTGATCCGGTGAAAACATACAATCGACCATAAAAAGCGCTTAAAATGCCGCTTTTTTCATAGATTTTAGGTACTGGAAGAAAAGCAACCGGTGAAATGATACAATTTATCAATCAAGCATGAAGCGGAATCCTCTTTCGCTTGTAAAAAGCGGGAGATAGTAAAATACAATCGGGAAGACTTTCTGAAAATGGGATTTTCAAAAAATTTGTTCAAATGCCGGTTGAAATATGATATGATATAACAGTATTTAATTAGGAAAAGGTTATCAAAAAAGTGATTAGAAAAACAGAAATGATGGGGCATAGAGGAAAAGTGCAGGGTAAAAATAAGAAGACTATAAGCCGAATTGCATGCTTGATGATACTTGCCGTGGTATTGGCAGGATGTGGCAGCAGGACAACGACTGAAAAAAAGATCGGCGAAAATAATTATGATGTGGATGGAGTATATGATATTGTAATTCCATCCGGAAATGAAGCGGCAGGAACGATACTGGGATTCGAATTTAACAAGGCGGATGGCTCTTACAAAGAGACGATTACACTGGGGGAGGAAAACTATACACTGTTTGAAGGTACATATGAGGTGGACGAGGCTGCGGATCTGGTAATCTGTACTCCGCAAAAAGGAGATGTACAGAATTTTATCATTGCAGGAAATTATCTGATTGCAGAAGGCTATTTTTACGATGGGGAAATACCGGATGATACTTCTTTTGATGCAGTATGTACATACACAAACAGTTCCGGTGGAACCTCTACGATTACCTTTGCAAAGGATGGAACCTATAAGGAGAGTGGCGGAACATCCAATGCTGAGGGAACTTATACAAGAGATGGGGATTTTATCCACAGAACGACTAAAGATGGAAATGCCCAGACGGATCTCATTATTTACAATGGTCTTATAAGCAACGCTTTTTATATAAAACAATAAAAAGGGATATTAATTTTAGGAGGGGCACATGGATTTACAACAGAAGCAGATCAATGATAAAAATAGGGGTGGATGTCTTGCCTGCGAGTTTGTCGCAGGAGCGGTCCTGCTGCTTACAGTACTTGGATTTGCCAATGGCATTACGGGAATGCTTTTAGTTCGAACCTTTGTATGTATTGCAGTGATGATCGTAAGTGCAGTTTCTTATCGTTTTTTAAAAAATAGTGAGGCATATCGTCATGTGTGCGGGGGAACCATGATTGTTGTTTATGTGGTCACACTGGCGACTTCGGAGCTAAATGGAATGTATGCAGTCGCTTATGCAATTGCAATCATGGTCATGCTTTTTGGAGATCGTTTACTTGTTACCGCGGGGGCAATGGTTGCCGTAATTGGTATACTGATTCGTGTCATTGTTTCCGGAGTTCAGGGGAATATTACAGTAGCAGATGCTATAATCGAAGTACTATTTGTATCCGTTGCATGCTTCCTTGCTACCATCGTTGTCCGCACCCAGATCAAGCATACAAACGAAACCATTGAAGCAATCCAGGCGGGGGCACAGGTGCAGGTCCGTACATCAGAGGATGTTGTTAAGCTGGCAGGAGAATTGAATCAGAAATTTGCCCATGCAAAAGAGGTGTCTGATACCTTAAATGAGACAATGGATACCACCCACAGTTCAGTGAATGAGATTGTGGAGAGCAGTAAGATGACGGCAGAATCCGTTGAACAGCAGACCATGCAGACCGCAGATATCCAGCAGAGCATCCAGAGGGTTGGAGAAGAAGCCGGTAATATCGGTGGAATTTCGGATCGGACCAGCAAAACCGTGGAAGAGGGAGTTGCCCTTATTGAAAAGCTGAAGCAGCAGGCTGTTGAAGTTGAAAAAATCAACATCGAAACAAAGGCCACGACAGAAGCCTTAAATGAGAGCATCAAAGATGTTTCTGCCATTACGGAGACGATTCTTGGCATTTCCAGTCAGACAAATCTTCTTGCACTGAATGCTTCTATTGAAGCAGCAAGAGCTGGGGAGGCAGGAAAAGGATTTGCAGTTGTTGCAGATGAGATTCGTACCCTCTCAGAGAGTACAAGGCAGGCGACGGAGCAGATTTCTGCCATTATTTCAAGACTGACACAGGATGCGCAGCTTGCAGCGAATAGTATGATGCAATCCGCAGAGTATGCACAGAAGCAAAATGAACTTATTGAACAGACCGGTGGAAAGCTGGGAGATATCAAGACTGAGACGGATGAATTGCATGAGGGTGTAATTCAGGTAAATGCTTCGGTTCAGAATATTGTTGCTGCAAATACGATTATTATGGACAGCATCAGCAATCTCTCTGCACAGAGTGAGCAGGTTGCTGCATCAGCAGAGACCGTACTTTCTGTAAGTGATTCTTCCATGGAGGCGCTTGCGGATATGAACGAGGTACTTCATGAAATCAGCGAGATTTCCAAGCAGATGGAAATTGTTGCAAAACAGTAAAGAAACAGAAATAAAAAGATAGAAATATAGAACAAGGAAGAGTATGTAAAATGGAAAGAATTAAGAGCTTTGAAATCAATCACAATATTCTCGAGCCCGGATTTTATATATCCAGAGAGGATGGAGATGTCATTACCTATGATCTTCGGACCAGAAAACCAAACGCAGGCGATTATATGAGTAATCTTACCATGCATTCGGTGGAGCACATGTTTGCAACCTTTGCGCGGAACTCCGAGGTAGCTTCCGATGTGGTCTATTTCGGACCCATGGGATGTCAGACAGGCTTCTATTTTCTGGTAAAGAATCAGAAACCGGCAGATGTGTTTGAGCTTACGAAAAAAATTTTAGCAGACATCATCGCCTATGATGGAGAAATGTATGGAGCATCTGCCATTGAGTGTGGAAATTATAAGAATCTGGACCTTGCAGTAGCAAAGGAAGAGTGCAAAGGGTATCTAAAGGTGCTTGAGACCCAAACAAATCTTGAATTTACTTATCCAAAGGAGTAGTCTAATGAAAATCGGAATTATTGGTGCAATGCAGATGGAAGTAGATGAGCTGAAGGAGGCTTTATCGAATACAACAAATGTAGAATACAGCGGTGTTACATTTGTATGCGGAAAAATGAACGAGGTAGAAGTTGTTGCGGCAGTGTGCGGCGTAGGAAAAGTTTTTGCAGCAATCTGCGCAGAGGCAATGATTTTAAAATTTGGTGTGGATATGGTGATTAACATCGGTGTAGCAGGTTCTTTGACAAAGGATCTTGGCGTGCTGGATGTTGCACTTGCTGATCAGGTGGTACAGCATGATATGGATACTTCACCGATTGGCGATCCGGTAGGATTACTTTCCGGAATCAATGAAATTTTCCTGAAAACAGATGCGAAAATGAGAACACTGATGCAGGAATGCCTAGAGGACAAGCAGATTAAATATCTGGTGGGTACCGTTGCTACCGGAGATCAGTTTATTGCAACAGATGAAAAAAGAGTGTGGATTCGTAATCATTTTGGAGCAATCGCCGCTGAGATGGAAGGCGGAAGCATCGGTCATGTCTGCTATATCAACAAAGTGCCATTTTTGATTCTTCGCTCTATCTCTGACAGTGATGGCGGAGCAATGGACTATCAGACTTTTGCGGAAAAGGCTGCAATTCAATCCATTGAGGTAGTGGTCGAATTTATTCAAAAAGCTGCAAAACTTAGCTTGTAGTTCTGATTTTGGATTCTTTTGCATATAGTTTCATAACAGAGTCTATAGTGTGAAACAGCATATGCGCAACAAGGATGCAAATCAAAACGAGAATAAAACCATAAAAGACAAATTGAAATGGAATGAGTCACAAAAGAAAGCGATTTTTGGCTTTTTGGCTGTGGCTCTTTTTCTATGCGCTGCAGCAGGCTCCGTTTTAGGAACGAAGGCGGTGGTGACAAGTAGTATGAATGGTGGCGGATGGCTGAGCAGCAGTACCTTTGGAGACCGGGAGCTTCCTATTTATTCGGTTGACACTACGGAGAATAAAATTGCGCTGAGCTTTGATGCGGCCTGGGGCGCGGAAGATTTTGAGCGGATCATGGAAATACTGGATAAGCATAATGTAAAGGTCACTTTTTTCATGACAGGTGGATGGGTGGAACAAAATCCGGAATGTGTAAGAACCTTGGTGGAAAAAGGGCATGATCTTGGCAATCATAGCGAACATCACTATGATATGACAACCATTTCAAAGAGTCAGCAAAAGGAAGAAATTCAAATAGTTCACGATCGGGTAAAGGAGCTGACGGGATATGAGATGATTCTTTTCCGGCCTCCTTATGGTTCCTATAATAATTCGGTAATTAATACAGCATATGAAATGGGGTATTTTCCGATTCAATGGAATGTGGATTCTCTTGACTGGAAAGATTATGGTGTGGATTCTATTATTAAGACTGTATGTAAACATGAAGCACTTGGACCGGGCTCTATCATACTTTGCCATAATGGTGCAAAATACACAGCAGACGCCTTGGATGAACTACTAACAAATCTCGAAGAACAGGGATATGAATTCGTGAAAATATCAGATCTGATTATGAAGGATCATTATCATATGGATGTGACGGGAAAACAGATTGCAGATTAGAATGCAGGAGTCCCCCCATTTCGGAAAAGTGTTCCTGAATGAATTTGCATATTTGAATCAGAACCCACTCTCATTTGTAAAAAGCAGCCAATAGAAAATAATGAGTAAGATGACTTGTTTTTTGATTTTGAGAAATGCAGTCAACAAAAAGGATGGGGTAGAGTGACTTATTTTTCATTTTTCAAATTTGAAGTCAAGAAAATAGACCGTAAGGAGTGACTCTATTTTCAGTTTTTGAAAAAGAAGTCAATAAAGAGGCAGAAATAGAGTGACTTAATTTAGAGTATTTAAAAATATAGTCAATGAAAAGGGCAGAAAAGGATGACTCTTTTTCCAATTGTTAGAAATGCAGTCAAAAGCTCCGAATGAAATAACAGATAGACTATCCGTAGAATCTATATTTGGATATAAAAAAGAGAATGTATTCACATATGTGTTGCTTACGTGAATACATTCTCTTTTTAATTAGTATTACATTATAATTGCGCAGATAATTACAATCAATAATACAAAGACAGCTATGCCGCCGAGGACAAGGCCAATAATGATTCCTGTATTTATAGGCTTTTTCTCGACCGGTGCAAGTGTGGAAGCGTTTGGCTGCACGTTTTCTAAGTGTGCGGTTGATGGTTGATTGATAAGCTGTGGCGCTGCCTGATTCTGAGTTGCAGAACCAAAAGAAGTCTGCTGGTAAGGATTCGGCTGAATCGGATTTTGATTCTGTCCAACCTGAGACGGATTCTGCTGGTAGATATTCTGTCCAGCCGGTGCCGGATTCTGTTGGTAGCGGGGCTGACCATACTGAGGCTGAGCCTGCTGATAGAGGTTCGGTTCGGCCTGAGGCGCATTCTGCTGATAGCGGGGCTGACCATACTGAGTCTGAGTCTGTTGATAGCGAGGCTGTCCGAACTGAGGACCATTCTGCTGATAGCGGGGCTGCCCAAACTGAGGACCATTCTGCTGATAGCGAGGCTGCCCGAACTGAGGACCATTCTGCTGATAGCCCGGCTGTCCATATTGCGGAGCCTGCCCATATTGTGGCTGGTTGTACTGTGGCGCCTGACCAGGCTGCTGGTATGTAGTATATTGATTTTGCTGTGACATACCATTTGTAACCGGGGTTGCATTTGTCTGCCCAAATGATGCTGACTGTCCAACAGGGATTGGAGCGGGAGCTTCCTGTGGGGAAACTGTTTCGCCTACAGCGGGAGATCCATTCGCCACATGCGTTTCCTCTGCTACCGGTGTTTCCTCTACAACAGGAGCTTCCTTTACTACATGCGTTTCCTCTGCTTTAGGAGCTTCCGGTACCGGAATTTCTTTCACTGGGGTTCCACATATATGGCAGAACTTTGCATCATCGCCAAGGGTGCTGCCGCATTTTGGACATGTAATCATATCTATATCCTCCGTAAACTTTGATTTCAATCATTGATAATCAAAGTATATCATACTCCTTCGTTTTTCCAAACTTTTTTTGTGTGAAAAAATGACTATAAAAAACAAAAGGATAAACGCGCAAATACAAAGATTTTCAAAACAAATTTATCCACATATAGGAAAATGTGTGGAAAAAGTGAACAAAGAATAGTAAGAATTGCGCAAAAATAGAAGAGTTGCGCAAAAAGTGATTTGTATATTTTTTTATGGTACTCAAGTCATAGTTTGTGAAAAAACGATAAAAAGGACTTAAAAACATTGGAAAATGTGCCGATTGAAAGAAACTGGACCAAGATGATAAAGTGTGGATATAAGGAAAGACAACCGATTGCGCAAATTGCGCATATGCTTAAGGAATGTTGCTTAACTAGATATGGAAAAAAGTAGAAAGAATGGAGAGCAAAGTGATGAAAAAGTTTTTTGAAAAGAAAATCGCAAGTTTTGTTTTGGCTATTACATTATTGATAAGCCAATGCAGCGTAATTTTATCCGGAATGGTTCCGGTACTTGCAGATGAAAACAATAACACCTTTTCCTTGTATTACTATTATGAGGGCGAAGGAACTTTGTGCGCAAACATTTGGAAACATGAGGGAATTACATTTACAGAAAATGATGAACTGGTCAGCTGGGGTTGGAACCATGATCTGGCACAGTTTGAGGCTGTAGAGGGGTGTGAGAACCTGTATGAAATCGAAGTTGAAATTCTATCTGATTCGGCAGACGGAATTACCATTTACGAAAATAGCACAAAAATAATCGAGTATGATAATCAGTGGAATAATACAGCAGATTATGCAACCTTGGTAAGTAAGCAAAGTAATACATACATTGTAATTAATGGAAGCTTATATACATCTTTTGAAGCTGCCGGAATCGAAGATCCAAATGCAGAGCAAGAGGAAGAGCAGACTGGCTATGATATTTTTTCTCTCTACTACTATTATGAAGGAGAAGGAACACTATACGCAAATATCTGGAATCACGCAGGAATTACATTTACAGAAAATGACGAACTGGTCAGCTGGAATTGGAATCATGATCTGGCACAGTTTGAGGCGGTAGAGGAATACGACAATTTATATAAAGTTGAGATTGAAATTCTATCTGATTCGAATGATGGAATTACCATTTATGAAAATGATAATAGTACAACTTTAATCCAGTATGATAATCGGTGGAATAATACAGCAGATTATGCAACTTTAGTAGGTAAGCACAGCAATTCCTATGTTGTAAAGGATCAGATTTTATATAACTCAATTGAGACGGCAGGAATTGAAGTGTCCACTCCTGTGGAAGAGGAAAAACAGTTTGAGTGGGTGGAGACATCTGTAATTTCAAATGGTGATTTTGAAACTGCAGATTATAGTGATTGGACGGTATCAGGAGATGAGAATGTTACTTATAAAGTAAAGACAGATGAGTGGGCATCCAATAATACAACAAACATTTTGAATATTTATAGCGGCGGATCAGACGCAGAGGCATTTTCACTCAGCCAAACGGTAACTCTTCCGGCAGGAACCTATAAGCTTGGATGGAAGCAGGAGGGAGCTGCATATGCATCCGGACTTTCCATGACAGTAGGTGCATCGGAAGTATTAACAAGTAAAGTCCTTGATGCGACAACAGGTTGGGATGCATGGGCAACATGTGAGTCTGAGAAGTTTACACTTACAGAACAGACAGATGTTACGATTGCTTTTTCTGGTAATCTTGCAGCTGGATACTGGGGAGACCTTGATGATATTGTGCTCTACTCCTATGAGGAAGTAGAATCCGGTTCAGGAGAGGAAGAAAAGGAAGAAGCGGAAGAGGTTACTGCGGTAGACGCAGATGTCTATGTAGAGAGAGTAACCGGAATGTCTGATGATTTCATTACCGGAGCAGATGTTTCTTCTTATCTTTCTATCATCAATAGTGGTGCAAAATTCTATGATAAAGAAGGAAATGAATTAGACCAACAGGGATTTTTCAATTTGCTTGCAGCAGGCGGAACAAACTACATTCGAATCCGTGTATGGAACAATCCATATGATGCAGATGGAAATGGATACGGCGGTGGAAATAACAATCTTGAGACTGCAAAGGTGATTGGACAGTATGCAACCAATGCTGGAATGAAGGTTCTTATTGACTTCCACTATTCTGATTTCTGGGCTGATCCCGGAAAACAGCAGGCACCAAAGGCCTGGGCAAGTATGAGCGTAGAGGAGAAAGAAACTGCTGTTTATGATTACACGAAGTCATCTTTGAAATATCTGCTTGCTAATGGTGTAGATGTTGGAATGGTTCAAGTGGGAAATGAGACCACGAGTAAGTTCTGCGGAGAATCCGACTGGGCAAATATCTGCAAACTTTTCAATGCTGGATCAAAAGCAATTAGAGAAGTAAATTCTGATATTTTAGTAGCCATTCATTTTACTAATCCAGAGCGCTCTGGAAATTATGCAAATCTTGCTAAGACTTTAGCAGATAACAATGTTGATTATGATGTATTTGCATCTTCTTACTATCCATATTGGCATGGCACCCTCGACAATCTTACCAGCGTTCTTAAGAATGTAGCAAATACCTACGGCAAAAAGGTTATGGTAGCTGAGACCTCCTGGGCATGGACATTAGATGACGGAGACGGACATGCAAATACCGTTCGTACAGGAAGCAATGACAAGGATCAGTCTTATGATTTTTCTGTTCAGGGACAGTGTACAGAAATCCAGAAAGTTGCACAGGCAGTTGCAAACGTTGGGGATGCCGGAA
Organism: uncultured Agathobacter sp.; assembly: GCA_945910395.1. Lineage (GTDB taxonomy): Bacteria > Bacillota > Clostridia > Lachnospirales > Lachnospiraceae > Roseburia. The sequence continues at coordinate 24,903 of CAMDYX010000001.1, read as the reverse complement.
TCGGTCTCTTCTACTGGGAAAATGCATGGATTCCTGTAGAGTACGCATATGATGAAGACGGAAAACTTGATGAATCCATTCTTGCTTCAAACAAGACAAAGTGGGAAGCAAATGGTTCCGGATGGGCATCTTCCTTTGCAGGAGAATATGATGCAAAGGATGCCGGAGTATGGTACGGTGGATCAGCAGTAGATAACCAGGCGTGGTTTGATTTTACCGGAAAAGCACTTGATACGGTAAACATTTATAACTATATTCGTACAGGAACAAATGTAAAACCGGTTGTGACAACAGTAGCTGTTGCGGATACTACCGTAGCAATTTCCGAAGTGGAAGAGCTTGCACTTCCGGAAAAGGCAACCGTAAGCTATAATGTGGGAACTGAGACAGAGGTCGAAGTTTCTTGGGATAAAAAGGTATTCGAAGAAGCAAAGGCAGCCGGAATTGGTTCTTATGAAATTAACGGAACCGTTGTAGTTGACGAAAATACGTATGATGTTGTATGGAAGCTTACCATCGAAGCAGACAATCTGATTAAGAATGCCGGCTTTGAAGATGGTTTAAATGAGTGGGAAGTGTCCGGATTTAACACATCGGATGCAGCAAGCAACTCCCTCACAGGAAATGGATGCTTACATTTCTATACTGCAAATGCCGGCGCAAAAATGATTGCGAGCCAGATCGTAACTGTTGGTAGTGGTGTTTATAGTGCCAGCGCATTTTTGCAGGGTGGAAATGCAGGAGAAAGCGATGTATTTGCAATCGAAGTAATGGTAGGGGATAAAACCTATACCGAAACATCAAGCGTAAGCGGTTGGAAGGTATGGAGTAATCCGACCATTGAAAACATTCAGGTTGCAGAAGATAATACTGAGGTTACTGTAACTCTTATCGTTTCAGATACAACTGCCGGTGTATGGGGATCCTACGATGATGTGAAGCTGATTCGTACCGGAGATTATGTTGATGAAAGCGAAGAGGAAAAGACAGAGGACGTTCCGGGCAGCACAGAGGATACTTCAAACGAATCACAAAATTCAGGTGGTTCCAATGATGCAGGAGCATCAAACGCTTCGAATTCATCAAATAATTCAGGGACATCCAACGCAGCAGAGACAACTGCAACGGCACAGACAGCTGCAACGACGCAGACAACAAATGCTGTTTCAAATAGCGTAAACGATGTCGTTGTTATTGCAGATGAGGAAACTCCACAGGCAGCAAACAATGTGACTACCGGAAATACAACCACAATCGCCCAGGAGCCTTTGGCAGCAGAAGAAGCTGTGGAAGGAGAACAGCAAGCTGTAGAGGAGCTGGTATCGGTTGATGTAGTGGAGGACGCTGTGGAAGGAGAGGACACAGTGGACGCAGGAGTTTCTGAGGAAGTGATTGAAACCATTTCCGACGAGAAAACTCCACTCGCTACAAATGAATCTATGAGAAGATTTGTTACTGTATTAGGCTTTATTGTAGCAGGAATGGCAGTTGCAGCAGTTGTAAGTGTAGTTGCATATAGAAAAAGCAGAAGATAAAAAGTAATGAAATCATTCCATTTTGCGTGTTGCTATAAAAAAGGCGTTATGCTATAATTACCTCTAACGAAGGCTTGTTTGGCAAGTGGATTTAGGAGATGAAGATATGACAGAGACAGGATTTCTGATTTTTTTCGGGGTAATTATTTTAGTAGTCGTCATTGTTGCAGTAATTGCAATTGTTGCATCTGTAACAGCTGCAGTAGCAGCCGCAAATGAAGAGGAGGAAGAAGAGGAAGAAGCCGAAGGCTGATGAATCTTTTTCAAATATGAGAATTTATATCCCATACCTTTTGGAGACAAAGGGTATGGGATTTTTTTGAGATTTTCTACACGAATGGGAAATGCGGTGGACATACAATAAAGAAATTATGATTAAAGTGGTATGCATTAGTGCACGAGAGAAAAGAAAGATGCATACAAAGAAGAAATTGTTTCACAATGAGGTATGCATTGAAAAGTGAGAAAAAAGCAGGATACATACGAAAAGGATATCTATTCACAATGAGGTATGCATTGAAAAGTGAGAAAAAAGCAGGATACATACGAAAAGGATATCTATTCACAATGCGGTATGCATTGGAAGGTGAGAAAAAAAACAATAGGACACATACCAATCGAGAATAATGTATTTTTTGGTATGTATAAAAAAATGAGGGATACATACTGATATAATACTTTTCTAATTATCGTATGTATATAAAGAAAAGGAGTACATACCAAAAGCGTGTTTTATAAATTCTGGTATGCTTTGGTGGAAGTAGGGGCTGGAAAAATGCATACCTAGAAAGTACCTTATACCTATTTGGTATGTATAAGAGAAAAAAATGTACATACCAAATAATCATTTTTCAAATCTTTGTATGTACGGAAGCAAAAAGATATGCTTACTTCGAATCGGGCATGTACGGAATGACTCCAGAATCTTAAAAAAATCTAAAAAGACCGGATATTACTTGTAATTTGAGAAGTACAGCGTATAATGAAAAAGAAAATTGACCGACCGGTCGGTCGGAAACCATATAAAGATGGATAAAAGCTTGAATTTGTACGAATAAGGAGGAAGAAGAATGGTTTCAAAGTATAGTGTTCGAAAGCCATATACGGTACTTGTAGCGGTACTGCTTGTTATTGTATTAGGTGTAGTTTCACTTATGAAAATGACAACTGATTTGTTGCCGGATATGAGCTTTCAGTATGCACTTGTTGTGACAACGGATGTGGGAGCCAGCCCGGAGCAGGTAGAGAGTGATGTTACGGCTCCGATTGAGGCGGCAATGGCAACAACGTCGAACATAAAAAATATTACATCTACCTCTTATAACAGTTATTCCATGGTTGTGCTTGAGTATGAGCAGAATGCCAACATGGATTCTGTTGTCATTGAAATCCAGCAGAAATTAGACCAGCTTTCCGGAAGCTTTTCGGATTCCGTTGGAACTCCAATGATCATGCAGATCAATCCTGATATGCTTCCGATCATGATTGCAGCAGTAGATATGGATGGCATGAGTGAATCTGAAATCACAGAGTATGTCAATAATGATCTGATTCCTAGCTTAGAGAGTGTGGAAGGTGTTGCTTCTGTCACGGCAAATGGTGGTCTTGAGGAAACCATCGAGGTTACCATGAATCAGGCAAAAATCGATGCGCTCAATGAGAAAATTGAGAAGGCATTGAATGAGAAGTTTGATGAGGCACAGAGCGAGCTTGATGAAGCCGCAGATAAGATTGAGGACGGAAAGAAGTCCATGGCAGATGGGCAGAAGGAAATGGCCTCTCAAATCGGAAGCGGAACAAATGAAATCACCAATAACAAGATTGATCTTGCCAATAAGAAAACAGAATTGGAATCACAGCTTTCGTCTCTCCAGTCTTCCTATGATTCTATTGACAGTGCGGTTTCTTCCTTATCAGCAACCTATAGTGGAGCGAGTCAGCTTCAGAGCGGTATCGATTCGCTAAATCAGGGAATCGCTTCAATTAAAGACGCAAGAAATGAGGCATATAAGAGCGGGTATGATACTACATACCAAAGCAAATATAATTCGTATAGAGCAACTATTTGGGAACAGGTAAAACAGAATGCTATTTTACAATATGTAATAAGGAATTTCAATAAGACAGAGAATGAGGCGAAGGCGTGGATAGAAGATCCTAGTAACGCAACTGCTGTGGCGTCGATTGCTGCTGCAGTTGAGACTAGCTCCGAGGTGGAGGCCACTACAAATCAGATCGCTGAAGAAAAAAATATCGCAGGAGCTGCAGATGCAGAAGCCACCATCTCCGGAAACCAGTACGCTGACATGGCTGAGAAAAAAGCATTTGATGCTTTGAATGCCAAGATGGGCACCAGCTATTCCAGCCTTGCTGAGCTTCAGGATCAGGTCACCTCATTAAATGCAACCTTAAATGACATCAATATGCAGCTTGCAGGGCAGGCCGGAAACTTCGCAGAGATGGGGGTAACCTTAAACAGCTACAAGGATATCCCGAATGCAATCACAAAGCTTCAGGGGAGCAAGTCTTCTCTTTCAGAGGGAATCAGCGCTTTACAGGACGGACTAAAACAGATTTCCGATGGTCAGGAAGCATTAAGTGATGCAAGTGTTTCTTTGGCAGAAGGAGAAATTGACGGAATCCTTCAGATGGCAAACGGATACACAGATCTGGTGGATGCGGCAAGTCAGCTTGCCACCGGTCAGGCACAACTGGATGAGGCAAAGGAGAGTGCGTTAGAGAGTGCAGACCTGAACAATATCCTGACGGTTCAGATGCTGTCACAGCTTCTGGTGGCACAGAACTTCGATATGCCGGCAGGATATGCATACGACGGGGACAAACAGTATCTGGTTCGTGTCGGGGAATCCGTAGATACATTAGATGAATTAAGAGACCTTGTACTTATGGATTTTGGAACGGAGGAGGTAGGCATCATTCGCCTTTCGGACGTGGCAGAGATAGAAGTCGTAGACAACTCAGGGGAGAACTATGCCATCATAAACGGAAATCCGGGAATTATGCTTTCCATTGAAAAGCAGACCGGCTATTCTACCGGAGATGTTACAGACCGCCTATTGGATAAATTTGATTCCATGGAAAATGCCAATGATACGCTTCATTTATCCGTGCTTATGAATCAGGGTATCTACATTGACATTGTGGTAAAAAGCGTATTCCAGAACATGATTTTTGGTGCAATCCTTGCTATTTTTGTTCTGCTCCTTTTCTTAAAGGATATAAAACCAACCTTAGTCATTGCCTGCTCCATTCCTCTTTCGGTTATTGTTGCGGTAGTACTTATGTATTTTACGGGAATCACCATGAACATTATCTCCATGTCAGGTCTTGTACTTGGTATAGGTATGCTTGTGGATAATTCCATCGTTGTAATTGAGAATATTTACCGCTTGAGGGGTGAGGGATATTCGATTAAAAAGGCAGCAGTTGAGGGGGCTACACAGGTTACCGGTGCAATCATTGCGTCAACCCTTACCACCATCAGCGTTTATGCCCCGATTATTTTTACAGAGGGAATTACAAGACAATTATTCGTTGATCTTGCACTTACGATTGCATTTACCCTTGCAGCTTCCCTTGCTGTGGCACTTACCTTCGTGCCGGCCATGTCTTCTGCAATCTTGAAAAAGACGAAGGAAATCCGTCATCCGTGGTTTGATCGGTTTAAGGACTGGTATGGCAAAGCGCTTGGTGTATGCCTGCGATTTAAACCTATCGTATTTGTACTTTCCATTGTACTTCTTTTTGCAAGTGCAGCATTGTCCCTTTCAAAGGGGTTAAACTTCATGGATATGGATATGGAAACCAATCAGTTGAGTGTTACCATTACCGCAAAAGAAGATGAGAAGTTAGAGTTTGATGAGCTTGTGGAATGCTCCAATGAAGTAATTGAACGTATTTCCGATATTGAGGGAATTGACACCATTGGTGCAATGGCCGGCGGCGGCTCAGTGATGAGCATGATGGGCGGAAGCAGCTCTGACAGCGTCAGCATGTACATTCTTTTGGATGAAGATTCCGATGCTTCCATTTATGATGTGGCAGACGAGATCGAAAGCAGAACAGGGGACATGAATTGTCTTGTCACAACGCAGACAAATTCAATGGATATGACCAGCATGATGGGCTCCGGAATTTCTGTTCAAATCAAGGGCCGGGATCTTACAACTCTGCAGGAGCTTGCAGCAACGGTTGCTGAGATTGTAGAAAATACGGATGGTACGATGGACGTGGAGGATGGATTAGATAATACTTCCGCAGAGTTTACCATCACAGTAGATAAGGAAAAGGCTGCAGAATACGGTTACACCGTTGCGCAGGTTTTCCAGCTTGTCTATGCCGAGATGGCAGACACCGCATCCGCTACAACGATTTCTTCCGACATCAAGGATTATGAGGTATATGTTCAGACCGAGGTTCAGGCTGATGCCCGGCTTTCTGATATCAAAGCACTTACCTTTACCTATACCAATGAGGATGAGGAAGAGGAGGAAATCCCGCTTACCGATATCTGCACCATGTCAGAAACCACTACGCTTTCTACCATCGAGCGTGATGCGCAGACAAGATATCTGACGGTTTCCGCAGCAATTGATGAGGATCACAATGTAACTCTTGTCGGCAATGAGATTCAAAAGCAGATTGACAAGATGGACATTCCGGAAGGATACTCTGTCAGCATGAGGGGCGAGGATGAGACCATTAATGATGCCATGAGCCAGCTGGTATTAATGCTTCTTTTGGCAGTCATCTTTATTTACCTGATCATGGTTGCACAGTTCCAGTCACTGCTGTCACCGTTTATTATTATGTTCTCTATCCCGCTTGCATTTACCGGCGGTTTCCTTGCACTGTTTCTCACGGGACAGGAGGTCAGCGTTATCGCCATGTTAGGATTTATCATGTTAGCAGGACTGATTGTTAACAATGGTATCGTGCTGATTGATTATATTAATCAGGCAAGAGGGGAAGGAATGAGCAAGAAGGATGCCATTATCGATTCCGGGAAGACCAGACTTCGCCCGATTCTTATGACTGCGTTTACAACCATTCTTGCTATGCTTACCTCAGCAGTGGGAATCGGTGAAGGATCTGAAATGATGAAGCCAATGGCGATTACCATTGTTGGAGGTCTTTTGTACGGAACAATTCTGACCCTTATTGTAATTCCGTGCCTTTACGATGCATTTAACCGTGAAAAGAGCATGGTAGAGGAAGAATTGTAATTGGAATCGTCCGGACAGAACGAATGAGGAAAGAGGAGTCTGGTATGGAAAAAGGAATCGTAATTGATACAGAAAAACTAAAAAATCCATCGAAAAAGATGCGCCTCATGTTTGAGGCTGTCTCTGTTCTTGTAAAAGAAAGGAAAGATATCCGGGCGTTAAAAGTGCAGGATATTACGGAAAAGGCCGGTATCGGGAAAGGCACGGCTTATGAGTATTTTTCTTCCAAGGAGGAGCTGATTGCCCATGCGTTAATGTACGAGTATTCGAGAAAAATCCTGGAGCTTACAAAGGCGGTTTTTAAATTGAAGCATTTTAAAGAGCGTTTTTACCGGATTTTTGACTGGATTAAAGAGAATAAGGAATACAATGAGATGTTTTCGCAGCTTCTTCGGGCAAGTCTGCACCCGGAGGATTCCTATGCAGCAGGCTCTGTTGAGCAGAAATCCGGCGGGGACTGTATTATGAAAGAATTTGGAAGTGAAGCTTCCGGATATATCTACGAAATGATTGACCGTTTCATGGAGGACGGCTATAAGGAAGGCGTTTTTAAAGAAACGGATACCGGAAAGCGAAGTCTTGCCCTTTTGACCGCCGTGGTAGAGTATGCCTTTGTTGTGATGGGACCGGAGGAGAACCGGTATCATAGAATCGGTGATGAGGCAATTCGTGAATTTGTATACCAGAGTCTGGTAAAGACATTGAATTAAGTTTTGGAATTGCACACGGTAACGGAATTTGCTACAATAATAGCAAGTTTACCAATCGATAAGGTAGCCATTCTTTAGGAGAAAGGATTTGGCGTGTGCATATGAAAAACAAGTGGTGTAAGGGAAAATGGTTGATACCGGTGATCCTGCTGGTTATGATCTTGCAAATAACAGGCATTTCTGTTCCTGCAAAGGCGAGTGGTCTGGAGAACGGAAAGCTTGTCCGTGTGGGTTATACGGATTATGGGCAGATGATCGTGGAAAAAGATGGGGAGTTTTCTGGCTATGGTGTGGCGTATTTGAAGATGATTTCCGCTTACACCGGATGGGAATACGAATATGTGCCGGTGACAGAGGAAACACGAATCTCGGAGCTTTTGAACGGAAATATTGATCTCCTCTGTGATTTATCGGAGGATTGGGCCGGTACAGAAGGGTTGATCTTAAGCGAGGATAGAAGCAGTCTTTACTATGGTCTTATTTGTGCAAAAGAGGATGATACGAGTATTTTCTTTGAAGAATACGAGGAATTAAACGGAAAGCGCATTGCTGTGAATAAAAGCCGCAATATGCAGGAAATGCTGGAACAATTTGCAAAGGACCAACAGATTACCTATACGCCGGTATACTGTAACAGCTTTGCGGAGATGGAGGCGGCAATTGAGGATGGAAGAGCAGATTTGATGCTTGCATCCAACCAGAGAGATCTGACCGGGTATAAATATGTGGCGAAGGCTGGAGTGCGAAATCAGTATTTTGCAGTATCGGAGAATAATCCACAGCTTATGGAGCAGATTGATTATGCGGCTCGTCAGATTAAACTAAAGCAACCCTTTGTGGAAGCTATTCTGTATGAGACCTACTATGGCAGACCGATTGATGCACTGACCGGAAGAACAAGAGAGGAGTATGAGCTTATTCAAAGCGGGCAGCCGATTCGTGTGGTATGCGATGCAAACAGCTACCCGGTTGAGTATGTGGATCCGGCAACCGGAGAATATAAGGGAATATATGCGGACGCAATGCGCCTCATTGAAAAGGAAAGCGGTCTTTGCTTTGAATTTTTACCGCTTCAGGAATACAAAAACGCATGGGAGATGCTTCAGAGTGGTCAGGCAGATATGTCCGCCGGTATGTATATCAATGAAGAGCTTGCAGACCAGTATGGGCTGATTTATGCTGATTCCCACATAAGTGCCAGCTATACCATGATTGCCCGTGTCGGAGACTCCCTTGAGGATGTACTAAAGATCGCTCTTCCGGAAAATTATGTGGGTATTCAGAAATATGTGGAGGTGACCTATCCGGATTGGGAAATCATTCTGGGAAAAGATGTTGAGGACTGTCTGAAGCTGGTGGAGGATCAGAAGGCAGACGGAACGCTGGTGAATTCCGTTTTTTTGCAGACCGTCTACAACATGAATAATTATAAGAATCTGGCGGTATTTCCGATGCACAGCGTGGATATTCCGATTCGATGCGCCTTTGCGGGGGAAAATGCCAAGCTGCTTCAGCAGATTGTAAATAAGGCAATCAGGAAAATTCCGCAAGAGGCCTTTAAAAATTGCACCATTGAAAATTCGGTGAACATTGTATATGAACCGAATGTGCGGGATATTCTTCGGCAGGCGTTGCCCCTTATGGTGTGTATCATTGGAATCATATCCTTGGTGTACTTCTTCTTTCTTTGGTCAAGGGAACGCCATTTCCATCATATGGCAATGACCGATTCCGTTACCGGACTTTGGAACGGCGTGTGCTTTCGTGTGAAGGCTAAGGAAGAGCTTTCCAGAGTAAGCCAAAAAGAATATCAGATGATTTCCATGGATATGGAGCATTTTAAATATGTCAATAATGATTTTGGCGAAAAGGCTGCAAACAAGGTTTTGCTTGTAATTGCGGAGCGGCTTCGTAAGACCTTTGGAAAAGAGGCATTATATGCCCGGGAGATGGGAGATCAGTTTTTCATTCTGACACAAAGCAGATCGGATATAGAAGATCTGCTGAAGGAACTGACGGCTGAGATCGTGTTTGAGAATAATGGCATTATGCAGCATTATAAGCCGGCTATGAAATTTGGTATCTATACCATCAGGGAGAATAAAAATGAGGAAGCCATCGGACAGTATATAGATGCAGCGGCTGCAGCCAGAAAGTCCATTAAGCGGGATCATACGAAGCTCATTGCATATTATGACGAAAATATGGAAGAGGAAATCCGGGCGGAGGCTGCCATTGAAAAGCGGATGGAGGATGCCTTAAGAGAACACGAATTTACGGTATACTATCAGCCGAAATATCTTTTGAAAACGGAAAAAATCATCGGAGCGGAGGCATTGGTCCGCTGGAATGATCCGAAGGAGGGCCTCATTTCACCGGGAGCATTTATCCCGATATTTGAAAGAAACGGCTTCATTGTACAGCTCGACTTTTTCGTGTATGAGGAAGTCTTAAAGCTGCAAAGCCGACGCTTAAAGGAAGGAAAGAGGACGGTACCGGTTTCCGTGAATGTATCCAGAACACATATTGGAACCAGCGACTTTTTACCAAAGCTGATTGCTTTAACCGACCGCTACGAGGTTCCCCATGAGCTTCTTGAATTGGAGCTTACCGAAACCGTTTTAGGTGGTAAACAGCGAAACATCATTGATTTTATCCGGGAATGCAAGAGCGCGGGATTTTCGATTTCCATTGACGATTTTGGAAGTGGTTATTCGTCCCTGAATCTCTTAAAGGAGATGCCGGTGGATATACTGAAAATCGACCGGGAATTCCTCAATGAAACCGATGAGTCCGAGAAGAGCAGTATTATCGTTGAACAGGTTGTGGAGATGGCAACCAAAATCAGCATCAAAACGCTTTGCGAGGGTGTGGAGACAAAGGAACAGGCGGCATTTCTAAAACAGATCGGATGCAACATGGCACAGGGGTATCTGTATTCAAGGCCGGTTCCGATGGAGAATTTTGAGGAACTTTTGGAATTAGATGAGCAATAAATAAAATGCTCTTGACAAAAGGAAAATGTGAACGTAAGATAGAAAAAAGATAAGTTGATAATGGCGATAAAGGAAGAGGAGTACATGATTTACAGTTCCCCAGAGAATGACATTCGACGGCTGAGAGATGTCTGGACAAAGAATTATGGAAGGTAGCTTCCCAGCCGAAGAACCCAGAAATTCATGATGGAGGTTTTTGAAAAAGATACATCTGACATGAAATAAGTTCTTCCGTTTCATCCGCGTTAAGGAGTCGAGCTGTTCGAGACTGCTAAGGCATCTCCGACAGAAAGAGAAGGTGGTACCGCGTTCATTCGCCCTTCATGTGAAGCTTTCACATGGAGGGCGTTTTTTTCTCTATAGAGTAAAAAAATTTAGGAGGTAAGGATATGAGTAAGGAATTAAGTAAGACTTACGATCCGAAGGATATTGAGGATCGTTTGTATGAAAAGTGGGAAAAGAACGGCTATTTCCACGCAGAAGTAGATCGAAGCAAAAAGCCGTTTACCATTGTGATGCCCCCACCAAACATCACCGGCCAGCTTCACATGGGACATGCGTTGGATAACACCATGCAGGATATTCTGACAAGATATAAGAGAATGCAAGGCTATTCTGCTTTGTGGCTTCCGGGTACGGACCATGCTTCCATTGCAACAGAGGCAAAGGTTGTAGAGAAGATTAAGGAGGAGGGTCTTACCAAGGAGGACTTAGGCAGAGAAAAATTCTTAGACCGGGTATGGGAATGGAAGGATGAATACGGCGGAAGAATTGTAAAACAGCTTCGCAAGCTGGGCTCCTCCGCAGACTGGGAAAGAGAACGTTTCACCATGGACGAGGGCTGCAATGCCGCTGTAAAGGAAGTATTTGTAAATCTTTACAATAAGGGATTGATTTACCGGGGCGAGCGTATCATCAACTGGTGTCCGCACTGCCTTACCTCCCTTTCGGATGCGGAGGTAGAATATGAGGATCAGGCAGGACACTTCTGGCATCTGCGCTATCCACTTTCTGACGGCTCCGGATATATCGAGATGGCTACCACAAGACCGGAGACGATGCTTGGAGACTCCGCGGTTGCTGTAAATCCAAAGGACGAGCGCTACAAGGATTTCGTAGGAAAAACCGTGATTCTTCCTATCGTTCACCGGGAGATTCCGATCATTGCGGATGATTATGTAGAGATGGAATTTGGTACCGGTGTAGTTAAGATTACCCCGGCCCATGACCCAAATGATTTTGAGGTTGGACTTCGTCACAATCTGCCGGTGATCAATGTTCTTACAGAGGATGCAAAGATCGTAGAGGATTATCCGCAGTTTGCGGGAATGGATCGCTATGAGGCGAGAGAAGCCATTGTAAAGGCTCTTGAAGCGGAAGGAGCTCTTGTTAAGATTGAGGATTATTCCCATAATGTTGGCACCTGTTATCGTTGCGGCACAACCGTTGAGCCCCGGGTATCAAAGCAGTGGTTCGTTAAGATGGAAGAGCTGGCAAAGCCTGCCATTGAGGCGGTAAAGAATAAAGAAACCAGATTTGTTCCGGATCATTTTGACAAGACCTACTATCATTGGCTGGAGAACATTCGTGACTGGTGTATTTCCAGACAGCTCTGGTGGGGACACCGGATTCCTGCATTTTACTGTGATGACTGCGGAGAGCTTGTTGTAACCAAGGAAAACAGCTGTAGGTGTCCAAAATGCCAAAAGGAAATGCGTCAGGACCCGGATACTCTTGATACCTGGTTCTCTTCAGCCCTGTGGCCATTCTCCACTCTTGGCTGGCCGGAAAAAACGGAGGATCTGGATTACTTCTATCCTACCGATGTACTGGTAACGGGATACGATATCATTTTCTTCTGGGTTATCCGAATGATGTTCTCCGGAATCGAGCATACCGGAAAGGCGCCGTTTCATACGGTACTGATCCATGGTCTTGTCCGGGATTCTTTGGGTCGCAAGATGAGTAAGTCTCTCGGAAATGGTATTGATCCTCTTGAGGTGATTGATAAGTATGGCGCCGATGCGCTTCGTCTTACCCTGATTACCGGAAACGCACCGGGAAATGATATGCGTTTTTACTGGGAGAGAGTAGAGGCTTCCAGAAACTTTGCAAATAAGGTATGGAATGCTTCCCGTTTCATTATGATGAATCTGGAGGATGTTGTTCTTACCACACCTTCGGACAAGGAACTTCATGCAGCGGATAAGTGGATTCTTTCAAAAGTAAACACCCTGGCAAAGGATGTTACGGAGAATATGGATAAGTACGAGCTTGGTATCGCAGTTTCCAAGGTATATGATTTTATCTGGGATGAGTTCTGTGACTGGTACATTGAGATCGCAAAGGTTCGTACCTACAAGAAGGAGGAGGATCCGGCATCTGCAAATGCTGCACTCTGGACGTTAAAGACTGTTCTTTTAAATGCACTTAAGCTGCTTCATCCGTTTATGCCATTTATTACGGAAGAAATTTTCTGCTCTTTACAGACCTATGGAATTGCGGAGGGTGAGAAGACGGAAGAAACCATCATGCTCTCCTCATGGCCGGAGTATAAGGCCCAGTGGAGCTTTGAGAAGGAGGAAGCTGCCATCGAGCACTGCAAGGATCTTGTAAAGGGAATCCGTAACGTCCGCACCGAGATGGATGTTCCGCCTTCCAGAAAGGCAAAACTTTTCATTGTATCTGAGGATGCCGGTCTTCGCGAGGTTTTCGAGGAGAACAAGGAAGTATATGTAAACCTTGCCTTTACCAGTGAAATCGTTGTAGAGTCCGACAAGTCCGGAATCGGAGAGGATGCAGTCTCTGTAGTTATTCCGGGGGCAGTAGCATATCTTCCACTGGAGGATCTGGTTGACTTCGAAAAGGAAAAGGAACGCCTTACCAAGGAAAAGGAAAAACTTACCAAGGAGCTTGCCCGTTCGAAGGGAATGCTTTCCAATGAGAAGTTTTTAGCCAATGCAAAGCCGGAGAAGGTTGAGGAAGAAAAGGCAAAGATGGCAAAGTACGAGCAGATGATGGCAGAAGTAGAAGCCAGACTTGCCCAGATGAAATAGTATTTTCAAAGAAAATTTTCGAAAAAGCGAATTAACTTAAAAACCAATATAAGGAAGTCCCACAGATTGCCGAAATACTATATGTAGCGGTATCTTTGGGACTTTTTTTGAGTCTTGAACTACGAGGCATTAAATGATATTATGTAGACGAATAAACTTGGGGTAGCATACCATTGCACCAGACGAAGGGACGCCTATGGCAAATGACGTAAAAAGGGAAATATCGGTACGACTTTCTCACGATGAGATGGAAGCGTATCTGATGCTCCCGTTTTTAGGAAAAAATGAATATTATTCCAAATCCGAAGTCATGGCGGCTCTTACCCAGACAAGGGTGAAAGTGGGCATCGATGAATCGGTGATCGATGAGATGCTTGAGACGGAGTGCTATGGAAGGGAGCGGCTTGTAGCCCAGGGAACACCAAGCGCAGACGGAACAGATGCATATTATGAGTATATGTTCAATACGAATCCGGACAAGAAGCCGGTGATTCGGGCGGATGGAAGTGTAGATTACTGGTCGATCCATGCCATTGAGATGGTAGATGAAGGACAGGTGATTGCGGTATATCATGAGCCGATTGACGGACACCATGGTATGACGGTCTGCGGCAAGCTGATTATGGCAAAAAGAGGAAGGCCGCTGCCTCCTCTTATGGGAAAAGGGTTTGAAAAATCCGAGGATGGAAAGACCTATACAGCATCCCTTACCGGAAAAATTGATATGGTAGGGGGACGAATTTCCATTCTGCCAATCTATGAAATCAACGGAAACGTTGATCTTACGACAGGAAACATTGAATTCAGAGGAGATGTGCTGGTGCATGGAAACGTGACATCAGGAACTACCATTAAGGCGACCGGAACGGTTACCATTGACGGAACGGCGGAAGCCTGTGTCATTGATGCGGGAAAGGATGTCATTCTGCGGGGTGGCTTTTTGGGAGGATACAAGGGAATCATCCGGACCAAGGGCAATGTATACGCAAAGTTTATTGAATATGCAAAAATTGAAGCCGATGGATTCTTGGAAGCAAATTCCACATTAAGCAGTGATATTTTCTGCCGGGACAAGGTGTTTATCAATGGAAAACACGCTGCAATTGTTGGCGGAACAGTATATGGTGCAAGAGGTGTGGAGGCCTTTAATTTTGGAAATCCAAACGAAATCCACACTTCGATTCGTGCCGGAGTCCTTCATGAGACCCTGCTAGAAGTAGAGAATCTGAAAAAACAATTAGATGATGACAATGAAATGATTTTTAAAATCAATAGTGGTTTGCAGCAGTTTGATCAGATGGCAGCCCAGATGAATGTGGATGTAAAGAACGATGAGCGGCGGGTAGCTCTTCTTCGTGCGCGTATTGCAAAGCAGGCAGATGCTGCATCCGCAAAGGATAAGTTAGCAAAGCTTAGAACTTTGATTGAGAGTGCAAAGGGGGCCACCATTAAGGCTTCACAGGATGTATTCCCGGGCGTGGATGTTTCCATAAATGAGGTGCTGGTCCGAGTGAAGGAGCAGCAGAATGCCGTACAGTATGTCCTGCGGGACGGACAGCTTGTGATGTTCTCTGTAAAAGGAGAGCTTGTCGGATAATCTCTTTTTTTGCGGCGTAATGTGCTTGCAAAGAAAAACCACTATATTGTAAGATAAAAAGTATGGAGGTTGATTTGTTGTGATTAATTTTGAAGAAGAACTTAAGAACTTTCAGCCGAGTCTTGAGGTAGAAGAGGCTGAGTCAGCAATATATAACCATGATTTGACAGATGTGGCGGATATTATGAATGAGCTGTTGCAGGAGTTAAAGCAGATTAGATAAATACGCGAGGTTTGATATGATTTGTTATAGATGTGGTGCGGACGCCGGAAAAGGGGAAAGCTGTCCATCCTGTGGAGCAGACCTTCATATTTTTCAAAAGGCGATACGCATTTCCAACTCTTATTATAATGATGGCCTTGAAAAGGCCAGTGTGCGCAATCTGTCCGGGGCAATCTTAAGCTTAAAGGGGGCACTCCGCTTCAATAAATATCATATTGAAGCAAGAAACCTGCTTGGCCTTGTATATTATGAGATGGGCGAGGTAGTTGACGCACTCAGTGAATGGGTCATCAGTAAAAGCTATCAGCAGGAGGATAATCGTGCAAGCTTTTATCTGGACGAGATACAGCAGAATCAGGCGCACCTAAAGACGGTGAACCAGACCATAAAAAAGTATAATCAGGCCCTGCTGTACTGTAGGCAGGACAGCAGGGATCTTGCCATTATCCAGCTGAAGAAGGTTCTTGCACTAAACCCGAATCTGGTAAAGGGGCATCAGCTTCTGGCTCTTTTGTATATACAGGAGGGGAAGCTGGAGCTTGCGAAGAAGACCCTTCGGGTGGCAGGAAAAATCGATACCGATAATACCTTGACACGTCGATATCTCAAAGAGGTTAATGCAGGCTTAAAAGAGAAGAATGCTAATGCGAAAAAAACAAAGCCGGATCAGGATGATTTGATTTCCTACCAAAGCGGAAATGAGACCATCATCATGCCGAAACGCTTTAAGGAATATTCCCTTGGCGCGACACTTTTATATATTCTGCTCGGACTTGTAATCGGAGCTGCGGTTACGGCATTCCTTATTGTGCCAAGTGTAAAGAAGACGGCACAGAGCGAAGCAAATAAGCAGGTTCTGGAAGCAAATGATATGATTGCTACCTACACCGGCCAGATTGCAGATTTAGAGGATCAGATTGCAGATCTGAAGGGGGATGTTTCCACCGCAGAGAGCGAATCGAAAGCAGTACTTTTCCGGGTTTCGGCCTATGAAAAGCTGTTGAATGCATATGTGGCATTTGCGGGAAAGGATATCCTTACTGCAGGAAATGCTCTTGCGGAGGTGGATACTTCGTACCTGAGTGAAAGTGCAATGGAAATTTACAATACCGTCAATGAAGAGGTGACCGCATCTTATCTTGACGAGCTCTATCAACAGGGCTATGCGGCATACAGCAATGGAGATTACGATACTGCGTGTGAGTCTCTTGCTGCAGTCGTGGAGCAGGACCCGAATTATGATGAGGGATATGCATCCTACTATCTGGCACAGTCCTACCGGAAGAGTGATAATCTGGAGGCCGCTATTCCACATTACCAGTATGTAGCGGATAATTATCCGGGAACAGAGCGTGCGAGAACCGCAGCAAATTATATCGAATAGAATAATTCATTTTAGCAACGCTGTTGTGAAACCGGTGTTGAATAAAGAATATTACAAAAGACACTTTAAGTGAAAACTTATGGTGTCTTTTCCTTTTTATAAGATGCCCATAGAAATGGGCATGGGTTGGACTTGAGTCATATTTGGATCAGAATTGTGGAATTTGGCAAGATTTGAGGTGTTAAAATCGTCATATACCTAAAATCCTTGAAAAACAGCTTCAAATTGCGGATTTTTCGTTCGAATTGTGTTTTTTTGAAGAGTTGGTTTCGCTGTATACCTAATATTTGCAATTCCTTAGGTACAGGCTAAAAATTATCTGGTGAAATTATACAATCGGCCATAAAAAACGCTTAAAATGACTCTTTTTTCAAAGATTTTAGGTACTGGAAGGAAATCAACCTGCGAAATTATACAAATCCCATTTCGGAAAAGTGTTCCCGAATGAATTTGCATATTTGAATCAGAACCCACTCTCGTTTGTAAAAAGCATAGCGGTACTAAATTCGCAATAAATTGCTCATTAAGTGCCGATGCTTTTTAAACGTTCTGCTTCAAATAGCAAAATTTATTCAGGAACACAATTCCGAAAAGGGAGTTATACAAACAGCAAGCGTCATTTGCGAGCACTTTTTTAGAATGAAACATATAAAAGGAGGAAAGGATTATGGAACAGAATTATGAAATTAGCGGAACCAGGATGGTTTATCATATGCCCTTGGAATTGGATCACCATAGCGCATCTATGATTCGTACACAGATCGACTGTATGATAGATGCCGGGAATGTCCGGGAGCTGGTTCTTGACTTTTCGGGTACAGATTTTATGGACAGCTCCGGCGTAGGGGTTGTAATCGGCAGACACAAGAAGCTGATGTTATATGGAGGAAAAGTGATGGCCTGTGGTGTAAATGAACGAATTGGAAAGCTTTTTGGTTCCTCCGGGCTGGATCGAATCATTGCGAGAGTGGAGGTATAAAAATGAAAGAGCAAATTAAGAACAGCATGTGTGCAAGCTTTGATGCAAGGTCCGTCAACGAAAGCCTGGCGCGAATGATGGTTGCCGCTTTTCTGGCAGAATTAAATCCAACCTTAGAGGAGCTTGCCGATGTAAAAACAGCGGTTTCTGAGGCTGTAACGAATGCCATTGTCCATGGATACGGCATTGAAATTGACAATGAACAGCGGATGGATGAACAGGAGGAGAGCTTTCCGAAGGTAGAGCTTCGGTGCAGCATAAACGAGGGCTGGATCTACATAGAAATAGAGGACCAGGGTGTTGGAATCGAAAATGTCAGGGAGGCTATGCAGCCTCTTTTTACGACAAAACCAACACTGGAGCGAACGGGAATGGGATTTTCCTTTATGGAGGCTTTTATGGATGAGGTAAGTGTAGAGTCTAAGCCGGGTGTGGGAACAAAGGTGACTTTGAAAAAAAACTTAAACGAGGAAGAGACAAAAGCAGATACCTGTGAGTGTCCGTGATTTCCCGGGAAGATCGAAACCAGGTTGTGATGGATAACCTTGGACTTGTCTATATGGTGTTGAAGCGATTTGGTGGGCGGGGATACGAAATGGAGGACCTCTTTCAAATAGGAGTGATCGGACTAACAAAAGCGGCGGATAAGTTTGATGAGACTCTGGGATACGCCTTTTCTACCTATGCGGTTCCTCTGGTCATCGGCGAAATCAAACGCTTTTTGCGGGATGACGGAATGATTCATGTGAGTCGTCAGATGAAGGACTATGCAAGAAAAATTGCAGCGGCCAAGGAAGAGCTGGAAAAGAGAAACGGTGTGGAGCCTACCATAGAAGAAATCTCATTGACCACGGGACTGACCAGGGAGGAAATTCTACAGGGACTTGAAGCAAATGTTGTGGTGGAATCCATCTATGCTCCGGTTGCGGGGAATGGGGCCGATGGAGGAGAAAAGTCGGCAAGCATCGGGGATTTTCTGGTGGATGAAAAAAATCAGGACGGTGCTTTTATCGACCAGCTGGCAATCAGGCAGCTTCTTGAAGGGCTTAAGCCGGAGGAAGAAAAGCTGATTCGGATGCGGTATATGGAGGGCAAAACACAGAGCGAGGTAGCGCAGGCTCTTGGAACCAATCAGGTAGCGGTATCCCGGCTGGAGAAAAAAATTCTGCTTCAACTGAGGAAGGAATTCCTATATAATGAACATGATGTATAACACAATTGATAAAATTCCATTTCGGAAAAGTGTTCCCGAATGAATTTGCATATTTGAATCAGAACCCACTCTCGTTTGTAAAAAGCGTAGCGGTACTAAATTCGCAATAAATTGCTCATTAAGTGTCGACGCTTTTTAAACGTTCTGATTCAAATAGCATAATTCATTCTTAGGAACACAATTCCGAAAAGGAATTTGATAAAAAGGAGAATACGTTAGGATGAAAGAGTTAAAGGAAGCAGTTTTACCAATGGATTATGAAGCCTATGCATTTGACTTGTATGGAACCCTGGTGGACATACATACCGAGGAGGATGATCCCATTCTCTGGAAGAAGCTGGCGCTTTTTTATGGGTATTATGATGCGCTTTACGAGCCGGAGGAATTAAAAGAGGCATACGAAGAACTCGTAAAAGGAAAGGAACTGGCATTAAAGAGCGAGCTGGAGGAGAATGAAAGATACGCTCATGAGGCTTCTCCGGAGATAGAAATTACAGAGGTTTTTGCGGAATTGTACAGGAGAAAGGGTGTTGAAGCAGATGAAAAGCTTGCTGTTCATACCGGGCAGTTTTTCCGGGTGCTTTCCACCGAATATGTCCGCGTGTATCCCAATACAGGAAGGATGTTAGAGTCCTTGAAAAAGGCCGGGAAAAAGGTATACCTGTTATCAAACGCCCAGCGGATTTTTACCGAATATGAGATGCATGTGCTTGATATTGCAAAATATTTTGACGGAATTTTGATTTCATCGGATTATAAGACAAGGAAGCCGGACCCGCGTTTCTTCGATGCAATGATCGAAAAATATCAGCTGGATCCAAAGACCACACTTTTTATCGGAAATGATTCTAAGACAGACATTGCGGGCGCCCAAAATAAGGGTCTGGATACATTTTATGTCAATTCTAATATTTCGCCGAAAGATGATAGTGCACAAAGTGCAACATACGTCGTGAAAAAGTTTACTTCTTGGTGATTTTGTATATTTATTTTTCAAAAAACGAGGAGTACAATACTCAAGGAATTGAAAATGAATAGTTCGAAAGTTCTATATTGCCAAGAAACTGAAAGGCCAAGAGACTTTCGGACACAAAAACATTCTAAGGAGGGAAACAAATGTTAGTAGCACGTATGATTGCTGTTGCAATCTTTGTTGTGATGTTCGTTATGATCATCATGGAAAAGGTTGAAAAGCAATACATTACACTTACGGCAGGTCTTCTTACTATCGTTGGTGTTTTCGGAATCGGCGGACTTGCGTCCGGCGGTGCGTTAAACGGACTCAACGCATTAGTAGATACCCTGAATTTTAAAGGAATCTTTACTTCGGACTTCTGGTATGTTGCCGGACAGGCCGAGGAGACTTCTTCCGGAATCAGCTGGTCAACCATCTTCTTCTTATGTGGAATGATGATCATGGTGGAAGGAATGGCAAGAACCGGATTTTTCCGCTGGCTTTGTATGAGAATTGCCAAGGCAGTGAATTACAAGACCATTGCAATCTACATTGCATTTATGGTTATGTCTTTTATTCTTGCAATGTTTATTGACAGTATTACCGTTATTTTATTCCTTGCAGCAGTTACATTAGAGCTTGCAAAGCTGCTTGGGTTTAACCCGGTACCAATGATTATGTCAGAGGTATTCTGTGCAAACTTAGGTGGAAGCGCAACCATGTGCGGAGATCCGCCAAACATTATCATCGGAACAGCTTTCGGATACTCATTCACACAGTTTTTGGAAAATACCGGTATCATTGCCTTTGTATGCCTGATTGTGGTTGTGGTATTCTTCTATTTTGCAAATAGAAAGGAGCTTAAGAATACAGAAGGGGCTTCTGTGGACCTTTCCCGGATGCCGGATCCGAAGAGTGCAATTCTTGACCGCAAAGGATTTTTCATCAGCTGCATTATTTTTGCAATTGCCGTTGTTCTTCTTGTGACACACGCAACTACAGGACTTACCGTTGCAACCATCGGTATCGGAATTGCAATTCTTACGGTAATTACCACAGCAATTGTTGCAGGTAAGGATGGAATTAAGCACATTTTTAAGGGCGTGGATTACAAGACCCTGTTGTTCTTCATCGGACTTTTCATCGTAGTGGGAGGTCTGGAACAGACCGGAATCCTAGAGCTCATTGCACAGTTTATTGAAAATGTAAGCGGTGGAAACCCATATATTATGATTGCTATCATTATCTGGGTATCTGCAATCGCATCTGCATTTATCGATAATATTCCCTTTGCAGCGACTATGGTTCCTGTTATCGCATCCCTTTCCGCAGATTCAGGAATTCCGCTTGCAACCTTAGCCTGGGCTCTTGCAATGGGAACTGATATCGGTGGCTCTGCTACACCGATCGGTGCATCTGCAAATGTTGTTGGATGTGCAGCATCCGCAAAGGCTGGTCATCCGATTGACTGGGGCACCTACTGCAAGAAAAATGTACCGGCAACCATTATTGTACTTTTGATCTGTACACTTATGATTTTTGCAAGATATCTGTAAAATGGAAAAAAGCCATGGTAATGGGAAGTGCTTTACTCCCGTTAGCATGGCTTTTCTTGTGTATTCGAAAAAGTGTTCCTAAGAATGAATTTTGCTATTTGAATCAGAACCCACTCTCGTTTGTAAAAAGCGTAGCGGTACTAAATTCGTAAGTATTTGCTCATTAAGTGCCGACGCTTTTTAAACGTTCTGATTCAAATAGCAAAATTCATTCTTAGGAACACTTTTTCGAAATGGGAGATATGAAAAGATTGTAATATATTCTACAATTTGTTAAAATGAAGTGGAATAGACAGGGTATTGTTCATACCCAAAAGGGGTGGATTCCTATGGAAATCATTGCACGAATTCATACCGAGTTTGGCAGTAAGTTTGGAATTCCAAGACAGAACGGTCTTGTTCCAAGCTTAAGAGGAGAGATCTGTTTTGAACCGGCATACCGCGATCCGGCTGCTATAAAAGGAATCGAAGAGTTTTCCCATCTTTGGTTGATCTGGGAATTTTCCGAATCCAAAAAGGAGAACGTTTCACTTACGGTGACACCGCCGAGACTTGGCGGAAAAGTCCATAAGGGAGTGTTTGCTACCCGCTCTCCATTCCGGCCAAATCCAATCGGACTGTCCTGTGTGAGATTGGAGGAAATTCGGTTCGATGAGAAAAGAGGACCGATTCTGGTGGTTTCGGGGGCGGATTTGTTGGACGATACTCCGATTTATGACATAAAGCCCTATCTGCCCTATGCGGATAGCCATCCGGAGGCAAGGGGCAGCTTTGGCGAGGAACACAAGGACGATCAGATAAAGGTAATCTTTCCGGAAGAATTGTTAGAGAGGCTTCCGAAG
Organism: uncultured Agathobacter sp.; assembly: GCA_945910395.1. GTDB lineage: Bacteria > Bacillota > Clostridia > Lachnospirales > Lachnospiraceae > Roseburia. Next base: position 2,611 of record CAMDYX010000001.1, on the reverse strand, counting down.
GATATCAGACAGGCTGCCCTTGATGTGCTTTCCCAGGATCCGAGAGCGGCATACAACAAAAAGCCGGAATATATCTATGGGATGCTGTTTGCAGGATATGATATCCGTTTCACGGTGAAGGAGGATGTACTTAGTGTCTGTGATGTGGTGGATACTGCGAGTCGGGATTATACGAAGGTAAAGTAGTGCGCAGAAGGGCATATCCCGGCAGATACAAAGAGCATTGTTATACAAGAAGAAACTATAAATATAAGAAAAGAGGATAAAAGCATGAAAAAAGTAGAAGATTATATCAGAACGATTCCGGATTTTCCTGAACCGGGAATTATGTTTCGTGATGTGACTAGTGTCGTACAGGATGCAGATGGATTAAAGCTTGCAATTGATGAAATGGCGAAGCTTATCGAGGACTTGGATTGTGATGTGATCGCCGGAGCAGAGTCCAGAGGATTTATTTTTGGTATGCCCATCGCTTATCTGTTACATAAGCCCTTTGTGCTGATCCGTAAGGCAGGAAAGCTTCCCTGTGAAACCGTATCTGAGACATACGACCTTGAGTACGGCACAGCTACGATTGAGATTCACAAGGACGCAATCAAGCCGGGCCAGAAGGTGGTTCTTGTAGATGATCTGATTGCAACGGGCGGAACCATGAAGGCAGCAGCCCACCTTGTAGAACAGCTTGGAGGAGAGGTCGTTAAGATGATTTTCCTTATCGAGCTTGCCGGTCTGGAAGGAAGAAAAGCGCTGGAAGGATATGAGGTTGGATCGGTTGTTTGCTATGATGGCAAATAACAAAACTCTCATTTCTTAAAAGTGTTTCTGAATGAATTTGCATATTTGAATCAGAACCCACTCTCGTTTGTAAAAAGCGTAACGGTACTAAATTCGCAATAAATTGCTCATTAAGTGCCGACGCTTTTTAAACGTTCTGATTCAAATATGCAAATTCATTCTTAGGAACACTTTTCCGAAAAGGGATACATAGAATAATTTTATAAAAATTTTCCATACTATTTTAGTAAGTATCGTTTTGCAAAACGATAATTTTGAAAAAGTAATATTTTTGAGAAATGGGGAAGATGGTATGGATCAGAAAAGAGGAACCGGGAGTCTCTGTTTTGCAGAGGCTCCTTTTATTATGAGCACAGCATCTGTGGTTGGTACAAAGGAAGGGGAAGGACCCCTTGGGGATAAGTTTGATGTGATTGGTCCGGATGACAAATTCGGTCAGGATACCTGGGAGGAAGCGGAAAGCTCCCTGCAGAAGGAGGCGGTAACCCTCACTCTCGGAAAGGGAAAAGTAAAAGAAAGTGATGTACGGTATTTGTTTGCGGGAGATTTGCTTGGGCAGACGATAGCCTCGTCCTTTGGTCTGAAGGGCTTTGAGATTCCGCTGTTTGGTCTTTATGGCGCCTGCTCTACCTGCGGAGAGTCCTTATCCCTTGCCGCAATGACGGTTGCCGCGGGCTATGCAGACCGGGTGTTGGCGGTGACATCCAGTCATTTCGCTAGTGCGGAAAAGCAATTTCGTTTTCCGCTGGAATATGCGAATCAAAGACCGCGTTCAGCAACCTGGACGGTGACAGGAAGCGGAGCCTTTTTACTTAGCACTTTAGATAGTGCGGTGAAGGAAAAGGATGGAAAAACGGAATTTAAAAATGGTGTGGTTCCGCTGGCAAAAATTACCGGAGTAACCACCGGAAAAATCGTGGATTATGGAATCAAGGATTCCATGAACATGGGAGCAGCCATGGCACCGGCAGCCAGCGCGCTGATTGCCCAGCACCTTAGAGACTTTGGGCGGAAACCAGATTACTATGACAAAATTATTACCGGAGATCTTGGAACGGTTGGGCAGGAAATCCTTTTTGAGCTTCTCTCGGCAGAGGGGTACGATATCACATCAGTGCATGAGGATTGCGGTATGAAAATCTACGATGGGGACACTCAGGGAACGGGAGCCGGAGGCTCCGGCTGCGGCTGCTCAGCAGTGACCTTAAGCGCGCACTATCTTCCAATGCTTTCTTCGGGAGAACTGAAGCGGATTTTGTTTGTGCCGACAGGGGCACTTTTATCCCCCGTCAGCTTTAACGAGGGACAAAGTGTTCCGGGAATCGCCCATGGCGTTGTGATGGAACATGTAAGATGATGATTATTTGGTAGAATGGAGAAATAGGGAGATGGACTATTTAAAAGCATTTATTATCGGTGGAATTATTTGCGCTCTGGTGCAGATCTTGATGGAAAAAACGAAGCTGCTTCCGGGAAGAATAATGGTACTTCTAGTATGCGGTGGAGCGGTGCTTGGGGCCCTCGGTGTATATGAACCATTTTCACAGTGGGCAGGTGCAGGAGCAAGCGTTCCGCTTTTAGGATTTGGAAATGTGCTTTGGAAAGGTGTGAAGGAGGCAATAGACGAACAGGGATTTTTAGGGATATTTTTAGGCGGCTTCAAGGCCTGTGCTGGAGGTGTATCCTCAGCCCTGATTTTTTCCTATATCGCATCCCTTCTTTGTGAACCGAAGATGAAAAAGGCTGACTTGAAATTTTAAGTTCCAGTGCAGAGGTAAATTCCACCACGCCTTAAAAATTCTTGATTTTGTTAAAT